>JBAXBS010000001.1:0-260685 GCA_037141925.1 Chitinophagaceae bacterium
TCCCAAGAATATTTAAAAGGTTCTGATTTGATTAACCAATAAGCCATAAAAATAAGTATGAGATGAAAAAATATAGGTAAGAATTTTTTTTAAATAAGCAACTTAAGGTAATCAAATAAGTGAAAAATATTGATTGATTTAATATCCACTCGCTAAAACTTCTGCTAAGTGAACTACTTTTAATGATTGACCATTGTGTTTCATACGACCATCCAAATGCATCAAACAACTCATATCGGTACTAATTAAATAATCAGCATCAGTGGTGAGGGCACTTTCAATTTTTTGATCTGCCATGGAAACGCTGATGGTATCAAATTTTACTGCAAAACTTCCGCCAAATCCACAACATATATCGGTATCTTTCATTTCAATTAATTCCAATCCTTCCACTGCACTTAAAAGGGTACGTGGTTCTGATTTAATATGACACTCACGTAATCCTGCACAACTATCATGATAGGTTGCTTTCCCTTCAAATTTGGCTCCTAAATTGGTTACATTTAATATTTTTACTAAGAACTCAGATAACTCATAAATACGATTCGCCACCTTTTTTGCAGGACTCTGAAAAGCGTTATTCTCAAATAATTTATTATAATTATTTCTTACAAATCCAGCACAACTGGCACTTGGACTTACTATATAATCTGCGCCATCAAAATCTTGTACAAATTTGGTACAAACGTCCTTTGCTTCACCCCAAAATCCAGCATTAAATGCAGGTTGTCCACAACAGGTTTGTTGCGCGTTATACTTAACGGTACATCCTGCTTTTTCCAATACCTTGATGGTATTAAAAGCGACATCTGGATATAACTGATCCACAAAGCAAGGCACAAATAATTGAACTGTCATAATTCAAAAATACGAATTGTCATTAAATCAACCACATAAAAAAAGCATTCTCCACAGGATGTGGAGAATGCTTTAAAAATTTTGGGCAAAACCCTATAAAAACTAAGGTTGAACTTTCAAACGATTGATATATTTATCCGCCATAAAACCTCTTTCAGTTTTAGGATACTTTGCTTTAATATCTTTATAAATAGCGATTGCGTCATCTGCTTTACCAGTGACATCTAGAAGACTAGCCGCACGGTATAAATATTCTGCAGAAATAGACTCATCTTCTGGAAAATGACCTCCTGCTTTTTTGTAATAATTTATAGCTTCGTCATTGTTTTTTAATTCAGAATAAGCATCTCCGATTGTTCCGTAAGCGACAGCTTGAATTTGCTTTGCATTCGTAGAAAAATCCTTTAAATACTCAATCGCTTTATTATAGTCATTGTTACGATAATAACTCACACCTGCATAGTATTTTGCTAAATTGGCGGCATTCGTTCCACTAAATTCTTTCATGATGTATAAGACACCTTTGCTACGTCCATCTCCATTTAAAACTAAATTAGAAGAGTCCATAGCAAAATATTTTTCTGCAGCAAAAATGGAATCCGCTGCTTTTTCTTCTCTAGGTTTTTGATATAATTCAGTATATCCCACATAACCAGCTAATGCAATTACTACAAAAGCAAGTACATAAGTTAATGATTTTTTATTGGCATTAACAAAATCTAAAAAAGGGTGTTTCTCGTGCTGTAAGTCGCTCATATTATTATTTTATAATTTTAATCTACTATGAATTGATAATCTTGATCCATATAAACATCTTTGTATACTTCACTATCGTCTGGCCAAGGGCTTTCCTCCGCAAATTTTACAGAGGCGTCAACAATCACTGTAATCTTATCATCAATGGCTTTTAATTCAGCTTCGGTAGCGAATTTATTTTCAATGATGGTATGATATACTTTAGTAATAGGATCTTGGTTTTTATAATCTTCTACCTCGTCTTTAGAACGATATTTTTGAGGATCTGAAACAGAATGACCTTTGTATCGATAGGTTTTCATTTCTAATAGAGTAGGGCCATCACCTTCACGTGCACGTTTCACAGCACGCGCTACTCCTTCATGAACCGCTTCAGCTGTCATACCATCAATTTTATCTGCTGGCATTTCATAAGCATCTGCTAATTTATAAATATCAATTACGTTACTAGTTCTTTCAATGGAAGTTCCCATGGCGTAATTATTATTTTCGCAAATAAATACCACTGGTAATTTCCATAGCATAGCTAAGTTGAATACTTCATGTAACATACCTTGTCTAGCAGCACCATCTCCAAAAAAGCATAAAACCACATTTTTAGACCCTCTATATTGTTCTGCAAAAGCCAATCCAGCTCCAGTTCCTATTTGAGCACCTACAATACCGTGACCTCCAAAAAAGAAATGTTCCTTACTAAAAAGGTGCATACTACCGCCTTTTCCTTTAGAACATCCTGTTGCTTTACCATATAATTCGGCCATTGCAGAATTCGGACTCATACCTTTAGCCAATGCTAAACCATGGTCACGATACCCTGTAATGAAGGGATCTTCTTGATTAGTGGCTGTCATACAACCCGCTGCAATAGCTTCTTGACCGTTATACACGTGGAAAAAACCACGAATTTTACCAGCCATTTTGTACATTTCTTCCGACTTGGACTCAAATTGACGTATTAATTGCATCAATTCGTACCAATATAGATAGGTTTCTTTAGAAAATTTTTGGGCCACAGTCCTTTATTTTTGAGGAGCAAATATACTGTTTTCTGATATAAATCAGTACAAAACAGTGGTTTAAGCTTCGTTTAAAAATGGGTATTTATAGTCGGTAGGAGGATTAAAGGTCTCCTTAATGGTTCTCGCACTCAACCAACGGTATAAATTAAGCATACTTCCTGCCTTATCATTGGTTCCTGAAGCTCTGGCACCGCCAAAAGGTTGCTGACCCACCACAGCTCCTGTAGGTTTGTCATTGACATAAAAATTACCTGCAGCATGTCTTAATTTTTCGGTCGCTAATTCGATGGATGCACGATCCTGAGAAAGTACAGCTCCCGTTAAAGCATATTTAGAAGTCGTGTCAACTAATTCTAATGCTTTTTCAAATTGATTGGTAGGATAGGTATAAATGGTCAACACTGGCCCAAATATTTCCTCGCACATAGTTAAATATTTTGGACTGGTTGTTTCAATCACAGTTGGTTCAATAAAGAAACCTTTGCGTTTATCACATTTTCCGCCAACAATAATATTTGCATTTTTATCACTCTTTGCTTTGCTAATGTAAGTTGCAATGTTGTCAAAAGATTTCTCATCAATCACTGCATTTACAAAATTACTAAAATCTTCTACCGTTCCCATCTTCATAGACTTCACTGCTTTCACTAATTTTGTTTTTACTTCCTCCGCCATGCTCTTTGGAATATAGGCACGAGAAGCGGCAGAACATTTTTGACCTTGGTATTCAAAAGAGCCTCTTGCTAAAGCAGTCACGACAGCATCTACATTTGCAGAAGGATGCGCTATTACAAAATCCTTTCCACCTGTTTCACCTACTATTCTTGGATAGGATTTGTATTTTGGAATATTCTCCCCAATTTGTTTCCACATATAATTAAATACACCGGTAGATCCTGTGAAATGAACTCCCGCAAAATCAGGATGCGTAAAGCAAGTGTTACCAATAGTGGGACCATCTACATATACTAAGTTAATAACGCCATCAGGTAAACCTGCTTCTTTTAAAATACGCATGAATAATTGTGCAGAATAAATTTGTGTATTGGCAGCTTTCCATATGACTACATTGCCGCACATTGCTGCAGAAGTGGGTAGGTTACCTCCAATCGCTGTAAAATTAAATGGAGTAATCGCTAACACAAATCCTTCTAATCCACGCCATTCCATTCTATTATGAATACCTGGTGCAGAAATAGGTTGTTGTTTATAGATCTCACTTAAAAAGTGAACATTGAATCTTAAAAAATCAATCAACTCACAAGCTGCATCAATCTCCGCTTGAAAAGCGTTTTTACTTTGCCCCAACATAGTGGAAGCATTCATTTCGAAACGATATTTTGTAGCTAATAAATCGGCCGCTTTTAAAAATATATGCGCTCTTGCTTCCCAACTCATATTGGCCCAAGAAGTTCTTACTTGCAAAGCAGATTCAATGGCTTGTTCCACATGCTTTTTATTTCCAGCATGAAAATGACCTAAAACATGTTGTCTTTCATGCGGAGGATGAATTTCCACTTTTTCACCTGTACGCACTTCCTTTCCATTAATATACATGGGGATATCCAATGTTTTTGACTTTAAATCGGCTAATGCCTTTTTAAGAGCTAATTTTTCGGGAGAACCTGGCGTATAATTTAATACGGGTTCATTCGCGGGTGTAGGGTAGTTGAAATAACCAAATTGCATAATATATATGTTAAGGATACAAAAATAAGCATAATATGAACATCTGTAAGGAAATATGAAAAATCCTATAACTTGTTTTACTTTTATGTCTTAAATAGCAGTTATGCAATACGTATTAGTAGACCTTGCAGACAGAGAGAAATTTTACCCTTTTAGTTACACGCATTCCATTGCTCACCTAAGAATTGGAATCTATTCCATTCAAGAAAGATGGGAGCAATTTTTGAAAGGGGAATGTGGCATTTTTACCACCCCTTATTTACAAAAGCTATATTCCAATAATTCATTTCTTGAAAATACCGAACCTGCTATTTTTATCAATGCAACCTGTGTTCCTGATGATCATTTAGTAGCACAAATCATAGCTTTAAAAGAAGGGGAAAAATTAATTAGTACCAGTGGGAAATGGATCGCTACACATTCCTGCGAAAGAGCATTTGAAAAAATATTATTGGCCAATTTTGCTCCCCTCAATTTTGATAACGCACATTTTATAAATGATGCTATTGATTTATTACAATGGCATCCCATTTTAATGGAACAAGATTTTAAATTTGTTAAGAAAGCAAAAAGTGCTTCTATTGATGCTTCCAATAAAGTCGTTGCTCCTGAAAATATTTTTGTGGAATCCGGAGCTCAAATTCATTGTGCCAATTTAAATGCAAGTACCGGCCCCATCTACATTGGCAAAGATGCACTCATCATGGAAGGAGCTTCCATTAGAGGACCCTTTGTATTAGGAGAAAAAGGGGTGGTGAAAATGAATGCTAGTATTTATGGATCTACCACAGTGGGACCTTATTGTTTGGCAGGAGGTGAAATTAAAAATTCTATTTTATTAGGATTTTCTAATAAAGGACATGAAGGATATTTGGGAGATAGTATTATTGGACACTGGTGTAATATTGGCGCAGGTACCTGTAACAGTAACATAAAAAATACAGCAGGAAAAGTGCAAATGTGGAATGAGGCCCAACAAATTTGGGAAACAGTAGGTCAAAAAATGGGAATGTTAATGGGTGATTATAGTCGTTTTGCTATTCAATCCAGTATCAATACGGGATCTTATGTGGGGGTGAGCGCTAACATATTTGGGAATGGTTTATTGCCTAAATATTTACCCAATTTTACTTGGGGTATTGTGTCAGGATATCAATTTAATAAAGTCATTGACGATATTCATAATTGGAAGAAATTGAAAGGCTTTGAAATCACTCCCGAGGAGAAGCAAGTTTTAGCCTATTTACATAAAAAACTCCCTAGTCATCATTCTAGCTTCTAAATGACCTAAATCAGCCAATTTTTAAGTAGTTTTGCAGCGCAAATAAGAAGGAAATACCTTTAAAAGCATTGATACTATGAGAAAACAAATAGCTGCTGCCAATTGGAAGATGAATTTAAGCTGGTCAGAAGCGGAACATTTATTAAATGATTTATTATCATCTACGTATCATCTAACTGAAAATCAAGAAGTTATAATTTCTGTTCCTGCTATCTATATTCCCTTAGCCGTTCAAAAAGTAGCTGGGAAATCAGGAGTTCATATTGCAGCCCAAAACTGTTATCCCAAAGCCAACGGTGCTTTTACTGGTGAAATTTCAGCTCCTATGTTAGCTTCGGTAAGGGTGAAACACATTGTAATAGGTCATTCTGAAAGAAGAGAATATTTCAATGAATCGGATGCTTTTTTAGCCGAAAAAGTGAATGCAACATTAGCCATAGGAAGTACTCCTATCTTTTGTTGTGGAGAACCTTTAGCTATTAGAGAAGCGGGCACACAAAATGAATATGTAGCAAAACAAATTGAAGCTTCTTTATTTCAATTATCTGCCGATGAAATTTCAAAAGTAGTAATTGCTTATGAACCTATTTGGGCGATTGGTACCGGCAAAACTGCAACAAGTGATCAAGCGCAAGAAATACATGCTTATATACGTTCAGTTTTAGCAAAACAATATGGAGAAAATTTAGCGCAATCTATTTCTATCTTATATGGTGGAAGTGTGAAGGCAAACAATGCTGTAGAAATATTTTCACAACCCGATGTGGATGGAGGATTAGTAGGTGGTGCCTCCTTAATTGTAACTGAATTTAACGCCATCATTAACGCACTTAAATAGATTTTAAAAGACTACTTTCACTGACATGGATAAAATAAGAAATTTTTGTATCATCGCTCATATTGATCATGGCAAGAGTACTTTGGCAGATCGATTATTAGAACACACTAAAACCATCACAGAACGCGAAATGATGAATCAAGTGTTGGATGATATGGATTTAGAACGTGAGAAAGGAATTACAATAAAGAGTCATGCGATTCAAATTAATTATGTACATAAAGGAATTACCTATACTTATAATTTAATTGATACTCCAGGACACGTCGATTTCAGTTATGAAGTAAGCCGTGCTTTAGCAGCATGTGAAGGAGCTTTATTATTGGTAGATGCTTCACAAGGAATACAAGCACAAACTATCAGTAATTTATATTTAGCACTAGATAATAATTTAGAAATCATTCCAGTCATCAATAAAATTGATATGGACGGTGCTAAAATACCGGAAGTGACGGATCAAATTATTGAACTTATTGGATGTAAACAAGAAGATATATTATTAGCGAGTGGTAGATCAGGAATTGGTATTGAAGAAATTTTGCAAGCTATTTGCGAACGCATTCCTGCACCAGTGGGAAATACGGAAGCTCCTTTACAAGCATTAATTTTTGATAGTGTATTTAATAGTTTCCGAGGAATCATTGTGTATTATCGAATCATGAATGGGGTATTAAAGAAGAATGATAAAATACGTTTTGTTGCTTCTGGAAGAGATTACAATGCAGATGAAGTAGGGGTATTAAAATTAGCAATGACACCCAAAGCCGAAGTAAGGGCTGGGGATGTGGGTTATATTATTACAGGCATTAAAGTAGCCAAAGAAGTGAAAGTGGGTGATACCATTACTCTTGCAAATAATCCAGGTGAAATGATTCATGGATTTGAAGAAGTAAAACCTATGGTATTCGCAGGTATTTATCCTGTGAATACAGATGAGTTTGAAGAGCTTAGAGATTGTATGGAAAAATTACAATTAAATGATGCTTCTTTAACTTTTGAATTAGAAACTTCTCAAGCATTAGGTTTTGGTTTTAGATGTGGATTCTTAGGATTATTACACATGGAGATCATTCAAGAACGTCTGGAACGTGAGTTTAATCAAACCGTTATTACAACTGTGCCTAACGTAAGTTTTATAGCTTATACTACAAGAGGCGAAAAATTAATTGTGAACAATCCGTCAGAAATGCCTGACCCGGTGAAAATTGAACATATTGAAGAACCTTATATTCGCGCTCAAATTATTACAGCTCCAGATTATATTGGTAATATTATTACTTTATGTTTAACTAAGAGAGGGATTTTAATCAATCAAAGTTATTTGACGCCAACCAGAGTGGAATTGATTTTTGAAATGCCTATGACCGAAATCGTATTTGATTTTTACGATAAATTAAAGAGTCAAACAAGAGGGTATGCTTCTTTTGATTATTCTCAAATAGGATTTAGAGATGCTGATATTGTGAAAATGGATATTTTATTAAACGCAGAAAAAGTAGATGCTTTAAGTGCTTTAATTCATAGAGGAAAGGCATCCGATTTTGGTCGTAAATTATGTGAGAAATTAAAAGAATTATTAACTAAGCAACAATTCCAAATTTCTATACAAGCTGCCATTGGTGCAAAGATTGTTGCACGTGAAAATATTAGCGCCATGAGAAAAGATGTAACAGCAAAATGTTACGGTGGTGATATTAGTCGTAAACGTAAATTATTGGAAAAGCAAAAAGAAGGTAAAAAACGGATGCGTCAAATTGGTAACGTAGAAATTCCTCAAGAAGCTTTCTTAGCAGTTCTTAAATTGGACTAAAACCTAATATCAATTTGGAATCAATCTACTCGAAAATTGTTTCTTCATTTACCGACAATTCCCATTTACCATTCAACCAAGCAAAATATTTTTCATTACCAGAAGGCACTAAGGTCTCTATTTTCTTTAAATCATTTTCGGTACTTGCTAATTCCGAAAGTATAATTCTACGTCTTATAGCGTCATACTTCACTACAGCGTTACTCCCTTTTTTATATTGGTATACAAATCGATCTGCTTTCCCCAATGGGAAAGTGGGGTCAGTAGGATATTTAAAATAATCACCTCCTAAAATAGGTTCTCCCTTTTCAAATTTTAAGACTTCAATAATCTTTTTAGAAATCCCACTGGTATTTTCATCAAATCCTAATAGTGTATATAAGGTATCACTATTAAAAAATACTGGGATGATGTCATAATAAATAGCCCCCATCCAATGTTTTCTATCATATATCCCAATACTCATATTTTGAATAAAATCGGAGTTATCAAAAAAGGGAAGCAGTTTTAAACTGCCATCATTCGTTTGCAATTGCATAGCACCTCTTTGTCTGTAGGTTCCATCCCCTAAATCAATTTGCCAGGAAAAAAATTTAAACTTTTTATCAGGGGAGCTAATATGTTTCATGGCTGTTAAAGAATCAAAACTAAAATCAAAGGAATAAGGTTGTTTTAGTTCTGTCACTAATGCTCTTGTTAAAACACTATCTGTGATTAAACGATGTGATAAAATGGTGTCAGATTGGATTTGTAATGCGAACTGCTGAAGCAGTAATCCATTATGATCAGTGTCTTTGTTTCCTTGACTTTTCACAAATAATGGAAAGGAGAGAAGAATGTATAAACCAGTAAAAAAACTATTTTTAAACATATTCTTTTATTTGTAAATAACGCTATTCTGAATGATCGCTTTAGTAAATTCTAATAAATTTGAAAATCGATAATCTATATGAGCGTCAGGAAATGGAGTTTCAGGATGTGTGGTGGCTAAAAAAATAGTGTGTAAGCCCGCATTACGACCAAATTGCATATCGCTCATTCTATTGCCTACCATAATGGATTGATTCAACTGAATAGAAGGAAATTTCTCTTTAGCTTGAAACGCCATACCTGGTTGAGGTTTACGATTAGGGGAATCATTTTCTAAATCGATACAATAAAAAATATGATCAATCCCGCCCCCTATACTTTCTATTTTTTCAAGCATGTTGGTGTGAATATCTTGTAGTGTGGATTCCAGCATGATTCCTTTTCCTACTCCTTTTTGATTGGTTGTGATCACAATTGTTTTAAAAAACTTCCTAAGTAAGGGGAGTGCTTCTAAACTATCTGGGTAAAAAGAAAACTCTTTCCAGGAAGTGACATAATCATTGTCTCTTTCTACATTAATAACCCCATCTCTGTCTAAAAACAAAGTCCAGTTGGGTTGAATATCAGAAAGTTGAAAAGCCATTGTTAGAAATAAAATTATAAAAGTTTAGCCAAAAATATTGGCTTCTACCAATTCGCAAATAATATGACCTACTAAAATATGAGATTCTTGTATGCGAGGCGTATCATTGGAAGGAACATTAATTAAATAATCACCAAGATCTTTCATTTTACCCCCTTTATCACCCGTGAATCCAATCGTTACAACTTGATTATTCTTAGCAGCTTCAAATGCTTTTACAATATTTCCTGAATTCCCGGAGGTACTCATACCTACTAATACATCACCCGGTTTGGTGATCCCTTCAATGAGTCTAGCATAAATAACTTCATAACTATAATCATTGGCTACAGCAGTTAAATAAGAGGTATTACAATGCAATGCTTCCGATGGCAATGCTTTACGATCCTTATAAAATCGACCCGAAAATTCAGCAGCTAAATGTTGCGCATCTGCAGCACTGCCTCCATTGCCTGCAAAATAAACACTATTTCCATTTTGGAAAGCTTTAGTGATGACTTCCACGACCGTATGAATCTGTTGGATTAAATGGGTATTGGACAATAAATCCTGCTTCACCTGAATGGATTGTGAAATGATGTGTGAAATTTTATCTATGGACATATCAGAGATTTATAAGTAATATGAAATTTATAATTGCTGGTGTAAAGCTAAAAATTTTTCGGTCATTTGCTCCCAAGTATATTTTTTTCTTTCTTCTTGTATATAGGGCATAAAATGAGCGGCACCTAAATCATATAATTGCACAATTCCATTAGCGATATCTTCAGAAGTAGGTTCGGTTACGACACCTACTTTAAAATGAGGCACTGTATCTGCTAAACCACCCACATTAGTCACTAACATAGGCTTACTAAAATGATAGGCTAGTGGAGTGACTCCACTTTGTGTCGCATTTTTATAGGGCTGAATGATAAAATCGGCTGCAGAAACATAATTTGTCACTTCTTGATCTGGTACAAATTGATCGTAAAAAGTAATATCATTTTGAAGCGCTAAAGAATTCACTAAATCTATATAAGGTTGTGCTGCGTCATAAAATTCACCTACTACTAATAATCGAATCCCTAATTGTTGGATGCGAATATCTTTCATGGCTTGTATTAATAAATCTAAGCCCTTATATTTTCTAATGTATCCAAAAAATAAAATGATCTTATCGTTTTCGCGAAATCCTAATTGTGTTCTGGCTTGTAAGGTTGAAATGGCACTCCCAAAATGATCAAAAATAGGATGGGGGGAAACAAGGGTAGGTTTATGTGAAAACAACTTTACATCATTCTTTACTTTCTCGCTCATAGTTACAAAACCATCAATACTGGAAGCGAAATATTTTGTAAATAAAGTATCTCCTAATCTTTTCTCATGAGGTATCATATTGTCCACAATAGATATCACTTTGGTATGACGATTCCAATGAACTATTTTTAAAATTGTCCCTAAGCAAGGGCCTAAAAATGGAATCCAATATCTTACAATAATTAAATCAGGCTTTTCTTTCATTAATTGCCAACCCACTTTCATCCAGTTAAAAGGATTGATTGAATTTATAGAGGCCTTGATATTGATTCCTTGAGGTGCTGGCTGTGTGGAGTATTGTGTTTTGCCAGGAAATAATAGGGAGGGATATTGCAAGGAAAAAGTATGTATTGAACTTTGTATTCCTTTTTCGCTAAAACAGATAGCTAATTTTTCATCAAATGCTGCAAGGCCACCTCGTAAAGGCCAAGCGGGGCCTATTATGACCAATTTGTTTACCATCCTATTTTGTCTTCAATTAAATAGGTATTTCTTTCCGAGGCATTTCGATTTACCAATTCTGCCACAAAACCTGCTAAAAATAATTGCATGCCTATCATCATTGAAGTAAGTGCAATATAAAAAGCGGGCTTATTGGTCACTGTAAATTCAGCATCCATTAATTTCCCAAAAACAATATATCCAACAGATGCAAAACCTATTACAAAAAATAAAGTACCTAATAGTCCAAAAAATTGCATTGGCTTTTTTCCAAATTTGGATAAAAACTGAATGGTCATTAAATCTAAGAAACCATTTACAAAACGTTCCCAACCAAATTTAGTAGTACCATATTTACGAGCTTGATGTACCACTACTTTTTCGCCTATCTTTTTAAATCCAGCCCATTTGGCTAAAATAGGAATATATCGATGCATCTCTCCAAAAACTTCAATGCTTTTAACCACTTTTAATTGATAGGCTTTTATACCACAATTAAAGTCGTGTAAATGTATTCCTGAACTTCTTCGAGCTACTGCATTATATATTTTAGAAGGTATGTTTTTAGTGAATGTATTATCATAGCGCTTTTTCTTCCAGCCACTCACTAAATGAAATCCTTGTTGGGTAATCATTTCATAAAACTCTGGAATTTCTTCGGGAGAATCTTGCAAATCAGCATCCATGGTTACTACGATATCTCCTTGTGCTACTTTAAATCCTTCATTTAACGCAGCAGATTTACCATAATTACGTTGAAACTTAATTGATTTTAAATGCACATACTGATTGCGTAGTTGTTGTATAGTAACCCAACTTTTATCATCGCTACCATCATCTACCATGATTACTTCATAAGAAAATTGGTGGGTTTCCATCACACGATGAATCCAAGCCATTAATTCGGGTAAAGAATCAGCTTCATTAAAAAGAGGTATGACAACAGATATCTGCATGTTTTTTAATTAAACTTTCAATTAAGCAGTAGGTTCAGAAAATGGATCTGCTGGATTTTTTTTAGCAGCGGCAGCTCCAATTAAGGCACCAATTACTCCTAAAAATGCATTACCAATAATAGCACCTCCAATAGCAAACGGTAGAAAAAACTTTTTAGTCATGGCAATTCCTTGCTCAATCATTTCATCTGTTAATTGTGGATTTTCTGCCATTTTTTTACGAGAAATTTCAATTATTTTATCTACCATATCAGGGAATAAGAATTTTACTGAAAGAAAAGTATATACAGTGACAATCACAATCACTACCGAAGTGGTTTTAAAACCATGGGCAAAAATATTTCCAAAAGTGACATTGTTATTGCTCTCATTTGCAAATAAAATACAACTGTATATGATACCTCCAATTAATATACCGTAGTTGACATAGCTTAACCAACTTACTTCATATAAATTAAATACATACATGACCACCCCTAAAACAATGGATGCTACACTTAAAATGGCTCCTTTTACAATATGTGAAGTGATTTTGTTTTCCATAAATTTTTTTTTATAAAATTTTAAATAATTAGAATATTTAGAATAAAGCAATTGCGCCTTTTACGAAAGTGCCTTTTACTTTACCTGTTAAAGATAGATCCCAGAAAGGAGAATTGGCTGATTTACTTTTTGAATCCTTTTGACTCAAAGTAGTTGTTTCAGTTTTATTAAAGAAAGTCAAATCTGCATTTTCACCTTCTATAATAACTGCAGACCCTAAATTAAAGATAGTTCTTGCATTCGTGGAGAATAAAGAAACTAATTGATCGTCTTTTAATGAAGGCAATAAATGATTTAAGGTGGCGAAACAGGTTTCAATAGATGCTATTCCCGATTTTGCATTTTCAAATTCAATTGTTTTAGCATCCCAATCCTGAGGCATATGATGTGAACTAATACAATCTATCGTTCCATCCTCTATGCCTTTAAGTAAAGCTTTTTGATCCGCTTTAGTTCTTAGAGGAGGGTTCACTTTTAGTAATGTATTATAATCTTTTAAATCTTCTTCAGTAAAAAATAAATGATAGGGTGTCACACTGCATGTCACTGACAATCCTTCTTTCTTTGCTTTTCTAATATGTTCCATTCCTTTGGCAGTGCTCACTCCTGTAATATGTAATTTAGACTGCGTATATTTTAAAAGTTCAATATCTCTTGAGATCATTAGTTCCTCCGCGATGGCAGGAATACCCGCTAATCCCATCTTTGTAGATAATATACCTTCGTTCATTAAACCTAAACTTCCTAAACTTTTATCTATTGGCATTTGAATTACAACCCCATCAAATGATTTTACATATTGAAGAGATTTCAAAAATAATAGGGTAGATTGAACTGGAATTAAACCATCTGTAAAAGCTACAGCACCTGTTTGATGCATGTCAATCATTTCAGCTAAATCTTTTCCTTCTAATTTTTTAGACAAAGCACCCAATGGTAATACATGAATGGGTAGTTGTTTATTTTGTTGCAGTATATAAGAAACTTGAGATTTAGAATCGGTACAAGGATTTGTATTGGGCATTGCAAATACAGTGGTGAATCCACCCTGTTGAGCTGCAGAAGCCCCCGTGACTAAAGTTTCACGATGTTCCATTCCTGGATCACAAAAATGTACAAAAGGATCGACCCAACCAGGACTTGCTTGAACTTGATTTAAAACAAATTCTTGATCTGCTTTTCCTTTATAATGATCTGTAATGGAAGAAATGACCTGATCTTGAATGAGAATATCTTTAACTAAGCCGTTGTGAGGAGACCTTGGATCTGTAATTTTGACTTGCCTTAGAAGAATTGTCATCGGGTCAATAAAATTTAAATGCAATATAGCTCGTTTTTTTCTATTTGAGGTTATATTTGCGCCTCAAATCCAATAAATTCAGGTCTAAAATGTTCATTTTCAATAGAAAATATACAGAATTAGCTTGAGTTATAGGATGGTAGTCGCGAGTTCTCGGGAGTAGCGTGCTCTTATTTGGATGAGAGTCCCGAGTTCTCGGGAGTAGCGTACTCTTATTTGGATGAGAGTCGCGAGTTTTCGGGTGGTAGCGCAGTCCGGTAGCGTACACGTCTGGGGGGCGTGTGGTCGCAGGTTCAAATCCTGTCCACCCGACCAAAAAAGGAAACAGTAGCCAAACCGTAAGGTTTGGCTGCCTTGTTTAGAGAAAGAACCAATCAAGCTCGCTTGAATTGGAGAAGGAACTAAACAAGGCACAGCCTATGAAGTAGGCTGCTGTTTTTATGCTTTTGCAACGAGGGTATAAAGGAAGCCGGAGCGAAGCGACGGCAATCCTGAACTATTTAGGTTGCGACGGCAATCCTGAACTATTTTGGGTTGCGACGGCTATCCAATTAAACACCCCCCATTTATTTCCTTTATCTTCGCAACCTATGATTTTTCAAGATCTCAATTTAAACACCCCCTTGCTCAGGGCTTTAGAAGACGCTCAATTTTCTACACCCACTACAATTCAACATCGCGTATTCCCGATCGTGATGTCTGGAAAAGATGTTTGTGGTATTGCGCAAACTGGAACGGGTAAAACCTTTGGTTATTTACTACCGTGTTTACGTCAATGGAAATTTGATAAAAATAAAGATCCTCAAATATTAATATTAGTTCCTACTCGTGAATTAGTCGTTCAAGTAGTTGAATCCGTTAAACAATTAACGACCTATATGAGTATCACTGCCGTAGGTGTTTTTGGTGGTGTAAATATAAATACCCAACAACTTAATTTGTTGGAACATGGGGCAGATGTAATAGTCGCCACTCCTGGTAGATTATTTGATTTAATCATGAATGGTGCATTTAAAACTAAAATGATTAAAAAATTAGTGATTGATGAAATGGATGAAATGTTGAATTTAGGTTTTAGAAAACAAATCACTAATATATTAGAACTCATTCCTCAGAAAAGACAAAACTTACTTTTCTCAGCAACCATTACAGACGAAGTCGAAAAGTTAATGAATGATTATTTTAATGATCCAGTTCGTGTAGAAGCAGCACCTACAGGTACTCCATTAGAAAATATTATTCAAACAGCATATGCGGTTCCTAACTTTAATACTAAAGTAAATTTATTGCATGCCTTGTTGAGTAAGGATGAAACCATGACTAAAGTGCTCATTTTTGCTGGGACTAAATCTTTGGCAGATGATTTATATGAAAGAATTAATTTAACATTTCCTGAAAAAGTAGGAGTGATCCATTCTAACAAAGAACAAAATCATCGTTTCAACACAGTGAAACAATTTAAAGCAGGAGTATATCAATATATTATTGCAACCGATGTGATGGCCCGTGGTATTGATGTTGCAGAAGTAACACACGTTATAAATTTTGATACACCTGATGTTCCGGAAAATTATATTCACAGAATTGGTCGTACTGGAAGAGCAGATAAAAAAGGAATTGCCATTACTTTTATAACACCCAAGGAAGAAGTGTTTCAAAAAGCCATTGAAGAGTTGATGAAACAACCTATCCCTATGTTAGCGTTCCCTGAAGAGGTGAAAATATCAGATGTTTTAACAGAAGATGAGAAGCCGAAAATTCGCATGAAGATTATACAAACTAAAGTGCCTAAAAAGGAAGAATCTGGGCCCGCTTTCCATGAAAAATCTGCAAAAAATAGCAAGGTCAATAAAAGAAAAAATCACAAAGAAGTGATGCAAAAAAAATACGGCAAACCTAAAACAAGAGGCGCTAAGAAATAACTATAAATATCAAGCATAAAAAAAGCACCCAAATTTGGGTGCTTTTTTTTATAATCAGTTATCTTAAAACTAAAACCTTTCTAAATTAGAAAAGAAGAAGTTGCCTTCAATTGCTGCATTTTCATCACTATCACTTCCGTGAACAGCGTTTTCACCTAAAGAGGCAGCAAATTTCTTACGAATAGTTCCTTCTTCAGCTTGTGCAGGATTGGTTGCGCCTATTAACTTACGAAAATCAGCAACCGCATTTTCTTTCTCTAAAATGGCGGCAACAATTGGGCCGCTACTCATAAAGTCAACTAATTCTTGGTAGAAAGGGCGTTCCTTATGTATTTCATAAAATTGTCCTGCTTGAGCAGGGGTTAATTTTGTCCATTTCATAGCTTTCACAATAAATCCAGCTTGAATCATTTGGTCTAAAATGGCACCTGTATAACCTTTAGCAGTTGCATCAGGTTTAATCATTGTAAAGGTTCTGTTAGTCATATCTATTTTTTTGAATGTTTCTAATTGAAGGCGGAAATTACTGAAAAACATCCATTTTATTGTAAATTTGTGCACTTATGCAAACAATTGAACAATTTTACCCTATTCTAAATCAACCTTTTAAAGCCATTATTACAGGCCATCAAAAGCCAGATGGGGATGCAATGGGTTCTACTTTAGCCTTAGCTCATTTTCTAAAGCAGTTAGGACATGATGTGACCGTTATCTCTCCCACTAATTGGGCAAGTTTTTTAGATTGGATGCCAGGAGTGAATGAAGTCATTGATTTTGAGGCTAATAAGACCCAGGCTACAGAAATAGTCAATCAGGCTGATTATGCATTTTGTCTAGATTTCAATATCCTACATAGAACCAAGCATTTAGCACCAGTGATTGAAAAATCAAAATCAATTAAAATTTTAATTGACCATCATCAACAACCTGATATTGAAACATTTGGTTACGGAATTAGCGATGTTATGATGAGTTCTACATGCGAGATGGTCTATAACTTTATAGTTCAATCTGGGTATAGTAATTTGATTAATTTGGACATCGCCCAATGTTTATATACGGGATTGATGACCGATTCTGGTTCCTTCCGATTCCCTTCTACCACCGCTTCTGTTCATAAAATAGTAGCTCATTTGAAAGAACTGGGACTTAAACATTCTATCATACATGAGAAAATTTATGATAATTCCTCTGAAGGAAGATTGAAATTTATGGGGAATGCTTTTTTAAATAGAATGACTGTTTTACGTGATTTAAATACCGCCATTTTAGCCATTCCCAAAACCGATATTTATAAATACGAACTTAAAACGGGAGATACCGAGGGATTAGTAAATTATTTATTATCCATTGAAGGCATCAAATTAGCAGCCATTGTAATAGATCGAGAAGAAGAAAGAAAATGGAGTTTTAGAAGCAAAGGTAACTTTGATGTTAATATATTTGCAAGAACTCATTTTGAAGGAGGGGGGCATGCGAATGCTGCAGGCGGTCGTTCTTCAAAATCGGTTGAAGAAACCTTACAAGATTTTAAAACCATTATAGAAAATTATAAAACACAATTAACACAATTAAAATAAAATGATAAAATCAACTTTAAAGTTAGTAGCTGCTATTGTATTGTTTGCAAGTTGTAACCAATATGAAAAAGCCCCTTCTGGAATGCTTTACAAAATCACTCATGGAAGTGGTAATGCTAAAAAATTGGAGCAAGGCCAATTTGTAAAAATCAACATTGAGTACAAATTAAAAACAAAAGACACCGTTTTAAGTACCACTTATGGTGTTATCCCTGTATATTTTCCTATTGACACTACAAGATTAGGTAAATATACATTTACTGAAATTGTTATTAATTGTAAGAAAGGAGATAAGGTTGATTTCTCTTTAAGTATTGATACTTTAGTTAAAATGGGTGCGGTTCAATACAACGAAGTATTTAAAGCAAAAGATGTCATCCTAGGTAAAGCTGAAATTTTAGATGTATTTGCGGATGTTTCTAAAGTAGATGCTGACTATAAAAAAGAAACTTTAGCAGAAAAAAATAGAGAAATTAATAATATCAAAGCTTTCTTAGATAAGAATAAAATCAAAGCGGTACAATCACCTGAAGGTGTATTTGTAGTTGTAAAAGAAGCAGGTGATGCAGTTAATAAAATTGATTCTACTAAAACGGCTAGTGTGTTTTACAAAGGATATAGTTTTGATGGGAAAGTTTTCGATACCAATATCAAACCTAATGATCCAGCAGCAAAACCTTTTGACGTGAAAGTATTGACTAATTCCGTAATTCAAGGATGGGATATTGGTTTACAATATTTTGGTAAAGGCGGAAAAGGAACTATTTATGTTCCAGCTATGTTAGCTTATGGCCCTCAACCTAATGGACAAATCAAAGCCTATGAAAATTTGGCTTTTGATTTAGAAATTCAAGATGTAACAAAAAGAACAGCAGAAGTTCCCGCAGCACCTAAAAAATAATTTCATTTTTAGTTGACATAAAAAAGCGTCCTAAATCTACAATGATTCGGGACGCTTTTTTTTATGAAGTAAATTCAATAGCTATAAAATTTGAAAATGGTTAATTCATATTTTAATGAAATATAATATCTCATTTTTTTGTATAAACTATTATTTCAAATAGGGGATGAGCTTTATTAGTTCCACTGCCTCTTTCACATCATGTACTCTTAATAGGGAAGCCCCTTTTAATAAACCAATGGTATTTAATACGGTGGTTCCATTAAGGGCTTGTTCGGGTCTGATGCCTAAGGTTTTATAGATGGCCGATTTACGTGACACGCCTAATAAGATGGGTAATTCCAGTTCTTTTAATTGATCTAATTTTTGCACCATCTCAAAATTTTCTGTGAGGGTTTTTCCAAATCCAAATCCTGGATCTATGACCCAGTTATCAATTCCTAATTTTTTGAATCGTTGCTTTTTTGCTTCAAAATAAGATATCAAGGCAGGTATCAATGCTGTTCTATTTTCAATTTGATGCATGGATTCGGGAGTACCGGTTAAATGCATTCCAATATAACCTGCTTCATATTGACTCACCACCATTAAAATGGAAGGATCAAAACTACCCGCACTAATATCATTAATAATATGAGCACCGGCATTAATAGCTGCTTCAGCAACTGCACTTTGATAGGTGTCAATGGAGATGAGTTGATGGGGGAAATGATGATGGATCATTTCAATGACAGGAACCACTCTTATTATTTCTGTCGCAATATCAACTCGATCTGCTCCTGGTCGAGTACTTTGCCCACCCAGATCAATCACTTGGACTCCTTCATTGATATATTGAGTTACTTTTTGAAGGATTCCATTTTCCTGTTCTACCCAGCTTTGGGCATAAAAAGAATCGGGGGTAGCATTCAGAATGCCCATGACTTGAGGGGAGGAAAGATCCCATTTCAAATGATGTGCGGCATTTATGAACATAGTTTTATTATAAAGTGGTTATTGATTATCTTGCAAGGGTTCAAAGATATTAACTAACCGACTAATTAGGTCATTTTTCATGAGTCAAACTTCTACACAATTTGATCAAGCGATAGCTTCTTGTAGTGATATTTTTATCAAAAAAACCAAGGATTACGGTACCGCATGGCGTGTATTAAGGATTATTTCGGTAGTCGATCAAATATTCATCAAGGCACTTCGTATTAGAACTATACAGGATATTGGTACTCAAAAAGTGGGAGATGATATTGCTTCTGAATTCAAAGGCATCATTAATTACTCTGTAATTGGTTTAATTCAATTAAAATTAGGTGATCCTAAAGTAGAAGAATTACCTGTAGATCAAATTCAAAGTATGTATGATGAATATGTACATTTCGCAAAATCTACGATGTTAGATAAGAATCATGATTACGGTGAAGCATGGAGAGATATGAGTCAAGAAAGTTATGCTGATTTAATATTAATGAAGTTGATGCGCATAAGACAAATATTAACCAATGATGGCAAAACTATTATTAGTGAAGGCATTGATGCGAACTTTGTTGATATTTTAAACTATTCGGTGTTTGCACTCATTCAAATTGAAGAGGGGAAACATTAATACTCGAGAACATTCATTCACATTTACCATTTTAAAAATAACCATGCAAAACTTCTTAAAAATTTTACGCTGGTCAGTAGGTATTTTATTTATTTTTTCAGGTTTAATAAAAGCCAACGATCCACTGGGGTTGAGTTATAAAATGCAAGAATTTTTTGATGTATGGGGAATGGGCTTTTTCTCAGATTACACTTTAGCCTTGTCTTTGTTCATGAATATCCTTGAAATAGTTACAGGTATTGCCTTAATAATTAAATACCCTTATCAACAAACACTTTGGTTATTATTGGTACTAATTGTTTTCTTTACTTTCTTAACAGGGTATGCCTTATTCTCTGGAAAAATTAAAACCTGTGGTTGCTTTGGAGATTGTATTCCTCTGACCCCTCAAACTTCTTTTATAAAGGATATTGTGCTTTTATTGTCCATTATCATTTTATTATTGAACAAGAAGAAAGTAAAAACAAATATGCATCCGGCATTAGGTATATTTATATTATTGCTTTCTACTTTTGCGGTAGGGTATGGTCAAAAACAGGTGTTAGATCATTTACCAATCATAGATTGTTTGCCTTATAAACAAGGAAACGATATTGTTGAAAAAATGAAAATGCCACAAGGTGCCATTCCAGATAGTGTGGCTATCATGATGGAATTTGAAAAAGAAGGAAAGAAATATATTTTTGATGCTAGTAATTTCCCTGAAAATTTTGATTCTACCTATGTCTATAAAGACAGGAAAGAAGTAGTGATTACAAAAGGGAATGGATTAAAGCCTGCTATAGAAGATTTCACTTTATCTACTTTAAACGGAGTGGATACGACACAACAGCTGTTTTCGAACCCGCTGCCATATGTTTTAATCTTTGCCGGAAAAATAGATTCTTCCGTTCCTTGGGAAACCTTACTTACTAAAGTTAAAAGTAAACATACCCTTGTATATATTGTAACTGCTGATAAATCAGGCGCTTCTGAGATTTTAAAAAATCAAAATATCCTTATTGCTGACATTACATTAATCAAAACAGCAGCCAGAGTTTGGCCAACAGTGATGGTCATGAATGGATCCAATATCATGCAAAAAATTAGTTATTTAGATTACAAATAAACTAAACTAACTTTGATATAAATACAGTTTTATGTCAAAGATTAAAGCGATCATTTTAAAGAAAGGGCCCCATTTTAATGTGGTTTCTCCTGATACTAAAGTTATTGAAGCTTTAACGATAATGAAAGCTGAGAACCTAAGTTATGTGGTGATAAAGAATAACGAAGAGTTTTTAGGAATCATGTCGGAGCGCGACTATACACATAAAATTAAATTGGAAGGCAGAAAGTCAGATGCTACCACTGTGAAAGATATTATGTCTAATAATTTACCTGTGGTGAGTTACGATGAGGATTTAAAACGTTGCATGGTATTAATGAATGTTTACAAAACACGTTACTTACCTGTATTTGATGAAATGGAATTTAAAGGCGTCCTTACCATGAATGACTTGATGAGAGAGGTGATGAATGACGCAGAAACAGTTTAATTATTTTATGATTACTTCGGTAATCACATTTTCACTCATCTTTTCATTTACTCTTTGAATGATTTGTGTTTTTTGAAAACCTAATTCGTTTTTTAAAGGACCTATACTTGTTTCAATAAAAAGTTTCTGATTAAATATGTAAATTTTATCTGTATATTTTGCTACAGTAACACCCATAATTTCTGACCAAACTTCTTCAATTTGTGCAGCTCTAATGCCATTTTTTAATTTACTATTTTGAACGAAGTCCTTTAATGCATCGCCCAATTTAAATAATCCCATGGCAGCAATTTACACTTTTTATAATTCAATTAATTGATAAGAGGTTAAATGTTTTCCCAGTAATGACGTTAATCTGTCCTTATGTGTATCTGTGATAAAAACTTGGCCATCTGTGGATTGACTGACCCAATCTAATAATTGAATCATCCTTTTTTCATCTAGCTTTTCAAAAATATCATCCATTAATAAAATAGGAGCATAGCCTTTATATTTTTTAATGAGTATCCATTCGGCTAAACGAATCGCAAACAATAAGCTTTTTCTTTGCCCTTGGGAAGCTTCTTGTTTAAAAGACTGTTGCTGTATCGTAATCAACAAATCATCTTTATGAATACCCAATTTTGTTCTTTGTAAAATTTTATCTTTGGGTAAGGACTGATGTAATAAATTTTCAAAACTTTCCTGATGTAATGCAGATTGATATTGAATATCTATTTGATCCAATTGTCCAGCAATATGTTCGTATAAATTTAATATGAGGGGCAACCATTCTTTCAATAATTCCTTTCTATATTGATGAATGGGATTTCCATTTTGAATAAGTTGTTCATTTAGCGTTTCTAATAACAAAGTGTCAAGCTGACCAGTTTCAGCAGCTATCTTTAATAAACTATTCCTTTGTAATAAAACTTTATTGTACTGAATAAGTGTCTTTAAATAGTCAGGGTAAATTTGAGACAATAAACTGTCCATTAATTTACGTCTTTCTTCACTACTTCCTGTTATTATTTGCACATCGTCGGGGGCAATCATCACACAAGGTATTTTACCAATATGCTGTGAATATTTTGGAATCAATTCTTCATCAAAATAAAATTCCTTTTTTAAAGTTTCTCTAAGAATACATTTAAAATTGACTTCATTTTGGTTAATGATGAATTTCCCTTCAATTTTCATACCCTGATAGGCATGATGCACATTTTGAGCATCCGGGCGATTAAAATAGCTTTTCGTGAAAGACAAATAATACAAAGCATCTAAAATATTGGTTTTCCCCATTCCATTGGCACCTACAATTCCAACAATTCGATGAGTGAAATCAAATTGGGTTTGTACGTAATTTCTAAATTGAACCAAGGAAAGTTGCTTTATCTCCAGCATGACTGCAAAATACAAAGGGAATCATTATGCCCCTTTAAATTTGACAAAAAGCTGTAATTTTATTAAAATTTTATGGAATGACCTTAATTAGTGAACAACAACTACCCAGTATCGTAAAGCGATTAGCGCATCAAATTTTGGAAACCTATCCTGGTTTGAAAAATGCTGTGATTGTAGGATTGCAGCCAAGAGGGGTTTACTTAAGTGATCGTATTGTAGCTGCTCTGCAAAAGGAAATTCCTGCCGAACAAGTTATTTATGGAAAGCTGGATATTACATTTTATCGTGATGATATCCGTCGTGAACTACATTTAGCGACACAAACCGATTTGCCCTTTAGTATTGAAGGGAAAACGGTCATTTTAATAGACGATGTGTTATTTACCGGAAGAACCATTAGAGCTGCTTTGGACGCCTTATTATCCTTTGGGAGACCTTCGAAAGTTAGTTTATGTGTCCTTGTAGATCGTAAACCTAGCCGTGAATTACCCATTCAGCCGGACTTTACAGGTAAGGAAATGGTGGATGAAACCCCCTACAAAGTAAAAGTAAGATGGCAGGAAAACGATGGGGTAGACGATGTTATTTTACAAGTAGAAGCATAGTATCTATTGGTCATTTCAAAAAAATATATTAATTTCGTTTTTTAATGGCACTAACTACCAAACATCTTCTTGGTATCAAGGACCTCACAACCGAGGATATCCAACTTATTTTATCTACCGCAACTCAGTTTAAAGAAGTCTTACAAAGACCCGTTAAAAAGGTTCCTACCTTAAGAGACGTTACGATTGTTAACTTATTTTACGAAAATTCTACCCGAACTCGTATTTCATTTGAATTAGCAGAAAAAAGACTTTCAGCGGACGTGGTTAATTTTACAGTTTCTAACTCATCTGCCGCCAAAGGAGAAACCTTATTGGATACGGTTAATAATATTTTAAGTATGAAAGTGGATATGGTGGTCATGAGGCATAGTGCTTCAGGGGCTCCCCATTATCTTGCAAAACATATTAATGCTGCAATTATCAATGCCGGAGACGGTATCAATGAACATCCCACACAAGCTTTATTAGATGCTTTTTCGATGAAGGAAAAGCTGGGGAAATTAGAAGGTTTAAAAGTAGCTATCATAGGCGATATCATGCACAGTCGAGTTGCTTTAAGTAATATTTATCTGCTTAAAAAAATGGGAGCTGAAGTGATGGTTTCTGGCCCACCAACCTTAATACCAACTTATTTGAAGGAAGCGATGGATATACAAGTTGAATACAACATTGACAAAGCACTAGCTTGGTGTGATGTTGCCAATGTGCTTAGAATTCAATTAGAACGTCAAAATCAGCCTTTATTCTCCTCTCTAAGAGAATATAACCTAGCTTATGGTATAACGAAAAATCGCTTACACAAGCTTTCTAAAGAAATAGTCATTATGCACCCAGGCCCTATCAATAGAGGGGTAGAATTAGATAGTGATGTGGCAGATAGCCCACATTCTATTATTTTAGACCAGGTTGAAAATGGAGTAGCGGTTAGAATGGCTTGTTTATACCTATTAACGGGAAGAACACAACCTACCACGTAGTTTTCACTAATATTTTATTACTTTTATTACATGCAAAGAATTTGCCTCTTTCCAGGAACATTTGATCCAGTTACTTTGGGTCATATTGATATCATAGACAGGTCATTACCTATTTTTGATAAAGTGGTGGTGGGTATTGGGATTAATGCATCTAAAAATCCAATGTTTTCGGCGGATCAACGTAAAATTTGGTTTGAAGAAATTTATAAAAATGAACCCAAAGTAGAAGTCGCTGTTTATGACGGATTGACTGTTAAGTTTTGTCAATCTATCAATGCTCATTTTATTTTAAGAGGTATTCGATATGTGAGTGATTTTGAATATGAGAAAACAATTGCAGATGCGAACAGAACCATGGATCGACATATTGAAACGCTATTCTTAACGGGCGAGCCCAAGTTTACATCAGTTGCTTCCACTATTGTAAGAGATATTTTAAGAAATGGGGGAGACGCATCCCCTTTTTTACCCGAAGTGGTTATTAAATCTTTAGCGCACAACAAATAGTTGAAACTATAATTTCCTTATCTAGTGAAAATGTATTTCCTTATATAGTGAATATGATTTTATCATCATCAAACGATATTTTCATCATCAAAAGTGGGTTGAACTATCAACTTTTTAGATAAGCTGCTATAACTAGTTTTATATTTTCATAGGTATGTTGCATAGGTATTTCTAATACATCTATCGGGAACCATTCCATTTTTTCTATATCTTCTTCGGTTTGAGGGATTCCATTTTGTAAATCTTGAATACTCATTTTATACCAATGTGTTTCCTTAGTCACTTGAGTATTTAAATATTTGTCAAAATATTCATGATAAGTGATCGTGATCAATTCGTTTAGTTGAATATCATTTATTCCTGTTTCTTCTTCTACTTCTCTTAAAGCACATTGTGGTATGGTTTCCCCTGGATCTAATTTCCCTTTGGGTAAATCCCAAAACCCTCGTCGAAAAATCCATAAAATCTCTTGTTTAGGATTCATGACAATTCCACCGGCTGCAATTATAGTTGTTGACATAAAATGTGTAAAGTATTTAGTAACTCTTGAGCCGTTTTAGGGAAATTGACTTTAATTTCGCTTCAATAATTCATTACATTATTCAAATTATATGACGAATCAAAAAGCCGTTGCCGAAAAACTCCTTCAAGTAGGTGCTGTAAAATTAAGCCCAAATAATCCATTTACATGGGCTAGTGGATGGAAAAGTCCTATTTATTGTGACAATCGCAAGGTTTTATCGTTTCCTTATGTTCGTGATTTTATCAAAAGTGAAATGTGTAATCTGATATTTGAAAAATTTGAAGGGGCCGATATGTTAGCTGGGGTAGCTACTGCAGGTATTCCTTGGGGTGCCATGGCAGCTGACCAATTAAAGCTTCCTTATATTTATGTTCGTCCAAAACCTAAAGAACATGGTTTAGGTAATCAAATTGAAGGAGCTTACCAAACAAGTCATAAAATATTAGTTATTGAAGATTTAATTTCCACTGGGAAAAGCAGTTTGCAAGTGGTAGATGTTTTAAGAAATGCTGGATTAGATGTGGTAGGTATGGTTTCCATATTTAACTATGGTTTTAATATCGCCGAAGAAGCATTTAAAAACGCAGGCGTTCCCTATTTATCTTTGACGAATTACCAAAGCTTGATAGAATTAGCAGTGGAAAAAGGAGAGGTAGATGCTTCTACACAGGATTTATTAATGCAATGGAGAAATAGTCCATCTACTTGGATGCAATAGTATTGGCTTTCGTATTAGCTTTAAAATAGAAAAGTTTATAGCTTATCTGAGTGCTTCCGCTAAATTTAATTTTTGAGTTGTCTCAAACTCAATTGGAATTGTTCTAGTAAACATTCCTTTAGATAAGGTTGAAATCCCTTTGACATTAATTTTCATAGGTCTGTTGAAAATGATATCGATACTATTTTTTAAGAGAGCTGTTAATTCCACTTGCATCGTAGCTGGTAATTTAAAAGTGGCTTCTGCTGGTATTGAAAAAGTAGTATCTAATTTGTAATGTGTAAATAGCTGATCATTTATAAAAATATCTGCTTCTAACTTTTGCAAGCTTAACGAAAAGTTATTTGGATTCTCATAAACAAAATCGGCCTTGAAAATATTTTTACCCCAACTTGCTTTTTCAATTTTAATAGATTGAACTCCTTTAAATACGAAGGGTTTAGGTTGACTACATGATATGGTCAATATGACTAAACTTAATAACAATAATTTATAAAGTCGCATTTTTTTGTTTTGGATAAAATTATTGGATATTTGCGTAAGGCACTCATTTATTTTAATAAGATTTTCTTAAAATGATTCAAAGCGATTTTCAATATTTTGGCACCATTAGTTTTATACAACATTTATATACTACTCAAAAAGTGTATTTGAATCCCCATTTACCTTTTACTAAAATGAGTTTTAAAAATAGATGTGTAATAGCTAGTTCTCAAGGACCTTTAACTTTAAGCATCCCAATTATTGGCGGACGTGATCAAAAAATACCTATCCAAGATATTCTTATAGCGTATGATGCACCTTGGAGAGAACAGCATTTAAGAGCACTCATTGTTAACTATAAAAGAGCACCCTTTTTTGAATATTACGAACAAAGTCTCATTGATTTATATCAACAAAAACCTGATACATTAATTGAATTTTTGATGGCATGTCACATATGGGTGCATCAACAAATAAAAGCTCCTTGGATAATTGTTTCTGAAATGGAGGAAATTTTCCCTATTTATGATATATTATGTAATAATGATGAAACCAAACATTCAAATAAGGGACTTTATGTTCACTATACATCACCTTATACCCCTAAAAATTATACAACCTATCAAGAAGTAGCGCCTTATCAACAAGTATTTGGTGATAAAACAGGTTTTTTGAATAATCTATGTATTTTGGATAAACTGTTTTGTGAGGGAGGCCCTTATATTAGTAAACAATGGGCGCAGTAGCTTCGATAGGGTGTTGTTTGAAAAATTCTTTTGTCCACTTTTCAAATTGTTTCATTTCAGCAAACTCCTTACTATTTAGTAAAGTATCAATTGCTTCTTGTTGATCTAATGCTTTAGATAATTTATTATTTAAAATATCTCTTTTAAGTTGATAATTGGAGATAATAGCACGCATTAATAATTTTTCAGCTACTGTGTAATTAAGATCTTCTTCGGATTCATCAAAACCTGCAAAATAACTATCGCCTTGTCTAGATTGAATCCATTTCATTGTTTGTTTTACTAAAATGGAATATGATTCATTTTCAATATCATGATGTTTTTGGGGGCTCATTGTAGAAGCCAAAATTTGGTTATTGGAGGCTTTTGAAGATATATTTTTAATAGCTTTTTGTGAAGCATTTTTCATCGCCAACAAATGATTGCCAGACGTCTTTTTAGAAGAAACTGCTAAAAAATTAGGATTTACTTTATTAGAAGTAGCTTTTGAAATAATACTGGAATTGTGATTGTCATTAAAACTATTTTTGAAACTATTTTTGATAGATAAATTCCAACTAGAAATACCAAGCATGATTCCAAATAAAGATAATAGGGTGATAGTAATTAACTTGCTTTTCAAGGAGACATTAGCAGCGTTACTCAACTGTTTCATCCTGATCAATAATTCATTTTGAGTACCCAAAGCACCCATTGTGGTAGGAATACTTTCGGAATGTGACACCAAGGCTAATTTATATAAAGCGTTCATATAATCCAATTTGTGAACATTGCGATGCACGACAAATTGGTCACATGCTATTTCACGTTGTAAGTTGGTTTCCTTTTTAAATAAATAAATGATAGGATTAAAAAACAAAATAGTTTGAACAATAGTCAATATGATATGCAGGATGTAATCATGGCGTAAAATATGAGCTAATTCATGCATTAATATGGTTTCCACCTCCTGCAAGGTCAAGTGATTGCAAATTGAAAATGGTAATAAAATTACGGGTGTCCACCATCCAAAAGTAATAGGAGAGCTAACATCCTTTGATAAACCAATCGCAATTGATTTTGAATGATCAATGAATTGATTATAATAATGGGATTGACTATAATCCGCATTTTGTTTCATTTTTTGAACAGCATAAATTTGATACCCTGTTTTTATGATCATGAAAAACAATACCGAAAAGTATAACACACCTATAATAGGTAATAAATTAAATAACCCGGCATCATGTATGATGATATATTTTTGAGACATCCATTCCGCTAAAGAAATAGAACCAAAAATATGGGGAAACACTAACATCACTAAAAATTGAACTAACCCCAAAATTTGCATCCAAGATCCAATTCTAAATAACATTTTAGCATGCTGTGGGTAGCAATATTTGATACACTCATATACCATCAACATCAAGGATAAAAATCCTATATTATTGATCATATTAAATGGTATGTGAGATAAAAACTGCATCTAATTTTAAGTTTTATAAACTTGGGATTATGCGTTTACTAATAAAAATTGAATGAATTTATTTGCGTTCCAATTTTTCAATCATTGATTTAATGTCTATTAAATCTTGTTCCGAAGGTTGATGATTTCCTAAAGCCTGTAAAACTAATTGAGAGGTACTACCACTAAATAAAGTTTGTATCATTTTGCCTACAAATTGTTCTTGTGCTTTTTCTTTTTGTAAACTTGGAATATAGATATGCGTCTTAGCTGTTTCGTTACGAGTCACTAAGCCTTTTTCATTCATAATTTGCATTAATTTAAGGGTAGTAGTATAACCCACATCCTTGGTTTTATTCACCACTTCATGCACTTCAC
This sequence comes from Chitinophagaceae bacterium, assembly GCA_037141925.1. Lineage (GTDB taxonomy): Bacteria > Bacteroidota > Bacteroidia > Chitinophagales > Chitinophagaceae > Sediminibacterium. The sequence goes on from JBAXBS010000001.1 coordinate 29,556, forward strand.
GAACGGTAGCGGTTCCTTTATCCCAAAGAATGCTTAAAATTTCTAATTCACTTTCGGTAGGTTTTAAATTCTTGCTCATAAATAATACGATTATATTCGTAAGCAATCTACGAAAAATTAGGAATATATAAAAAATCCTCCCTGTTTTATCAGGAAGGATTTAGTTAAAAGAATATTAAAAATTGCTGTCGGTTATTTTAAATAACTAGCAAATTTTGCATTTTGTTCAGGTGTTAAGGCTTTACCATTCACTGTTATTTTACCATCTTTAATCATGATCTTAACGTTATCGGTAGGAGCAATACCTTCTTCTTGTAAAGCTTGCACTAATGTTTTAGTATTTGCTGAAATGGTTACTGAAGTAGCAGTATCATTACCACCTATCATTTTATGAGCAGTATCAGTGCTTACTACAGATAATTCAACTGTTTGAGTTTTGCTTGTTATAGCAGAAGCTTCAGAAGGTCGCATAGTAGCTAAAGTAGGCGCAATCACTAATGATACAATAGACATTAATTTGATCAAAATATTCATTGATGGACCTGATGTATCTTTAAAAGGATCACCCACGGTATCTCCAGTTACAGAAGCTTTATGTGGCTCAGATTTTTTATAGAACATCTCACCATTAATTTCAACACCTTTTTCAAAGGATTTTTTAGCATTGTCCCAAGCTCCACCCGCATTGTTTTGGAAAATACCCATTAAAACACCACTTACTGTTGCACCTGCTAAAAATCCACCTAAAGCTTCTGGACCTAAAGTAAATCCAATTAAGATAGGAGAGATAATTGTAATGGCTCCAGGCAACATCATTTTTTTCAAAGATGCTTCGGTACTAATAGCTACACACTTATCATATTCTGGTTTACCAGTACCTTCCATAATTCCTGGTATGGTACGGAACTGACGACGAACTTCTTCTACCATTGCCATAGCCGCTTCACCCACCGCACGAATTGCTAAGGAAGAAAATATATAAGGGATCATTCCACCTACAAATAACGCAGCTAAAACATCTGCTTTATAAATATCAATATGTTGATTGTGTGGCATAGCAACACCCACAAAAGCTGCAAATAAAGCTAATGAAGTTAACGCAGCAGAAGCAATTGCAAAACCTTTACCACTTGCTGCAGTTGTATTACCCACTGCATCTAGAATATCTGTTTTTTCACGTACTTCAGCAGGTAATTCACTCATCTCTGCTATACCTCCGGCGTTATCTGCAATAGGACCAAAAGCGTCAATGGCTAATTGCATTGCTGTTGTAGCCATCATACCTGCTGCTGCAATTGCAACACCATATAAACCTGCACATGCAAAAGATCCATAGATACCAGCAGCTAAAACTAAAATAGGAAAGAAGGTGGATTCCATACCTATCGCTAAACCACCAATAATATTAGTCGCATGACCTGTACTAGATTGTTTGATAATACTTAATACTGGGCGCTTCCCCATAGCAGTATAAAATTCAGTGATGATACTCATCAAAGTACCCACGATTAAACCCACAGCAATTGCACCAATCACACCGTTTCTTGTAAATTCTAAACCACGTAATGTCATGGTTTCAGGTAAGATATACGACACTAAAAAATAACAAGCTATAGCAGTTAAAACCATAGAACCATAGTTTCCCATGTTCAATGCTTTTTGAACAGTTGCTGTATTTAAACCAGCGTTCTCACTTATTCTAACAAATAAAGTTCCGATGATAGATAATAAAATTCCAATACCTGCAATCAACATAGGTAAAAGAATAGGAGATAAACCTCCAAAAGCATCCACTAATTTAGCCCCATTTGGACCCGTTACTTCTTGACCTAAAACCATTGTAGCTAATACGGTTGCAACATAAGATCCAAATAAATCGGCTCCCATTCCTGCTACGTCCCCCACATTATCACCTACGTTATCTGCAATCGTTGCCGGATTACGAGGATCATCCTCCGGTATACCCGCTTCTACTTTACCTACTAAATCGGCACCTACGTCAGCAGCTTTAGTATATATACCTCCACCTACACGCGCAAATAATGCAATAGATTCAGCACCTAAAGAGAATCCAGTTAAAATTTCTATAGTACGTAACATCCCTTCAGCATCTCCCTCTGGAGAGAAGAAATGTTTGATAATTAAAAACAATCCGCCTAAACCTAAAACTGCTAAGCCAGAAACTCCTAATCCCATTACCGATCCACCTGTAAAGGACACTTTCAATGCTTTGGCTAAACTCGTTTTAGCAGCTTCAGCAGTTCGCACATTGGCTTTAGTAGCTACTTTCATTCCAATATATCCTGCAGTCGCACTAAAAACGGCTCCAATCACAAATGCAATTGAAATGCTCCAGTGACTTGTACTATTTTTGGAGGCCATAAATCCTAATAATAACGCTACAATCACCACAAAATATCCTAGGATTTTCCATTCTGCTTTTAAGAATGCCATAGCTCCTTCTGCTATGTAATTACTGATCTCTTTCATACGATCTCCACCAGCAGGTTGTTTAGCTACCCAATTGAATTTCAATAGAGTATACAACAAACCAACAATACCCATCGCCGGTACGGCATAAAACAATAAACTGTTCATAAAGTATCTAATCTTTAGTTAATATTAAGGGGATGCAAAAATAGGGCGAAATTTCCAAAAAAAGGGAAGATTTAGGCATTTTTACTCCTCTAAGGAGGTAGTATCTTCCTTCCCTGTGAAAATAGAGGCTAATTCCTTGCCTTTATAGATGGATTTATTGAAACGATTCCCTAGAATGATAATAGTGGCCGCTTGATTGATAAGGCGGGTAAAAACGGTGTTATTTCCATGCCACCATCCGTTATGATAAATGAGGCGGTCTTCATTAGGTCTTACTAAAACCCTCCATCCTAACCCATAGTTATGGTAATATTTATTGATAGGACTTTGAGGCTCGTAAGCCATCGTTAAGGTTGCTTGATTTAAAAACTTTCCTTCATTTAAAGCTTTGTCCCATAATAACATATCACGCGCTGTACTGTAAACATTTTTATCTCCATAAATGCAATCATACTTTTCAATTTTGTAAGGCACCATTCGTGCATTATAAGAAGGGGTGTATTTATCAATCATGCGAGCATCAAAAATAAAAGTATTATCCATTTTCAACGGCTTGAAAATAGTTTCCTTCATATAGGTAGGGAAATCCTTTCCTGTAATTTTTTCAATCACCAAAGCTAATACTACATAGTTAGTGTTGCAATATTTGAAAACTTTGTCAGGATTAGCTGCAGGTAAAGGTTTGCGCGTAGCCATAAAATCTAAAACATCCTGATTATTGTAATTTCCGTTTTTAAATGGAGTTTCGTTTTTCACCAATTGTAAACGATTCACCCATTTTCCTTTTTTATTTTTAGCTCGTATTGAAATATACTTTTTAGTTTCCATGAAATAAGTATAATCAGGTAATCCACTTCGATGCGACAATAATTGTTCAATAGTCACTTGGCTATAGGGGAACTTAGGAAGGTATTGGGTTACGGGTGCTTTTAAGTCTAATTTGTTTTGCTCCCATAGTTTTAAAGTCGCCATCCCTGTAAATGTTTTAGAAATAGACGCTAAATGTATGGGGGTTTCAGGTTGCATGGGGGTTTTGCTAGAATAATTGGAAAACCCTTTATAATCTTCAAATATAATTTCTCCGTTTTTTGCCACAACAATTTCACCACTAAAACCTTTTGAGCCTAATAGCTTTTCATACTTAGCCTTTATTTCTTCCATTAATTTTTCCTTATCCACTGCAGATAAAGAAGGTTTAGAGGGTCGATTTACTTCCATAGGTAATGAACCTTGACTGGTTCCACCAGAACAACTTAAAAAAAATATACCTAGAATGAGGGTCAATCTCACGATCATCTGTTAGCTTTTATGGGGTATCGAACAATTATTACTGCAATATAACGATCATATCACTTAATTTATTGTTAATGAACGCATAAACAGTTATTTTTTTATCTTTGTTCCATGAGTAATATTGATTCCACTAGCTATCCAAAGTCCAAGATTAAAGTACTGTTTTTAGAAAACATCAGTGATAAGGCGGTTCAGTATTTTAAGGATCAAGGGTATACAGATGTAAAAAAAATGTCTGGCGCTTTAAGTGAAGAAGAACTCATTAAAGTCATTAAGGATGTTCATATTTTAGGCATCCGTTCAAAAACATTCATTTCAAAAAAAGTATTAGACCACGCCAAGAAATTACAAGCCATCGGTTGTTTTTGTATTGGTGTTAATCAAGTTGATTTAAAAGCTTGCAAACAAAATGGGGTAGCAGTATTTAATGCACCTTATAGTAATACCAGAAGTGTTGCAGAATTAGTTATTGGATCCTCCATTATGTTGATTCGAAAAATAATGGATAAAAATAAAGCTGCTCACGAAGGTTTTTGGAATAAAGAAGCTAAAGGAAGTTTTGAGTTAAGAGGAAAAACTTTAGGATTAATTGGTTATGGTAATATTGGTACCCAAACTAGTATTATGGCTGAGTCCATGGGTATGAAAGTAAAGTTTTATGATGTAGAAACAAAGTTGCCATTAGGAAATGCACAACCTGTAAAATCAATTAAAGATCTAGTAAGTACTTCTGATATCATTTCTATTCATGTTCCTGAAACCCATCAAACCAAAAATTTAATTAGCAAGGAAGTGATCAAGCAATGTAAGACAGGAGCTATTTTAATTAATTATGCACGTGGCGAAGTGGTTGATTTAGAAGCATTGAGTGTAGCCATTAAAAATAAACAAATTAGTGGAGCAGCGATAGATGTATATCCATGGGAACCTGAAAAAAATGGAGATCGTTTTGAAACTCCACTTCAAGGTTTATCTAATGTGATATTAACTCCACATATTGGTGGATCTACCGAAGAAGCGCAAGAAAATATTGGAGAAGATGTAAGTATTAAATTATATCAATACTTAGAACGTGGCGTGTCTAATGGTTCTCACACCATACCAGCTATTAGCTTACCTCCTGTAGATGGGGCACATCGTATTTTACATATACATAAAAACGTCCCAGGTGTTTTGAGTGCGATTAATACTGTGATGTCTAAGAATAAAATTAATATCGTAGGACAGTATCTTAAAACTAATGAAGAAATTGGTTATGTCGTTTTAGATGTAGATTCTAAATTATCAAAACAAGCCATTGATTTATTGAGAGAAGTGAAACAAACCATTCGTGTTAGAATGTTGTACTAATTAGGTTGGAGGTTTTTTATCAATCCACTTATGAATCAATGAACCTCATAACAACCCCTTTATCATAACTAAAAAGTTAATTGACGTAACATTTCTTTTATTTCTTCCAAATCCACGCCTGTATATTGCATTTTTTCTTGCATAGATTCTTTTTGAAATTGCATATTAGAAGGAAACATTTTACGAGCAGAACTGTGCACTTCCATAACGCCTGTGCTTTCTAGAATATTTTTTATATTATGGGCACGGACACCACTTCCAGGCATAATGACAATTCGATCATTCGCTAATTTTACTAATTGTTTTACTAAGGGTAGGGCATTTTGAACATTAGGAACCTGACCACTTGTTAAAATTCTTTTACAACCTGTTTGAATAATATCCTCTAAACCTTTTACGGGATCTTGGCATCTATCAAAAGCACGATGAAAAGTGACTTGCATATTTTCTGCTAAAGCAACTAATTCGGAAGTTCTTTCCATATCAATGTTGCCATCTGCATGTAATAATCCAATAACGATTCCAGGGAATCCTAATTCCTTTGCCATAACTACATCATTTTTCATGATTTCAAATTCGGAATGACTATATAAAAAATCACCCCCTCTTGGACGAATAATGGGGTAGATAGGAGCGTCTTTTATTTTTGCACTCAACACTAAAGCTCCGTAAGAAGGAGTGGTACCACCTTCATGTGGATTTTCACAAAGTTCTATGCGATTAGCACCAGCTTCTATAGCTTGAATAGCGGCTTCCACCGAAAATGCAGCAATTTCTAATGAAATCATAAAGGAAATTTAATCTTGAATTTTTTATTATTAAATTTTTAATCTAAAAATGTGGCTTCATGCAAAGTATTTCCTTGTGGTGTATGCACTGCATAATTAAATCCTTTATGCAATGAATAACCTCCATATTCCCCTTTTTTGTTAATGGCAATAAAACATACTTGTATGTCTTTTGCTTTTTCTTTTTTGATTCGTCTTATACGTTCTATCACTATTTTACAAGCCTCAGTAGGCGTTTTACCTTGACGCATTTGTTCTACCACAGCACTAGATCCTGCCACTCTAATCACATCTTCTCCTTGTCCTGTGGCTACTACTGCACCCACTTCATTGTCCACATATAATCCGGCACCAATGACGGGTGAATCTCCCACACGGCCACGCATTTTAAAACCAGCACCACTAGTAGTACAACTACCACTTAAGTTTCCCATACTATCCATAGCAATCATTCCAATGGTATCATGATTCCATTCACCATTACTTAAACGATGCGGTGCCATTTTAGAGTCTTCTAATGGAGTGGTCGCATTTTTACGTTCAATGTTTATGACCGGTTTATACTCAGAATGTTTTAACCAATTTTGGTAAGAATTTTTAGCATCTTTTGATAGTTCTCCATTTTCTAATTTAAACCCTTGTTCTATTGCAAATTGTTGTGCTCCTTGTCCCACTAACATTACGTGTGGTGTTTTTTCCATCACTTTACGTGCCACCGAAATAGGGTGTTTAATTCTTTCTAAAAATGCTACGCTTCCACAATTAAATTCATGATCCATAATAGAAGCATCTAAAGTCACAAAACCATCTCGGTCTGGATTACCATTTAAACCTACACAGCAATTCATTTCATCCTCAGTCACCATCACGCCTTTTTCTACCGCATCTAATGCATTACCACCTGACCCTAAAACTGCCCAAGCGGCTTTGTTAGCTGCAAGACCAGCATCCCAGGTGGCTACTACAATAGGTGATATAGTAGTAGATAATCCATTCAGAGAAGTGGGTATAAAACCTTGAAGCGTAAAACCTGCAGCTCCTAAACTGCTTAAATTAATAAATTTTCGGCGATCCATAATCCTGATTATTTTAAAGATTCAGTTATCACAATTGATTTCATGATAAAGTGGCAGAATATCATTGTCAAGTTACGAACATTGATTCTATTTTGTAGTACTTTTATTTATAAATTTTTATGCAAGAAATTTTTGATCAATATCAATGGGAAGTTACTCAATGCACGCCTTTGCATCAGGGTTTGATTAATAAGACCTATGTGGTGGAAACGGCACATGGAGATTATATTTTACAAACCATCAACCATGCAATTTTCAAGGACCCTAGAGCAATAGATCAAAATATTAATACAATTGGAGCTTACTTGAAATTAAATAGCCCTGATTATTTATATACTCATTTGGTGCCTAATAAAAATGGGGACACTTTAATAGAGTGGGAGGGCAGCTACTTTCGAGCATTCCATAAAATAAACGGCTATGCATTAAGTGTTTTAGAAAATGCCAATCAAGTAGAAGAAGCTGCTCAACAATTTGGAGGATTCACACATCAACTCAGAAATTTTAAGGCGGATGAGTTAAAAAATACCTTGATTGATTTTCATAATTTAAGTCTAAGATTTCAGCAATTTAATACAGCATTATTACAAGGAAATCCGCAGCGTATTGCATCCTCTAAAGAAGCAATTTCTTTTTTATTAAATAAACAATCCATTACTGATAAATACGAACATTTCATTCAGCATCCGGATGTTCAAAAAAGAGTTACGCATCATGATACTAAAATTAGCAATGTGCTTTTTAATGACCATGGAAAAGCAATATGCGTTATTGATTTAGATACGACTATGGCCGGCTATTTTATTAGTGATGTGGGAGACATGTGTCGTACCTGTTTATGTACTGTTTCGGAAGAAGAACAAGATTTGAATAAGATTGAAGTGAAAGCAGATCGATGGGAGGGTCTTCAAAAAGGATATTTACAACCAATGCAATACGAACTCTCTGCTTTTGAAAAAGACCATTTTTTTTATAGTGGCCAATTCATGATTTATATGCAAGCACTCCGCTTTTTAACGGATCATCTACAAAATGATATTTATTATGGGGCAGGTTATGAAAATCATAATTATAAACGAGCACTCAATCAAATTAGATTATTAGAAGTTTACGAAAAATTGGCTTAGTCATAAAAAAGTTCTTCTATTCTTCTATCAGATCTTCTATATTTTCTATTAGATCTTTTTTAGTTCTTTTTTAGTTCTTTTATTTAATTCTATCTTTTAGAGTATATCTCATAGATCTCGCTCTTTATTAATATTTAATAAATCTCGTTCATTCCAAAATCATTCTTTCTATTTTGCCATTTACCTCTGGTGAAATCAGGAATGTCTTGCACCTGACCATGTTCCTTTATGGATTTCTCTGATAACGGAGTAATGGCATACCAAGTGGCTAAATCATACACATCAATAGGGAAGGGAACATTTCTTTTAACACACTCAACAAAGGCATTCTCCACAAAAAAGTCCATACCTCCGTGTCCAGAGCCTGCAGCCTGATCCTGATATTTCACCCACAAAGGATGGTCGTATTGCTTTAAGTAGGCTTCTGGATTTTCCCAAACATGAGGTTTGGCAGAAACGCCTTCTATATATATATGTCCCGCATTCAATTGACCCGAACTAAAATCCTGCCATAATCCTTGGGTACCCTGAACTCTGAACCCTAAATTATAAGGACGAGGCGAATTGGTGTCATGAGTTAATAAGATAGTCTCTCCATTATGTGTTTGAAGTTGTGTACTTACGATATCACCTAGTTTCCAATTTAGTTTCGCATTAGGGTGATTTTCACCTCCTTGTGGATGGTTAACTATATATTTATGTAAACCTCTTGACTTAGTTGCTACCGAAGATAAACGAGTTAATCTGTTTCCTCTATTAATATCTACCATCATAGAAACTGGACCTAATCCATGAGTGGGATATAGTTCTCCATTTCTATATAAGGAGTGACTGGTACGCCATTTGGCCTCACTGTATGCTTTTTCGCCAAATTCTATACCATCATTATAGCCTTTTGTACCATCATTAAACTTGACTTCCCTTAAATCATGCTCATAACCCCCTTGTAAATGAAGAAGTTCACCAAACATGCCTTTTTTAACCATATTATAGACTGCCAAGACATCTCTACGGTAACAAACATTTTCTAAGCACATCACCGGAATGCCTGATTTTTCACTGGCATTCACAATATCCCAACAATCCGTCAATTTTATAGCACCACAAACCTCCACTCCAGGGATGATTTTATGCTTAATAGCTTCCAATGCCTGAATAATATGCCATTCCCAGGGTGTTGCAATGATAACAGCATCAATATCAGCACGTTGTAGTAATTTTATGTAGTCATAGTTGCCATTATTAAACTCTACAGCGGCAGGTCGGTTATACTTTTTAAGGATATTCTGAGCAGAGGCCAACATTTTCTTATCAGGATCGGCAAATGAGACAATTTCAGTGTCTTTACGAGCGCATAACATATCAATATGACTTTGTCCTCTAAATCCAGTGCCTATAATACCTATACGAACTTTGTCCTTTACAGCATTTGCTTGTGCTTTAATGATACTAGGATGAAGACCCATAGCGATAGAAGTCATTGCGGCGTTTTGAACAAATTTTCGACGAGAAACTGAATTACTGGGTTGAGACGATTTAGTCATAGAACAAGATTTATTGTTACAAATTACAAAGATTTATCATTTATTCAAATACATTATAGACAGAATTAATTCTTATAATGAAGTTATTATGAATCTATGGAGTATTAGTTCAATGTTTTAATCTGTAATTAAATATTGATTCATCAACCTATATCCATACATATTCATGGTCATCTTATATCATTCTATATCACATCCTATATCATTCTAAATCAATTGTATATCAACAGTAGATATAGATGATACTCCAGTACAATTGTATTTGAAACTGATATAATTGCTTATAATTAACATTATGTTAAATATGTATGATTGATAATAATACCCTCCTTTATTTTATCTATATTCAGCTATGGATTGGGATTTATGATATCTCTTATAACATTCATCTTTTAGTGCTTCACTTTAAAATATGAGGCTTTATATTTAAATATTTGATATTAGCTTTACACATTAAATAGATAGTCTCATCGCATCACTTTTTCAAAATCTATTAAAATCATTTTATGTCAATTATGCAAAATCGCTCATTTAGCCTTCTTTTAGGTATTTTCCTATTTTTAGGTCCTATTGTCAGTTTTAGCCAGGATTGCAAAGTTTTGGATCCTAATTTAACTGGCAACTATACTGGGGACTGTAAAAATGGGAAAGCTGAAGGTAAAGGCAAGGCTGTGGGAATTCATACTTATGAAGGTGAATTTAAGGCAGGTCTTCCCGACGGCCAGGGTTTTTATACCGATAACTTGGGGAATAGCTTTAAAGGTTATTTTAAGAAAGGAAAAAAAGAAGGTCAAGGCTTAGCAACTATTAAAACAGAAAAAGGAATCGATAGTGTTTTAACTGGATTTTGGAAAAGAGATAAATATGTAGGTTTATTTGAAGCTCCCTATAAAATCATAAGTAAATCTTACATGGTCAATTCGGTTAGTGTAAATGCAGAAGCTTCTAATAATTTCCCCACTATTGAATTGACTTTAGAAAGTGTTACAGGTGGATCTGTAGACTTACATGGTGATATCCCTAAACCTACTTTAACGGAAGTCATTTTTAATAAAGGGAGTTATAATGTAATGAATGAAATTACCACTCAACAAAAACGTAATGTTTATATTTTTAATAACCTCATCTACCCTGCTACTATTACTTTTAAAATAGGGCCTGAAGAAGTGTTGATTGAGTTTTACGAACAAAAGAATTTCAAAGTGAGTATAGTTTTAAGATCTTAATTGATATGTTACCTATCATAAAAAAACCTTCTCATATTGAGAAGGTTTTTTTATAATTACTTTTTTAGGATAATTAATACTCAAGATAAATACTATTGATATTTGTCATGTAACTTATCGTAATAGTTGTATTTAGCATCAAATTCATCAGATGCTTTTTGATCTTTTCCTTTTAATTTGTCTCTTTTAAATGCGTACAAGGTCGCCAAGAAATCTACAGATCTAGCACCAACACTTTTTTCAGTTCTTTCTAATTTTGGTTTGTCTTTAATATTATTGAAAGCTTTTTCAATCCATTCTATTGCTGCATCCACTTTTTCTTTAATAGGTGCATCTAATAAAGCATTTAATTTTTTTACAGAATCAATTTGAGCTTTAAATTGAGCATCAGCTAGTAATTTCTTTTTAGGATCTTTTGGAGCCGCTGGTCTGTTGGAATTTAATAATTGTAAGGCTCTAATATTTTCACCATATTTATCATCTAAAACAGTGTATTGGTTGTAATAGCTTATACCTACGTTAAAAGCAGCTGCGTAATTGTTGTTATTAAAATTAAATGCCTTCTTATAGGCATCTTGTGCTTTTAAAATATAAATTTCAGCAGTTTCATTAGACAATCCTTCCAATGTTTTCCCAGCCATGAACATATCGCCAAACATTTGCGCAGCATTCTCATTTAAGGATGCATCTGAAACCATTTTGTCATACATTTTCATTTTTTCATCCATACTTAAATTCTTCTCGATATAATCTAACTTATACTCAAACCAATTTTCTGATGGATATGCTGCTACAGAAATAGCATAATATTTTTCAAAATTTGCTTGATCCTTTTTTGAAATAAATTGCATTAATAAAAAACGATAGATATCCATTGCATCTGCCGTTTTAATATTAGCATCCACCATTCTTCTGTAATAAACATTAGACGCATCTAAATTACCTGCATTTTGATTCGCATAACCAGCATACATTAATGAAGTAGTATCAAATTTTTGTTTGGAAGATGACCAACCCTGCGTAAATACAATATCACTAAATTTAACTGCTTCATCAAAACTAGAAGCCGCTTCTTTCCATTTTTTGGTATTGAAAGCATCTACCCCTTCTTTGAAAGCTTTAAAATAAATATCAAAGAAAGGATCTGGTCCGTTATCTTTTGCAGTAGAAAAATTAGGCTCCAATTTAATATACTCATCCAAAGCTTTACGCATATCAGCATATGCATTTGGATATTTAGAAGCTACTGTAGCATCTTTTGCTAAAGCTCCGTTAATACGAGCTTTTAAATAATAGCCTTCCGCTGTAGTGCCTAATGACGCTTTTTTGGCTACTGCTTTATCATATTCATCTTTAGCAGCTTCAAACTTACCTAACAATATGTTAGTGGTTACTTTTTTTAAATCTTGTGCAAATGACATTTGAACGAATGTCAAAAAGCTTAACAAACCGATTATTTTTTTCATATGTTTAATTAGTTACGGTGGTAAATTTATTAAATTTTATGCTTCAGGTGTATTTTCTTCAGTAATATTTGAAGTATCTGTGCTATCTGAACTATTTGTAGTATTATCTTCTGATACAGTACCATTTTCAATAATGACATCGGTTGCTGTAGCTTCCCCTTCTGTCAATTCTAAATCTGGTTCATCTTGATCGGCAATTTTAGAAGTAGCTGCGATTTCATCACCCTCATCTAATCTGATCAACTTGACACCTTGAGTGGCACGTCCTGCTTCACGAATTTCAGAGATATTCGTACGAATCGTCACACCCGATTTACAAGTAATGATTAAATCGTCTTTTTCTAGTACGTCCATAATACCTACTAAACTTCCAGTTTTTTCAGTGACATTGATTGTTTTTACTCCCTTACCACCACGATTTGTGATACGATATTCATCTATGGCTGTACGTTTACCAAAACCTTGTTGACTCACCACTAATATAGTACGGTCTTTATCTTCACGGTTCACACAAACTAATCCTACTACTTCGTCGGTATCATTATCCACCTCAATACCCGCAACTCCTATAGCACCTCTACCAGTGGGTCTCACTTTTTCTTCAGGGAAACGAATTGCACGACCCGACTTTACAGCCATCATGACTTCATTATTCCCATCTGTTAAACGAGCAAACAATAATTCATCTCCTTCATTAATCGTAATAGCATTCACCCCACTTACTCTTGGACGACTAAATTCTTCCAAGCATGTTTTTTTGATGATACCACGTTTGGTACATAAAACGATGTAATGATTGTTGACATAATCTTTGTCATCTAATTTACGTACCTCAATGATGGCTTTTACTTTATCATCCGTTGGAATTTGAATTAAGTTTTGAACAGCACGTCCTTTACTTGTTTTTTCTCCTTCTGGGATTTCATATACTCTTAACCAGAAACATCTTCCTTTTTCGGTGAAAAATAACATAGTATCATGCGTTGAAGCAATAAATAAATGTTCTACGAAATCTTCTTCTCGTGTTTTAGAACCTATCGCGCCTCTTCCTCCTCTTTTTTGTTGACGATATTCTGAAACAGATGTTCTTTTGATATATCCTAAGTGAGAGATGGTAATGACAACATCTTCTTCTTCGATTAAATCTTCCAACTTCATTTCATCTGCCAAGTATTGAATCTCTGATTTACGTTCATCCCCAAATTTTTCTTTAACTTCTAATAATTCAGTTTTGATTAATTCATAACGTAAATGTTCACTTCCTAATAATTCTTTTAAAGAAGCAATCAATTTCATTAATCCATCAAATTCTTCTTTAATTTTTTCACGCTCCATACCTGTCAAACGTTGCAATCTTAATTCTAAGATAGCTTTAGCTTGCACTTCAGATATCCCCCAGCCTGCAGTCATTAAGGCTTCCTTAGCCGCATCTGGATTCGCTGATTGACGAATTAAACGAATCACTTCATCTAAATGATCTAAAGCAATTAAATAACCTTCTAATATATGCGCACGATCTTCCGCTTTCTTTAATTCAAATTTGGCACGACGAATCACCACTTCCATTCTAAAGTCAACAAATTCAATGATTAAATCTCTGACATTTAAAATTTTAGGACGGCCTTTACTTAGAGCAACATTATTAACACCATAACTAGTTTGTAATTCGGTAAACTTAAATAATTGATTGATGATAACTTGAGCCACCGCATCTTTTCTTAATTCAATAACAATACGAGTTCCTTCACGTTTATTACTTTCATTGTTTACGTGCGTGATACCATCAATTGTTTTATCCACTACTAATTGACCAATTCGATCTGTTAAATTATCACGATTTACTTGGTAAGGAATTTCATTGATTACAATTAACTCGCGACCATTGGCTTTGGTTTCTACATTACATCTACCTCTTAAAACGACTCTACCTCTTCCTGTCATTAAACCTTGCTTCACTCCCTCCATTCCGTAAATAATTCCTCCGGTAGGAAAATCGGGCGCTTTCACAAATTGAATTAATTCTTCGATTGTGATATCATGATTATCTATATAAGCAATACAACCATCCACTACTTCATTCAAATTATGAGGCAACATATTGGTAGCCATACCCACTGCTATTCCCGAAGAACCATTCACCAATAATTGAGGGATACGAGTAGGTAATACAGAAGGTTCTTGTAAACTATCATCAAAATTAAGTTGATAATCTACCGTATCTTTTTCAAGATCATCCAACATGGCTTCAGAAATTTTTTGCAAACGAGCTTCGGTATAACGCATTGCTGCAGGGGGATCTCCATCTTGGTTACCAAAGTTACCTTGACCATCCACTAACTTATAACGCATCGTCCACTCTTGTGCCATACGCACTAAAGTGTCATAAATAGCAGTATCTCCATGGGGATGGAATTTACCCATTACTTCACCCACAATACGTGCTGATTTTTTATACGCTTTGTTGCTGTTATTACCCAGCTCATGCATTGCAAACAAAACTCTACGATGAACAGGCTTAAAACCATCTCTTACATCAGGTAAAGCACGACCTACTATCACTGACATTGAATAATCAATGTAGGAGGTTTTCATTTGTTCTTCAATGTTCACTTTAATAACACGATCGTTATCCTGGGTGGCTTCTAATCCTAAATTTTCTTCCATAAATTTTTACTTTCTTTGACCGTAAATTTTTAACTTAAATAAGCTAAAAATGAGGCTTTACGAAGATACCTTTTTGAGGACTTTTTTGGGCTAAATAGGAAGTAAATTTTTAGTGGATTTATCCACAGTTGTGGGTAAGAATGGGTAACTTTAATGGCACCATTATCAATTACTTATATTGCTTTTTATGCCCACTACCATTTTAATATTAGGAGCCGGTAAATCAGCCACTATTTTGATTGAATATTTACAACAAAAAGCAGTTGAAAACAATTGGTATTTACTACTAGCAGATGGGGATGAAAATGTAGCTTTAAAAAAATGGAATAATGCTCCAAATGGCCATGCTATTGGGATAGATATTTTGAACACTACTAAAAGACATGATTTAATTAGCTCCTCAACAGTCGTGATTTCCATGTTACCTGCCTTTTTACATACGCTTGTGGCAGAAGATTGTCTGTTATTAGGCAAGTCTTTATTTACGGCCTCCTATGTGGAAGAAGGGATGAAGAAAATACAAAATCAAATACAGGAAAAAGGGCTTTTATTTTTATGCGAAATGGGGTTAGATCCAGGTATTGATCACATGAGTGCTATGGAATTGATCCATAGAATACAAAAACAAGGAGGTAAAATAACTTCATTTGCTTCCCATTGTGGTGGTTTAATTGCTCCAGAAAGCGATAATAACCCATGGCATTATAAAATAAGCTGGAACCCCAGGAATATCATTTTAGCGGGAAAATCGGGCGCTATTTACCTAGAAAATGGCAAAGAGGTATCTATACCCTATACTCAGTTATTCCAAGGATATCCTATTTTAAACATTGTTGAAAAGGCACCCCTCACTTATTATCCTAATAGAAACTCTCTGGATTATATTCAAACCTATTCATTAGAGGGGATTCAAAATTTTGTGAGAACCACTTTGAGGTCTGTTGATTTTTGCGCAGGATGGAATGCCATCGTTCATTTGAAATTAACCGATGAGACTTCTTTTCCATTACAAGAAGGTACCACTATTCAACAATGGTTTCAAAATCATTTAAGGGCTCATTCTTTAGAAGATAAATATGATCGTTTGATTCAAGATCCTACCCTTTTTTCTTTGTTGCAATTTATTGATTTCAAAAGCGAAAAAATAATTCCCTTCACACTAACTAATTCAGCACATTCAACTAATAATGCAATCATCTTACAATGGATTTTGGAAGATAAATGGAAATTAGACACATCTGACAAAGACATGATTGTAATGCAGCATCAAATTGAATATTCATTACAAAATGAAACACATTCTATAGAAAGCAGTTTAGTATTAATAGGAAAAGATGCTACGCACACCGCCATGGCTAGTACTGTTGGACTTCCTTTAGCCATTAGTGTTTGCGCCTATTTAAAAGGTGAAATAACTTGTACTGGTTTACATATTCCTACCTTACCCGAAATATATGAACCCGTATTAAAAGTGTTAAAACAGGAAGGGATTGTATTTACCGAAACACACCATATTCAATCACATTAAATTGAATAATTAGCTAACTAATTTTTGATTTCAAAAACTAATCCTTACTCGGCTTTAATACCCATTCATAATCCAATTGACGCTTATCCAAATTGGCTGCTACCACTTTAATCGTGATTTTATCTCCCATATTGAATTTACGCCCAGATCTCATACCTACTAAAGCATAATCAGTTTCTACTAATCTAAAATCATCATATTTAGACAAGGTGGTCATACTTACTAAGCCTTCGCATTTATGATCGATGGTTTCTACCCAGAATCCAAAACTAGAAACGCCACTAATGATACCTTCAAAATCTTGTTCCAGATAGTCACGCATGAATTCCACTTGCTTGTATTTATTAGAAGCACGTTCCGATTCCATAGCAGCACGTTCTCTTTCACTACAATGCACACATTTTTCTTCCAAACCTGCATCATTCATGGGATGACCTTCAATCACTGATTGCACAATACGATGTACTAATACATCAGGATATCGTCTAATAGGAGATGTGAAATGACAATAGTGTTCAAAACCTAAGCCATAGTGACCAATATTATTACTCGTATAAACCGCTTTAGCCATCGTTCGAATGCCTAATTGCTCTAATACATGTTGTTCAGGTTTCCCTTTAGAAGCGATCATTAATTCATTAAAGCTATGTGCAATATGTTCGGGAGAATCAATAGAAAAAGGATACCCATGTTTTTTGGCGAAAGAAACAAATGGCGCTAATTTTTCTTCATTGGGTTGATCGTGTACACGATAAGGGAAAGGCAAAGGATCTTTTTTGATTTTAATCTTACCCATTTTCTCTGCAATTAACTGATTTGCTTTTAACATCAATTCTTCAATTAATTGATGAGATTCTTTACTTTCTTTTACTGTAATGCCAATGGGTTTACCTTTTTCATCTAAAGTGAATCTCACTTCTTGAGATGAAAAATTGATAGCCCCGTTAGTAAATCTTTGTGCTCTTAATTGTTGTGTATAATCTAGCAACCATAAAATTTCGGTAGCATGATCCCCTATTTTCGTATCAATAATAGATTGAACTTCTTCATAAGTAAATCTTCTATCCGAATAGATGATTGTTTTTCCAAACCAAGTGTTTACTATTTTTCTTTGTGCATCTATTTCAAAAGTGGCTGAAAAAGTTAATTTTTCTTCTCTAGGTCTTAAGGAACATAATTCATTGGAAATTCGTTCAGGTAACATCGGGTACACTCTGTCTGGCAAGTACACAGAAGTGGCTCTCTCAGAAGCTTCTTTATCTACTGCTGTATTGGGTTGTACAAAATGACTTACATCTGCAATATGTACCCCAATTTCAATATTTCCATTCGCTAATGTTTGAAAGGAAATAGCATCATCAAAATCTTTTGCATCTACTGGATCAATAGTGAAAGTTAATACCTTACGATAATCTTTTCTTTTCGTAATTTCTGCTTCACTAATTTGATCCGATAAGGATCTTGCAAAAGCCAAGGTTTCTTCACTAAATTCTATCGCAAATCCTGCTTCTGCGACAATCGACTTCATGGCTAAATCATTCTCTTGCTCTGGCGTAAATATGTTCAATACTTCTCCTTCAGGTTTGCGGCTTGATTTATCCCAGCTGGTTAATTTAACCATCACTCGATCCTTATCCTTCGCTCCATGTAGTTTATTAATGGGGATATAAATATCCGGCATCGGATGTAATGTATTAGGAATGAAAAAAGCATGTTTATTAGTCACTTGCATGACTCCCGCAAATGAAACCTGCTTTCGTTTAATGACTTCTAATACTTTTCCTTCTTTCTTTCCAGAACCTTGTCTGATTTTTGTAATTTTTACACTTACTTCATCCCCCTTTAAAGCCGTATTAAAATCGGTGGGGAAAACCAATATATCATTTTCTAATTCTGGTACCATCACAAAACCCATTCCGGATTTAGCAATGTCCAACACACCCCTATAGGAATGTGTGATATGTGTATTCTTAGTTGTGGTCTTAACTTTTTTTGTATTTTTTTTCTTAGTTCCCATTTTTGTTTTTATAAAATTGTGCAACATTATCTAACACTAGTTGATTGAATTTTTCCTGTGCTCCAAATAAAAAACTAGGTTTGATAGGTAAAACATATAATGGAATGGCATTCAGTTCCTCCGTATACTTCACCAGCCTTACGGCGTCTTTTTCTGTAGTTAAAATAAGTTTGCTTTTTGAATTAATTTCTTCGAATTTTTGTTTTATTTCTTGTAAATCTTCAATCGAGAATATATGATGATCGCTATAACTCAATTGATAATAGGTATGTGTGTTTTCGTGTAAATAATTTTTAAGAGGTAATGGGTTGGCAATGCCACAAACCAATAACACTTCATCTCTTAAAGTAAGTACCCATTGTTCATTTGGGTCATAAATATGATAAGGCGTTTCATAGGCAATAGAAGTAAAAAATACTTCTTGGTGTGCTTCTGGGTATAGCCTTTCAATAATTTCATCTCTTTCTGTGATCGTTAAATTAGTAGGACATTTAGTAACTACAATAATATGTGCTCGTTTGGCGGATCTTCTTTCATCCCTCAAATCACCAGTAGGAATAAAGAAGTCGTCACAGTATAAATTATCGTATTCAGTTAATAAAATATTATAATCAGCTACTATTTCGCGATGTTGAAATGCATCATCCAATATAACTAATTGTAATGAAGGGACATCCTGAATCAACTGAGGGATGGCTTCAATACGACGTTCACAAACTGCCACAGAAACATTCGGAAATTTTAAATGAAATTGCATGGGTTCATCTCCAATTTCCAAGGCTGTGGTGTTAGCCGTTGCTAGCGCATATCCTTCTGTCTTTCTTTTATATCCTCGACTTAAGGTGGCGACCTTATAGTTATCAGATAATATGCTTAATAAATATTCGACCATAGGAGATTTCCCAGTTCCTCCCAAAGACAAATTCCCCACACATATCATAGGCACATTAAACTTCACTGATTTTAAATAGTGTTTTTGAAATAACCAATTACGCAATGCTACCACCCAGCCGTATAATACAGCAAAAGGCAATAACAAAACACGAAAAGATTTTAAAAAAAGATTATTAAAATTCATAAATTTTCCAAGGCGTAATACAATGGGTCAAAGGTACATCAAATTGATGGGTATCTATAATGGCCTCTATCGGTTCAAAATAGGATATCCCTATTCGTAAAGTAGAAGAAGCTAAATTTTCAAAGTATTTGTCATAATACCCTTTGCCAAAACCTATTCTTTGGCCTGTTACATCAAACCCTAATAGTGGGACTAAAAATGTATCAATTTGTGAGGGGTTTATTGGCATGGATTTTATAGGTTCTACTATCCCCCATGTATTAGTGGTGGTGTTTTCTGTCGCAGGAAAAAATTGCATGGTATGATGAGTGCTATCTACAATAGGATAGCCCAATTTTAAATCTGGAATAAGGAAGCTTAAATAATCAGTTAATAATAAAGAATTGGGTTCATTTTGATGCTCCATGGGTAAGAAACTACCTAACACATGGGTTTGGGTCCAATCCATTTTTTGTAATTGAATTAAAAGTAAATCATCCCACTTAAGTAATTCTTGTGGACTTAATGATTTTCTTTTCTTTAAAAAAAACGTTCTTGCTTCGGACTTTAACATACTTTAAATTACGAAAAAAACTAGAGGCATTCAAAAAAACTAAAAATCGTGGTTCCGTAATTACGTTGAAAACTATACCCCTCAAATTGAGTATAGTCGTTTCGGGGTGTATGTTCTAAAATAAAGTACCCTTTAGGAGAAATTAATTTTCGCTGAACAATGATTTTGGGAAGTTCATCAATAGTATTTAAGGCATAAGGTGGTCCAGCAAAAATGATATCATACGTTCCATTACAAGTTGACAAAAATTGAAATACATCCATTCTCAAAAGTTGGGCGTTTTCAATCTTCAATAATTCAATATTTTTTTGGATAAAATCCAACATCGTAGGATCCTTCTCTACTATTGTTAATTGACTAGCTCCTCGAGAGGCAAGTTCGTAGCTTATACAACCAGTGCCTCCAAATAAATCTAAAGTAGAAATGTCATCTAAGGAGACTCTATTTTGCAAAATATTAAATAACCCTTCTTTGGCTATATCAGTAGTAGGCCTTGTGTGTGGCATATTCTGTGGTGGAGAAATTCTTCTTCCGCCAAATTTTCCAGCAATAATTCTCATTAAAATATGAAATAAGTGGCGTAAAGATGATGTGGAAATTCTTTGTTTAATGACTCCCCAATTCCTGCGGTGGGTGTTGAAATTACTTTTGTAGTAAAAAAATAAGTACCTAATTGACTCCAAGTTTCATTCATTTCTTGATTGGACGAATGTTCTAATCCAACTATTTGCAAATGCATTTGACTTGGAATGACCCCTAATTGTTGACATGCATTTAGTATGCTGTAACAATTTTGATCTGGAGTGCTGGAAGTGATATATTTAATGTTTTTCAAATTGCCATTTTCTTGTATTGATAAAAGATAATTGGTTTCAAATAAATGAATTTGAACACTTCCATTGTCTTCTGCTGTTTGACCCACTTTTGTCGAAATCACCCATTCTGCATAATGCTTCCATTTTCCAATGGGGAAAGTTCTAGTTAAGAGTGTAATTAAACTATCTGGAACTGCAAATACAATCATGGATCCATTCACTAATTCATTGACTTGAATTTCTGCATCCATTAATTGACCATGCAATAAATTAAGTTCATTTTGATATAATAATGGGTCAGAGGAATCATACTTTTTAGTAATAAGAAAATGAGAATGGTTCAACACAAAATGTACCTGTCTATAAATAGCATGAATTAATTTTGAATTATTCTGTAAATAGGCCATCAAAGGGCCCCATACTTCTACATTCTCTTCATTTTCAAAATATTCAAAAGCGACAAAAGTATTTTTCTCTATATTTTTTACTGAAAAAGCAATAGAATGATCATCCACTATTAAAAATAGATCCTCCACTTTTTGGTTAGGGGTACTCGCCAAAGGACTATAAATTCCGATTTTTTTCTTAGCCATAACTTAAATCTTATGCAATGATATAAAAAAAGAGGCAGTTCATTGCAGAAACTAATTGTAGATTTGCACCCATGAGTGCGGAAAATACCACCCCTTCCTTACAGGTAAACATAGACAGCAAGCAAATCTTAACCATTTCCTTGCCTATTGCGCTTGCCATTTTGGTACCGCAACTCAACTTTATCACCAATAACATATTTCTAGGTGCTTTAAGTAGCCAGGCCTTAGCCATTGGAGGAATAACGGGTGTGTACTACTTGATTTTTGGGGTCATGGGACAAGGATTAAATAATGGACTTCAGGCTCTTATTTCTCGTAGAGCAGGTGAAAATAGAATAGATGAAATTGGAATCATTTTTTCACAAGGCGTTTATTTATCTGTTATATTATCCATTATTGGTATTTCTTTTACTTATTTAATTGCACCCAGTATTTTTCATTATTTATTACATGATACTGAAAGGGCTAATTTAGTCATCCACTTTTTGAAAATTCGTATTTGGGGACTTCCCTTTTTATTTATTTACCAAATGCGTAACGCCCTGTTAGTGGGAACCAATCAAAGCAAATTTTTAATTATCGGAACTGCTACGGAAGCTTTTGTCAACATATTTTTTGATTATAGTTTCATCTTTGGTCATTTTGGATTTGCTGCCATGGGATTAAATGGAGCGGCCTATGCCTCTATCATTGCGGAAGCAATGGGATTATGGGTTATATATTTAGTGATTCATTATCAAAAAATTGGGGCACGTTTTTCTTTATTTAATAGTTGGTCTTTACAAACTGATTATATCAAATTAATCCTAAAGCAATCTTCCCCCTTAATGGTTCAATACATGATTAGTATTGTGAGTTGGGAATTCTTTTATATTTTAATAGAACATAGAGGTGAAATGGCTTTAGCTGTTTCTAATTCAATGCGTAATATTTTTGGATTTTTTGGAAGTTTCACATGGGCTTTTGCAGCCACTGCCAATACCATGGTGAGTAATGTCATAGGTCAAGGAAAACAAGATGAAGTGGTGAAATTGATTCGAAAAATAATGATCTGGAGCCTTGGTTTTGCTGCAATGGTTTGTTTATTACTCAATGTTTTCGCTACTTCTTTTTTATCTATATATGGACAAGGCCCTGAATTTATTAGTGAAGCAATTCCTGTATTAAGAATTGTAACGATTGCTTTATTGATTATGTCTGCGTCTACCATATGGTTAAGCGCTGTGACTGGCACGGGTCAATCTAATATTACTTTAAGCATTGAATTTGTAGCTATCATCATCTACATTATTTATGTATATACTACTTTGGAATATTATAATTTACCCATTAGCATTGGCTGGATGAGCGAAATAATATATTGGGTCAGCTTATTACTGCCCTCCTATTTATATATCCGTTCTAATAAATGGAAAAACAAGAAAATTTAAACAACTCTTTTCTTGGTCAAGGCAACCGAAATATTTCCTTCAAAATTTTTGATCGGCATTTTCTCCTTCGTGATTTTAATATATACTTCTTTTACTAAGGAATATTCATTTAAAATTTGATCTGCTAAGTCACCAACTATAGTTTCAATTAAAGAAGTGGGTATTGCCATTCTTTTTTGCACCAATTCAAACACGGTAACATAATCTATGGTATCTTCTAAATGCGTGATACAATTTTGAGCCGGTGTAAAGTCCACGTATAAATCGACAATAAAATTATTGCCAATTTTTTTTTCTTCCGCATACATTCCATGATAACCCAAAAAACTAACTTGGTTTAATGAAATACGCATTTGGTTTTGGATTGACATTAGTGTCCTTTAGCTGTTAAATAACGTTCCGCATCCAATGCTGCCATACAACCACTTCCTGCAGCAGTCACTGCTTGGCGGTAATTTTTATCTTGTACATCTCCTGATGCAAAAACACCTGGGACATTGGTTTTGGTAGTTCCTGGTTCAGTCAAAATATATCCTGTTTCATCCATTTTCAAATAGTCTTTGAAAATATCACTATTGGGTTTGTGACCAATGGCTACGAAGAAGGCACTTACAGGAATTTCTTGAGTGGTATTAGTTTTAGAATTTTTAATGCGAACTCCTTGTACATTTTTTTCTCCTAAAATTTCATCTGTTTCAGAATTGAAATACACTTTAATATTAGGTGTATTTAATACTCTATCCTGCATTACCTTACTTGCTCTCATTTGATCCTTTCTTACAATCATGTGAACAGTAGTACACATTTTAGACAAATAATGTGCTTCCTCTGCTGCTGTATCTCCGGCACCCACAATAGCAACTTCTTTTCCTTTAAAAAAGAATCCATCACAAACAGCACAAGCACTTACTCCAAAACCATTTAATCTTTCTTCACTTGGAATACCTAACCATTTAGCACTCGCCCCTGTAGAAATAATTACCGAATCGGCTTCTATTAATTTCTCCTCATCAATCCAAACTTTAAAAGGAGTCACACTAAAATCAACTTTGCTTGCAATACCATAGCGAATATCAGTACCCATACGAGCTGCTTGTTTTTCAAAATTCACCATCATTTCTGGTCCTTGGATACCATCCGGAAATCCAGGATAATTTTCAACTTCAGTAGTAATAGTTAATTGACCCCCTGGTTGAATACCTTGATATAACAATGGTTTCATATTAGCACGAGCCGCATAAATTGCAGCGGTATATCCTGCAGGTCCTGAACCTATAATTAATATGCTTACTTTTTCCGCTTCCATAATTTTTTTTTAAAAAAAAGCCCCGTCTAATCCTTGGATTGATGGGGCTTGAATCAATTTATTTAATACTAGCCCAAATATGCTTTTAATGCATTGCTATATCTTGCTTTTTGTAAACGTTTTATAGCACGCTCTTTAATTTGTCTAATTCTTTCTTTCGTTAAATCATATTTAATACCAATTTGCTCAATGGTCACCCCATTTTCACCATCTAAACCAAAATAAGCATTCACTATCTCTGCCTCTCTAGGACTCAATGACTTAAGAACTCTACGAATTTCTTCTCGCAAAGAATCCTTCATCACATCCATATCAGTTTCGTCTCCGCCTTTTAATAAATCACCCATAGCCACATCTTCCGCTTCATGAACTGGAGCATCTAATGAAGTATGACGTGTATTACTTTGGAAAATATTATTGATTTCAGTTTCAGACATTTCTAATATTCCTGCTAACTCTTCGGTAGAAGGTTCACGCTCATGTTCTTGTTCAAAAGCCATATAAGCTTTGTTCGCCTTATTGTAGGTTCCAATTTTATTTTGTGGCAAACGCACTAAACGACCTTGTTCTGCTAAAGCTTGTAAAATAGATTGACGAATCCACCATACCGCATAAGAAATGAATTTAAACCCTTTAGTTTCATCAAAACGTTGTGCTGCCTTAATTAAACCTAAGTTACCTTCATTAATTAAATCACTTAAGGATAAACCTTGGTGTTGATATTGTTTAGCAACGGATACCACGAAACGTAAGTTGGCTTGCACCAATTTATCTAATGCACGTTGATCGCCCATTTTAATACGTTGCGCTAAAGT
This sequence comes from Chitinophagaceae bacterium, assembly GCA_037141925.1. Taxonomy (GTDB): domain Bacteria; phylum Bacteroidota; class Bacteroidia; order Chitinophagales; family Chitinophagaceae; genus Sediminibacterium. Next base: position 54,823 of record JBAXBS010000001.1, read on the forward strand.
AGTTTCCTCTTCCGGATTGATCATTGAGATTTTAGAAATCTCTTGTAAATACTTCTCAACCGCTTGTGAATCTCTGTTAGTAATCTGTGTAGCAATTTTGAGCTGCCTCATGCAAAAAATTTATTTATTTGTATAACGTTGAAATACCTAAAAAAGTATGTCTAACAAAAAGTCAATATATGAAAATATAAACTAATGTCGGTCGGCAAAGGTACCATTTTGGGATTAATTTAGCAAATATTGATTATAAAGCCTTTACAAGAGTTTTAGGGGATAAAAAAAGCCCTATTTATCCCTTTTTTAGGGGGTAATATCCAACTTGAGATTTATCTTCGTTGCATGATTGATTTTAGATCAGATACCGTTACCCGACCTACCCCAGCAATGTTGGCTTTTATGCACCAAGCCCCTGTGGGTGATGATGTTTTTGGAGATGACCCCACAGTGAATGCACTGGAAGCTAAAACTGCCCAAATGTTTGGGATGGAAGCTGGTTTATTTTGCCCTAGTGGTACTATGACCAATCAATTGGCTATTAAAACCCATACTCAGGCGGGTGATGAAGTGATATGTGAGGAATTATCTCATATTTATCAATACGAAGGCGGCGGCATTGCTTTTAATTCAGGCTGTTCAGTGAAATTATTAAAAGGAGATCGCGGCAGAATTACAGCAGACCAAGTTCAAGCTGGAATTAATCCCGAAGATGTTCATAAGCCTATTACATCGCTAGTAAGTCTTGAGAATACCTGTAATCGAGGTGGTGGTGCTTGTTACGAATGGGCGGAAATGCAAGCGATACAAAAAGTGACCCAAGCCAATCATTTACCCTTGCATTTGGATGGTGCTAGAATTTTCAATGCCATTGTATTTAAAAAAGAAGACCCTCGTTTATATGGAACCATTTTTGATTCCATATCAATTTGTTTGAGCAAAGGTTTAGGTGCTCCTATTGGGAGTGTTTTATTAGGCAATTTAGCCTTTATAAAAAAAGCGAGACGTTGGAGAAAAGTATTAGGTGGTGGTATGCGTCAAGTAGGCTATATCGCAGCTGCAGGAATGTATGCTTTAGATCATCACACAGAAAGATTAGCAGAAGATCATCTTAAAGCACTTCTTATAAAAGAGGCTTTATTAAAAAAAGACTTTGTTTCGGAAGTGTTACCAGTAGAAACCAATATTGTGATTGCACATATTCAAGGAAAATATACTGCAGCAGGTTTTGTACAAGCGTTAAAAGAAAAAAATATTTTAAGTATTGCGATGTCCCCCACGCAAGTTAGATTTGTTTTGCATTTAGACATCAGCGATGACCAATTAAGCCAAACATTGGAAGTCCTACAAAGCTTATAAAAGCAAAGGAGAAATTATAATTATGTTAGATAGAATGAATCCCACTACCACTCAAGCGTGGTTTGTATTAAAGAAACATTTTGAAGAAGAGATGAGCCGTAAGCATATGAAAGATTTGTTTGCGAATGACCCTAAACGTTTTGAGCAATATTCGATTCATACTCCAGAACTCTTATTTGATTATTCAAAAAATATCATCACAGATAAGACAATGCAATTATTATTACAATTAGCAGAAGAATGTGGATTATCGAAAGCTATAGATGCTCAGTTTGTAGGAAATGCAATTAATGAAACCGAAAACAGATCTGTATTACATACTGCTCTTCGTAATTTTAGTGGCTCCCCTGTTTATGTAAATGAACAAGATGTGATGCCCGAAATTCAACGCGTCTTAAAACAAATGAAAACTTTTTGTCACTCTATACATAGTGGCGAACATATTGGATATTCTGGTAAGAAAATTAGCACTATTGTTAATATTGGAATTGGTGGAAGCGACTTAGGTCCTGTGATGGTGACAGAAGCTTTAAAACCTTATTGGGTAGCCGGTATGCAAGTATATTTTGTAAGTAATGTAGATGGCACACATATTGCAGAAACCTTAAAAAAAGTAAATGCTGAAGAAACTTTATTCCTAATCGCTTCTAAAACTTTTACCACGCAAGAAACGATGACCAATGCGCATACTGCACGTTCTTGGTTTATAGAAAAAGCATTGGATGAAAAGCATATAGCAACTCATTTTGTAGCTTTAAGCACCAATGAAAAAGAAGTCAATGCATTTGGGATTAGTAGTAAAAACATGTTTGAGTTTTGGGATTGGGTAGGTGGAAGATATTCATTATGGAGCGCTATTGGATTATCCATTGCATTAACAATTGGCTATGACAATTTTGAATCCTTATTAAAAGGAGCACATGACGCAGACAATCATTTTAAAAATACTGCTGCCGACAAAAATATTCCTATTATCATGGCTTTATTAGGCATTTGGTACACTAACTTTTTTGGAGCACAAAGTGAAGCCATACTACCCTACGATCAATACATGCATCGATTTGCAGCATATTTTCAACAAGGAAATATGGAAAGCAATGGCAAATACATTGACCGAAAAGGAACTGCAGTCAACTATGCCACTGGCCCTGTGATTTGGGGAGAACCTGGCACCAATGGACAACACGCATTTTATCAACTCATTCATCAAGGCACTTTGGTGATTCCTTGTGATTTTATCGCACCTGCCAAGAGTCATAATCCTATGGGTGATCATCATGATAAATTATTGAGTAATTATTTTGCACAAACCGAAGCATTACTAAACGGAAAAACAAATACTGAAGTAGTTGAAGAATTAAAAGCGGCTAAAAAAACAACTAAAGAAATTGAAAAATTAGCTCCTTTCAAAGTGTTCGCAGGCAATAAGCCTACTAATTCTTTTTTATTGAAACAATTAACACCCTCCACATTAGGATATTTAATTGCTACTTACGAACATAAAATATTTACACAAGGTGTTATTTGGAATATTTTTAGTTATGATCAATGGGGTGTTGAATTGGGGAAACAATTAGCGAATAAAATTTTACCCGAATTAGCAGATAACCATGATGTAAATACGCATGATAGTTCTACTAATGGATTGATGAATCAATATAAAAAATGGAGGAACTAGTTTTGGAAAATACAATACAAATAAGAAATATTCAAATTCAGGATAACGCTGCCATTGCGAAAGTGATTAGAGGTGCTTTAACAGAATTTGGTGCGAACAAACCCGGCACCGTTTATTATGACGACAGCACAGATCATTTATTTGAATTATTTCAAGTGCCAGGAGCAGTCTATTTTATTGCAGAAAAAGAGGGTGAGGTTTTGGGCGGTGGCGGCATCTACCCTACGCAAGCATTACCCGACGGGACTTGTGAATTAGTCAAATTATATTTGCATAAGCATGCACGTGGCACTGGCTTAGGCAAACAGCTTTTATTAAAGTCCATGGATTGGGCTAAGAATAATGGCTATAAACAAGTATACTTGGAGTCCATGCCTGAATTATCTAAAGCAGTTTCCATTTATGAAAATGTAGGATTCAAAAGAATCCATCAACCGCTAGGAAATAGTGGTCATGATGGATGTGATATCTGGATGGTAAAAGATTTAGCAGAATTAGTTTAAATAGAAATATTTACTAAACTGATACATTTTCCTGATTACCATTTTTCTACTTCTTCTCCACTTAAATTATCTCCGGCACTTGCAGGCGTATCCTTAGCTTCTAAAGGTTTCTTTTCTTGAATAGTGGAAGGATCCATATCTGGCTCCACTTCTTCCACAACTGGAGGCGTATCTATTGGCGCAGTTTCATTGGAAGCTATTACTGAAGGTATTTCTATATTCGAATTTGAGGATAAATCAGAAAAAGTTCCTGATGATGTTTCTGAAGATATTTCTGAAGTTGAGGTACCCCCTTCATATGAATTTTCATTTTCGTCATGATTAAATGCATCAAAATCAAAATCGGGCATTAAATCGGTTTTCACAAAATCAATAGCTTCATTTAAAGCTTTAATGAATTTATTAAAATCTTCTTTATATACAAATACTTTATGACGATCATACCCATTGTTATCAAATCGTTTTCTACTTTCTGTAATAGTTAAAAAATAATCTTGGCCACGTGTGGCTCTCACATCAAAAAAATAGGTTCTTCTTTTACCAGCACGAATACGGGTACTGTATACACTTTCTATTTTTTGTTCATTGTTTTCGTAATTCACGGCATCTACATTTTAATTATTAACAATTATTCTTAAAAATATATAAAATGTTATTAAAAATAAAAAATATTACCCCCTTATATTGAATAAAATGGGGAAAACACCCCTTAGGAATGTGCGTCTTGAGTTTGTTGAATTTGATATAATTCGGCATACAAGCCATTTTTAGCTAACAAACTTTCGTGTGTACCCATTTCTGCAATATGGCCTTCCTCTAAATAAATGATAAGGTCAAAATTGAAACTATAAAAGATTCTGTGGGTAATAAACAAAGCCGTTTTGTCCCCAATTTCTAGGGTCAAATTAGACAAAATGGTTTGTTCAGTCGTAGCATCTACCGCACTTAAACAATCATCAAAAATATACATAGAAGGCTTCTTTATAAGTGACCTTGCTATAGCCACTCTTTGTTTTTGTCCTCCACTTAAAGTGGTACCTCTTTCCCCTACTAATGTTTTAAATTGTTGATTTAATTGTTGAATTTCATTCAACACATGTGCTGTTTTAGTTGCATCCGCCATAGCATCATATCCTACTAAATCATATAATCCAAATTGAACATTATTTTCGATGGTATCACTAAATAAGAATACATCTTGTTGCACATAACCAATGGACTTTCTTACATGCTGTGTCTGGATATCTTTAATATCAATCCCGTCCAATAAAATTGATCCGCTATTTGTATCATACATTCTATTTAATAATTGGGCGATGGTACTTTTTCCTGATCCTGTTTTACCTAAGATCAACACTTTTTGTCCCGATTGAATGGTGACATCAAAATCAACCAAAGCTTTAATGCCTGAATGAGGATATTCAAAATAAACATTTTTAAATTCAATTCCTCCTTTTAAAACTGGAGAAATAGCATCTTTTTTACTTTGTATATTAGGTACAATAGATAAAAATTCATTTAATCTTTTTTGAGACGCAGCTGCTCTTTGAATCATGCTAGCAGTCCAACCAATGGCACTCACAGGAAAAGTAAGCATATTAATATAAATCACGAACTCCACGACAGTGCCCACTTTGCTTGGATCATGATAGGCTTGTAATCCGCCTAAATAGATAGTTAATAAGGTACTTAACCCAATCATCAAAGCCATAGTAGGTGCATAAAACGCTTCTACCTTAGCTAAACTCACTGCATTTTTACGATACAACTCACTATTGGTTTTAAAAAAACCAAGCATCGCTTTTTCTTGTACAAATGATTTTATAACTCTAATGCCCGAATAAGATTCCTGAGCATTCGTAGTGAGATTAGATAATTGACCTTGTATTTCTTCACTCTTTTTATTAATAACACTATTAACAATATAAATAGTAATGGCAAGAATTGGAAGTGGGGATAAAACATATAAACTCAAAACTATATCCTTACTAAACATATTATACAAACAAAAACCAATGAGTGAAATCAAATTGATCAAATACATTAAAGAAGGGCCCGTATACATTCTTACCCTACTCACATCTTCGGTGATACGACTCATTAAATCACCCGTACTATGCGTTTTGTAAAATTCGGTATCTAATTTTTGATAGTGGGCATACACTTGATTTTTTTGATCAAATTCAATGTGTCGACTCATGACAATAATGGTCTGTCGCATAAAAAACATAAACACTCCTCTTATAATGGCTAACACTAATATAGTTATGCTACAAAAAGTCACAATCCAACTAAAGCTAAATTTGAAATGACTGCTTAATTGATCAATTCCCTGTAGGATGTATTCACTATGTACGGTATTTGCTGGGGCTGCTCCAGGTAATTTTGCTTGAACCATTCCCACCACATATCCCGTGATTTGAGGGGCTAAAACAGCCAAATAGTTGGTCGCTATCACCAACAAGATTCCAAGAAAAAATCGAACCCTATATTTCCAAAAAAAGACATTTAATGCTGCTAGTTCTTTCACTTATACCATTTTTGTAAAGATACATGGTAGTCAATAAATTAGGAGATTTGTTTAAGCATATAAAAAGCAAGTATTTTTTGCATATTTGGGTTTCCCTTACTACATTTGCCGCGGAGAGTTGGCAGAGCGGTCGAATGCGGCAGTCTTGAAAACTGTTGACTGTAACAGGTCCTGGGGTTCGAATCCCTAACTCTCCGCCAATAAGTTGAAAACCTGGCATTTATGCCGGGTTTTTTTATGGATTTATAGGAACCAAGCTTGCTTGAGAGACTAGAAATTCATAAAAAAACCTAAACCGCAAAGCGGTTGGATTTCAACTTATTGGCTTCCCCCGAGGGAAGCCGGAACGAAGTGACGGCAATCTCTGTATTATGGATTGTGCTTGTTTAATCCTCCAGCACTCCAAACTTTCCATTTTCATAATCCTCAAATGCTTGAACAATTTCTGCTCTTGTATTCATTACAAAAGGGCCATGAGGAGCAATGGGTTCATTGATAGGTTCCCCACTTAAAATAAGCACCACCGATTTTTCGGAGGCTTGTATTGTAAAATCAGTGCCTTCGTTTTTAAATAACAAGAAATGATCTAACGGCACATCTTCAGTTTGATTCACTAATATATTCCCTTCAATCACGATTAACGCAGTATTAAAATGAGCAGGGAAACTCAAATTAGCACTACCTCCTTTTTCTAACTTTACATTAAATAAATTCACAGGAGTAAATGTACTTGCAGCCCCATTTTGATCATATTGAGTACCCGCAATTAATTCTATAAATCCATTATCCACTTGAACTTTGGGAATATCTAAATTTGAAATAGCTTGATATTTAGGAGTTGACATTTTATCCTTTGCAGGTAAATTCACCCACAACTGAACCATTTGAAAATCACCTCCTGTTTTACAAAAACTTTCAGCATGATACTCTTTATGTAACACCCCAGATGCTGCAGTCATCCATTGTACATCCCCTTCGTGAATTTCACCCCCTCCACCTGCACTATCATGATGCGCTACACTTCCTTTATAAGCAATGGTCACTGTTTCAAAACCACGATGCGGATGCACTCCCACTCCTTTAGGTTTTCCTGTAGGAGGAAAATGATATTTAGAAGCATAGTCCAACATAATGAATGGATCCATTCTTTGCATGGTAAGGCCATAGCCACTTGGAATAAAGTTATGTACTCTAAATCCATCCCCTACAAAATGAGGTTGCCTTGGGGCCAACACCATTTCAATTTGTTTGACTGACATAAAAAGAAATAAGAATAAAAAAAACTAGTTACTGTACTTGCTCAAATAGCTATTCCAAAATCCAATAAAAATAGACGCTTTGTTACGCAAAGTTAAATTACCAGATTCTAATATTAAACCTGAATTAAAATTGGCATTACGTTTTGCTTGACCATCCAATTCTAAATCTACAAATTTAATAGTTGAATCAGAAGGATTATATTGAATGTGATTGATAAAAGTACGGTAAGTAAAAGTTAAAGTATCAGTGATTTGAACATGCACACTGTCTAAATCATTCATATTACCTGGACTCTTTGGATAAATAATATTTAAAGAATCTAAATAGGCTAAACCATTTTTATCATTTGGATTTTTGATAGATCTGATGATAATTGAATCCGCAAATTTTAATACGCCTGGATTGATAGAATCTTTAGCATTGAATACAAATTCAGGCATCATATATGTAATACTACGAGACCATTTTCCAATAAATTTATCTCTTACTTCAGCAGTAATCATACGCTTATTGTAAGCATAATCTAATTCATACACCACAGACTTATTACAAGCAGTGGATAAAACTAAAACCATTATACCTATATAACCTACTATAACTCTCATAGAATCAATTTAAATTAGAAATATAAAGATAGATAATTTATTAAAGTGTCCCACCTTTTAAAATGAAAATATTAAAAAATATTAGAATATATAAGGGGAAATGGTCTATTTACCTTTCTTCTCTTCTAACTTTTGGACGGCAATTAAATCGGTCAATGCCACATTCATAGGCAATTGTCCTATTTGCACTATGGCTCTTTTACCCTTAAATCCGATGACCTCCCCCACTTGATAATTCTTTTTCAATTTTACCATCATACCCACTTCAATGGGTTGTGAAAGTTCTTTATACTGTTTGTCTACTTTTTTGGCCAATTTATTAATCACAATCGCATCATTCTTTTTAAATAACAAATGATACAGATTTTTCATAACCTCCTCCTTCTTATCCGCTTTTTTCCAATCCAATGCAATTTGACGCAATTTGCGTTCCATGTCTTTCAAATAAGCAAACTTATCTTCGGCTATTTTATTTTGCTCTCTTAGTAAATTGATTTGTTGAATATGTTTTTCCTTATTAAGTGTTTTTTGAAGATCACTATTTAAAACTTCATTTTCCTTTATTTTCTTATGCAATTCTTTTCTTTCTATTTGTACTAATTGCAAATCCTGCTCTGTTCGATTCAATAATTTATCTAATTCAAAATGATGACTATCCACCAGCTTTCGCGCGCGATTGATTAAATTTTTTGGAAGACCTATGCGTTCAGCAATCGCAAAAGTATATGAGCTACCTGGTTTGCCTATTACTAATTGATATAAGGGTTCCAATTTTACTTCATCAAATTGCATGGCACCATTTACAATACCTTTATTATGATTTGCCATTACTTTTAAATTCAAATAATGGGTGGTCACAATTCCCTGTGCATGTCGGTGAGATAATTCTTCTAAAATAACTTCTGCAAAAGCGCCTCCTAAATGAGGATCACTGCCACTTCCTAATTCATCAATAAAAAATAAGGTTTTACCATTCGCATTTTCTATGAAATGCTTCATGTGCTTTAAATGACTAGAATAAGTACTTAATTCGAAAGCTAAATTTTGCGTATCTCCTAATTGAATAAATAACTGCTTATATATTCCCATTTTAGAATCGGGATGCACCGGCACCAATAAACCACTTTGCAGCATGACTTGATTGAGCCCTAAAGTTTTCATGGAGACCGTTTTCCCCCCTGCATTGGGTCCACTTATAATTAAAATTCTAGATTCATCATCTAATTCAATATCAACAGGTATAGTTTTTTTACCTGAAGTTTTATTGTAGATATAAAGTAAGGGGTGATACGCTTGTATTAAATGAGAAGTAGCCGTATTCGCCACCTCGGGTAATTGACCATTCATTTCAATGGCCAATAAGGACTTGGCTTTGACATAATCAAATAAGCCTACTATTTTCAAATAATCCTTTAATAAAGAGGAATAAGGAGCTAATTGAGCGGTTAATAGTCTTAGCACCCTTTGCACTTCTTTTTCTTCTTCTTGTTCTAAACTGTATAATTCATTATTTAATTCAATAGTTTCCTCCGGTTCAATAAAAGCGGTTTTACGACTATCACTTTCCCCATGTAAAAAACCTTTCACTTGTCTCTTATATTCCGAAAATACTGCCACCACTCTTCGGCCATTACTAAAGCTCTCGTCAATATCTGCAGTATATCCAGATTTCGCTAAACGACTCACTACCTTCTCAAATATGCGTCTAAGTTCTTGTCGTTTTTTATACAACTGCATTCTGATATATGCCAAATCCTCTGAAGCGTTATCTTTTACCAATCCTCTATCATCAATGATCACATCCATTGCTTCTATGATATACTTTTCAAAGTAAGTATCATGAAGTATTAAACATAAATTAGGATACGCACTTCTTCTTTCCTCATCAAACCATTTAAAAACCTGCTCCATGTGCATCATCAACCTGCGAATTAACAACCACTGTTCGCCCGTCAATTGAGCTCCTGGAATTCCTAATAAATGAACATCTTTACGAATATCCAATACAAAATCGGAAGGAAAGTATTGATTCGCCAATTTTATGTACTTATACTCCTGCGTTTGCGATAAAGCTGTTTGAATGTAATTTAAATGAGTATGGATGCGCATATCCTCTACCCATTCCTTCCCCATATTAGTTTGGCAGTAATTCAATAAAATAGTAATAATTTTATCAAACTCTAATTGAACTAGTGCATTTTCAGGATATAATTTCATTGGGATAGATAGGCAGCAAAATTAATCAAATAAAGTGGAAATTGCATTGAACCAATTAGGTTAATTATTGTTATATATGAAGTAAACAATTAACATGAAAAAGACATATCACATCTTTCTGGTTTTTACATTATTCATTTGTTTAAGTGCTTGCGCTCAAAATAAAACGAACTCAAAAAATAATAAAATAAATATGACTCATACCGAAACTATTACTTTAGGATCAGGTTGCTTTTGGTGCACCGAAGCCATCTTTCAACGTTTACAGGGTGTTGTCAAAGTCACTAGTGGCTATAGTGGCGGTTTTGTGGACAATCCTACTTATGAGCAAGTTTGTGACAAAAACACAGGCCATGCCGAAGTTTGTCAAATTGTATATGATACGACCCAAATTAAATTAGATGATATATTAGCTGTATTTTGGAAAACACATGACCCTACCACATTAAACCAACAAGGAAATGATGTGGGGCCTCAATATCGTAGCGTTGTATTCTTCCACAATGAGCACCAAAAAGAATTGGCTCAACAATACATCACAGCTCTGAATGATTCAAAAGCCTGGGCGAACCCTGTTGTTACTACAGTTGAACCTTTTCAAAAGTTTTATGCGGCCGAAAACTACCACCAAAATTATTACAACGACAATAAAAACCAAGGTTATTGCCGTTATGTCATTGGCCCTAAATTGGAGAAATTTGAAAAAGTTTTCAAGGATAAATTAAAAAAGGACTAGGATTCATTTTATATTTAGCTATCCAAAAAAGCTAATTATGAAAAAGGTAGGCGCTTCTTTATCGTTATTATTATTGACGCTATGCAGTATGAATGCAGTCTGTCAACCTGTTTTCAATCATGATGATACCCTGCGTGGAAGTTTAAACGCTCAACGTGATTGGTTTGACATTCAACGATATGACATACATGTCACCCCTAATTATGCTCAAAAATCTATTACGGGAATGGTACAATGGACTGCCAAAGTAAAAAAGCCTGCACAAAATATTCAAATAGATTTACAACAACCCTTATTCATCGACAGTATCACTTATGTTGGAAGTAAAAATGGGGCAACTCAATCCCTTTCTTTTATCAGAAATAACAATGTTGCCATTGTCAATTTTACAGCTCAGCTCAATTTACAATCAAACTTTAGTTTATTCATTTACTATCATGGGGTTCCAAGAGAAGCCATTCGTCCCCCTTGGGATGGTGGATGGATTTGGAAAAAAGATGCCAATGGTAAACCTTGGATGTCTGTGGCATGTCAAGGTTTAGGTGCTTCCGTTTGGTATCCTTGCAAGGATCATCAATCTGACGAACCCGATTTAGGTGCGAGTTTGACCATGAATATCCCCGATACTTTAAATGCCATTTCGAATGGTAGAATGATTAAAAAAATAAATCAAGGTCATATAACCAGCTATACCTGGGAAGTAAAAAATCCAATCAATAATTATAATATTATCCCCTACATTGGAGATTATGTAGGATGGAATGAAAAATACCCAGGTTTAAAAGGTGATTTAGATGTGCATTATTGGATACTAAGAGAGGACTCGTTAAAAGCTCGTAAACAATTTACACAAGTTCCTCAAATGTTAAAAGCTTTTGAATATTGGATGGGGCCTTATCCTTTTTATGAAGATGGCTATCAATTAGTACAAAGCCCCCATTTAGGTATGGAACATCAATCTGCAGTGGCATATGGGAATAAATTTATGAATGGCTATTTAGGACGTGATTTATCTGGCACAGGCTGGGGTGACAAATGGGATTTTATTATCGTGCATGAAAGTGGTCACGAATGGTTTGCCAATAATATTACCACTCAGGACATTGCTGATATGTGGGTCCATGAAGGATTTACCAATTATTCCGAAACCTTAATGACGGATTATTATTTTGGAGTTGAAGCGGGCAACGATTATAATTTTGGAATACGAAAAAATATCCGCAACGATAAACCTGTCATAGGTCACTATGGTGTAAATGAAGAAGGCAGTGGTGATATGTATTACAAAGGATCCAATATGATTCATACTATCAGACACTCCATAAATAATGATAGCCTATTTCGTCAAATAATAATGGGTTTGAATAAAACTTTTTATCACAAAACAGTGACCACGCAAGACATTGAAAATTACATTTCAATGCAAGCTGGATTTAACTATAAAAAAATATACGACCAATATTTACGCACTGCACAAATACCTGAATTAATTTTTGAATACGACGCTAAAGAAAAAATATTGACTTATCAATGGAAAAATTGCGAGGTTGGGTTTAACTTACCATTATCATTTAAATACAGAGATAAAAAATACAACCTATCTCCTATTGATTATATCCCTCAAAAGAAATTAATCACGCAAGATAATTTTGATTTAAAAGAATTTACAAAACTTATTAATAGATTGTATTACGTAAAAGTAGTCTCAGAATAAAACGACAAAAAATATACATTTTTTAGATACATAAGTGAATCAATCGTTAGAGATGTTGATCTTTATAAAATAATAACCTTTATAAGCTAGGATTCACTCTTCCTAAACTGTATAAACGTCTCTGCCAATAAGGATCGGTTAAATCACCAATAGTAACCCCTTGGCTAGTGGAAGCATGTGCAAATTTATTATTCGCTATATAAATACCTACATGGGAGATGCGACGACGTCCTTCTGTTTTAAAAAATATCAAATCTCCTTCCTTTAAATCATTCCATTCAATTTTAAAACTCTGCTCATACTGTTCTGCTGCAGTTCGTTTTAAATTGACTTTAAATATATCTTTCATCACATCCAACGTAAAATAGGAACAATCCACGCCATTTTTTGAATTACCTCCTAATACATACGGAGTACCCCACCATTCATCTATCTTTTGTAATAAAGGAATATTTTTTATTTCTTCCACAGCGATATCCATTTTAATGGAATATTTTAATTGCAACCAATTGGCTTTTTCTACCTCAGACAAATTACTCGGCATCATCTCATAATTCTTACTCACTGGAGCTGGCTTTTCAGTTTCCACTGCATCTGATGCATTATTGATCATAATTTTACCAGGTGTCACGGAAATGTCTTCTAAAAATTCCATTTTACGAGGCGCTTTAGGACTCGTCACATTTACCTTACTCAAAGTAGCAGACTTAGGTAATGAAATGGACTTTAAGGCACTACAACTGCTTAATAAAGCAATCATACTGCAGGCTCCTAAAAAATGTTTACCTAATTCTATTTTCATAGGTAGGCAAGATACTGTAAGTCCTTGTAAATTGACCTATTTTGGCTTATTTTAACTGTTTTTTTGTGGAAAATTAAGCCTCCTAAAACCCCTGTTTTTTACGATATTTGTACACTTAGTCCCTATTCCTACATGCCAAAGTTTTCACATTTACACGTTCATACGCAATATTCATTATTAGATGGTGCCGCTTCCATTGAAGGCTTATATGATAAAGCCATTAAAGATGATATGCCCGCATTGGCCATTACCGATCATGGGAATATGTTTGGCGCTTTTAAATTTGTAAGTCAGGCATGGAAAAAAACCAAAGTAGTTGGAAAAGATGCGAAAGGAAATGATACTCTAGCTCCTATTGTAAAACCCATTGTAGGTTGTGAATTTTATGTCGTAAAAGACAGACATATTAAAACTTTTACAAAGGAAGCAAAAGACGATAGATACCATCAGGTGTTACTTGCTAAAAATGCTATTGGATATCAAAATTTAATCAAACTAACATCCTTAGGATATATTGAAGGAATGTATAGTAAGTATCCCCGTATTGATAAAGAATTAATTGAAAAATATCATGAAGGACTTATTGCGACCACTTGTTGTATTGGTGCTTATGTTCCTCAAACCATTTTAAAAAAAGATGAAGCTGAAGCAGAAAAAGAATTTAAATGGTGGTTGAATATGTTTGGTGAAGATTATTACATTGAAATTCAAAGACATCAAATTCCAGAGCAAGAAATTATCAATCAAAGATTACTTCAATTTGCCAAAAAATACAAAGTGCCTGTCATTGCCACCAACGATAGTCATTATGTAAATAAGGATGATGCCAATGCCCATGATATTTTACTATGTATCAATACCGGAGAAAAACAATCCACTCCAGGTTTTGATGATTTCGTAAATGATGAAATTCAAGTCAAAAACAGAAGATTCAAATTTCCTAATAACGAATTTTATTTTAAAACAACCGATCAAATGAGTCAACTGTTTCAGGATATTCCTGAATCTATTGATAACACAAATGCGATTGTAGATAAAGTAGATATCTTAAATTTAAAAAAGGATATTTTATTGCCCGCCTTCCCTATTCCTAAAGCATTCCAAATACATAAGGATGCCAATATGAATCAATGGGAATTTTTAAAACATATCACTTTAGAAGGTGCACATAAAAGATATCCTGAAATCACCACCGAAATACAAGAGCGTATTGATTTTGAATTATTCACTATTAGAACGATGGGGTTTGCAGGTTATTTCTTGATTGTAAGTGACTTTATTAAAGCAGGTCGTGAGATGGGCGTTTTTGTGGGGCCAGGTCGAGGTTCGGCAGCAGGAAGTGTAGTCGCCTACTGTATTGGGATTACCAATATTGATCCTATCAAATATCAATTACTATTTGAACGTTTCTTAAATCCGGATCGTAAGAGTATGCCGGATATTGATACGGACTTTGATGATGAAGGCCGTCAAAAAGTCATCGATTATGTAGTTGATAAATATGGCAAGGAACAGGTAGCACAAATTGTTACCTATGGTACGATGGCTGCTAAAATGAGTATCAAAGATGTAGCACGTGTAATGGACTTGCCTTTATCTGAAAGTAATTTGTTAGCTAAATTAGTTCCAGATAAACCAGGTACCGAATTAAGAAGAGTCTTGCACGCTCCTATTACGGCGAAAGAAGGTGAAAAATCATTAGCCGAAAAAGAAGGTTACCAACCTGAAGATATTGACAACGTTAAAAAAATTAGAGAGATCTATAAAGGAACCGATTTACGTGCTGCTGTATTACATGAAGCCGAAAGATTAGAAGGATCCGTTCGAAATACAGGAATTCATGCGGCAGGTATTATCATTGCACCAAGCGACTTAACCGAAATCATGCCAGTAGCAACTGCAAAAGATTCTAATTTATGGGTGACTCAAATTGAAGGAAGTGTGATTGAAGAAGCGGGTGTTATTAAAATGGACTTTTTGGGATTAAAAACCTTATCTATTTTAAAAACTGCCCTGGAATTAATTAAACAAAATCATGGTGTCACGATAGATCTGGATTTAATATCCTTGGAGGATGAAAAAACATTTTATTTATATCAACGTGGAGAAACCAATGCCACTTTCCAATTTGAGAGTGTGGGAATGCAAAAACATTTACGCGATTTAAAACCAGATAAATTTGCCGATCTCATTGCCATGAACGCCTTGTATCGTCCAGGCCCTATGGCATATATTCCAAATTTCATTGATCGTAAACACGGCAAGGAAACCATACAGTATGATTTACCTGTGATGGAAGAAATTTTAGCAGATACTTATGGCATTACGGTGTATCAGGAACAGGTCATGTTATTAAGTCAAAAGATTGCTAGCTTTACCAAAGGAGATGCGGATGTACTTCGTAAAGCCATGGGTAAAAAGCAAAAATCGGTGCTGGATAAAATGAAAGCGCAGTTTATTGATGGAGCCGTTAAAAATGGTCATCCTGAAAAAATATTAGAAAAAGTATGGACAGACTGGGAAGCATTTGCACAATACGCATTTAATAAATCGCACTCTACTTGTTATGCTTATCTAGCCTATCAAACGGCTTATTTAAAAGCACATTATCCTGGAGAATATATGTCTGCAGTGTTAAATCATGCGGGCAGTATTGAAAAAATCACCTTCTTTATGGAGGAATGCAAGCGAATGGGTATTAAAGTATTGGGGCCTGATATCAATGAATCATTGAATGGTTTTTCGGTGAATAAAAAAGGAGAAATTCGTTTTGGATTAGGTGGATTAAAGGGTGTGGGTGAAGCTGCCATTGAAATGATTATTACCGAAAGAAATAAAGCGGGCCATTTTAATGATATGGTAGACTTTATAAAAAGAGTATTATCAAAAGCAGTGAATAAAAAATCATTAGAAAGTTTAGCCTACTCTGGCACTTTTGATTGCTTCCCTGAATACCATCGTGCACAATATTTTTATGTCCCAGAGGGTGATCGTACGAATGGTTTAGAAAAACTAATTAACTACGCACAGGCCTTACAAAATATCAATGTGGGCACCAGCAATACTTTATTTGGTGATTTACCTTCGGCCATGCAAGTGCCTGTTCCTAAAATAAATGTTTGCGAGGAATGGACTTTGACCGAAAAATTAGATCACGAAAAAGATATCACAGGGATGTTTATGAGTGGGCATCCTTTGGATCATTTTAGTTTTGAAATGAAACATTACTTGTTTAGCCCTATCAATGATTTTAATGAAGTTAAAGATCATTTGAGTGCTCAACCACAACAATTAGGTCGCAATTTTAAATTGGCAGGATTGGTTACAGAAGTGCAACATAGAATGACAAAAACGGGAAAAAACTTTGGTTCCTTTATCATTGAAGATTTTACAGGAAAAACTGACTTTATTTTATGGAGTGAGGATTATATTAAATTTCAGAACTATTTGGAAGTAGGTCAAAAAATATTTCTCAATGGTGCTTTTAGAAATAGATACAATCAACCCAATGCTTTTGAATTCAAAATTCAAAGCATGTCCTTATTGGAAGTGGTGAAACAAAATCAAACAAGATCCATTGAACTCAGCATGCACCCCTCCCATCTCAACCCTGAAATGATTGCTTTCATTGAAAAAAATGTAAAACAAAACCCAGGAAAAGCCTCTTTAAAATTCAATTTTATTGAACCCAGAGAGCAAATGGTAGCAAGTTTATTGACTTATGAACGCGGATTCCAGATAAATGATGATATGATACTTTTTTTAGATAACCACCCAGATGTTCAGGTTCAGGTCAATCTTTTGTAAGACATGACTGCTTGGCTGAAAATTTGTCCCCAACAGCTAGCAGATTTAGTGGAAAAGTCAAAAGGGCAGTTATTAAATATTGGAACTATTTTTGGAGTAATAAGAACAAGAACTATAAAATTTAAAAATATACAATTATGGCATTAGAATTTACAGATGCGAATTTTCAGAAAGAAGTCATGGAAAGTCCAAAATTAACAGTGATTGATTTTTGGGCAGAATGGTGTGGACCTTGTCGTGCTATTGGACCCGTTATTGAAGAATTAGCAAAAGACTATGAAGGAAAAGTAAACATTGGAAAAGTAAATGTGGATGTGAATCCTAATTTAAGTATGAACTTTGGTATTACTTCTATCCCTGCTATTTTATTTGTAAAAGGCGGACAAGTAGTAGACAAACAAATTGGTGCAGTTCCTAAAGCAGTATTGGATAAAAAAATTCAATCTCATTTATAGATCTTATACCTACTAACTTAAAGGAACTCCCTCTTTAAGTTTAGCTTGAAAATAATCATCTAAATAAGTATCAGAGATATTCAAGACCTTCTCTCCCTTAGTGGCGAGGAGGTTTTTTGCTTTATACACTGTTAATTCAACCATTTTTATTTATCTTTCTACAATAATTTAAACCTATGGAAAGATTTCAAGGAGTGATTGGAATTATTGTCATTTTAATGATTGCTTATTTATTCTCCAATAATAAATCCAAAATCAATCATCGTTTGGTGATGAGCGGATTGTTATTACAATTGACTATTGGTTTTTTAATATTAAAAATCCCCGCTATCACTAGCTTTTTTCAAATATTAGGCAAAGGCATGGGTAAAATTGAACAATTTGCTCGTCAAGGAGCTGCCTTTGTATATGGTGGTATTGCTGCAACTACCCCCGCAGGCGTGACCGATTTCACCAATGGCGGTTTTGTATTTGCTTTTAATGTGACTGCCACTATTATATTAGTTTGTGTAATTGTAGCTTTATTTTATCATTTTGGCATCATGCAAAGAATCATTTCGGTGATTGCTAAAGCCATGAATTTTATCATGCGCGTGAGTGGTGCAGAAGCTTTAAGTAATGTCGCGAGTGCTTTTGTAGGACAAGTGGAAGCGCAAGTCATGATTCGCCCCTATTTAGCCACGATGACTAAAAGTGAAATTTTAGCTAGTATGAGTGGAAGTTTAGCCTGTATTGCGGGTGGTATTTTAATTGTATACGCAAACATGGGTGCACAAGCGGGTATAGATCTTGCTCCTAAATTAATTACAGCAAGTTTAATGGCAGCACCTGGTGCCTTAGTTATTGCTAAAATTATATTTCCAGAAACCGAAGTATCTCAAACCATGGGTGAAGTGAAATTAGAAGTAAAAAGCCAATACAGTAATACGATAGATGCGATCACACATGGTGCTGGAGATGGTTTTAAAATTGCAATGAATGTAATAGCGATGTTGATTGGTTTTATCGCATTAATTTCATTGATTGATTGGAGCTTATTGAAAATTGGACATATTTTTAATGCTGATTTAAATTTGAGTTTGAATTTTATTTTTGGAAAATTATTTTATCCTATGGCATGGGCGATGGGTATTCCTGGTGGCGATATACAAAATGCAGCAACCCTATTAGGACAAAAATTAACGATTAATGAATTTGTTGCCTTTAAAAGTTTAACAAGTAAAGTGGTTCCTATTGTAACCGAAAAGGGATTGCTTATAGTAAGTATTGCTATTTGTGGATTTGCAAATTTTAGCAGCGTTGGAATGTTAATTGGTGGTATTGGAGAATTAGCCCCCTCTCGTCGCAAGGACTTAGCCGAATTAGGGCTTAAGGCGCTTTTATGTGGCACTTTAGCCTCCTATTTATCTGCCAGTATTGCGGGTATCTTAGTGGGTTAATAGAGTGTATCTTATGATTTCTATTAGCTCATTTCCTGTTCTATTTTCTATATTTAATACCTAACTTTGTGGGCATAAAGTACACGTATATGAACAAGGGGAATATAGAAGTGGTGATAGCAGCCGAAACCAATCCAACATTACAACAAATAGGTGAAAAAATAATTAATAATCAACGCATCTCTTTTGATGAGGGTGTTTATTTATTTGAAAATGCAAGTCTTCCCTTTGTAGGAGCATTAGCAAATTGGAAAAGAGAATCTTTACATGGTGACGCTACGTATTTCAACAAAAATTTTCATATTGAACCTACCAATGTATGTGTGTTCTCTTGTAAGTTTTGTTCCTATTCCAAATTATATGCGCACAAGGAAGAAGGATGGGAATTGACTATTGATCAAATGTTGGATATTGTAAAATCATACGATGGTAAACCCGTCACTGAAGTTCATATTGTAGGAGGTGTTCATCCTAAATTAACACTTGAATTTTTCTTAGAACTCATGCGTGCTATTAAAGCACATCGTCCCGAATTGCATATTAAAGCCTTTACACCAGTGGAATTAGATTACATGTTCCGTAAAGCAAAAGTTTCGGTAGAAGAAGGAATGAGATTAGCACATGAAGCAGGTTTAGATTCTCTACCAGGTGGAGGTGCCGAAATATTTCATCCAGAAATTAGAACTGTGATTTGTAATGATAAAGCAACTGCTGACGAATGGTTACATATACACAAAACAGCACATCAATTAGGTATGCATAGTAATGCCACCCTTTTATACGGACATATCGAAAAAGCATGGCATCGTATTGATCATATGGAAAGATTACGTCAATTACAAGATGAAACAAAAGGTTTCAACACTTTCATTCCATTGAAATTTAGAAACAAGGACAATGACATGCACGATGTTCCTGAATCTACCCTATTGAATGATTTAAAAATGTATTCAATCTCTCGATTGTACTTGGATAATTTTCCTCATGTTAAAGCTTATTGGCCCATGTTAGGTCGCGAAACGGCACAATTGACTTTAAGTTATGGGGTGAATGATATCGACGGAACGATTGATGATACCACTAAAATTTATTCTATGGCAGGTAGCGAAGAACAAACACCTGCAATGAGTACACAGGAATTAGTGAGATTAATTCAACAAGCTAAACGTAAACCAATCGAAAGAGGAACTTTGTATAATGTGATACAGGATTATTCTAATTACGAATTTGCAGAAAACGAAGCTTAATTCGCATTAGCATTCTGCTAAAGCAATTGATATTTGTGTTGCCAATCCTCCATCTGCAGTTTCTTTATATTTCGCATTCATATCTAATGCCGTATTCCACATGGTTTGAATGACTTTATCTAAACTTACTAATGCAAAATCGGGTTTGCTTTGTAAAGCTAATTGAGCAGCTGTAATCGCTTTAATAGCACCCATAGTATTTCTTTCAATACAAGGTATTTGAACCAACCCACCTACCGGATCGCATGTAAGTCCTAAATGATGTTCCATTGCAATTTCGGCTGCCATTAAAGTTTGTCTTTGACTTCCACCTAATAATTCCGCTAAGCCTGCAGCTGCCATCGCAGAGGATACTCCAATTTCTGCTTGACATCCACCCATTGCTGCAGAAATAGTAGCTCCATTTTTAAATAACATCCCCACTGCACTAGCAGTATATAAAAATTGTCGAATATGACTAGGATCTTTTTTATCGCAAAATAAATTAGCATATAACAATACTGCAGGAATCACTCCAGCAGCCCCATTGGTAGGAGCCGTTACCACTCTACCAAAGGAAGCATTTTCTTCATTCACAGCCAATGCAAAACAACTCACCCAATCTAATATATATTTAAAATCATGTCCGCCCTTTTCTATCAATACCAACCATTCGTTTAAATTAGAAGCAGTTTGATTATTTAATAAAGTATTATTGAGTTCATACGCTCTGCGCTGTACTTTTAATCCCCCAGGTAATTCACCAGGCGTATGGCAACCTTTATACATACAATCAAGCATCACTTTCCAAATCGCATCCACTTGCTGATTGATATGATCAGCAGTATGGAACATTAATTCATTTTCTAAGACAATTTCATGAATAGGCAATCCCGATTTCATACAACCATGCAATAATTCTTCAGTAGTTCTGTATTCAAAAGGCAAATCCACTTGCGGATGATTTTGGGAATTTGAAGTATTTAGTTTTTCAATTGACTTTCCATTTGACTTTCCATTTATAGTACTCTCATTTTCTTTAGTAGTATTTTCTTTAGTAGTATTTGTAAAATCCGAAAGTTCTTTTTCAATAAATCCTCCGCCTATAGAATAGTAGGTATTTGTACTACTAGTTTGATCCGAAAAATGAAATATGATTTGCAAGGCATTGGGATGATAAGGCAATGATTCATTTTTTAAGAAAATAAAATCACGTTCATACACAAATGAAATGCTATGCTGTGACGATAACACCAATTCCCCCTTTGACTTTATTGCGTCCACTTTTTGAAGGAGTAATGAAGTGTCTGTAGTGACAGGGTCTTCCCCACACAAACCCATTAATAGGGCAATATCGGATCCATGGCCTCTTCCTGTTTTGGCCAAAGACCCATATAATTTAATTTGTAAAGAATCAACTGCCTCCAATTTTTGCTGTTCTAGGAGTTCACTTATACATTGCAAAGCTGCTTTCCAAGGGCCTAATGTATGAGAACTAGAAGGGCCCACTCCTATTTTAAACATATCAAAAACGGAAATAAACTTTTCTTGATTCATATCCAAATGTATGTTAGTTTTTATTACATTTGATTATGAAAAGGTATTTTTTATTCCTAGCCCTTTATCTAAGCGCCCTAATCACCTATGGTCAAAAGGATACTGTATTACTTCGCCAGTTAATGGCCAGTCAACCTGCACAGTTTGGTTCATTTATAAAAGACCCCTCCGCTAATCGAATTCAAATTTTATATACCCAAATTGATCGCGACAAAAATAATATACCTCACTTTAAAGAATTTTCATATCGCTTAAACGCAGACGAATATTTTTATCCTGCGAGTACTATTAAATTTCCTTTATCGGTATTAGCATTAGAAAAATTAAATAATTTAAATATTAAAGGACTTAATAAAAACACAAGGGCCATTTATGATAGTGCTAATTCAAGGCAACAACAAATTTATAATAATCCCTTCTCACAAGATGGTCGACAAAATATAGAACAAGCTATTAAAGAAATTTTATTAATTAGCAGCAATGACGCAGCAAACAGATTATACGAATTCCTAGGTCAAAAATATATTCATGATCAATTAGCTAGTAAAGGCTATCCAAATATTTACATAAGAAATCGTTTGGATTTAGGACGTACCGCCGATGAAAACAGACATACTCCTCAAGTGAGTTTTTATGACGAAACTGACCAGTTAGTTTTTCAACAACCCGCTCAATATAATACAGACCCTCTTCCTAATTATAATGTCTTTTTAGATAAAGGGTATTTAAATAATAAAGATTCACTGATACATGCTCCATTTGATTTTTCAGTAAAAAATAGAATTTCATTAAGCGACTTGCATCATATCATGCAATCTGTGATTTTTTATGACCAAACCTCCCCTCAGCAAAAGTTTAATCTAACCTTAGCGGATAGACAATTTTTATTGAAGTGGATGCGAACACTTCCTTATGAAGCTCAGTATCCTACCTATGATACCACTGAATACTGGGCTACTTATAGCAAATTTGTTTTAATGGGTGCCGAAAAAGTTCCTATGCCTTCACATATTAAAATTTTTAATAAGGAAGGAGACGCTTACGGTTTTTTATTAGATAACGCCTACGTAGTAGATACCTTAAACAAAGTGGAGTTTATGTTAAGTGCCGTGATTTATTGCAATAGTGATGGGATTCAAAATGACAGCAAGTATGATTATGATTCAGTGGGTTACCCCTTTTATAAGCATATTGGGGAATTAGTATATCAATATGAATTAAAACGTAAAAAGCGTTACTTACCCAATTTTGACAGTTTGTTGAATTATTAACATGTACTGCATAATTTCCTAGCCTTTATTGCACAAAACTTACACGTGTTTGCGAATTATTTGCGAAATTTGTTGCATCAAATAATTAACTATGATTTTATCTTCTTTATTAAACCGATTTAGTGAGCCAGAAACTTTGAAAATGGCCAAATTAGGTCGTGAATTACGTGCTCAAGGAATTGATGTGATTGACCTAAGTTTAGGCGAACCAGACTTTGATACACCTCAACATATTAAAGATGCTGCTATAAAAGCCATCAATGATAACTGGAGTCACTACACTCCTGTTGCTGGTTTCTTGGATTTACGTGAAGCAGTTTGCAGTAAATTAAAACGTGATAATAATTTAGATTACAAACCTGAACAAATAGTGACTTCTACAGGAGCTAAACAAAGTTTAGCCAATGCTATTTTAGCATTAGTAGATGATGGTGACGAAGTGATTATCCCCACTCCATATTGGGTGACTTATTCCGAATTGGTAAAAATCGCAAGAGGTAAAGTGGTAGAAATTAGAAGTACGGTAGAAGATGGTTTTAAGGTGTCTCCTGCACAAGTGGAAGCTGCTATTACTCCAAATACCAAAGTATTTATGTTCTCCTCTCCATGTAATCCATCAGGAGCAGTGTATAGTAAGGATGAATTAGAAGCCCTTGCCAATTTATTTAAAAAGTATCCAGGCATTACAATATTATCAGATGAAATTTACGAATACATCAATTTCGTAGGCAAACATGAAAGTATTGCTCAATTTGACGAAATCAAAAATCAGGTGGTAGTCATTAATGGATTGAGTAAAGGTTTTGCCATGACTGGATGGAGATTAGGATATACTGCTTCAAGTGTTGAGATTGCAAAAGCTATGGAGAAATTACAAGGTCAATTTACTTCAGGGACATGTTCCATTACACAAAAAGCGGCTGTAACTGCTTTAGTGGGTGATTTAAAACCTTCTCATGAAATGACGGAAGAATTTACAAGACGTCGTGAAAAAACATTGGCTTTAGTGAATGATATTCCTGGATTTAAGTGCTTTGCTCCACAAGGCGCATTTTATGTATTCCCTGATGTAAGCCATTATTATGGAAAAACAGATGGTACGACTACCATTACAAACGCTTCCGACTTTAGCATGTATTTATTAAACACAGCGAATGTTTCATCGGTCATGGGTGATGCATTTGGTGAACCTAATTGTGTGCGTTTTTCCTTTGCCAATAGTATGCCCAACATTGAAAAAGCATGGGCTCGAGTTAAAGAAGCACTTGCTAAATTAAAATAGTATTAAATGTTTTAAAATCATTTAATTTTAGAAGCGTTATTTTTATAACGCTTCTTTTTTTATAAACACTATGACGACAGAGAAATTTCAGATGTTCGAGAATCGATTGCTTAAAAACTATAAGCATCGATTAAAACAAGCCAAGCGCCAAAATATAAGTTGCTGGAGATTGTATGACCATGATTTACCTGAATTTCCAATTTGTATTGAACTATATGAGGATTATATTTATATCGCCGAATACAATCGAAGACATGCTTTAACCGATGAGGAACATGAGGTTTGGTTGGAAGAAACCAAAAAGATCATTGAAAATATGACGCAGGTCCCCATTGAAAAAATGTTTTTAAGAGTGCGAAAGAGAATGTCACATAGAGAGGGCCAATATGAAAAAGCTGAAGAAGTCATTGCCTCTAAAATCATAACTGTACAAGAAAACGGGCACCAATTTTTAGTCAACCTCACCGACTATTTAGACACTGGATTATTTTTAGATCATCGTATTACAAGACAAATAGTGGCTGAACAAGCACCTCTAAAAAATGTTTTGAATTTATTTTCTTATACCAGTTCCTTTTCGGTGTATTGTGCAGCTGCAGGTGCACGCAGCGTGACTTCTGTAGATTTATCAAAAACCTATTTACAATGGAGTCAAGATAATTTTGCACTCAACAAGTTGATAAATCCCAGTTCCTATCATTTTATACATGCTGATGTAAAACAGTATTTGAAAACCTTACCCAGTAGTGAATTTGATTTAGTCATTATGGATCCTCCTACTTTTAGTAATAGTAAGAGAATGAAGGATATACTAGATATTCAAATGGATCATGTTGAATTAATCAATGATGTTTTAAAAGCTATGAAACCAGGCGCGACTTTATACTTTAGCACAAATTTTTCAAGATTCGTTTTAGATACCGAAAAGATACACAGCACACAAATAAAAGACATCACTAAAGCGACTACCCCGTTTGATTTTGATGGACGACTAAAAAGATGGTGTTATAAAATAGAGAAAGCTTTATAAAATATATAAATCAAGAGTATTTCGATTTCTTGATTTATCCCAAAAATATTTTTAAAATTATAAGACTTGAAATGTTAAATACCTTTTGTAAGGGCTTCGTGAATTTTTAATACCTGAGGAATTAATAATTCTTGATCATTGTTAGTAATCACCCAATCACATAATTTCATCTTGATGGAATCTGACACTTGGTTTCTCATGCGCATTTCAACATCTGCTTTAGTACATTGATCTCGCTGCATCACTCTATGAATACGTAATGACAATGGCGCGGATACTCCAATTACTTGATCCAACCCTTCCGCTGCATTAGATTCAAAAATGAGCGCTGCTTCCTTGATGACATAAGGTGCATTTTGTTGCGCTGCCCAATCCCATGCCGCTTGAATGGAAGCAGGATGCACAATGGCATTTAAAAGATTTAATTGATAAGGATCTTTAAAAACGATATTAGATAAATAAGCTTTATTTAATTGGCCATCTTGATATACATCAGCACCAAATTGTTGCATTAATTGTTCCTTCAACAGGGGGCTGTTTTGCATTAATTCTTTGGCTGTATCATCCGCATTAAAAACAGGAATACCTAAAGTTGCAAATATTTTTGCCACCGTAGTTTTGCCCGATCCAATGCCTCCTGTTAAGCCAATCATGCGCATAAAAAATCCGAAATTAATTACCCCAATTTCGGATTCAATTTTTACTTAAACAAATGTTTTATTTGTTTAAGGCTTGAGACCACTCTAAACTAATAGAAGATCTTTCAATTTTAAGGTAACTACCTGGGTTTACTTCTAATTGAACAGTATTGTCTTCATTCACTTTATTAATAGTACCATGGATACCAGCAATGGTAACCACTTTGTCTCCTTTTTGCATTGTGTCAATGAACTTCTTTTGCTCTTTTGCTTTTTTAGCTTGCGGGCGAATCATAAAAAACCAGAAAACTAAAATAATACCACCTAACATTACTAACTGAAAAGTACCACCACCTTGAGGGGCTTGTAATAAAATTTGCATCATGTTGTTTTATTTAAAAATTTAAAATTTGCTTTTTGTTGTTACAAATATAATCGGAAACCATATTCCAAATTATTTTATAGGTCGAATTAACGATTATTTATTTTTATGGCTAATTTTTTGAATTTTACCTGTATTCACCAAATCCTTGTGAATATGATCCAAAATTCCGTTCACAAAATGTCCGCTTTGTTCGGTACTATAATCCTTTCCTAAATCGATGTATTCATTGATAGTCACTTTGGTCGGAATCGTATCAAAATACATCAATTCACAAACACCCAAACGCAAGAGGATCATATCTATTACAGCAATACGTTCTGGATCCCAATTTTTTAAGGTAGGCTTAATGATATCTTCTGTGATTGTTTTTTTCTCTATGGCTGTGGCTAACAAATCTTTGGCAAACTTATTTTTTTCGTCTCCTACTAAATCCAAGAAATCAATGCTGCTTGGTTTTTGTAAATAATTTAAAATAAACCCAATCATCACTTCTCCTTCATCTTCCCAATTGGTGAAATGTTCATCTATATAATCCAAGGTATTTTCTGAATTCAATATTAGAGTTCCAAAAATGAATTTTAAAATTTCCTTTTCCTTTGATTTTTCGCGACTGTCTTCGGCAATATATTGTGCATATTCGGGAGTCTCAGACAACTGTCTAAACAAGCCCTTCACCATTTCATCTTGAATCCACTGTTGTGGTTTTACGATTTCGCAAGCCTTTTTAAAATTGTCATTTTCAAGGGTTTGCCACACAAGACTATTCCCTGCCAATTTAATATTGACAGATAAATCTGCATGATCTGGTAAGTTTTTGGAGGCTCTTTGTCCTGCTTCTACCTCGGCGTATAATGCCACTTGGTGTATTAAATGAACCAGAAATACAAACAAATTTCGAGTTTTGTCAAATTCCTTTTGGAGCAATGAGCTAGGGCTGGCTTGATTTTCGGCTTCTATCATGTATAGCACCTGCATTACTTTAATCCTAATATTTCTTCGATTCATCATATGTGTAAGAGCTAAATGGCTGCAAATCTATCCAATAAATTGATAAAAACTGACATTTTTTACCTTAAAACTAGTTCAAGCATGCAATTTTAGGCATAGATTTGCCTCCCCCAAGCCCTTCATAATCAATAAACTGAAATTTTGACCTTTATATACTGAAAAAAGGTCATTGGCATGGTTATCGATAACATTAGGGTACAAACATTATTAAACAATAAAAACGATAAAGTATGGCTAAGAAATTGAACATTACTCCTCTGCATGACAGAGTGATTGTTAAGCCTGCCGCTGCAGAAGAAAAAACAGCTGGAGGAATCATCATCCCAGATACCGCAAAGGAAAAACCACAACGTGGAACTGTCGTTGCTGCTGGAACAGGTAAGAAAGACGAACCAGTGACTGTGAAAGTAGGTGATACTGTTTTATATGGTAAATACGCTGGAACAGAAATCCAAATTGAAGGTCAAGATTTATTGATTATGCGTGAAAGTGATATTTTGGCCATTGTATAATGGTTCTTTATTTTTAAAAATTAAAAACAACTCTATATGTCTAAAATGATTTTTTTCGATTTAGAAGCGAGAAATAAAATGAAAAAAGGCGTTGATACTTTAGCCAACGCAGTGAAAGTGACTTTAGGACCTAAAGGTCGTAACGTAGTGATTGAGAAAAAATTTGGTTCTCCCTCTGTTACTAAGGATGGGGTATCTGTAGCAAAAGAAATTGACTTAGAAGATCCTATTGAAAACATTGGTGCTCAAATGGTCAAAGAAGTAGCTAGCAAAACAGCAGATATTGCTGGTGATGGAACTACTACTGCGACTGTGTTAGCGCAAGCAATCATCAGTGAAGGTTTAAGAAACGTAACTGCTGGTGCAAATCCAATGGATTTGAAACGCGGTATTGATAAAGCAGTTGAAAAAGTGGTGGCTAGTTTAAAAGCACAATCACAAACTGTTGGTAATGATTCTAAAAAAATTGAACAAGTAGCTTCTATCTCTGCTAACAATGACAATGAAATTGGAAAATTAATTGCCATGGCAATGGGTAAAGTAGGTAAAGAAGGGGTGATCACTGTTGAAGAAGCAAAAGGAACTGACACTACAGTAGATGTAGTAGAAGGTATGCAATTTGATCGTGGATATACTTCTCCTTATTTCGTTACCAATAGCGAAAAAATGGAAGCTGAATTACAAAATCCATATATCTTAATTTATGACAAGAAGATTTCAGCAATGAAAGATATCTTACATATATTAGAAAAAGTAGCACAAACAAGTCGTCCATTGGTGATCATTGCGGAAGATTTAGAAGGTGAAGCAATGGCAACATTAGTAGTGAACAAATTACGTGGTACTATTAAAGTAGCTGCTGTAAAAGCACCAGGATTTGGTGATCGCAGAAAAGAAATGTTAAATGACATTGCTATCTTAACTGCAGGAACTGTAATTAGTGAAGAACAAGGTTTCAAATTAGAAAATGCGGACTTAACTTATTTAGGTCAAGCTTCTTCTGTCACCATTGATAAAGACAATACGACTATCGTAGGCGGTAAAGGTAAAAAAGCTGATATCACTGCAAGAGTCAACCAAATTAAAGCGCAAATTGAAAATACAACTTCCGATTACGATCGTGAGAAATTACAAGAGCGTTTAGCTAAATTAAGTGGTGGTGTAGCTGTTTTATATGTAGGTGCTGCAACCGAAACTGAAATGAAAGAAAAGAAGGATCGTGTTGACGATGCTTTACATGCAACACGCGCTGCTGTTGAAGAAGGAATCGTACCTGGTGGTGGTGTGGCTTATATCCGTGCCGTTGCTAGCTTAGATAAATTAAAAGGTTCGAACGATGATGAAAATACAGGTATCCAAATCGTAAGAAGAGCGATCGAAGAACCACTGCGTCAAATCGTTAAAAATAGCGGTATCGAAGGTTCTATCGTAGTTCAAAGAATCAAAGAAGGAAAAGATGATTTCGGATTTAATGCTAGAACTGAAGTTTTTGAAAACTTATTTAAAGCGGGTGTTATTGATCCTACTAAAGTAACAAGAGTTGCTTTAGAGAATGCAGCTTCTATTGCATCTATGTTGTTAACAACAGAATGCGTTATTGCTGACAAACCTGCTCCAGCTGCACCTCCTGCAGGTGGTGGTCATCCAGAAATGGGCGGCATGGGTGGATACTAATACTTTACAAAGTATACACATTAAAAAAGCTCCTCTCGAAATTTCGAGAGGAGCTTTTTTTTATATTTTTTTTATTTTTTTTCCACCTCCTACTCCGACTTATTATTTGTAAAATACAATTGAAAACCTTTTACTAAAAGCAATTGTGCAATACCATAAGTCAACATAGTCACTAAGCCAATATTTTTGATATGAGGTCCCGTTTTCTCCCAGCTAAATTTATTGAAAGCTAAAACCGCATCCGAGGTAATAAAAAATAACATCCCTGGAATCCAAAATAAATTAGCAATCATTTTTACTTTATCATTTCGCGATGCTCTTACGGCACAAATCGCCGAGCTACAAATTAAAATCATGTACACGAGAACTGGATAAATCAAACTACCCATTGCGTTTTTTAAATTGGCATAAATTATAAAACAGAAAATTGAAAGCAGTGCTGTATAAACATATACTTTGGTATTATTAGACCCTACGCTGGGTGCATGTTGCGTGAAAAATAAAATATTAAAAATATGTGTGGTCATAAATGCCACCATACCCACAATAAATAAATTGGGAAAACTTAGTAACACATCTCCGGCTAAGGATCCCAACAAAGCTAGCATGATAAACCACTTTTCTTTATTTGAAACATTAGGGAAATTTTGAGCAGCCAAGTAAGCCATTAAGGTAGGAATTAATAAAAACTTAGAACCCCATTGTAGATATTTGAAATCTTCTCCTAAAATTTGTGCATATAAATGGACGGATAATAACAGAATAAAAATAGTGACCCCCCATTTTTGAAATATCGTTTTCATAAAAAAATTGTTCGTTTAAAATTAAAAGTACATCGGAAAAAGGGAATCTAACTATCAATGCATAAATTTGCCCTATGATTAGTGCCGAGGAAGAAAAATTTTACCAACAGTGGGAAAAGGATCGATTACTACCCAATTATAAAAGAAAACCCTTTTTAAGGGGATTAAGTATTGGGCTAGCGCTTGGTATACTTTCTATGATCATCACAGAGTCTGGATGGTATGAGCGAGCTAATATGGTCGCCAATATGAGAGGAAATGAAATTTGGATACTTTTATCTATTGTTGTTATTTCGGTAGGAATTGCCTTCCTCTATCAACAATTTAGCTTTGAAATGAATGAGCAACGTTATCAAGAATTAAAACATATAAAATCTAAAAAATGAGCCAAAATCACTCAAAATTGACCAAAAACACCCCATTTTTAACCATTTTAGCCTCTTTTTTGACCATTTTAGCCATATTTGGCATAACTGGTTGTAGCAAGTCTGGAGCCAATGAAAAGGAACAAATGATAGGCTTCGCTAAAGCTAATAATATTACCTATACTGAAGATCCAAGTGGTATTTTATATCAAATTATCACTCCAGGTACTGGAACAAAGCCTACGATAAGTAATACCATCACAGTCACTTATGTGGGTCAATTAATGAATGGCAATCAGTTTGATGCCGGAACCATCACTTATCCATTAAGTAGCCTTATTTTAGGTTGGCAAAAAGCGGTGCCCTTGATTGGCGTAGGCGGTGAAATCAAAGTATTAATTCCTTCCTCTTTAGGATATGGCGCTGCAGGAGCTGGTTCTTCCATTCCAGGCAATTCTCCTTTATACTTTGACATCAAGCTTTCAGCGGTAAAATAATGGCCATTTAGCCTTAGTTTTCCCTCCGTTTCCATTATATTTGCCGACTAAAAATCAGTTAATCAAACGACTATGCAACTTAAAGGATTAGTGCGCTTTTTTACATTTGCGCTTATTTTGATTTGTCTTTACCAATTGTCTTTTACTTGGTTTGTTCGCAGCCATGAAAAAGCAATGGAAGCAAAAGCAGCAGCTTGGGTTAAGAAATTACCTACTGCTCAATCTTTATACCCCAACGACAAAGACAAGCAATTTTGGTATAATGACAGTGTGAGTGATGCTCAAAAAGCTTATGTAAAGCATTTATTAGACAGCACCAAGGAAACCAAATTAGCTTTTGGTTTAACTACTTATGCTTCTGCAAAAGAAAAAGAAATCATGTTAGGCCTTGATTTACAAGGTGGTATGAGTGTGACAATGGAAGTAGGATTAGGTGGGTTAATAAAATCTTTAGCTAACTATACCAAGGATCCAGCTTTCAATACTGCTTTAACCAATGCAGTTGCTAAAAAAGCGAATAGTAGTGCCGATTTAATCTCATTATTCAGAGATGAATATGCGATAACAAATCCTTCTGGAAAACTAGCTCCTTTATTTGCGACACGCAGTAATGGTAAATTAAAGTTTGATGCATCAGATGATGTAGCTGCCACTTATTTAAAAGAACAAGCAACTCAAGCTTTCAATAACACGTATCGTATTTTAAGAACGCGTATTGACCGTTTTGGTTTGGCTTCTCCAAATATTAATCCAGATGCGAACAAAGGTATTATCAATATTGAATTAGCAGGTGTGAATGATAAAGAGCGTGTTCGTTCTTATTTACAATCAACTGCGAATCTTCAATTTTTTGAAGTATATACTTTTGAAAACAAAGATTTTCAAGAAGGTATTTTATCTGCTGATAAAGCTATTGAAGCTAGCCTAAACGGTTCTGTAGATACTGCAGTAACTGCTAAGATGGATACTAGTAAATTAAAGGCAAACAAAAATCCATTATTAAGAACTGTTCAGTTCACACAACCCTACCAAGGTAAAAATGGACAATATATATTCCCTGCTGAAATTGGTTATATCTTGAAAAAAGATACTGGTACTTTAAACAAGTACTTAGCAATGACAGAAGTAAAATCTAAGTTCCCTACCAATTTAGTTTTCATGTATGGTAAAGTGGAATCAGAAGATCCTAAAACAAAAGATGTTCTTCCTTTATATGCTATCAAAACTTTAGACAACGGTATTGCTGAATTAGAAGGCGACCACGTTGCTAATGCTGCGCAAGATTATGATGAAAGAGGAAAAGTTGCTATCAAAATGAACATGGATAAAGTGGGTACCAGCATTTGGGGTAAAATGACTTCTAAGAACGTAGGCAAACCCATTGCTATCGTTTTAGATAATATCGTGTATTCAGCACCTAACGTTAATGATGCAATTACTACAGGTAATTCTCAGATTTCTGGAAATTATTCTTTAAAAACAGCACAAGATTTAGCACAAATTTTAGAGAGTGGTAAATTACCAGCACCTGCTGTAATTGTTGCAGAACAACAAGTAGGTCCTACTTTAGGTAAGGCTTCTATACAAGGTGGCGCTATGGCTTTTGGCATTTCCTTCTTAGTCATATTTGCTTTGATGTTATTATACTTCAACACAGGTGGTTGGGTAGCTAACATTGCTTTAATATTAAACTTATTATTTACTATTGGTATCTTAAGTGCTTTAGGATTTACTTTAACCGCACCAGGTATCGCAGGTTTGGTATTAACCATTGGTATGGCAGTAGATACGAACGTAATTATTTTTGAAAGAATCAAAGAAGAATTAACCAAAGGAAAAAGTTATCAATTAGCGGTAACAGATGGTTATAAACGTTCTATGTCTCCAGTATTGGATGCACACGTTACTACCCTATTAACAGCTTGTATCTTAGCTTACTTTGGATTAGGTCCAGTATTAGGATTTGCAACCACACAAATCATTGGTATTTTACTTTCTTTATTCTGCGGAATTTTAGTATCTCGTTTAATTACAGATATCTACACCAGCAAAAACAGACACTTCGAATATTTCACTAAAATTTCTAGAAGCATCTTTAAACATGCTAGCTATAAATTTATCGAATTCAGAAAGTACGCTTATATGTTATCAGCAGTAGTGTTGGTAATGGGTATCGCAAGTTTCTTCAACGGATTTGATGAAGGAGTTGAATTTGCAGGTGGACGTAGCTATACTGTGAAATTTAAAACTGCTGTTAATACAGAAGAAATTAGAGACGAATTAAAGAAAGTATTTGGTGAAGCTCCAATTATTAAAACAGTAGATACTAAAAACCAAGTCAACATTACTACTTCTTATAAAATACATGAGCAAGGAAATAATATTGATCAAGAAGTAGAAGGTTTATTGTTCAAAGGATTAGCTAAGCAATTACCTGTCAACATCAGTTTCAAAGAATTTGAAACTGATTATAAGCAAAGTTCTCAAACAGTATTGCCTACTATATCTGATGATTTAAAAGCAGGTGCAACTAAAGCAACCATCTTTGCTTTAATCGCAATTTGTTTATACATATTCATACGTTTCCGTGATTGGAGATATTCTTTAGGAACTATCTTCTCTTTATTACACGATGTATTAGTAACCTTAATTGTATTCAGTTTTGCTCGTAAATTTGTTCCTTTCCCTTTAGAGATAGATCAACATTTTATTGCAGCTATCTTAACCGTAATTGGTTTCTCTATGAATGACACGGTAATTGTATATGACCGTATTCGTGAGGACAGTCAATTAATGAAAGGCTCTGATAACGCTTCCATCATTAACAAAGCGATCAACCAAACATTAAGTCGTACCATCATGACTTCATTAACTGTGTTCTTAACCATCTTAATTTTATTCATCTTTGGTGGTGAAGTAACAAGAGGTTTCGCATTTGCAATGTTAATTGGGGTAATCACTGGTACCTACTCTTCTATCTTTGTAGCGGCTCCAGTATTAGTAGACTTTGCAAAAAGCCGACCACTCGGAAAATCAGAAGACAAAAAGAAATAGTAAACGATTCATCGTTATCAATAAAAAAGCCCTCGAAAATTCGGGGGCTTTTTTATTGATAGAAAGATTATATAAATTGAAAACAATACTAATTCGAACGAACTTTGAGCGCAGCGATGGAGAGAGAGAATTAGGTATTTTTTCAATCTCAACTTCAAATATCAACTAAATTTTAAACCGCAAATGAAGTCCCGCATCCACAGGTACTAGACGCATTGGGGTTCGTAAACGTAAATCCACGACTGTTCAACCCCCCTTGCCAATCAATTGTCATGCCGTATAAATAAATTTGATGCGATTTTTCCATACAACAAGGTATACCTTCAAAAACAAAAAGCTCATCTTCTTCTTTAGGAACGTCAAAACCTAAAACATAGGTCATGCCGCTACAACCACCTCCTTTAACACCTACTCTTAGGCGCTGTTGATTATCAAAACCTGGCTCTGACATTAAACGATGTAATTCCTCAATGGCACCTGCTGTAAAACTCACGGGAATGCTTGCTGCTATAACTGTTGACATAGGAATAAATTTAAAATATATAGTTATACAAAATTACAGCTTAAATCCGAATCAAAAGACAGCACATTTTCGAAAATAGAAATATTACAGGACTCTCTACTACACATTTTTTTCGTAAATTGAACCATGCAACAGGCACCTAAAAAGACAGATAGTGGTATTGAAGTGAAGAAGGTTTATACTTCATCGGATGTCCCTTCTATTTCTAACAGTGAAGCAACGAGAGCGAATGCTATGATTCAAGAAGCATTGCCTGGACAATTTCCATATACTAGAGGTGTGCAAGCAGACATGTATCGAGGTAAGTTATGGACAATGCGTCAATATGCCGGATTTTCTACCGCAGAAGAAAGCAATAAAAGATATCATTTTTTACTCGCTCAAGGAGTGATGGGATTAAGTGTTGCTTTTGATTTACCCACTCAAATTGGATACGATGCCGATCATGATTTAGCCGAAGGCGAAGTGGGAAAAGTAGGTGTCTCCATTTGTTCCATAGAGGATATGGAAATTTTATTCAAGGATATTCCATTGGATAAAATAAGCACTTCCATGACTATTAATTCAACCGGTTTTATTTTACTAGCTTTTTATGTTGCATTAGCAAAAAAACAAGGCATCCCTTTAGAAAAATTAAGTGGAACCATACAAAATGATATTTTAAAAGAATACGCAGCAAGAGGAACCTACATCTACCCTCCTAAGCCTTCTATGCGTATAATAACTGATATTTTTGAATGGTCTAGTGAACATATTCCAAAATGGAATAGCATCTCTATTTCAGGATATCATATTCGTGAAGCTGGAAGTACAGCCGTACAAGAAGTAGCATTTACTTTAAGTAATGGGAAAGCCTATGTAAAGGCAGCGTTGGAAAAAGGTTTAGATATTAATGTATTTGGAAAACGACTTTCATTCTTTTTTAATGCTCATAATAATTTATTTGAAGAAGTCGCTAAGTATAGAGCAGCTCGAACATTATGGGCCAATATGATGAAAGAATTAGGAGCAACAGATGAGAAAGCAATGATGCTAAGGTTTCATACCCAAACAGGCGGAGCGACACTTACAGCACAACAACCTATGAATAATATTAGTCGTGTCACCATACAAACCATTGCAGCGGTTTTAGGAGGTACCCAGAGTTTACATACCAATGGATACGACGAAGCATTAGGACTACCTACACAAGATGCAGCTAGTGTTGCTTTAAGAACACAACAAATAGTAGCTTTTGAAAGTGGTATCACAGATACTGCGGATCCATTAGCAGGAAGTTATTTTGTAGAAAGTCTCACTAATGACATTGCCCAAAAAGCAACAGAATTGATTCAACAAATAGATGCCATGGGGGGAAGCGTTGCTGCCATTGAATCTGGGTTTATGCAAAATAAAATTGCTGAAAGCGCTTATGCTTATCAAAAAAATATTGAATCCCAACAAAAAATAATTGTAGGTGTCAATCAATTTCAATCCAAAGAGTCGCAAGACATGCCGGTATTTAAAGTAGATGAATCCATTCGCTTACAACAAATTGAAAAATTAAAAATATTAAAGACAAAAAGAGACACCCATAAAGTAAATACTTGTTTAGCTACTATCAAATTGGCAGCTCAAGAAGGAACCAACTTAATGCCTCCAGTGATTGATGCAGTAGAAAATTATTGTACTTTAGGCGAGATATCAGATATATTAAGAAATGTATTTGGAGAATACCAAGCTTAAATTTAATCTAAAATAGAGGTTTAAAAAATAACAGTAAGAAAAAGAATTAATTAAAGAATTAAAAAAAGAAAATAAGAAAGAAAAAAGATAGAAAGAATGAAAAATATTATTAAAAATCAATTTATGCTCCATAAAAAATAAATTCTACCAAATAAAAAATAAACACTACTATATGAGAAAAATTATTGTTCTTTTTGTTTTAACCATGTTGACTAGCAGCATGATTGTAACAGCTCAAGATCTTCCTAAAAACTATACCCAATTAGTACAGGATATAGAGCCTCAACTAATTAAATGGAGAAGACATTTCCATGAAAATCCAGAGTTATCTAATCGCGAAGTAAATACTGGAAAATTCATTGCCGACTATTTAAAAACTTTACCCGGCATTGAAGTTCGCTACCCTGTTGCAAAAACGGGTGTGGTGGCTATTTTAAAAGGTGGGAAACCAGGTCCTGTGGTTGCATTAAGAGCTGATATTGATGCCCTTCCTGTGAAAGAAAGAACTCCGGTTCCTTTTGCTTCAAAAGTTACTGCAGAATTTATGGGTAGTCAAGTGGATGTGATGCATGCATGTGGTCATGATTCACATATATCTATTTTGATGGCTACTGCTAAAGTATTACAAGCGATGCAAAAAGACGTGCCAGGCACCGTGGTATTCTTATTTCAACCTGCCGAAGAAGGTCCTCCCAATAATGAAGAAGGTGGTGCACCTTTAATGATTAAAGACGGTGCATTAGATCAACCCAAAGTAGATGCTGTTTTTGGTTTGCATATTGAATCTCAAATTCCAGTGGGAACAATTCATTATAAACCAGGCGCTTTTATGGCTTCTTCAGATTGGTTTACGATTAAGATTAATGGTAAAGGAAGTCATGGTTCACAACCTTGGGGTGGTATTGACCCCATTGCTTCAGCTGCACAAATTATTGAAGGGTTACAACATATTGTAAGTAGACAGATGGATTTAACAAAAGCTCCAGTAGTGATTACAGTGGGAACTATTAAAGGTGGTGTACGTTCTAATATTATTCCTGAAACTGCAGAATTATCAGGCACTATCAGAACCTTAGATAGTAAAATGCAAAAGGAAGTACATGAAAGAATTAGAAACACGGTAAAAAATATTGCAGCAAGTACAGGCGCTACTGCAGAGGTTACTATTGACACCAAAACATTAGTCACTTACAATGAACCAAGTTTAGTGAAAAAAACTTTGCCTTCACTTATTAAAGCGGCAGGTGCTGAAAATGTGGAAGAAACTACATGGCAAACAGGTGCCGAAGATTTTTCATTCTTTGGTGAAAAAGCACCCAGCTTCTTCTTTTATTTAGGAGCCTTGCCTAAGGATAAAAAAGCAAGTGAAGTAGCACCCCATCATACCGCTGATTTTTATTTAGATGAATCAGGTTTTATAGTAGGTGTGAAAGCCTTTTGTCAGTTAGTATTTGATTATGGTAAAGTAAAGTAAAGTAGAGTAGAGTAAAGTAAACTTATCAAATATATTATATTATTTAGCGTATTCCCTGGCGCCAAATAACAAACTACCTATGCGTACCATAGTACTACCCTGTTGTATGGCCAAAGCATAATCGGAACTCATGCCCATACTTAAGGTTTGGAATGAGTTAGCAGGTAAAATGGTTTTTACTTGTTGAAACAATTGGCTTAGAGAAGCAAATTCAGTTTTTACTTTATGCATATCGTCCGTAAAGGAAGCCATGCCCATTAATCCTTTTACTGAAATATTTTGATATTGTATAAGTCTATTACTTTGAATCAATTCCATTAAAGAGGAAGCATCAAATCCAAACTTGGTTTCCTCTGTAGCAATATGAACTTGCAATAAAACATCAATGACTCTATTATTCTTTAAAGCTTGTTTATTTATTTCTTGCAATAGCTTTTCACTATCTACTCCATGTATGAGGTGTACAAAAGGAGCAATGAATTTTACTTTATTAGATTGTAAATGTCCTATAAAATGCCAATGAATATCGGTTGGTAAACTAGCCGCTTTATCCACTAATTCTTGTACATAATTTTCACCAAAGTCACGCTGCCCTATCTCATATAAATCAATAATGTCTTGATGGGGCTTAGTTTTACTTACAGCTATCAAGTCCACACCGGAAGCAGTTAATTCTTTTTTAATTTGATGAAACGCAGTGGTATTAACCGACATGAAGAAAACTTTTAACTATACGAATAAGGATTCAAAAATACATCCAAATTTGATAATATTAATAGTTCATTGAAATAACTATGTAATATACTATCTAGTAATATTCCTTCCAATCACCATTTTTTGAATTTCACTGGTCCCTTCGTATATCTGAGTAATTTTAGCATCTCTCATTAAACGCTCTACGTGAAACTCTTTCACAAATCCATATCCACCATGCACTTGTACCGCTTCTGTAGTCACCCACATAGCCGTATCACTAGCATGTAGCTTCGCCATTGCTGCAGTAGTCGTATAATCCATTCCATGGTCTTTTTCCCAAGCTGCTAAATAACATAAATAACGAGCCGATTGAATACGTGTTGCCATTTCGGCTAATTTAAATTGGATGGCTTGATGTTCATGAATAGGTTTACCAAAAGACTTTCTTTCTTTACTATAAGCCAAGGCTAATTCATATGCTCCACTTGCTATACCTAAGGCTTGTGCTGCAATTCCAATTCTTCCCCCATTCAATGTTTTCATGGCAAATGAAAAACCAAAACCATCTGCACCTATTCTATTTTCTTTAGGCACTTTCACATCCGTAAATGAAATAGCATGCGTATCACTACCTCTTATACCCATTTTATTTTCCTTTACTCCTACATTCACTCCAGGCCAATTTTTTTCTACTATAAATGCATTGATCCCTTTAGATCCTTTACTAGCATCGGTTTGCGCCATTACTAAATAGACAGATGCAGTAGATCCATTCGTGATCCAATTCTTGACCCCATTTAAAATATAATGATCTCCATCTTCTATCGCCGAAGTATGCTGATGCGTGGCATCACTACCCGCTTCTGGCTCACTTAATAAAAAAGCACCTACATAAAGTAGTCCGTCTTTTTTACCATGTGCTAATGGAGTTAAATATTTATTTTTTTGCGCTTCATTTCCATAATGTTCTATACCCCAACACACTAAACTATTATTCACACTCATACAAACACTCACACTGGCATCCACTTTACTTATTTCTTCCATGGCTAGAACATAGGAAATAGTATCCATGCCGGCACCTCCAAATTGAGGATCGGTCATCATCCCTAAAAAGCCTAAATCGGCTAACTTTTCAACTTGTTCTAAGGGAAATTTTTGTTTTTCATCACGATCAATGACACCCGGTAAACAATCTTGTTGGGCAAATTCACGAGCCGCTTTTTGTATCATTAACTGCTCTTCAGATAAACTGAAATCCATAGTAAATATTTTGCTCAAAATTACGCTAACATTTGTTAGTACGAAAATTTATTTTGTAAACTTATACTGTATTAATTGGGCTAAAACTGATTGATCCTCAGGTGTTATAATGGCGGTACTATCCTGTCTAAAATGTCGCTTAAAAGCTAAAATAGCGGCTGTAGTATCCTTGATATCATATCCCACCAAAGCCAAAGCATAACTTATAGAAGTGTTTACTGGTAAGATATAATTAGGCTGCGGATCAAACCACATACCATACCCTTTGGAGGCTAAATATTTCCAAGGAAAATGAATATTGGGATCTACTTTACGCTTTGGAGCAATGTCTCCGTGTCCTATAAAATTAGTTTCTGGGATACTATAGTTTTTCTTTAACTGTTCTAATAACAAAACCAGACTATTGATTTGTGCCGTATCAAATGGATCAAATCCATTATTATCTAATTCAATTCCAATGGAACTAGAATTGATATCAGAATTATTTCCCCATTTTGAGATACCCGCTTGCCAGGCTCTGTAATAATCATTCAACATATGATGAATGGTGCCATCCTTACATATCACATAATGCGCACTTACTTTAGTTCTCTCTAAAGTGAAAGTTTTTAAAGTCTCTTGACATGAATTTTGTGCAGTATGGTGTATGATGACAAAATTAGGTTTACGCAAATCAAAATTAGTTGTTCCTACCCATTGGCTGGCTTTAGTTAATTGTTCAACTGTTTGTATGCCTGGGTTTAATTTTAATTCCTGTTGTAGTTGTTTGCTTCTATTTTTATAAAATTGATTGGTAGTGGCATACGGAAAAGAAGTACAGGCAATGAATGCAAATATCATAGCACTTACTATCATGGATCCCTGTAATTTTTTCATATCGTTGTTTTTAAATACTTAGTTTTAAAAAAATCTTAGTTCATTTAAATACTGGGTTCTTGTTGGCTTAAACAGTGAAAGCTCCCAAGACCCCATATAATATCGGTGGAATCTATTCCTACTACTTGTCTGTCTGTAAAACAAGATTGAATAATTTGCATCGCTTTATCATCCTGTGCACATTTATAAGTAGGTACAATAACATGTCCATTACTAATATAAAAGTTAGCATAGGATGCAGGCAGCATTTGTCCTTCATAAATCACATCTGCAGGCATTGGCAATTCAATAACGTTTAAAGCCTTCCCATTCAACAAACGCATTGCTTTTAATTCTTTTAAATTTTGCTGCAACAAATCATAATTTTCTGAAAGTACATTTTCTTCTACCACGGTCACTACTGTATCTTCATTTACAAAACGAACAGTATCATCAATATGACCATCCGTATCATCTCCTACAATTCCTTCTGACACCCAAAGCACTTGATCCACTCCATAATAATCCATTAAATACTGTTCTATCTGATCTTGATTTAAATGTGGATTTCTATTGGGATTTAATAAACAACATTTAGAAGTAAGTACCGCGCCTGCACCATTAAAATCTACCGAACCCCCTTCCATGATGATGCCTGGATTGAATAACGGCAATTGTAAAGCTTGTGCAATTTTAGTAGGAATCACATCATCTAAATCATAGGGAGGATATTTACCACCCCATGCATTAATATTCCAATCTATTATAGCTTTTGAATTTGTATTCTTATTAATTAAAAAAGAAGGCCCATGATCACGACACCATGCATCATTGGTGGGATGCATGAAAAATTGCACTTGATCCATATTTGCTCCAGCTAAATGCAGCATTTTTATGGCCGAGTTTTTCATTTTTTCATCTACCACATTAATACATACTTTTTCAGTAAGCGCAACTATTTTAATAAATTCGGTATAAGATGGATAAATGCTTGCGATTTTCCCAGGCCAACTTTCTTCTTTGTGCGGCCAACTTAACCACATGGCATCATGTTTAGCAAATTCAGCCGGGAAATGATATCCTAATGATTTAGGAGTCACTCCTTTTATTTCTTGAAATCCTGTTGCCATTGCACTCATTTATTTTACATTTTTGGAATCGAATTCCCGATGAATTATAATTGAAAATTGATATTTGAATCCCGAAAAATTATAATTGTTAGAAGGAATAAAATTAATCTTCCTGATCGTCAATATATCTTTTGGTAATAGGGCCATAAGAATCAATTCGACGATCTCTTAAGAAAGGCCAATGAGTTCGATAACTATCTGATTTTTCAGTATCAATATCTACCACCGCAATTTCTTCTTGATCGTGAGAGGCTTTATATAATAAAGTCCCAAAAGGATTACTGACAAATGAGCCACCCCAAAATTGCATCGCACCATTTTGCTCCATGCCAACTCTATTGACACTAATCACAGGTACTCCATTCGCAACAGCATGGCTACGTTGAATGGTTTGCCAAGCATTGTATTGTTCTGTATTAGTCGCTTCATCTTGTGAAGTTGCCCAACCAATAGCGGTTGGATAAAATAACATTTCAGCGCCCATTAAACTTGTAATTCTTGCTGCTTCAGGATACCATTGATCCCAACATATTAAAACTCCAATGGTAGCAAATTTTGTTTTAAATACTTTATACCCTAAATCACCTGGTGTGAAATAAAATTTTTCATAATAAGCTGGATCATCAGGAATATGCATTTTACGATACTTACCTAAATATGATCCATCCGCATCTAATACCGCTGTGGTATTGTGATATAAGCCTTCGGCTCTTTTTTCAAATAAGGAAGCAATAATCACGACTCCCAATTCCTTCGCTACCGCAGATAATTGATCTGTGGTTTGACCAGGTATAGATTCGGCTAATTTAAAATTATCATAGGATTCTACATCACAGAAATATAAAGAGGTAAATAATTCTTGCAAACAAACAATTTGAGCTCCTTGTTGAGCTGCATCTTTTATTTTAAGAATTGCTTTTTCGGTATTGCTTTTTTTATCAGCAGTACAAGACATTTGAACTAATCCTACTTTTACAATGGCCATTTTATTATGATATTATAAATGTTTCTAAAATGTGATGTTTATGATGAAATGATTTGATTTTTAAAACCAAGATTTTTTAAGTAGTCTGTTGAATGATGGAATCAAAATTACGGATACCTAATAACTTATGAGTAATAAATCCTTCCGCATATTCCACCCCCACTTGATGCCCCATTTCTTTCGCTCTTCCTTTGATAAATTCTAAGAAAGAAGCTCCTGAAATAAAAGTATTTGGTTCTGTTGAATTAGGATCAAAAAACTGAGAGCTGTGCGCTAATATCGCTTCCATTTTTTGATCTATAAACCCACTAATATCTACGACAAAGTGAGGTGTCAAAGATTTGGATTGAATATAATGAAACACTTGCGTAGGTCTCCAAGACTTTTGATCTACTCCTTGATAGCTTGTTTTGATTTTTGCTAACCCTGCTTTAAAACATGATTCCTCCACTAATGCGGAAGCACGTCCATGGTCAGGATGTCTATCATCAGGTGCATTACAAAAAACGATACTTGGTTGATAAAGACGTATTTGTTCAATCACTTTTAATTGATGCGCTTCATTATTTTCAAAAAAGCCATCCGCCATTTCTAAATTGGTTCTCACCACAGCTCCTATTAATTTGGCTGCTGTTGCTGCTTCAACTAATCTACCTTCAACAGTTCCTCTGGTTCCTAACTCTCCTTTGGTTAAATCGATAATGCCTACTTTTTTGCCCTGCGCTACCAAGGACAATAAAGTACCACCACATCCTAATTCAACATCATCAGGATGGGCTCCAAAAGTAAGTATATCCAATTTTTGCATAACCAATATTTATTCAATACAAAGTTAGTTTCTAATATGTTTCAATTGACAAAAAACCCTTTCTTAAATCAATAAGAAAGGGTTTAAATGTTGTATAAAAAAGAGTTACACTCTTGATTATTTTTTCTTTGCGTAACGCTTATTGAACTTGTCAATACGTCCAGCTGTATCCACTAACATGTTTTTACCAGTGTAAAAAGGATGTGAAGTGTTAGAAATCTCCAATTTAATGACTGGATATTCTTTTCCGTCTTCAAACAAAATAGTTTCTTTTGTTTGAGCAGTGGATTTGCCTAAAAA
The DNA here is from genome assembly GCA_037141925.1 of Chitinophagaceae bacterium. GTDB lineage: Bacteria > Bacteroidota > Bacteroidia > Chitinophagales > Chitinophagaceae > Sediminibacterium. The sequence continues at coordinate 98,983 of JBAXBS010000001.1, forward strand.
AGAAGTACCGTTACTCATGTCTTTAAACACTACAAAACGATACGATTCTGGATGGATACCTTGTTTCATTTATATGATTTTTAAGGGAGCACGGATTTTGCCGTACCATTATTAAATAGGACGCAAATTTAAGGCAAAACAGGGTTTTTGCCAAATATTAAAGGCTAATAAGGACCAAATAGCCTTATTTCATATTGATGTACTGAAGTGGCAAGCCTAAATTTCCACTTCGGCAAGCCGCTATAACATCCTGTAAATCATCAATTTTTTTACCTGTTACACGTACAATATCATCCATGATGGCAGCTTGCACCTTTAATCCACTGTCTTTGATCAGCTTAACCACTTTTTTGGCATCCTCCTGTTTAAGACCGTTTTTAACTGAAACCGACTTTTTATAGATTTTACCGCTGGGGAAAGATTCCTTAGAAAAATCAAAAGAAGAAGCATCAATACCTTGTTTCATGGAACGGCTAATTAATACATCCACAATTTGCTGAATTTTCATATCCGATTCTGATTCTAATTGAATCAGGTATTCTTTTTTATTTAAATCAATCACTACATGATTTCCTTTAAAGTCAAATCGATTGGTGATTTCTTTCTTAACTACATTCACAGCATTATCTAATGTTTGAATGTCCACTGAACTAGCGATGTCAAAAGATGGCATAACAATTGAATTAAAGTGTTTTTGAATTTATTTTAGGAAACCAAGATTTAGATTTGATTAAAAATACAATCCCTAATAGTATTAAGAAAGTAGAAATCAATTCCGCTTGGGTAGGTTGAAAAGGCAATGATGTATATTTATTATTCACTCTTATTTTTTCAATAAAGAAACGTTCCCCTCCTGCAAATAAAAAGTAGATTGCGGTTAAAATACCAGGCTGCGTGATTTTTTTACGAATCGCCCAAATAATAGCAAATAAAATGAACATTATGATGATCTCGTAAAAAGTTGTGGGATAGACGGCCTCTGGTAATTGATTGCAATAATTTCCTACGCAACCTGGAATAGGCACTCCTTGATTGACTACATTATGCGGATAATGATATGCCCACATCCAATCTGGTAACCATGAAAAAGGTTTAGGATTGTAATTCGCAATACCCCAATCACCATCTCCACTCATATGGCATCCAATGCGTCCTGCCGCATAAGCAAAAATCATCGTAGGTGACATTGCATCTGCAAAATGAATGACCCTCATATTATATTTACGAACGTAAATGATAATTGCAATAGTAGCTAATATTAACCCCCCATAAAAGGTAAGTCCACTAAATGAAATAAGTGACCCCCAAGGATCATTGACAAGGTCATCTATATTTTCTAAATTATGGAATATTTTAGCACCAATAAATCCCCATAAAGCTGCTTGTAAAACTATATCTCCTACTCTATCATGTGGCCATAGCATGACTTTGCGCGTTTCGGGTTGATCTAATTTTTGTTTGTTTTTTTCCTGCCATTTTAAAAAACACAAAATAGCTCCTCCAACTATTCCAGCACCTATACTACCCTCTAGAGAAAGTATAAAAGCCTGTGTATTATTCAACGCATTTGCAACTGTAAAAGCACCAATAATTTTATACCCAAATAAAAATCCAAAAAAGAAATTCATCACCAATTCTGAAATACTCGCAGGCGCTCCTACAATAAAAGATTCTTCTGTTGGAATAAACTCCCCTAATGCTTCTTTTCTTTTTAATTCACTATATAAAACATATCCTGAAGCTATAAATGCTAAAGCCACAAAAAAACCAAAGGAGTTTACGAGTCGTAACCCATTTAATTTTACTCCAAATAAGTCTTCTATTAAATAATATAAATTGGGATACATGATAAATGGTGATTATAGATTACAATGTTACTTAGAATTCTTCATTTACGTATAAAAAAAGGGCCACACTAGAAAGTGCGGCCGTATTTACTAACCCATCTAAAAACAAAAAACGTTTAATATATTGTTATTAATTACAGTGTTCTTGAAATACTGAAATTAAATGTTGAGCGATCACTTGAGCAGGTCTTCCTTCAATTTGGTGTCTTTCCACCATATTCACTAGAACGCCATCCTTAAATAGTGCGATAGCTGGAGAAGATGGAGGATAAGGCAAGTGCATTTGTCTTACTTTATTCACCGCTTCCAAATCGAAGCCAGCAAAACTAGTGGTGATTCTTGTAGGTTTTTGAGTCGCATTTGCAACGGCCATTAAAACACCTGGTCTGCATGCTCCTGCTGCACATCCACAAACAGAATTAATTACTACTAGTGTAGTACCTACATTATTGATAGCATTTTCAACTTCAGTAACTGTGGTTAAATCTTCAAAACCATTATCTACTAATTCAGCTTTCATTGGTAAAACTATCTCTGCTGGGTACATATCTTCTACTATTTATAACAAAATTAGGGATTTTAAAAATCCCCTACAAATTTGTTTTCAAGACATTTAGGCACTTAACACAAGGATAATACAGGCCATTTTGTCTTAAAACAGGCTTTAAAAGCTAAAAAAATAGGATTTTAGCGTAAATAGCCCAAAATCTTGAGCATGCTTTGAGCGGTTTGTTCCTTCGCATAAACCCAATCCACTAGCTTTCCAGTTTTAGGATCTTTTTCTACAATAACATGTTTAGGAGATGGTATCAAACAATGTTTAATTCCTCCATAACCACTTATTTGATCTTGGTAAGCTCCTGTATGAAAAAATCCAACGTATAAGGATTCATTATTTTCTTCGGCCTTCTCTTCCTTGTTAGCATCTTTTAATTTGGGTAGAAACACTTCATTAATATGTTCTTCTGAATCATAATAGTCATGTGAGTCACATGTAATACCTCCTAAAACCACCCTCTGATAATCATTCTCCCATTTATTGACTGGCAGCATCAGAAATTTCTCTCCAATCCCCCAAGTATCTGGTAAGGTAGTAATGAAAGAAGAATCAATCATATACCAACACTCTCTATCATTTTGCTTTTTCTCTGCTAATACTTTATAAATATGCGCCATACTCTCTCCCACTGTATAACTTCCAAATTCGGTATAAATATTAGGCATAGGAACTTTAGCCTTTTTACATGCTTTTTTTATATTCGAAACAATCTCATTGATCATGAATTGATAGTCATATTCAAAACCTAAAGAATGCTTAATAGGAAAACCTCCACCAATGTTAATAGAATCTAATTCGGGACATATTTTTTTAAGCTGACAATATAAGTTGATGATCTTATTTAATTCGGACCAATAATAAATATCATCCTTAATGCCTTTATTTAAAAAGATATGTAACATTTTAAGTTGAAACTTATCTTCATATCCTTCTATCTCATCTACATAAAATTCTAAAATATCCTTAGCACGAATGCCTAAACGTGAGGTATAGAAAGGAAAACTAGGTTCTTCCTCCGCAGCCACTCTAATGCCTACTTTGAAAGGCTGTTTGGCATTGCGTTTATAAAATTGAAGCTCTTCTACATTGTCTAAAATTGGCACCACATTTTTAAAACCTGTGTTAATCAATTTAGTAATACGGCTAGTATATGTTTTTTGCTTAAACCCATTACAGATAATATAAATATCCTTATTGATCTTACGACGTTTGTATAATTGATTGATGATTTCAATATCATATGCAAAAGAAGTTTCTAAATGCACATTATTATTTAAAGCCTCTTCCACTACAAATGAAAAATGAGAACTTTTTGTACAATAACAATAAAAATATTCTCCTTCATATTTATGCTTGCGGAAAGCTTCTTTAAACATTTTTTTTGCCTTACTAATTTGCATTTCAATTTTAGGCAGATAAGTAAGTTTTAAAGGAGTGCCATGTTTTTCAATAATGGCTTTTAAATCCACTCCATTAAATTGTAAATAACCATTATCATTCACTTCAAATCCTTCTTGAGGGAAATGAAAAGTTTGATTCACCAGTGAAGTGTAGGTATTATTCATTTTTAGAAAAGTCGTTTAGATGGTTATTTTATAAAGCACAAAATTAAATGATTCATTGGATTTTGAGCATAAAAAAAACCACCCCAAATTTTGGAGCGGTTCTTAGTATTTTTTGCTTAAAATGGCTTGATTATTTAACGGACTGAACCAATGCTTTGAAAGTTGTTGGTTCGTTCATTGCTAAATCAGCTAATACTTTACGGTTCAAATCAGAACCTTTTTTAGCTAATAAGTTAATGAATTGGCTATAAGTAAGACCTTCTTCACGAACTGCAGCATTAATACGCGCAATCCACAAAGTACGGTACTCACGCTTTTTCAACTTACGGCCTACATAGCTATAAGTCAAACCTTTCTCTAATACGTTTTTGGCAACGGTATATACGTTTTTACGCTTACCATAGAACCCTTTTGCTTGATCTAAAATCTTTTTTCTTCTTGCTCTAGATGCAACGGCATTTTTTGAACGTGGCATAATTAATATTTTTTTGAATCCTGTTGAGCGATCTATTTAACGCTGTACATTCGGACTCGGTGATTTAAAATGTTTGAATCAATGGATAATGAAATGGTATTATCCTTTTAATCTTAAAAGACGAAGAACGAAATCTTTGTTAGTAGATCCTACTAAACCTTTCTTTCTCATAGCTCTTTTACGCTTAGTAGATTTTTTAGTAAGGATGTGTCTTTTGAAGGCTTTTTGGAAGGTGATTTCACCAGTTCCAGTAACTTTAAAACGCTTTTTTGCGCTTGAGTTGGTTTTTACTTTTGGCATTATTATAATCTTGACGATTACTCCCTGCTGGCGGCTCCGCTCGGGCGGTGCACTTATTGGGCCTTGTGGGAAATGGATGGTAAAGGTAGCGTAGAATTACTTACTACCCAAAAAAAAAGGGTCCCGAATTTCGGGACCCTTAACAAAATTTATATTGATTTTCAACTACTTACAGAAAGTAACTGGTTGAAACCTAGCTTGATGCTTTTTTCTTACCTCCTGCTTTCGGCTGGAAGATGGCAAACATTCTTTTACCTTCTAATTTAGGCATGCTTTCTAAAGTACCTGCTTCAGCCAATCTTTCGGCAAATTTTAATAATAATAATTGACCGCGATCCTGGAACATAATAGCACGACCTTTAAATTGAACATATGCTTTTACTTTGTTTCCGTCTTGCAAAAACTTTTCAGCGTGTTTTGCTTTGAAATCAAAATCATGATCATCTGTACCTGGTGTAAAACGAATTTCCTTAATCTCACTTTGCTTGGAATTCGCTTTCATTTCCTTTTCCTTACGCTTTTTCTCGTATAGGAATTTTTTATAATCAATGACTTTACAAACTGGAGGATCAGCTGTTGGAGATATCTCTACTAAGTCCAAACCTTGATCAGCCGCTATTTTTAGCGCTTCTTGAGTGTTGTACACTCCAACGGTGATATTATCACCCACTAATCTGATTTGGGGAACTCGAATACGATCATTAATACGATGCTCTGGTTCTTGTTGTCTTTGAAACCTTGGGTTAAATCTGGGTCCTCTGTTAGGTAATGCCATTAAGTAATTAAACGTTTATTTAAGTTTTGTAAAGATAGTCAATGTTATGATATGGGCGTTTTTTCTTATTTTTTTCTAAAATTAAGCTTCTGGCGCCTTTCTTTCCTCCATTTCTTCCACCACCTGTGCTAAGAAAGCTCCTTTATCTAACATACCCATGTCTCCTTTGCCCTGACGACGAACCGAAAGCTTGTTTTCAGCTACTTCCTTTTCTCCAATCACTAACATATAAGGTACTTTCATTAACTCCGTATCACGAATTTTTTTACCGATTTTTTCATTGCGATCATCTATTTCCACACGCACTCCGGCTTTCTTAAATTCAGCCAACACTTGCTCCGCATAAGGCATGAACTTTTCACTGATAGGTAAAATTTTAACTTGTAATGGTGCAAGCCATACTGGGAATTTACCTGCATAATGTTCTAATAAGAATCCGATGAATCTTTCATGGGTGCCCAAAGGTGCACGATGAATAATCAATGGAGTTTCTGGTTCATTATCCTTGTTGGTAAAATTTAAATTAAATCTTTTGCCTTGCGCAAAATCAACTTGGTTGGTAGCTAATGTAAACTCACGACCTATGATGCTCCAAATTTGAACGTCAATTTTTGGACCATAAAAAGCGCCCTCATCTTGTACTTCAATAAATGGTGTACCAGTTTCAATTAAAACAGCACGCACCATGGCTTCAGTTTCCAACCATAGCTCAGGCTCGTTAATATATTTTTGACCTAATTTTTTAGGATCATGCAAACTTAAACGCATTACATATTTGTCAATTCCAAATATTTTGAAATACTTTAAATACATCTCATTCACAGCTCTAAACTCTTGCGCAAATTGTTCTTTGGTACAATAAATATGTGCATCATTCATATGCAAACAACGCACGCGCATTAAACCAAATAACTCACCACTTTGTTCATATCTATAACAGGTTCCATATTCCGCTAAACGCAATGGCATGTCCTTGTAACTCTTAGGTTCTGCATCAAATATTTTGTGATGATGCGGACAGTTCATTGCTTTTAAATAATATTTGGTACCATCTAATTCCATAGGTGGGAACATACTATCCTGATAGTAAGGTAAGTGACCACTCTTAATATACATGCTTTCTTTAGCAATATGCGGAGTCACAACACGCTTGTATCCTGCAGCTTCTTCCGATTCTTTCGCTAAATTTTCTAACGCTTCAATAATGATTGTTCCATTAGGCATCCATAAAGGAAGACCAGGTCCTACATCATCATCCATAGTATAAATACCTAATTCTTTTCCAAGTTTACGATGATCTCTTTTTTTAGCTTCTTCTAATAATAAAAGGTATTCATCCAACTCCTTTTGATTCGGGAAAGTAATTCCATATACCCTAGTCAACATTTTATTTTTTTCATCCCCCTTCCAAAAAGCACCTGCAATATTGGTAATCTTAATTGCTTTTATAAAACTAGTATTAGGAATATGAGGTCCACGACATAAATCGGTGAATTGACCTTGGCTATAAAAAGTAATAGATCCATCTTCCAATCCAGCTAATAAATCTAATTTATATTCATCTCCCTTTTCAGTGAAATAAGCAATCGCTTCTGCTTTAGACATTTCCTTACGGATATAAGCATTGGCTTGCTTTGCTAATTCATTCATCTTTTTTTCAAGAGATAATACATCTTCTTCTTTGATGCTTTTATCCCCTAAATCAATATCATAATAGAATCCTTTTTCAAGCGCTGGTCCCACCCAAAACTTGGCTCCTGGAAATTGCATTTCTACCGCCTCTGCTAATAAGTGAGCAGAAGAATGCCAAAAAGTATTTTTACCATCTGCATCGTCCCAGGTGAATAATTTAAGTGCCGCATCCTCTTGGATAGGTCGCGTGGCATCATATACTTCCCCATTCACCGAAGCTGCTAATACTTTTTTTGCCAAGCCCTCACTGATAGATTTGGCGATACCTAAAGCAGTGATCCCTTTTTCGTAGGATCTCACTGCACCATCTGGAAATTGAATTTGAACCATGTTTTAAATATAAAATATAAGACTGCAAAGGTAACAAATGCAGTTCATATTTTATACATAGCTTTGTAGTATGCGTCGCTTTCTATTCTTAGGACTATTTATAGGAATTTTCAGCACCCTTCATGCACAAGAATTGACAGGGAAATGGAAAGGATATTTCATTCCCAATAATGACCAAGAAGGCCGTATTTACATTTATGATGTGGACATTAGGGAGTCAGAAAATCACCAAATAACGGCAAACACTTATACCAATTTATCGGGTAGTTTTTCGGCTAAAGCAGTTGCCAAAGGTTTTCATTCGGTAAAAACACAATTAGTAAGTATCATAGAAACCAAATTCGAAGATGTAAATGTTTTAGGGAATATGCAAGCCTGTTTAATGATCAATTACTTAAACTATTCCAACAACCAAGGCCGAGGCATTTTACAAGGGACTTATATATCTAGCAACACTACTGGCACCAAGGATTGCGGAGGCGGTAAAGTATATTTAGAAAAAGATTTTGTGATAGAAAAATGGGATAAAAATAGTTTTGCAAAAAATAAATTGAAAGATTCCCCAAAAGAGCTTCCAAAAGATAAAGAGACAACCGCTTCTAAAAATCAGAACAATAAGATTAATAATAGTACTAATAACAGTATTACCGAGAACACTATTACGAATAACAAGAATAGCCTTTTAAAGAATAATTCCAGTAATATTTCCAGTAGCAATACGAATTCGAGTAATGTTGGAAATGTCATTATTGGTGATCATTCTAGCAAAACAATAGCGACCAACAAATTAGTTATTCCCAAAGTAAATAATAACATAACTATTGCATCTTCTAAGAATGCTATCAATTCCGCAACCCCTACAATTATTCCTGCAACTGCTTCAACTACTCCTCCAATTATTTCAAAAGAATCCAATCCCGCTCCCAATACTATCATCAACAATGATTCTAAATTAAGTACGGCTAAAATAGAGCCTATTGCAGAAGAAACCGACACCCGAAATAATCAAAATATTCCTTGGGTTTTATTGGGTAGAGAAAATAAATTAATCAAGCATATAGTGACTTCTAATAAAAAAATCACTATTGATTTATATGATAATGGCACCATAGATAATGACACCATAAATATATACGACAACAAACAACTTATTTCCAATAAACGAAGATTAAGCTATAAAGCCATTCATATAGAGGTTGACTTTAGTAATGGAGTACGAGAACATGAAATTATTATTGTGGCTCATAATATGGGTACCATTCCTCCCAATACAGCCCTATTTGTATTGAATGATGGAGATACGCGTCAAGAATACTTTATTACCACGACCGATAAAGTAAACGCAAAGTTTGAGTTTGTCTATAAACCTACAGACTGATAAATAAATAAATAAATAATTAATTACTTTCCTGAAATATTTGAATTGCGGTAACTTCTTGATTTTCATTTGTTAAATAAGGGTTACTTGATTTTTTAGTTAATGCCAACCAAGTAAAACCATCCTCTTCCATCTCTCTTTTTTTCACACCTGTATTAAATATATAGATGCTTTGCTTTTGATAACCAATGGCACCCAACAAATGAAGTAATTGTATGCTAGTCATATTGAAAGATAAATGGATATCATTAATGTATTGTTCCATGACTAATCCTTTCAATTCAGCACTCAAATGCCCCAATTCTTGAGAAAAGGCTTTTTGCAAGCTGGTATCATTTGAAATCACTTGATTTTGTAAGGTATCTGCTAAAGTGATGAATTCCTTTGCTGCCCCAAAGATTTGAATGGTATCACCCCCCGAAACTGATTGTAAAAGCCTAGCATATTGTGCTATTAATCCATCGCTCGCCTGTTCCAAAAGAGGATCATGTTGACTATTAAAAGACCAATAATTTACTTTTTTCTCACTCAACTTAGAGTCATTACACGCAAAAGCCACAAGAACGATGACCACTAGTAGTATTTTTCGCATAAAAATATTTTTCCAAATTTATGCAATATTAGATACGCAATGGCACTAACTTTGCGGTCTGAATTTTTAATATATGCTGATAGGATTACAAAATGTAACTTTTGAATTTGGTGCGCGTGCAATTATAGCGGATGCAACTTGGCATATACAACCGGGTGAACGTATTGGTTTAATCGGATACAACGGAACAGGTAAATCCACGATTTTAAAATTATTAGTAGGTCAATATACCCCCAGTAAAGGGACGGTAGAAAAAGGCAAAGACACTTCTATTGGATATTTACACCAGGATTTATTAAGCTTTGACACTAATGAAACCATTACCGAAGTCGCATTGGGTGCTTTTGAACGCGTGAGAGCCTTGGAAAAGGAAATAGAAGCGTTGGGTATTGAATTAGAAGCGAATCCCGAAGACAATGACTTATTAATTAAATACACCGATGCCTTACATGAGATTGATGTATTAGATGGCTATAATATTCAACATAAAGCGGAAGAAGTATTACATGGTTTAGGATTTAATAGCGAAGATTTAGCCAGACCTTATAAGGAATTTAGTGGGGGTTGGAGAATGCGTGTTTTATTGACTAAAATGATTTTGCAACAACCTGATGTATTATTATTGGATGAACCTACGAACCACTTAGACTTACCCAGTATTGAGTGGCTTGAAAAATATTTGTTGCATTACAAAGGAAGTGTGGTGATTGTGAGCCATGATAAATACTTCTTAAACAAAATGGTGAATAAGATTGTAGAAGTGTATCAACAACAACTTAATTTTTATACGGGTGATTATGAATATTATGAAGTTGAAAAAGAACAAAGGGTAGAAATTCAACAACGTGCTTTTGAAAATCAACAAGATTATATTCGTCAACAAGAACGTTTTATTGAACGCTTTAAAGCCAAAGCATCGAAAGCCGCACAAGCACAAAGTATTCAAAAAAGATTGGATCGTTTAGATGTGATTGAAGACGTTCAAATTGAAAGACCTAATATTAAAATCAACTTTGCGGTAGATAAAACACCCGGTAAAGTATTAGTGGATTTGAAAGGTGTCACCAAACGCTACCCTACTTTAACCATTGTTGAACATGCATTTGCAGAGATTGAAAGAGGCGATAAAATTGCCTTGATTGGTGCGAACGGTAAGGGAAAGTCCACCATGCTCAGAGTGATTGCAGGGATGGAGACATTTGATGGAGAAAGAGTTTGGGGACATAATGTAGATGAGAGTTTTTATGCACAGCATCAGTTAGAATCATTGAACTTAAATAATACCGTATTAGAAGAAGTTCAAGAGTGCGGCAGTAAAAAAACAGACTTAGAATTACGCGCCTTATTAGGATGTTTCTTATTTAGCGGTGATGACGTTGAAAAAAGAATTAAAGTATTAAGTGGAGGTGAAAAAGCACGTGTCGCTTTAACTAAAACCATTATCAGTAAGGCTAACTTTTTAATGTTGGATGAACCTACCAACCACTTAGACATGCATTCGGTAGAATTATTAGCAGATGCTCTGACCAAATATAATGGCACATTGATTTTAGTAAGCCATGATCGTTTCTTTATTTCTAAAACAGCCAATAAAATTTGGGAAATTGAAGACCATAAAATTGTAGAATTTAAAGGCAATTATAAAGAATGGTTAGAATGGAAGGAAAGAATGGCTAAACAAAAAGCAGCACAACCAGAAGCTCCTAAAGCTACTAAAGAAGAAAAGAAATCAGCTCCTACTCCAACCCCTTCGGCGGCTACAAAGCCTGCAGAAAGCAATGCTCCTATTGATAAGGATTTGCAAAAACAAATTCAAAAATTACAAAAAGCTTTGGCTCAAATTGAACATAATATTGATACCCTTAAAAAAGAAAAGGAAGCCCTTGAAGTTCAAATGGCAGATCCTACCATTTATACAGATGTATCAAAGTTTCAAGTGATTGAAAAAAACTACCATGATAAAAATGCACTCATTCGCTCCATGAATAAGGAATATGAAATGGCATTCAATGACTTGCTTATTTTAGAGAGTAAGTAATGTAAGTCTTTAATTTATTATAAGAAAAAGATAACGAGTTGGGTATATAAAAAAGGGGAGTTTTTCAACTCCCCCTTTTTTTATGAAGACACTCTATTCAATTTCTATCTTAAAAATTGAACTCGTTTAATTATTAAAATTATTTGAGTCTTCATTTAAAATTACAACCCTATTTTAAATAGGTATCTAACCATCTTCCTTGTTCGTATAAAAGATGTAATAAATTTTCTTTTCCTCTATAGCTATGCGCCTCATAAGGCAAGTATACAAATCGAACAGTACCTCCATGACCTTTTATAGCAGCATATAAACGTTCACTATTAATTGGGAAAGTACCCGTATTATCATCTTGTTCACCATGTGTCAATAAAATAGGTGCTTTAATTTTATCAGCAAAGGCAAAAGGACTCATCTCTAAATACAATTGAGGTGCTTGCCAAAAAGTACGCTCTTCATTTTGAAACCCAAATGGAGTAAGGGTTCTGTTATAAGCCCCACTTCGAGCAATTCCTGTTTTAAATAAATTAGTATGAGCTAATAAATTGGCTGTCATAAAAGCACCATAACTATGTCCTCCCACAGCCATTCTTTTACGATCCCCCACACCCATGTCCACTAATTTATCAATTGCCGCTTTGGCATTTAATTCTAATTGATGAACAAAATCATCATTAGGTTTTTTATCAGGCCCTGCAGCTACGATGGGCATTTCGGCATTATCTAAAATGGCATATCCTTGTGTCACATAAAATACGGGAGAAGCCCATGACAACAAAGTAAATTTATGTTGGTTTCCTCTAATTTGACTTGCATCAGCTGCACTTGTAAATTCTCTTGGATACGCCCAAATTAAAGTAGGCAATGGGCCATCTTTTAATTTATTATATCCTTTAGGCAAATATAGATCCCCTGTCATATCCACTCCATCTTCACGTTTGTATTTAATTTTTTCTTTGGTCACCCCTACCATACTCGCATAAGGATTTTTAAATTGAGTGATTGCCATCGTATTTTTTAATGCATCCCCCGATTTAATATAGTAATTAGGCACTTCCACTTCAGTTTCTCTTCGAGTAATCACTTTTAAAGGGCTTAATTGAATCACATCAGCCACATATTCAAAACAATCTTCGGAACTTCTCCATAAAATATCTTTCACTTTTGTATTTAAATTGAAAGAAGCTAAATAAGGCAAATCTCCTTTAGGGGATGCCCCTGTCGTATTATTATATAAAATAGTTTGGCCATTATTGACAACCGCAATAACCTCTTCCCCATATTTATTTTTTTCAGTCACAGGCGTTCCTGGATTATTATACAAATCGGTACTATTCCCTTCATACAAAGTAGTGAAAGTGTTTGCACTTGCATTATATCTGCTCACCGTATACTGTTGTTTAGAACGCAATGATTCAGCTACTAAAGCCAAAGCATCATTCCCCCAAGTAGTTCTATTGTATCTGGTTTTAGTTTTAAATAATTCCTTAGCAGCGCCAGTAAAAGGAGCTTCTAAAGCAAATACCGCATCGTGAAAGGGTACTTTCTTTTTGATCAAGCCACTATCTAAAGGCATGGCATATACAATCGTAGCAGCCGCATCATTTTTCCAATCAAAAGCCCTAGGTACATTTTGCACGTTGTCATACCCCGAAGGTGTATTTTCGGAAGAAGGCAAATCGGCTAGCGTATGAACTTTATTTCCTTTAAAATCTTCTATTGTAATGTTAGAAGCAAATCCTCCTGCAGGTACTAAATAAGAAAATGGTTTGTTTAATTTTTTAGTAAGTAGATAATTTTTATCAGGAGATATATTAAGCGAATATAAAATACTAGGTTTTCCTATAGCTGTTTCTACCCCATTGGTGTTTTTTACTAATTGTACTGTAGTAAAAAATTCAAACACATATTCATCATAAGGTGATTTAATCATGTCCTGATAAGTCACACTAGGTGACACTTTACCTAGGTTTTCTTGAATCGTTGGTCCTTTAGGAGTGATGGGGCGTTTTTTTAGAGACGACAATACATTCACATTGGTCTTATACAACAATGAATTATCATCTACCCATAATAAAGTACTTCCTAATACCGTATTAGCTTGTCTTGTATTTATTTTTTTACAAGATAACTTTGCAATATCAATAACATACACATCCACTTGTGAAGAAGTAACATTAAAAAATGCAATTTTATTTTCAGATTTATTCCATGTAGGCGAAGTCGCAGACATATTGCTAGGGAAACCTGAAATAGCTAATAAATTTCCTGTAGTAATATTTTTAATAGATAATTTATTAATATAGGTTTGACGCGTTAAAGAAGCATTATTCGGATTTAATCTTAGTCCTGCAATTTTAAATTCAGGCTGCCCTAATTCTTCCACAGTGGGATAAGAATTTCTTTCCATGACTAACATATACTGCGCTTTACTTTCTACACTTATAGAAGGTGTAGGTGGTGCTAATAATAAATCTGCAATAACCTTTGGCGGTGTTTTATACTCATACCCATCTTGTGCAAAAGTGAAATTGAATGCAAAAAGTATTGCAACTAATAATGCGATTTTTGGAACTCTATTTTTCATGTGACTTATTTTACTCAAAATAATGATTTTTAGAATCTTAGCCGCTTAAATTAACATACAAACGTTTGCATTCAGAAAAATACCCACATTTAACAATAATCAACCATAAATTGACGCCAAATGATTAAATTTGGGGCTCCGTTTTGTCATGAACGTAATGATTAATTATTGGTAATCAACGTTTTAAAGTATAATTACCTAGTTTATGTCTGTAAAAAAAGTAAGTAAAATCGCTGTTTTAACCTCTGGTGGAGACGCCCCCGGAATGAATGCTGCTATCAGAGCAGTCGTAAGAACCGGTTTATACCATGGTTTAGAGGTATTCGGGGTTGTGCGTGGATATAATGGTATGATTGAAGATGATATCTTCCAAATGGACTCAAAATCGGTTGCTAATATTATACAAAGAGGTGGCACCATTTTAAAAACTGCTAGAAGTAAAGAGTTTTTTGAATCTGAAGGAAGACAAAAAGCGTATGAAAATTTAAAGAAGAGAGGTATTGATGGCATTGTGGTAATTGGGGGTGATGGAAGTTTTAAAGGCGCCCAAAAGTTTAGTAACGAGTTTGATATTCCTTGTATAGGTATCCCGGGAACCATTGATAAAGATATTGCAGGAAGTGATTTTACGATTGGATTTGATACTGCAGTGAACACCGCAGTGGAAGCGATTGATAAAATTAGAGATACTGCCGATGCACATGATCGACTATTTGTTGTAGAAGTGATGGGTCGTGATGCAGGTTATATTGCTTTACATAGTGGTATTGCCACGGGTGCCGAAAATATATTAATTCCAGAAGCCAAAACAGATATGCATTTATTGGTGAAAGGATTGACAGAAAAAGAAAAACGAAAAAAATTAGTCAACTTAATCGTAGTAGCCGAAGGGGATGAATTTGGTGGTGCCACTGAAGTCGCTAATTTATTAAAAGAGAAATTACCAAATGCAGATATTCGAGTTTGTATATTAGGACATATTCAAAGAGGTGGAGCGCCAAGTTGCTTAGATCGTTTAATCGCCAGCAGAATGGGATATCATGCAGTTGAATGTTTATTAAATGGAACACATAATGTCATGGTAGGTATTGAAGATAATAAAATGAAGTACACTCCTTTAAACAATGCAGTCAAAGCCAAACAAAAGATTTCTGATGAATGGCTAAAAATCGTAAAAATATTAGCTAGCTAATTTACAAATACAATTAAATATAAAATCCTCCCCAAAAATGAGTCAAAGTTTTAAACACATCCATCACAAAACAAAAATTATTGCAACAGTAGGCCCGGCTTGTGATCAGTATGATCAATTAAAAAATTTAGTGATAGCAGGTGTGAATGTTTTTAGATTAAACTTCTCACACGGTAGTCATGAAGACAAAAAACTAATTATTGAACATATTCGTGGCATCAATAAAGAACTAGGCTGTACCGTTGCTATTTTGGGTGATTTACAAGGCCCTAAATTAAGAGTAGGTGAAATCGAAAACAACCGCCTAGATGTAAAAGAAGGCGATATTTTAACTTTCACGAACGTTAAATGTGTGGGTACCTTGGAAAAAATATATGTCTCCTACCCTAATTTGGCAGGCGATGTAGTGGTAGGTAATACGATCATGATTGACGACGGCAAAATTGAAGTGAAAGTGCATAGTGTGGAAAGTAATGGCGATGTAAAAGTAAAAGTAACTTTAGGTGGAATTATATCTTCTAAAAAAGGAATCAACTTACCTGATACTAAAATTTCTTTACCTGCATTGACCGAAAAGGATTTGGAAGATGCTCAATTTATTATTGATCAAAAATTAGATTGGGTTGCTTTAAGTTTTGTAAAAAGAGTCGCTGATATTGAAATGCTAAGAGACTTATTAAATAAGCACCATAGCAAATCAAAAATTATTGCAAAAATTGAAATGCCAGAAGCATTAACCAATATTCGTGATATCATTAATTCAAGTGATGCTATTATGATTGCACGTGGTGACTTAGGTGTTGAATTACCTGTTGAAAAAATACCTTTAATTCAAAAGGAACTTATTAGAAAATGTTTACATCGTGCGAAGCCTGTTATTGTGGCAACACAAATGATGGAGAGCATGATTGATAGAGTAAAGCCCAACAGAAGTGAAATCACAGACGTTGCGAATGCAGTTATTGAAGGTGCAGATGCCGTGATGTTAAGTGGAGAAACAGCTACCGGTCAATTCCCCGTATTAGTGATTGAAACGATGCGTAAAATTATTTCTGAAGTAGAACAATATGGCTATAAATATAATCGTGCGGATGATTTTAAACCTCAACCGCATTCTCCTTCTTTCTTAAGCGATGCAGTTTGTTATAATGGTTGTAAACTAGCCGATGATAGTAATGCACAAGCATTAGTGGGAATGACACAAAGTGGATACACTGCATTTATGTTAAGTAGTTTCCGTCCTAAAGCGCCTTTATTTATTTTCACCAAGGAAAAAACCTTAGTAAATCAATTAAGTTTAAGTTGGGGTGTAAAAGCCTTATTCTACAATAAAGAAGAAGGATTAGATGCCATCATTAATGATCAAATTGAAATTCTGAAGAAACACGGATTTGTTCAAAAAGATGATGTTGTAGTGAATACAGGCAGTACGCCTGTAGAATTACATCTACCTACCAATATGATCAAGATTAATAAAGTTCAATAAATTAAAAAGCCTTCCATTTTTTGGAAGGCTTTTTTTTAACTATTTTTACAATATAATTAAAATACTATGCTTGAGTCATTTGAAAAAGTCCCGGTAAAGATTTATAAAAATGTAGCGGAAGGCTCTCATGCAGTTGCTGTTCAAATAGCACAATTAATAAGAGAAAAACAAGCTCAAAATTTACCTTGTATTTTAGGAATGGCTACTGGAGCAACTCCCATTTTATTATATAAGGAATTGGCAAGAATGCATAAAGAAGAAGGGTTAAGTTTTAAAAATGTAATTACCATTAATTTAGACGAATACTACCCCATTGCACAATCTGCTTATCAAAGCTATTGGAGCTTTATGCATCGACATCTTTTTAATTTAATTGATATTGATCCAAAAAATATTCATATCCCCAATGGCGAATGGCCAAAAGAAGGAGTGAAAGAAAGTTGTACTTTTTATGAACAAACCATTGAAAAAGTAGGCGGAATTGATTTGCAAATTTTAGGCATTGGCAAAAATGGTCATATTGGATTTAACGAACCTGGATCTAGTTTTCATTCCAAAACCAGAGTGATTCACTTAGATCAACAAACTCGTATGGCTAATACCTATGAATTTTTAGATTTAAATAAAGTGCCCAAACTGGCTATTACCGTAGGTATTAGCAGTATCATGAAAGCTAAAAAAATTGTGTTGTTGGCTTGGGGCGATAAAGCATCCATTGTTGCAAAAGCCGTTGAAGGAGAAGTCACAGAACAAGTGCCAGCAAGTGTATTACAAAATCATGATGATTGCACTTTTGTGATTGATGAATTAGCAGCCACTGAACTTACGAGATATAAATCTCCTTGGTTAACTGGCAGCCTAGATTGGACACCTTCCATGATTAAAATGGCAGTCATTGAGTTAGCCCTTAAACTCAATAAAACTATTTTAAGTTTAACTGCAAATGATTACACCGAAAATAGTTTAGCTGATTTACTCGTATTAAAAGAATCTGTATACGATATTAATTTGCAAGTATTTTACATGCTAAGAGATTCCATCACAGGATGGCCTGGCGGAAAACCTAATGCCATTATTCCTGCACATCCTGAACGCAGCAATCCACATCCTAAAAAAGTGCTTATCTTCTCCCCTCACCCTGATGATGATATTATAAGCATGGGCGGAACATTTATGCGATTACAAGAACAAGGACATGATGTTCATGTGGGATATCAAACCAGCGGAAATATTGCAGTGACTGACGAATTTGTAACACGATTTTTAGATTTCGCTGTAGGTTTTGAAGATTTATTTGGAATAGACAATCATAAAAGTCAACAAGTATTACAAGAAGCTAGAGCTTTTTTAGCAGACAAAAAATCGGATCATTTAGATACTGCTGAAATTAGAGCCATCAAAGGATTGATTCGCCGATGTGAAGCAAAAGCCACTTGCAGATATGTAGGCCTAAAAGATGAAAATCATCATTTCCTTGATTTACCTTTTTATGAAACGGGGGCAATTGAGAAAAAGCCCATGAGTGAAGTAGATATTAAAATCACGATGGATTTATTATCGAAATTAAAACCACAGCAAGTGTATTGTGCGGGCGATTTAGCCGATCCACATGGTACCCATAAAGTTTGTTTAGAAATTGTTTTTGAAAGTTTGAGACGTTTAAAAGCAAGTGGTGCAGAATGGGTGAAAGATTGTTGGGTTTGGTTATACAAAGGAGCTTGGCAGGAATGGGATATTTCAGAAATTGAAATGGCAGTCCCTATGAGCCCCGACCAAGTATTAAAAAAGCGTTTTGGTATATTTATACATCAATCACAAAAGGACAGTGTTCCCTTCCAAGGAAGCGATTCAAGGGAATTTTGGCAAAGAGCTGAAATTCGCAATGCCCATACAGCCGACCTATATGCTAGGCTAGGATTAACCAAATACGCTGCTATTGAGGCCTTTGTACGCTGGCATTATTAGAAATAAGCCCCTTTTTATTTGAATTTTACTTGGGTAAATCAGGTATTTAAAATATATTTGCACCCCCTTATAAAGGGTGAAAATGGCCCCGTAGCTCAACTGAATAGAGTATCCCGAACTAAGTTCGGGAAGGTTTCAGGAAAGAATAAAGGGTTTTTTATCATAAAAAGGGAAATGGCCCCGTAGCTCAACTGAATAGAGTATTTGACTACGGATCAAAAGGTTTCAGGTTTGAATCCTGACGGGGTCACAAAGCCCTCCCGAATTTCGGGAGGGCTTTTTCGTACAAAGAGGTGCTAAAAGCAACCATTGTACTTTGAAAGAGATGATCAAGCTTGCTTGAATGAAATCGATTGAAGAGTATTAGAACGAGCGAAGCAACTGCTTTTAGGCACCGACGAAAATGCAAAAGCAAAAACAACAGGCAATGATGTTTTTGAAGGGCTTTGGGTACAACCAATGCGAAAGGATGCGACCAAAGGGAGTCATCCTTGCATGAAAGAATATTAAAAACAGGATGTTGCGAAGCAACTAATCGTAACAAATTTTTAACTTTAATCAAACAAACTTCTCATCCCTTCGTTACGACGTTTCCCAAAATAAGTGGATAAGGTAAACTCAAATGTTTGCGGTTTTAAATTGGCACTCGTTAAATCATTACTATAAATATCATAGGTGAGCCCGAATTTATATTTATTACGCATCACCCCAATGTAGGGCACCATAGCGTCTTTGGAACGATAAAACAATCCCAAATATAAACGGCTTACTTGATCGTAAGTTTCATTAAAAGGAAGACCTATTGCACCACCAATATAATAAAAATCATTTTCATACCTACTTTGATAATCAGCATGAATTAAGATGGTTTTATTTTCATTAATAACATGTTCAAAATTAAGTTGCCCTAAGTATTGATTGAATTCATTTAAAGGGGTTACTTTTCGAATACTATCTGTGGTATTAAATCCAGAAGCACGATTAATAAAATACGAACTTGCTCCTAATTGAAAATAACTAGTATAGGAATTATAAGAATACATCAACCCTACATTGATAGTGGATTGCGTTTTATAAGAATTCAACACTTCCATACTAGTAGGGCTTAATAAACGACCTGAATAATATTGATCCCCAAAAACTAAGGAAGACATATCTACTGTTCTTGAAATAATGGTAGTTCCTAAACCCAAGGATAAAAATGCATTGCGATCATCATTTAAAAAAACACGATCAGCCACAGAAGCTGTTACATAATTGGTATTCATTACTCCATTGAGTACTTGATCTGAAACTGCTTGTAATCCAAAACCTAAATTATTAGGCTCTGTTTGATCATTCTTTAGAAAGCCAAAATCAACCCCCAATCCAATGGTTTTATAGGGCTGCCCTACTCCCGAAAATTGTGTCCTAAAAAAAGATTGTGCTTTATTAAAACTTCCTAAACCAACATTAGCCGGATTAAAGAAGTGACTTGCAGTAAAGCTTTGTGATATAAAAGGAGTTTGCCCTTTCGCATTTGCAGCAAACAACAATATGAATAATATATGCTTTACACTTTTCATTGACTCAATTATCTAAACAATATGATAGAACCCGTTTTTTTAACCGGCACCACTACATTTTTGAAAAAATCATTATAACTATACTCCACAAGATAAGTATAAGCATCCATTTCCTGCAATACCCCGTTGGCATCTCGGCCATCCCATCCCTTGGATATTTCATTGGTTTGGAAAACTAACTTACCCCACCTATTAAATATTTTAAAAGTACTAAAGCTGGTGATTCCTGCCCCGTACTCAATTTTCAGTATATCGTTTAACCCATCATTATTAGGGGTAAATGCATTAGGTACGTTTAAATAAATATCTGCCGAAACATTAATATCATACTCATCATAAATGTTACATGAAGTCACGGTATCAGTTCTCACTAAAGTATATAAGGTTGACTTATCTCCTTTAAATACGGGTCTTGCGACATTTGGATTGGATAAGAAAGTACCGGGTGTCCATTTATATTGAGTATACCCTGGGTCCGATTTAGACATCAATAGAGTGTCAAGATTAGGATATAAATATAATGTATAACTATTGCCATATAAAGGAGCTACTACTTTGACAGTAGCACCATTTACTTGATAGGCATACTTAGGGCACCAATCATTGCTTACATCTAAATTTATTTTATAGAATCCATTACTCATGTATTTATGATACCCAGGATTGGCCACATAACTTGTTGTTCCATCCCCAAAGGTCCACTTAAAATGAATTTTATTTTGCTCCACTGCTGAAGTATTGATAATTAAAGGAACTCCAATACATCCATCCAGTTTTGTAGTAAAAGTATATCGTGGAATCACCAATAAAGAAATTGTTAGAAGTCCTGATTTTAAAGAATTACAACTTCCATCATTCACTACTAATTTATAAGTTCCTGGTGTTCCTACCGAAATTCGACCCACTTGATTCGACAAAAACAAAGTGTCATTACGATACCATTTATAGGTGTTCGCTCCTTGTCCTGTAATCACGACAGAATCCCCATTACAAATAACTGTATCCACTGCTGCAATAGTAGCAGTGGGAATACCTATGACAGGAATTTGAAAAATATTATCAAATCCGTAAACGCATTTCTTACGATCAGTTAATTGAAGTGATACCCCCGTATTACCCTTTAGTAATCCGTGTATAGTGGAATCGGTCATTTTAGAATTGTTATTCGTAGTGGTCCATAAATAATTAAATGGCGGCACCCCTCCAATAGTATTGGATGATAAATTTAAAGAATCATATAAACACAAGAAATTCTTAGGACTTGTTATAATCGGCACATTAGGAGGTGGAACAATTTTAATCGCTGTGGCAGTATTACTCTTACAAACCAAACCAGAAACACTACTAAGTTTAATAGTATAATCCAATTTGTTGGGTACACTAAAATTGGCATAATAATGTTGATATAAAGTATTTATAGTCGGATGATTGATAATCGTATCAGGAGAACCATCACCCCAATTTAATTTTAAAGTATCAATCAAACCAAAATTAGTCCAAGTGCTATCCGATATTTTTACAAATTCATTACTACATAACGCAGTATCCTTGATGACATTAAATACAGTTTTTGGTATGGCCCCGTTCACTGTAAACACGGATGTAGTAGAATCTATACAGCCTTTTGAAATGGTAGTAACCACCAACTTCACATTATATTTATTTGCAGAAGTGTAGGTATGAGAAGTATTTTTATTGACGTCTGTATTGTTTACTATGTCACCAAAACTCCATAAATATTTGAAGTTATATAAGTTATTCGCAATTTTAGTAGTGTCTGTAAAATTTGCAATTCCATTTTGCAAACATCCATTGGGTAATGTAAATCCAACCACTGGACTTGGAACTAAAGTGATCAAATTAGAGGTATCATCCGCACAAACACCTCCGGAGGAAGCTAGCATGCGAATCGTATAATTCATCTTATTAGGATATTGATAACCTGTATACTTATGTGCATACTTTTTACCTATGTATGGAAATTCATCCATGGTAGTATCCGTCAACTTATTAATATCCCAATATATTATCAGCTTACCTATAGTACCAAAGTCAACGGTAGAAAGATTTTCAATACGAACCGAATCATTGGTACATAATGCTGTATCTCGAATCACCCTAAAACTTGCATGAGGAATCGCACCATTTACAGTAAACTTAGAAGCCAATGAATCCACACAACCTGTTTCAGATTGTGTCACTCTTAATGACACTACATAATCAGCAAAATCATTATATTTTACTCTAGGATTTTTTGCAGTAATAGCAGCAGGTAAAATAGTAGGTAATTTTTTGCCCACTGGAGGACTCACATTAAAATCCCACTTATAAATAAATTTACTAGTCGAATTATCATCAATTTTTGTAGAGTCTAAAAATTCAGCATAAGAATCGGCCAAACAAACTTCAGGTAAAATATACCCAACTCTTGGATGCGGAATTAAATTGACTTGAATGATAGTATCGGACACACAGGATAAACCAGAAGTCGTTTTCATCCTAATTTTATATTTCATCTTATTAGGATAACTATAATTCAAATATCTGTAGTTATATTTTTTATTAAATGTAGGCGAAGTATCTACAGTGCTATCTGTGCCTCCACTATCATTATCCCAATAAATCACTAGTTTTTCAATATTCCCAAAATCAATTGTAGAAATATTTTGAATCGTGACATCTTGATTGGTACATAATTTTAGATCATTCAACACTTTAAAACTAGGATGCGGTATGGCACCAGTCACCGTAAAAGTATTCGTATCCATGGTAACGCAACCATATTGACTTGCCACCTGCAAAATAATATCATAATTGCCTGCACTTGAAAATTTGTGGGTGGGTGTTTTAACTGAAGCAATATTGGGATTAGTAGTAGTCGCAGATGGATCATTAAAATTCCATAAATATTTAAAATTACCTGTATTATCTACAATACTGGAGGTATCCGAAAAAGTAGCCAATGCATTACTCAAACATCCATCAGGTATCGTAAATCCAACTACTGGGAATGGCCTATTGGTGAAACTGATGGAATCTGAAATATGGCAGCCATTTAATGTTTCCAGACTCAGTAAGGGACGGTAAGATTGAAGTTGCGTATAAGCATGAGACTTCGGCTGATTGTCATTCACTGAATCCAAAGGGGAACCATCACCATAGTTCCATACCCAATGTAATAAGGTAGAATGCGGAGTAGATAAAGTAGAGTCTCTTAAAATTAAATGGGTATTAAGACAAGTCGTATCTGAAATTGAAAATTTTATTTTTGGAACACTATCAAGAAGCACTAATTGTAAAATGGAACTATCCGCAGTTAAAGTATCACTTAAACAACCAATATCATTCACCACAAAATGTCGGATATTAAAACGACCCGCGGTGTCTGCTTTAAATTTGATATTCGCAGTAGTATCTTTAAATACCCCAGTTCCAAAGTCCCACATATATTTAATAATGGCTCTTTCATCTAATGCCACTGTGGTTTTATCTATCAAACTCACTGAATCACTCAAACAATGCGTACTAAAAATACTATCCTTGGTTTTGGGAGGTGCTGCTACAGTTAAATAAAAAGACAGGTCTTGTTCTCCACTACAACCATCAAATGTGGGATTGTTTGCTAATACTTGTATTAAATATTGGCCTGGTGTGTTGTAACTAAATTTGTTTTTATAACTATACTTATAAACCATTTTTCCGCTTACCAAAGTGGAATCATCTGGAATGGGATTATACACTGAATCCTTGGGGTAATTAGGTATATTCCATTTCAGAGACAATGGCTTATAAGGTAATGTAATAGAAGCCTTTGATGTCACTCCTGTACAAGTAATAGGCAAATAAACGGTGTTGTAATTATTATTAACTTCTAAATGTTGATATAAATCCACCACATTGGCACCCGCATTATACCCATAAGATTCTGCACTTCCATAACCATAAGCAATAGCATTAAATCCTGAATCAGAAATAATGGTATGCGCTCCCGCTGATAAAGAATATTGTAAATAATAATAATTGGTATCCACAGGATGTTTGACCGAACCTGTCGGCTTCACTCCATCAATCGTTAATGAGGATAAGCCATTTTTTGGAATAATAATATTTATGTAGTGAGATGTAATGGCTGCATTACTTGTTGAATTGATGGTTACTTTTTTAATAGTTTGTTCGATAGGACTCAAGTAAATCATTTCCGGATCACCATTTCCTCCAATAGCAGTATTACCACATGAATTAGCGGTAGTAATATATTGAGCCACCATAATAGGTTTATTGGCTTCTACCTTATTAGGGGTATTACTTGCATATTCATAATAAAAATTATTTTTTAAAGTTGATTTTGCCAACGCTACACCATCCACTTTTACAATTGCCGAAGTATCAGACACCCCAATTCTAAAATAGTTGTTGGGCATTTTATTGGTAGGAACCGTTAAATATTTCATACCCCAAGCACTTGATGGAAATGCTTGTTGCATATAATTATCTGCACTTCCAGATCCATTGGTACAATTTAAACTAAGCTTACCAGAACCTGAATACACAGCAATTCTTTTGCAAGCACTAGTAGAAGTAGCTACGGCTCTAATTCTCGTACCGGTTAAATCTTCTCCTTTATAGGGATTGGTGGTGGTAATTAATTTACCCATTATATTATACACTTCTCCCTTATTTAAAACAACTTTAATGGTATCTCCTTTAAGTGCATTTAAAGTATTTGCTGAAGGTATAATTTCAATATTGGTATTGTCTTCCGTTGCAATTACATAAGCAAAACAATAGGAATAAGCTGCATTTGATACTTGGGTGTAGTTTAAAGAATAATAATCTCTAGACAAAGTACTTACTGGGAATAATAAACTTGCTCCCGAGATACTTCCATTATAAATATGTGCATAGGCAATAATACCTACGTTAGACGTAATATGAATCCCTTTAGATGATTTTCCTTCATCTAATAATCTGACATCATCGGTTCCAGTTTTAGGAATTTTGTCTGAAGTAGTGACTTGGTTGGCAAGGACTTTATAAGTTCTTGTCCATCCTGTGGATGGAATTTCTACAGTAACATCTGCATTTTGATCGGAAGTAAAATATAAAACCATGTCCTGTGTACCTCCAGTTGTAACAGCAGTGCCATTTGCATTATACATGGATACATGGCTTCCATACCCCACCCAGAACTCTTTGCCTTTATTGGAAAAATCCTGTCCAAAAATAAGACAGCTTAATAATAATAATATTATTAAAAGAAAACTACGTGTATAGAGTTGACGAGCAATCATTTATTGATACTAAAAAATGGATATTTTATTAGTATAAATGTACTGAAAAAAGGGAAAAAAAGGAGTCTAAATAGGGTTATTTTACCCCTTTCCAAATGGGACAGCGGTTAACCAGTCAATGAGTTGATTGACAAAATACTTATTTAGGGTCGTTTTAATGGCTTTTTCCTTGTTTACAAAGGATAAAAACTTGTTTTCATTATACCCTGTATTTTTTTCTAAAGTATACCCATGCCCGGTAAAACTATTGCCTTTGGTTTCATCATCAATCAATAATAAACCGGCTTTTAAATCACTGATTAATTGAGCTACATTTTGTTGGCTATTTAAACGAATGGTGTCAGATTCTTGCTTATAAATGTAATTCTGATTTTTGTAAATGACATAAACCGCATAATCGGTTTTTTGATTAGCTTCATGTTCTATCTTTAAATAGCTTACACTCAAAGTTCCTATTTCTTCAGAATTGATAGTGGTTATTTTTGATTGCGCAAAAACAGTTGTGCTTGTAAATAAAAACAGCAATAGGAGACCTTGGGGGATTAGGTTTCTCATTTTTGGGGGATTAATGAATTGTAAAAATAGTATATTTACAACTAAGACAAGTAATTGTTGAAAAAGATTAATTTGCTTTAGAAAAGATTTTAAAACAGAGAGCTACATAGTCCAATTATATGCTATATGTAGTATAGTTTTAACTCAAAATCACTACTATATTTTATATACATTAGCAATAAATATTATTTGATAAAAACATTATGAAAATATCCATTTGGTCTGTTGGGAAAAATCATGAAGCATATATTAAAGATGGGGTAGCTGAATTCACAAAAAGAATAAGTCATTACTACCCTATTGATTGGCAAATCATAACACCCTCCAAAGCCAATCAACCCATTGCCATTAAAAAAGAAGAAGCACAAAACATAATGAAACAATTGGCTTCCACCGATGTTTTAATTTTATTAGATGAAACAGGTAAGATGATGAGCTCTCCTGGCATTGCTCAACTTATTCAACAAAAAGCCAATCAAAGTGCACAAAAACTAATTTTTTTAATTGGAGGCGCTTACGGTGTAAGCGACGACATTAAAAAACGCGCCAACCATACTTGGTCTCTTTCGCAATTAGTTTTTCCGCATATGTTAGTTCGATTAATATTGTCAGAACAAATTTATAGGGCATGTAGTATTTTAGCCAACGAAAAATATCACCACGAATAAACACCTCCTCTACTAATAACAACTCTACTTTTTAAAAAATACATTTACAAATAAATCAAAAATGAGCATTACTTTATATATCACACTTATCACCGTAGGTATTTCCATAGCTGCTATGTATAATGATAGTTTAATGGATAAACTTATTTTTCATCCGCATACGGTCAAAAATCATCATGAATGGTATCGTTTTTTCACATCTGGTTTTATACATGCCGATTTTATGCATCTTGCATTTAATATGTTTTCCTTTTACATGTTTGGAGACTATGTGGAGCAATACTTTAGTATGATTTTTGGTTCTGCAGGATCTATTTTTTACATTATTCTATATGTAAGTTCCCTCTTAATATGTATGCTTCCCACCTACTTACATCATTATCAAGATTATTACTACCGAAGCTTAGGCGCCTCCGGCGCCGTATCCGCCATCGTTTTTGTAGGCATCTTCTTACAACCTACTATGCAAATTGGAATGTTTTTATTGCCTCCAGTGATACCTGGATTTATATTTGGCCCTCTTTATTTATTATTGACGGCCTATTTATCCAAAAAAGGACAAAGTGGCATCAATCATAGTGCACATTTATGGGGATCTATCTATGGAGTGGTATTTCTCATCATCACCAGTCATTTTTTAAGCAACTTTGATGTGATAGGTTCTTTTGTAGAACAAATTAGAGGCTATCTTGGTAGATAATTTTTAACACCCATTTTGTGTTATTCGTTACTTTAAATCGGTCATCAATTCGTTGACCCACCACCCAAAGTATTTTATCTCCCATCGTCAACACATTCACTCTCTCTTTAATAGCAGGACTTAATTTTAAACTGCCCAAAAAATGAGACAATTTCTTTTTTTTGCGCATGCCTAAAGGATAAAAATAATCCGTTATTTGCCAAGACCTCACCAGTAATGGGAAGTCTAATATATCTGCATCTAAGTAAGC
Organism: Chitinophagaceae bacterium; assembly: GCA_037141925.1. Lineage (GTDB taxonomy): Bacteria > Bacteroidota > Bacteroidia > Chitinophagales > Chitinophagaceae > Sediminibacterium. The sequence goes on from JBAXBS010000001.1 coordinate 126,790, forward strand.
ATGCGTGGGTGAGGTATTGATTTCCCCTATTAATTCCTTGTCAATGGTTTCTATTTGCAAAGTGCCATATTTAGTTTGCAAAACTCCTTCCCCTATAGGAATCATAAGATGCTCCTTTGCAGTATCATTTGCCACTAATTGAATGGCATCATTAAACTTAATAAAACGATGTGTCGCTGTGGCTAAATAAGCTCCATTATTCGCATCTAATAATTTATATACCTCCGGTATTTGAGCGGGCTTACATCCATACTTTTCTATCAAACCCCAAGTATAAGTGTGATTGTTTTTTATTTTTTTCCAATGCGCAATGCTAATAGTAGGTATCCCCTTTTTAATGCGCAACCCTTTTTTCCAAAATTCATTCACTGATGCTTCTACAATGGCTTCCGCCTCTTTTAAACGGTGAATGGTATCTAATACATTTTCTATTACCTGAGGATAAATTTCTTTAATAGGTGGTATTAATTTATTTCGTATTAAATTTCGGGTATAATCATTTTTTTCGTTAGAACTATCTTCTACAAAGGTTAAAGAATACTCCTTTGCAAATTGTTGAATTTCCAATTTGGTATAGGGCAATAAAGGTCTCAATACAGGTAAAATATCATTTCTTTGCTCAGGGATACCAGTGAGACCATGCAATCCAGTACCTCTGAATAATTGCATTAAAATAGTTTCTATTTGATCATCTGCATGATGGGCCGTTAATAAATAAACATTTTGTTGACCCTCCAATTGTATTTCTTTGATGAGTCTATCAAACCAAGCATATCTAATTTCTCTCGCAGCTTGCTGAATACCCATTTTATAAGTTTCTGCATACGCTGCTGTTTCAAATTTAGTACATTTTAAAGGAGCTTGTAAGCAACCTGCATAGTCAGTAACAAATTTTTCATCTCGAGTACTTTCCTCCCCTCTTAATTGAAAATTAGCATGTGCCAAAGTGAATTTTGCCCCCGCTAAATGCATTAAATAAGTAAGTACGACACTGTCTATACCACCACTTATAGCAATTAAAAAATGAGTAAGTTGAAGTGGAATATTTGGAAACTTTTTCTCCCAATGTGCTTTAAAAATTTCCAAGCTAATCATATCCTTATTTTTTTTGTTCCTTCACCCAAGTATCTTTAAGTGTCACAGTTCGGTTAAACACTAATTGATTCGAGGTACTTGTAACATCTTGATAAAAATATCCTTTTCTTAAAAATTGAAAGCGTGCTTGTTTTGCATCATTGGCTAAAGCAGGTTCCGCCCATGCAGTGGTAATGGTTGTCAAAGAATGTGGATTGATATAATCTTTAAAATCACCTTCGGCATTAGCCACATCTTCCACACTAAATAATCGATCATATTCATTCAACTCTACCGGAATGGCATGCGCAGCACTTACCCAATGCAAAGTTCCTTTTACATGCAAGCCTGAAGTATCTGATCCACTTTTACTTTCAGGGAAATAACTTGCATGAACGGTAGTAATATTTCCAGCTGCATCTTTTTCAAAACTATCACACTTAATGATGTAAGCACTTTTTAAACGCACCATTAAACCTGGTCCTAATCTGAAATATTTTTTAGTAGGCTCTTCCATAAAATCATCCTTTTGAATCCATAACTCTTTACTAAATGGAACTTCTCTCATCCCACCATTTGGATCTTCGGGGTTGTTTTCGGAATGTAATATTTCAGAACTTTTATCATAATTCGTAATCACCAATTTAATAGGATCAGTGACCACCATTCTACGTTGTGCAATTTTATTTAAATGCTCACGTACACAAAATTCTAATAAACTAAAATCAATAATATTTTCTCGTTTTGCTATGCCAATACGCTCACAAAAATCACGAATACTTTCGGGCGTGTAACCACGACGTCTCATACCACTAATGGTAGGCATACGAGGGTCATCCCAGCTGGATACATGTGCTTCATTCACTAGTTGCAACAACTTACGTTTACTCATCACTGTGTAAGTCATGTTTAAACGCGCAAACTCATATTGTTTAGAAGGGAATAATTGTAATTGTTCAATACCCCATTCATACAATGGACGATGAGGAATAAACTCCAAAGTGCATATGGAATGTGTGATATTTTCAATCGCATCACTTTGTCCATGCGCAAAATCATACATGGGATATATACACCAAGCGTCGCCAGTTCTATGATGATGCGCTCTTTTGATTCGATACAACAAAGGATCACGCATATGCATATTAGGACTTGATAAATCTATTTTTGCACGCAACACTTTTGCTCCATCTTCATATTTACCCTCTTTCATTGCAGTAAATAATTCCAAATTTTCGGCAATACTTCTGTTTCGAAAAGCATTTCCTGTTCCAGGCACGGTAGGTGTTCCTTTTTGAGCCGCTATTTCTTCCGCATTGCTATCGTCTACATAAGCCAACCCTTTTTCTATAAGTTGTATTGCAAAGGAATATAATTGATCAAAATAATCTGAAGCATAACATTCCTTGACCCAATTAAAACCTAACCATTGAACGTCTGCCTTAATACTTTCTACATATTCGGTATCTTCTGTTACTGGATTGGTATCATCAAATCTCAAATTAGTGCCCCCACCAAAAGTGTTGGCTAAACCAAAATTCAAGCAAATACTTTTTGCATGTCCAATATGTAAATACCCGTTGGGTTCGGGCGGAAATCGAGTTAATATAGACGCATGTTTGTGCTCCGCTAAATCCTTAGCAATAATTTCTTCAATAAAATTTAAACTTTTTTCTTCACTCATAAAGTACTCACTATTCGGGTAAAGGTACAAAAAATACGCGTGATCGTCTACCCTTTATAGCCATACATTTTTTGAACTTCTAGTACTATTTTTTCAATTTCACGATCATCCCCTTGTGGTTCATAGGGCTGTTTTAAACTACTTCCAAATACAAAGGCAACTGCTTGCCAAAAGCCCGCATTAAAATTGCCTTTAAATTCCTGAATTAAGGAATAACAATTGTTCCCTGTTTCTCTATTGATTAGTTTCATCAATACCTTGCCTTGATACACGGATAGCTTCGTGATTTTATCTGCAAAATCTCGCTTTAATTCCTTTTCTCTGGCTTTGATGATTTGTTTACGTAAACTTTCATCTTTCACATTCACTAACTGAGCATTGACTTCTGAAATTACTTTACTGGCAGATTTAGCATAAGGGTAAGTAATATAAACCGCATTACGGAGTCTTGTCCAATCACGCCAATAATTTCGCCATTGGTTTGTTTGCTTAGCAGACACTTCTACCGTAGGTAACCAGGATTGAGGAATCGTATCTCCTTCGGGTGTAATAAAAGCTTCTACACGAATCGTATCTAATACAGATTGCGCGTTTAATTTAGCTGGCGCAAAACCAGCTAAAATAATAACCCCTAAAAAGAATACGCTCCTTTTCATATTAAGACTTCAACTTTTTTATTCTTGCCCAAGACGCCATTGAAAATCCAATTGTCATTACAATCACCCCTATCCATAAAATATTAATAAATGGAAACTCATACACTTTTAATGTAATCAAGTTTGTAAGTGCTGCAGATTCTTTAACACCCAATTCCAAGATTCCTTTTTTCTGATCCACCACTTTATTAAAACTTAATACTAAATTTTGAGCCTTGACAGTATCATATTCAGGACGCAAAGTCATTCCTTCTAAGAATATGCCTGGCTTTGCATGGTATACCAACCCTTCCTTAGAAGTCACTGTTAATTGTAAGACTAATTCATTATTGCCTGCTCCCATATTTTGACGCGGATTGATTAATACTTTTTCAAGTTTAATAAAGCCATTGCTATAAAAAATAGAATCACCTACTGCCATTTGGTAGGGCTTAAATTGTGCAGTATCTTTTACGTTATGATCTTGGAAAGAAGTAACATACACGAAAATATCTTTATTCCAATAATGTTTAGCTGCAGGATTTGCAGAAAAGCCTTCCGCTTTATTATTCTTTAACACATCAGGATATAAGAAGAAAGTTTCTTCCGATTTTTTAGCAGCAAACTTTAATTCAAAAAAACGTTTGTCTAAATAATCAAAAGTGTCGCGCTGATAAGTAACATCGTATTTCCCCATATCAGTTTGAATACCTTCAAATAATGTGATATTTTCTTTTGGATTTCCTGCAGGATTATTTTTTTGCGCCTTATCCACTCTTAATGGTGAAATTCCGGTGGTATTCCAACTCAGAACTGTTTTATTGGAAGAAGAAATAAGTATCCCTAACAAGACTAATCCAAAACCTACATGCCCCACACTTGCTGAAGCCGACTTTAATTTACCCTTTAAAATACTTCCCCAATAATAGGCATTAGCTACAATGGTATACACGGCCGCCAATTCAGCTACATAAATGGCTGCTAAAAATCCAACCCCTTTATCATGATAAGCCACTCCTACAAAAGCAAAAAGAATACCGCTCATTATTAAAGAGATAATGACTGGATATTTAATATGCTTTTTGATATAATCTCCTTCGGTAGACTTAAATTTAAGATACTGCCCAAAAGCAGTAAAAATTCCAATTATAATGGCCACAAATATTTGCACTTGATTGTGTGCAAATAGGGGATCTTCGGGAGGTGCAATCTTAGTTCCAAAAATTTTATTAAAAACAGGAATAGAAGTTATTGCAATCATCACTAATCCAGATAAAAATAATACAAAGGACCCCACCAACATCCAAAATTCTCTGCTGGAGATTTCATCTTCTTTAATAGGTTCTTTTAAATGCTTATATCGAATGCCAAATAAAATAAAATAAGGAATTACAAAAATTAATAAGAAGCCTAATAATTGTGCATTCATTCCTAAGTCGGTAAAAGCATGCACCGAAGTATCTCCTAAAATGCCACTTCTAGTTAAAAAAGTAGAATAGACCACCAATAAAAAGCTTAACCCATAAAATAAATAAGTTGCTTTTAAACTGCCTTCCGTTTTTCTGAAAATAATATTAGTATGTATACCGGCCACTAAAACTAGCCAAGGAACTAAGGAAGCATTTTCGACAGGATCCCAAGCCCAATACCCCCCAAAGTTTAAACTTTCATAAGCCCAAGCAGCCCCCATCATAATTCCCAGTCCTAATATGGCTGCAGAAAAAGTAGCCCAAGGCAACACAAAATTCATCCAATTATTTTCCTTTTTTAAGAGACCGGATACAGCAAATGCAAAAGGAATGGTGGTAGATGCAAATCCTAAAAATAATATAGGAGGATGTATCACCATCCAATAGTTTTGAAGTGTGGTATTTAATCCTGTGCCATCTTTTATAAATTGTAAATAATCAGGACGAGATAAAATAGGCCAACTCATTTCTTGTCTTAATAATATGAAGGGACTACTTCCTAGTTTAAAATCGACAATATATAAACCCACAATCATGGTGGCTAAACAAAACTGTACGAAACTCAATACCATCATCACTCCACTGGTTTGATTTCCCCATTTAGCAGAACGAGTCATAATAATTAATCCTAACACTGCATGCCAAAAACTCCATAATAAAAAGCTACCCTCCTGTCCTTCCCAAAAGCAACTTAGTAAATATTGCAAAGGCATACTTTTATCACTATGGGAATAGGAATATTTATATTCAAATCGGTGATTATATATAATGTAAAATAAAACTACAAAACATAAAAAGATAGCAATAGCTTCAATAATAAAAGCGATTTTTGCAAATCGTTTCCATTCCATTTCAATGACTAATTCTTTCGCATAAAAAGATTTTGCAAAAGCAAAAGTGGCTACCAAGGAAGCCACTAATGAAAGTATCGTTAAAAAATAGCCTATTTGACCAGGCAATAATTGTTCCCCTAAAAATGTGGTGGTATTCATCTAAATTATTAAAAATTAATTGCTAATAGTAACGGGTTGATCCTTCATGACATTGGGATTATCCTTGTACTTAGAAGGACATTTCATAACAATAGTGCTACATTCAAAATGATCTCCTTGTACACGTCCTTTTAAAACCAATCTTTCGGATTTTTCCATATCGGTGGGCATGGTATTATGATACACCACACTAATTTTTCCGCCTAAACTATCTTGTACATGAAACTTTAATAAATTAGGATCTTTCACAGGATCATAATTCACAGGTGCTGTTTTATCCATTTTCACGATCAAATTCACAAACTTGCCTTCTCTTTGTTTCGCAGAAGCAATCGTTTCATAACTACTTAAATCCCCTGTATAGCTTATTAAGGCTACAATTGAAATGGCAATTAATACTAATAAAATGATATGTGTTTTCTTCATAGTGCAAAGTTAACCAAATGAGCTTAAATTGCATCAAATTTTAACCATCCCATAAATATACTTTATGCGTGTTTTTGACTATATCATTGTATGTAAAAGTCCCGACTTTAAGAATGTGGACCGCATAAGCCAGTTCATGCTCCTTTTTTCAATTCTTGCTTTTACGTATTCTATCTATTTAGGATTATTTCCAAAACCTGCATTAATCATAGCCATTATGACTTCCTTTGTAAGTTGGTGGATTTTTTGTTCATTTCAGCGTAAAAATGGAGGAATGCCCTATTACCGATTAGGTCTTTTAATCGCCTCTTGGGGCTGGTACTTACAACCCAATGGGCTCATTATTGCTGGAATTTTCTTAATTGCTGCCTTATTTGAACGACAAGTAAAGTTCCCTTATGAAATTGCCATTGACCCTACAGGTATTGTAGTAAACACATTTCCCAAGAAATATTATCCTTGGACAGCCATTCAAAATATGTTGATTAAAGACGACTATATCACCATCGACTTTAAAAACAATCAGCTTATACAAAAGCAAATAAATGAAGCAGTTAGCGATGCTGTAATGCAGGAATTTAACAGCTTTTGCGACACCCAATTAAAAGCGTCTCAAGCATAAACAACTATTTCCATTTTATTAAAGCTAATTAATACCTTTGCGCTATGTCACTAACCTCCTCTCCGTTTTTATTGTATTCTGATGGCGAAGGTCATATTTTTGAAGATACTAGCTTGTATGTTGCTGGTCGTGCTGGATGGGATGCTTACCCTATTCCCGTAGAAGATTTTATTGAATTACCTAATGGTGGCACTTTATATGAATTACCAGGACGTCGTGGCATTGGAATAGATGTTGAAACAGGTCAAATGAGATTATGTGAGAAAGGCTGGGCGGTAGCTGCTTTTATTCCTCCTGCACATACTGGATTGTTTATAGCAGCTTATGAAACCCAAGCGGATGCTCCTACTTTACCCTTATTTTGTTATACCGCAGTGGGTTGGAGTGATGGAAAAAATTATGTCCCTGCTGTAAGAATAGAACAAGATATTCGTCAGGATTGCGAAGGTTATGATCAACCTACCATTGAAAATGGAACAGAACAATTATTAGCAGCCTATCCTCAAAATAGATTGGTAAAACATTTAATGGAAAATTGTTGCATGACATATCATTGTCCTGCTGCAAGAAATTTTGCCATGAGCCGATGGGAATGCCCCATCCCAATTTCACCAGCATGTAATGCGAATTGCATAGGATGTATTTCTTTTCAACCCATTGAAGAAGAAATTATTTCTAATCAAGAAAGATTGACCTTTAAACCCACAGCTGCAGAAGTGGTGGAATACACAGTGCCTCATTTAATGACTGCCCCTTTTCCTATTGTGAGTTTTGGTCAAGGTTGCGAGGGAGAACCTTTATTAATGTGGGAGACGATCAAAGAAGCTATTATTGAAATTCGTAAACATACGCCCAAGGGAAGTATTAACATTAATAGCAATGGCTCTGATCCTGTTGCCGTGAAAGTGCTTGCAGAAGCGGGTTTAGATAGTTTACGTGTAAGCACCAATTCGGTACGTCCCGAAATTTACAATCCTTATTATCGTCCTAACAATTATACTTTTGAAGATATTGTTGAAAGTTTAAAAGTAATGTCTGCGGCCGGTAAATGGACCAGCATTAATTATTTTGTATTCCCAGGCATGACAGATACCGTTGCAGAATACGAGGCTTTAAGAAAATTGATTAAGGATACTAATTTGAAAATGATTCAGTGGCGCAATTTTAATATTGATCCTGATTGGTATTTAGGTAAAATAGGAATTACTGAAGTGGGTGAAATTATGGGTATCAAACAAATGATGGAATTAATTCAAGAAGAATTCCCCGATTTGAAATTTGGTTATTATAACCCTCCTATCGAAAGAATTAAAGGAGACTTTTCTCAAAACTTTGCACATCATTGAAAAGAAATAATCAAATAGGTGCTTTATTAGCTATTACGGCCAGTTGCATTTGGTCTGGTAATTTTATAGTTTCAAGATATGTGGTGCATATGTCAGGACCCATTAGTTTAACTTTTTTAAGATGGACTATTGGCACTTTAAGTATTTTGCCTTTTGCTTATAAAAATTTCATAAAAGAAATAGATATCTTCAAACAAAATAAAGTTTACTTTTTTTGGATGGGGTTGGTAGGTTTTGCAATTTATAATTCCTTTATCTATACTGCCGGGCATTTCACGACTGCTATTAATATGGCCCTAATTGGTTCTATCATACATCCTATAGTTGCTACAGTATTAGCAGCTATTATTTTAAAAGAAAAATTACATTGGAAAAATACAGCTGGTATCATTTTAGGTGTCATTGGTATTGTATTACTGATTGCCAAAGGTGATATTAATAATATTATCGCATTTCGTTTTTCAACGGGTGATTTATGGATGGTCGCAGCTGGCTGTTGTTTTGGAACCTATAATGTATTTGTCAAAAAGAAACCAGCCGGAATATCTAACAATAGTTTCTTATTAGTTCTTTTCGGCATTGGCGCTATGATTCTTTTTCCTTTTTCAATGTACGAAATGGCTTATGTTCAACCGGTTTTATTTTCATGGAAGTTTCTTGCCATTTTATTATATATAGGAATAGGCAATTCCACCGTGGCCTATTTGTTATGGAATAATGCGATACATCGATTAGGTCCAGGGAAAACTTCTTTGTTTGGAACCCTCATCCCATTAGCAAGTGCAATAGAAGCTGTATTTATTTTAGATGAAAACTTCAGTTTATTTCAAGCTATTAGCGGACTCATTATTATTTCAGGGATTGTGATAAATACTTGGCCCACACAAAAAAAAGTAAATGGATAGTGTATTAATTTTACTTTGTTTGATTGCTTTTTTAGCTGGATTTGTAGATGCCATTGTGGGTGGAGGCGGACTGATTCAAACTCCTGCCGGTTTAATTTTAATGCCGCAGGAATCTGTAGCAAGAGTTATTGGTTCTTTAAAAATTCCTTCTTTTGCGGGAACCTTTTTTGCAGCAAAACAATACCTTCAAAAAGTTAAAATTCCCTTAAATCGTATACTTCTTTTTTCGGTGGTTGCTTTTTCAAGTTCCTATATAGGATCCTTCTGTTTAACCAAAGTGAGCAATCATTTTATGAAACCCGTTATTTTTATAGTATTGGTTTTGGTGGCGATCTATACCTTTTCAAAAAAAGACTTTGGACAAAAAAACAAGGACAATAGTAAAGTGTTCTCTACAACAACAGGTATTTATATTTGTATTGCATTAGGATTCTACGACGGATTTATTGGCCCTGGCGCAGGAAGCTTACTGGTACTTGCTTTTATTAGCTTTTTAGGATTCGATTTTTTAGAAGCGAATGCGCATGCTAAAGTAGTCAACTTAGCAACCAACCTGGGGTCTATTACTTTGTTTGCCATGAAAGGATCTATTATTTGGTCGGTCGCCCTTCCTATGGCAGCGTGTAATGCGGTGGGTGGTGTGATTGGATCCAAATTAGCAATTGCTAAAGGAAACCAATTTATACGCACTGTATTTTTAATAGTTATTATAGGGACTTTATGCAGATTGGGATATGATGTTTTTTTGCATTAATTTTATCTCATGTCACGCACTTTTGAACAAGAAAAAAATATTAAAGCAGGATTATATACAACCCTAATTTGTATTGTCTTGAGTTTATTATTTTTCACATTGCAATGGCAACAAGCGGCTCCAACGATACTTCCTCCCGAACCTATGTTTATGGAAGTTAATTTAGGTAATAGTAATTTAGGTCAAGGAGACACTCCCCCTTTAAGTAAGGAAGCTCCGGCTCCCGAAGTAGGTGCTTCTAAAACAGTAAAAGCAACAGCTACTACTAAAGTGGCTAAAATAAATACAAGCTCCAACGATCCAAATGACGAAGCTGTAAAATCGGCCACAGCCAAAAAATCTGTAAAATCAACCCCGGTTCCTCCTGCCCCTAAACCAAAAGCATTAATGGGAAAATATGCAGGTGGTAATGGTAAAGGCGGCAATAATCAGGATAGTTATAATAATGTAAAAGATCAAGGTATTGCTGGAGGTAAAGGAGACCAAGGTGTTGCAAATGGCAGCATCAATGGAAAAACGTATCAAGGAGAAGGTGGCCCTTTTGTAACCAAAGGTGATAGAAAAGTGACCAAAGCCTATTCCTTTAATGGAGATGTTGAACCAGCCACCATTTATGCGGAGATTGAAGTGAATCCTGCAGGTTCCGGACGATTTGTTCAAATTGTAAAAGGATCTAGTTCAAATGATTCTAAATATAAAAAAGCAATCATTGAATACTTAACCAAAATAAGTTTTAATACTGCGGATCATAATTCCTTTGTAACTGTTAAGTTCAAATTTGAAGTTCAATAACATTTATGTCCTATCAAGACACCATTGACTATTTATACAGTCGTTTGCCTTTATTTAGTCGTATAGGTGCTGCTGCCATCAAAAATGATTTACATAATACACTAGCAATTTGCTCTTTTTTAGACCACCCTGAAAAGAAATTCAAAACCATCCATATTGCAGGCACGAATGGTAAAGGTTCTACCAGTCATATGTTGGCAAGTATCTTTCAGGAAGCGGGCTATAAGACAGGACTATATACTTCACCCCACTTATATGATTTTAGAGAGCGTATTAAAGTGAATGGCGAAATGTGTTCTACCCAATTTGTAATTGATTTTACAAATAAAATGAAAGGCTTTATAGAAAAATCAGAACCTTCTTTTTTTGAAATCACGGTGGGCATGGCTTTCGATTATTTTGCAGAAGAGAACGTAGATATTGCTATTATTGAAACTGGATTAGGAGGTCGTTTAGATAGCACCAATGTAATCACTCCAGAATTATCTTTAATCACCAATATTGGATGGGATCATATGGCTTTATTAGGAAATGATTTAACGAGTATTTCTAAAGAAAAAGCAGGAATCATAAAAAACAAAGTGCCGGTGGTGATTAGTGAAACTATTCCCGAATCCAAAATCGTGTTTGAAGAAAAAGCAAACCAACAGAACGCTCCTATTTATTATGCCGAGGAGTATTATACTTTAAAACATTTTACAAATCATTGGACAAGCGCCGCATTTGAATTTGAAAGTTTGAAAAATGTTTCTAAAAATTCATTATTGGAAAATACTTTATGGGATACTCCATTTACGATTCAATGCGATTTACCCGGAAAATATCAATATAAAAATTTACGAGGCGTTGTAACTGCGATCCAAATTTTAAACCAAAAAGGTTGGAAAATTTCATCACAGAACCTTCACCATGGATTGAAAAATATTAAAAAAAATACAGGTCTCATGGGACGCTGGGAATGTATGCAAGATAGCCCTAGAGTCATACTAGATGTTGCGCACAATGAACATGGAATGAAAGCCTTATTAGAACAATTAGAAAGTTTAGACTTTGAAAATTTACATATTGTAACAGGCATGGTGAAAGATAAAGACGTTGAGGTGGTTCTATCACTTCTTCCAAAGCAAGCAAAATATTATTTCACCCAATCACATATCCCAAGAGCTTTACCCGTAACAGAATTAGTAGAAAAAGCAACTTCTGTTGGATTGATCGGCGAAACTTATGACAATGTCAATGATGCCATTGATCATGCAAAAAGGACCGCATCCCCCAAAGATTTAATTTTAGTGATTGGAAGTGTTTTCTTAGTCGCCGAAGTAAATCGAGCTGCTTTTATCACCAACCTTTAGTCTCACACAAGTTTTTAATGTGAGCTATATGGTGTTTGCCATGCCAAGCATATACTGAAAACATATCCCACAAACTCACTTCTGCATTACGACCTGGATGAAAAAACTTTCTTTGCCACTGCTCTTCGGTCAAACTGGATAATAAATCGGTCCATCTTTGATGTAAGGCATGCAATAAGGTCGTAGAAAAATTCACAGGAGTTTCTAGCACATCAGTAGTGAATGACCATTCATTTTGCTTATAATCTTTAACCACTGGAACTTCTTCGGTCAAGGCTAATTTAAATCGAACAAAAGCATTCATATGACTATCTGCCATATGATGTACTAATTGTTGCACCGTCCACCCCCCTTCTCTATAAGGAGTATCTAATTGCGCTTTATCTAAATGCTGGATGGCTAATTCTAAATCAGTGGGAAACATTTTCATATCATTCATCCATTCTTTTTTAGTGGCTTCACTAAAAGGTTTTACTTCATATTTTCCTATCGGATATCGGATATCTTGCATGTTCAAATTATTTTATATTATTTATATTAAATTTAGTCTTAAAAATTTTATCCCTTTAATTCACTTTATTTAATTTAATTTATTTTCAATTGACCACTATTCACTTTTCATCTATTACTTTTTAAACTTCTAATTATGATTCATCTCTCCAAGCTTTTCCAGTTCTGTGAATAAACACATCTTCTAAATTTGCTTTCTTCACTTCCTTTTCTTTCTCAAACCCAGTAGCAACTAATTCATCTATTAAATGATTGGGGGTATCTATGGCAATCATTTCTCCGCTATCAATAATAGCTACTCTATCACATAAAATTTCAGCCTCATCCATATAATGAGTGGTGATAATAATGGTCGTGCCGCCATCTCTTATTTCTCTTATTAAATCCCATAAATTTCTTCGAGCCTGAGGATCTAACCCTGTTGTAGGTTCATCCAAGAAAATAATAGAAGGCTTATTAATAAGTGTGGTAGCAATAGAAAATCGTTGCTTCTGCCCCCCACTCAATTGTTTAAATTTTGACTTGGCTTTATCTTCCAAATTCACCTTCTTTAATAATTCAATTGGATCCACTTCGCTTTGATATAGTCCAATAAATAAATGAATGAGCTCCGTTAAATTAAGGTTAGGATAAAACCCAGCCGTTTGTAATTGTACCCCTATTATTTTTTTAATATCTTCTGGCGACTTATCTATACTCATTCCGTTCACCAATACCTCACCACTTGTTTTTTCACGCAAGGTCTCAATGATTTCAAGGGTCGTCGATTTACCTGCTCCATTGGGGCCTAGTAATCCAAAAATTTCACCTGGATACACATCAAAACTAATTCCCTTTACTGCCGTAAAAGAACCATAGGATTTGACTAAATTTTTAACGCTGATAATGGGTTGGGAAGGCATAATGATTCATTCAAGTCAACAAATTTAATGACTTTTAAAGGGAAGTCAAAATGAAAAACTTAATAGATACCCTTATCTTTGTTGAAAAGGGAAAAGCAATGAAAGTGGGTATCTTAGGTGGCGGTCAATTAGGCCGTATGTTATTACAAGCAGCAGCCAATTTTGATGTCACAACTTATGTGCTTGAAAATGATCCTCATTGCCCTGCAGCGCATCTCTGCCATCACTTTACCCAAGGAAATATTCAGGATTATGATCAGGTATATGCGTTTGGTAAAAATTTAGATGCCATCACCATCGAAATTGAAGCAGTGAATGTGGAAGCTTTAGAACAACTTGAAAAAGAAGGAGTCAAAGTTTATCCCACTCCTTCTGCGATTAAAACAATCAAAAATAAAATTCTTCAAAAGCAATTTTATCAACAACACGAAATTCCAACTTCTCCTTTTCATATTACTTCACAAAGTGCTGAACTATTACAACATATCTCGTTTTTGCCAGCGGTCCACAAATTAGGTGAAGGTGGTTATGATGGTAAAGGGGTGCAAGTGATCAATGACGAAAGTGAAATTGAATTAGGTTTTAATGCTCCTTCGGTTTTAGAAAAGAAAGTAAAAATTGCAAAGGAAATTGCTTTGATTGTAGGGATGAATGCGGCTAGCAAAACAATCATATACCCACCTGCTGAAATGATTTTTGATCCCGTCTATAATTTATTAGACTATCAATTAAGTCCAGCCAAGTTGGATGAAAAAACTTTATGGAAAGCACAGGCAATTGCAAGAAAAGTAGCGACTGAATTAAAAAGCCCTGGCTTGTTTGCGATTGAATTATTTATAGATCAACAAGGAGATATATGGGTGAATGAAACAGCTCCTCGTGTTCACAATAGCGGTCATCATACTATTGAAGCCAATTACAGTAGCCAATATGATATGCTTTGGCGTATTTTATTAGATTACCCTTTAGGCAACCCTACTGAAATATTGCCTTCTGCTATTGTAAATATTATTGGTACTGAAGGTTACAGTGGCGATGTTGTGTATGAAGGACTTAACGAAGTACTTTCTATGGACAATGTATTTGTGCATTTATATGGGAAAAAACAAACCAAACCAGGTCGTAAAATGGGACATGTTACCATTATTAGTAACGACTATTTGGATTTAACACATAAGGCTAATAAAATTAAGCATACCCTAAAAGCCATTACAGCCTAGCTTTGATTAATTTCTTTTTAACATCTAGGTTTTTCAAATACCCTATCCCTATGATACTTTTTAACTGAAGTCCTGGCGACTTTTTCAAAGGTCCGAATATTCGAATCTTATCATCATAAATAGCATCTAAACTATAAGAAGCAGAGAAAAATTTATTGATTTTAAAACTGAAAAAATTAGTCATGTAAAAATTAATATTTTCAGGCTTGTCATTATAATTGCTAAATAAATCGGCGCGTCCTTTATACGTAATGTTAGGCGCAATCACATTATTATAGTTGATGGTTATAAAAGTACCTGTCTCCTTTACTAATTTGGATCCCGGCGCTACTCCATATTTTCCTAAATCAGAAAGTTTAGAATTCAAAACAATGGTATTTCTAGAAGTTAACGGAGAGAAGAAAATAGAAAAAGTATTAGTCGGTTTAAAATCCAAACCGGCAGATAAAATAATATAAGCAGGAGATAAAAAGGAAGAAGTGAATGTTGCATTGGTTCCACTAAAACTATATCCATCAAAAAATTGTGAACGGAAATTAAATAGTCCAGAAATGTACCACATTCCCGTCGTATCAATTTGATAGCCATACTTACTTAAGAAATCAATTCTATCATCATTTTTACGTCCTCCAATACTGGTAGATTTCATGAACCCTAAGTTCACATCTAGATTATTATCCCAGTTTTGTCTTGGCTTTTTGAAAAAAACAAAATAATTAAAATAGGTATTAATAGCCATATTGAAATTATCCCCCCCTGCGGCCCAGTTACTCAATGAACTTTGTGATAAATTAAAATTGTATAACCCCCCTTGTTTCCAATTCCATTTGGAAGTATCATTCTCCTTTTTAATGCTTCGTGAGGTTTCATTTCGAAGTTTAGCCACCACTAAGTCCTGTGCAAAGGAACTTTGAGTGAATAATAGGACTCCTAATAATATTACAATTTTGCGCATCCCCACAATTTTACCAAATATATGAATTGAATAGTAAACCATTGATTCCTAACTATATATAATTTGAATCCCCCATCAATTTAACAAATTGTTGCAGTTATGTCAATTCTAAATTATTGTTTATCAAATAATTAGCGAATTAGATATGACAAGTTGGCACTAGGAATCAAATTTTAAGTAAATTTGCAGTTCAATTGAAACGAATGGAGGTATTGAACATTATTAATAAAGAACATGATGAATTAAGACAAGGGGAAGCCTATGCGGGGGCACCTGAAAAAGGTTCTTTTTCGAAGCATTTTTATATCGAAAGCTATGGTTGCGCGATGAACTTTGCAGACAGCGAAGTGGTAGCATCCATCTTAGAGAAAAGTGGTTTTGGAGGTACTCGCAATATTGAACTTGCAGACCTCATATTAATTAATACTTGTTCGATTCGAGAAAAAGCAGAACTCACCGTTCGTAAACGACTTACTGAGTTTAGACAATTAAAAAAAGATAAACCAGGAATGTTAGTAGGCGTTTTAGGTTGTATGGCGGAACGTTTAAAATCCAAATTACTGGAAGAAGAAAAACTAGTGGATTTAGTCGTTGGCCCGGATGCTTACCGCAGTTTACCCGATTTAATAAGTGAAGCAGGTACAGGACAAAAAGCAGTAAATGTATTGTTAAGTAGAGACGAAACCTATTCCGACATCTCTCCTATTAGAATAGACAGCAATGGTATAAGTGGTTTTGTATCTATTATGCGCGGCTGTAATAATATGTGTAGTTTTTGTGTGGTTCCATTTACAAGAGGCCGTGAAAGAAGCAGAGATGCATTTTCAATTGTGGCAGAATGTAGAAATTTATTCGAACTTGGTTATAAAGAAGTGACTTTACTGGGTCAAAATGTAGATAGTTATTATTGGAATCATCCTGAAACCAATGAATCTATCACATTTGCTATGTTGCTTGAAATGGTTGCATTAATTGATCCAAGTGTAAGAGTTCGATTTAGTACTTCTCACCCTAAAGATATCACTGACGAAGTTTTGTTTACTATGAAAAAGTACCCCAACATTTGCAAATACATTCATCTTCCAGTTCAAAGCGGAAGTAGCCGTGTACTTCAATTAATGAATCGAACTTATACGCGCGAATGGTATCTTTCTAAAGTGGCTCGCATTCGCGAAATCATGCCAGAGTGTAGCATTTCGGCAGATATTATTGCTGGATTTTGTACTGAAACCGAAGAAGATCATCAGGATACCATGAGTATTATGCAATTAGCAAATTACGATTATAGCTATATGTATTTTTATTCTGAAAGACCTGGTACATTAGCTGCTAAAAGATATACAGACGATATTCCAGAGGAAATTAAAAAAAGAAGATTACAAGAAATTGTAGATGTGCAATGGACGCTTTCAAATGAAAGTAATAAAAAAGATGTAGGTAAAACTTTTGAAGTATTAATAGAAGGGAATAGTAAAAAAAGTGATCAGGATTGGATGGGGCGCAATAGCCAAAATAAAGTGATCGTTTTTCCGAAAGAAAATAACGCAGTTAAAAAAGGTGATTATGTTGAAGTTCTTGTAACAGGATTTACGAAAGGAACTTTAATAGGCACTTTAAAAAAATAATGAATTATGGATTTACAATCTTTAAAAAATAGATTCAGCATCATTGGGAATACCCCTACGCTAAATCACGCACTCAACACGGCATCCCAAGTGGCTGCAACCGATTTGACGGTGTTGATTGTAGGTGAAAGCGGTGTGGGTAAGGAAGTATTTTCACAAATTATTCATAGCCTTTCTGCAAGAAAACACAATCCATTCATTGCAGTCAATTGCGGAGCGATTCCCGAAGGCACAATTGATTCTGAACTTTTTGGACATGAAAAAGGATCTTTTACCGGCGCTGTTGATAGTCGTAAAGGATATTTTGAAACGGTGAATGGAGGAACTATTTTTTTAGATGAAATTGGAGAATTACCACTGGGTACACAAGCTCGATTGTTACGTGTATTAGAAACAGGTGAATTTATTAGAGTAGGATCTTCTAAGGTTCAAAAATCAGATGTACGTGTCATTGCTGCTACCAATAGAGAATTATTAGAATTCACTCAAAAAGGTCGCTTTAGGGAAGATTTATATTATCGTTTAAATACGGTTCCAATTAGAGTCCCTTCTTTAAGAGACCGCAAAGAAGACATCCCTTTATTATTTAGAAAATTTGTAGTTGACTTTGCTGAAAAATATAAAACCAAACCTATTTTTTTAGACGAAGAAGCACGCCAATTACTTTCTCAATACCCTTGGCCAGGGAATGTTCGTGAATTAAAAAATATTGCAGAACAAATTTCGGTATTGAGCAAAACAGATTCCATTAATGCAGCTACTTTAGCCAGCTTCTTACCTACCCAGCATGTAAACAATATGCCAATGGTAACTGGTAATGCACCTGCGGGGGACTTCGCCAATGAACGTGAGATATTGTATAAACTTTTCTTTGACATGAAAAAAGATGTGAATGAATTAAAGAAAATGTTTGTAGAAATATTGCAAAATCCTTCTATGACGGGTAATTCAAATGGACAATTCAATCATGAAAGCATGATCAGTGAATTAAAGGAGGATATTGGACATACTTCTCACCCCATACCGGCTTCTACTCATTTATCGGCGCCCATACACTCCCAACAACCTTTGATTATAGACAATGAATTTCATAGTAGTTTTGAAGTGGATGAATCCTTGAATATTATGGATAAAGAAAAAGAACTAATTTTAAAGGCACTTAAGAAACATAAAGGACGACGCAAAGATGCTTCTACCGATTTAGGCATCAGCGAACGAACTTTATACAGAAAAATTAAAGAATACGACATTGAAGAATAAATTATCACCTATATTTTCGCCATTACTATTTATGCTTAGTAACTATTTTAAAGGAATCGGCATTGCTATGATTGCTTTGATTTTATTAACAGGTTGTGGCATCTATAGTTTTAAAGATGCAGTGATACCCGATAATATCAAAACGGTTAAGATTGGCTTTGTTGAAAATAAAGCACGTTATGTGAATCCACAATTAGCTCCCCTATTAACGGATAAATTGCAGCAAAAAATATTAAGTCAAACAAAACTAACTCGTACCAATAGTGATGATGCACATTACCAAATTTATGCGACCATCACCAATTACGATCCTTCACAAACAGTGGGTGTAAGTGCACAACAAGCCAGCACCAATCGTTTAACCGTAACTGTGCATGTAGTATTAAAAAAGACTTTAGAAAATAAAGAACAAGAATTTGATGTCTCACGTAATTTTGATTTTTCTGCCAACCTCACTTTAAATCAAGCAGAAGGTCAACTGATGGACGATATTTTAAGAAATATTACAGATGATATTTTTAACCAAATTTTTTCCAACTGGTAACCAATGACTCCTACTCTAATTAATAACATACTATTTCAATGGACTGGTCATCATGAATTGGACAGTATTGACACGAGCACTTTAGAAAAATGGGTCGACGAACATCCCTATAGTCCTAGTTTACAATTTTTGTTGGCTAAAAAGTATGCTTTGACAAATTCGCCCTTATTTCAGTCTCAGCTACAAAAAACGAATATATTTTTCCCTTCTACCTTACAAATTCATCATTGGTTACATGAAACCGAGGTGAAAGCCCAAGGTGTTCCCATGGAGGAAAAATTAGCTACCCTTATAAATGATCAATTAGCTCAATTTAAGGAGCCAGTGACATTAGATGAGATAGGTTATGAAATGGAGCTTACCCCCCTGCAAAAGGACTATTTTGCAGCTCAGGGCATAGAAATTGACCTATCTAAGCTACCCCAAGACAAATTCACCAAGCAATTACGCAGTTTTACCGCTTGGTTAAAGGTGCTCAAAAATAAAGAAGGCGTTCCACAGGTACCTGAATTAGAAGAAGCACAGGAAAAAGAGATCACTGCAATCGCTGAAAAAGCCAATAAAACCGATGAAGTCGTAACTGAAGCCATGGCTGAAGTATGGGAAAAACAAGGCAATTTGCGCAAAGCAATTGCCCTCTATTCAAAATTAAGTTTTATTTTTCCTGAAAAATCCGTTTATTTTGCGTCCAGAATAGAACAATTAAAACAAAAAAGATGATTACTTTATTTTTAGTATTGATTATCGTGGCATGTTTAGGCTTAGGCTTTATGGTATTAATCCAAAATCCTAAGGGTGGTGGTTTAAATGCGAACGTAGGTGGCATATCTAATAATTTTATGGGTGTAAAGCAAACAACAGATGTACTTGAAAAAGGTACCTGGATTTTTGCTGCATTAATCGCCATTTTAGCTATGACTTCAACCGTGTTTTTGAAAGGCGGTTCTAGCGAAGGGGACAAAGGGATTTTACAAAAAGTAAATACCTCTGCTACGACTCCTATGACAGCTCCTGCACAAACAGCTCCTGCTGCGGCTCCAGCAAATCCTGCTACAAGCACTCCAGTTAAAAAATAATATACCGGGCTATATGTAAACATGTAGCGTTCAAAATATTTGAATCCCTTCTTGAATCTTCAGGAAGGGATTTTTATTTTATCAAGGACAAAACTTAACTTTATTGGCATGAAAAAGATATTCTTCTTTACAATCCTACTGCTGATATGTTATGAACTGTATTCAGTTCTTATCAAGACAACTCATTTTGAGGGGGAAAAAGCGAGCATTGAATATCACCAACAGGGATTGGATGCATTGGCTGATAGTTTAGTAGCCAAGAAAATTATTTTAGATAAACCTAGTTTTTTAGTTTTAGCCAAACTATTCCAAGTAGAAGAAAAAGTAAAACCAGGTAAGTTTTTGATAAAGAAAAAGACGAGTTTATTGAACATTATAAGAATGTTGCGTAATAACCAACAGGCCACTGTCAAATTCATTTTAAATAGAGTCAGAACCAGAGCCGAATTAGCCAAATTAGTGTCAAGCACTTTTTCTATGGACAGTCTAGAATGTATTACTTATTTTAATAGCAATGATTCATTAGCGTCATGGGATACTGACACCACTCAATTATTGACTTTGTTTATTCCTAATACCTATGAAATGTATTGGAGCACTCCACTTCCTAAAATTTTAAAAAAGATGAAGGAAGAACAAAAACGTTTTTGGAGTTTGAATGACCGACTTTTGAAAGCGCAGCAAAAAGGCTTAACCACTAACGAAGTATACACTTTAGCGTCCATTGTAGATGAAGAAACGAATTATGATTCTGACAAATTACTCATTGCAAGTGTTTATCAAAACAGGCTTCATAAAAAAATGCCCCTTCAAGCCTGCCCTACTATTAAATATGCGATGCAAGATTTTACTTTAACTCGTATTTATGAAAAATATTTAATCAACCCTTCTCCTTATAACACTTATAAGCATGTAGGATTGCCGCCTGGCCCCATTGGTACGCCTAGTCCTAAAACGATTGATATTGTTTTAAATGCACCTACTACCAATTATATTTACTTTGTAGCTAAAGCAGATTTTAGCGGTTATCATCATTTTAGCAGTACTTTTGAAGAACACAATAAATTTGCAAAGGAATATCAACACCAATTAGACGAATACCAAAAAAATAAAGAAAATAAATAACTCCATTAAAATAAGAGCAGTATTGAAAAAGTTATATTCTTTTTTGGATCCTTTTGTTCAATTTGCAAAATCAAAGGCGAAAAATATTTATTTGCCCGGTTTTCAAAGAATCAATTTATATCAAGTCATTAAGTTTTTATCTAAACAATTAAATACGGTTGGCTTATACGATCGCGCATCTTCCATTTCTTTTAGTTTGATCATGGCGCTTCCTGCTTCCTTTTTGTTTTTATTTTCAATTATTCCTTACTTTCCTTCGACCTTAAAAATTAAAAAACAAATATTATCTGTTTTTAAGGACATCTCTCCTAATTCTAGTACCTATCGTTTTTTATTAGATATCATCAATGACTTACTCAGTCAACATGTGGGCGTTTTCTCTTTTGGTTTTGTTTTACTACTATTTTATGCTTCCAATGCAATGACAGGTATTATTAGAAGTTTTGATAAATCTTATATGCAGGATAAACCTTTCTTTTTGCACCAAAGATGGAGAGCTATCAGACTTACCTTAATTTTAATTTTATTAGTGTTTGCGAGCATATTAGTGTTAGTAGGCCAAGATCAATTAGCCACTTTATTGAGGGAGGTATTTGATATTAAAAGAAAAACCATCATTCCTTATTGGAATATATTAAGATGGTTTATTATCGTCTTACTCTTGTTTTTTGGCAATGCTTTTATTTATAAGTATGCCCCTCATATCAAAGAAAGATGGTCCATTTTATCACCAGGGGCATTATTATCTACCCTATTAATGTTAGCCACCACTTTAGGATTTTCCTATTGGGTCAATAACTTTAGCAGTTACAATAAAATATATGGCTCTATAGGAACCGTATTAGTGGTAATGACTTTAGTGTATTTAAACGCACTCATCTTATTAATAGGATTTGAATTAAACGTAAGTATTGAGGTATTAAAAAAAGAGCAAAACCAATTAGATTTACTCTAACTCATTTTGCTCTAACTCAATATGATCTAAATTATATTTCTCGTAATAATTTTTCTCTACCCTATTTATTGAATCCTACTTTTCAAATAATTATTTATAAAATAAATTTTACTTATTCGCCATATCTGGAATTTCGGTTACCTTATAAGCACCCGCATCTAATTTCGCTTTAGTTTCACTGAATGCTTTTAAAGTCAAATCAATTTCTTCCTGCGTATGCACTGCAGTGGGAATTAAACGATAAATAATATGTCCTTTTGGAATCACTGGATATACTACAATAGAACAAAATATTTTATAGTTTTCACGAATATCCATCACCATTGCAGTTGCTTCTTCCACTCCCCCTTTCATATACACCGGAGTCACGACCGAATCGGTTTTACCAATATCAAAACCTCTTTGTTTTAAACCATTTTGTAATGCTAACGCATTTTTCCATAATCTATCTTTCAATTCAGGTTGAGTTCTTAATAAATCTAGACGTTTTAAATTACCTACTACATAAGGCATAGGTAAACTCTTCGCGAAAATTTGTGATCTAATATTATATCGGATATAATCAATAATTGTTTTAGGACCCGCCATGAAGGCTCCAATAGAAGCCATACTTTTAGCAAAAGTTGAAAAGTATAAATCAATCGCATCTTGACAACCTTGTTCCTCACCTGCACCCGCACCCGTTTTTCCTAATGTACCAAAACCATGTGCATCATCTACCAATAATCTAAAAAAGAACTTAGATTTTAAAGCCGCCACTTCTTTTAACTTTCCTTGATCCCCTGCCATTCCAAAAACGCCTTCGGTTATTACTAATATTCCACCAGATTGTTGTTTTTCAATTAAAGCTTGTGCACGTTGTAATTGTTTTTCGCAATCTTCTATATCGTTGTGCTTGTATACAAATCGATGGCCAGGTAACATTCTTAAGCCATCAATAATACATGCATGGCATTCTGCATCATAAACCACCACATCATGTCTTCCACAAATAGCATCAATAGCACTCATGATTCCTTGGTATCCATAATTCATTAAAATAGCATCTTCCTTATATTCAAAAGCAGCTAATTCGGCTTCTAATTGTTCATGCAAATCACTGTTACCACTCATCATACGAGCCCCCATGGGTAAAGCCAAGCCATATTGAGCACTCGCATCAGCATCGGCTTTGCGTACTTCTGGATGATTAGCAAGTCCTAAATAATTATTTAAGCTCCACACAATCATTTCCTTCCCTCGGAACATCATTTTAGACCCAATTTCACCTTCCAATTTAGGAAAAGCGAAATAACCATGAGCTCGTTCACGATGTTGCCCAATAGGACCGTAATTTTTTATCAGTCTTTCAAATATATCAGCCATATGATAATTATTAGTTATGCAAATTTAATATTTTTTGACTTTAAAACACTAACTAATTAGTGTAAATTGCAGGATCAATAAAACTCACGTAGTATGAGATTCATTTATCTTGTTCTTTTTTGTTTTTTTGGGCAATTCGCAACAGCCCAAAAAGTGAATAATTCAGTGGCTGGTCCTTCCAAACCTAAATTAGTAGTGGGGATTATGGTGGATCAAATGCGTTGGGACTATGTCAATAAATTTAGTGCCTTTTTTAAATCACAAAATGGCTTTTTAAGATTTGTGAATGAAGGCGCCTCCTGTAATAATAACCTTATTCCTTATCTACCCACTGTGACTGCTTGCGGTCATACTGCAGTATATACTGGGTCCACTCCTGCTATACATGGTATTACGGGCAACAATTGGTATGATAATATTCAACAGCGCATGGTGTACTGCGTAGAAGACGCTTCTGTTCAAGCTGTAGGGATTGAAAATAGTAGTGCTGGCAAAATGAGTCCTTTGAATGTTTGGACCACTACCATTGGGGATGAATTAAAATTAGCGACTAACTTTAAAAGTAAAGTATTTGGTGTTTCTATTAAAGACCGAGGAGCTATTATCCCTGCAGGACATAGTGCAGATGGAGCATATTGGTATGATAGTAAAAGTGGTAATTTTATTAGTTCCACTTTTTATGGCAAATCATTGCCAAGCTGGTTAACCAATTATAATAATGCGCATAAAGTAGATAGCTTTTATAAATTAGGTTGGAACTTAAGTTTACCGAATGCCATTTATGAATCCAATTGTGATGTAGACCAAAATGAGTATGAGTCTTCTCCTTTTGGAAAAGAAATGAAAGGATTCCCTTATAATTTTAGCAGCTTTGTGGGTAAAGATTATGGCAAAATTGCTACCACTCCTTATGGTAACAATTTAGTGTTGGATGTTGCTACCCAAACATTGATCAATGAAAAAATGGGTCAAGATGATATCACCGATTTACTAGCAGTTAGTTTTTCTACCCCCGATTATATTGGACATTCTTTTGGTCCTAATTCCTGGGAGACTATGGATGGCTATATTAAACTTGACGAACTACTTGCTCAATTTTTTGCTTTACTAGATAAGCAAGTAGGTAAAAATAATTATACTGTCTTCTTAACTGCAGATCACGCGGTAGCAAACGTTCCAGGTTTTATGCAAAAACATCATTTGCCGGGTGGAGTTATAAGTGATGATGGCGTTAAAGTGGAATTAAATAAATTATTGACCAGTAAAGGAATCAATCCAAAAGTAATTAGCGCGGTAAATGAATTTAATATTTACTTCAATCATAATGTAATGGATAGCCTTCAGGTAAATCAAGATAAATTAACCAATATCATTACCTCCTATTTAGAAGCGAAGAGTAATATTATACAAGTGGTTGAATCGCGTAAGGCTGCTATGGCTCCTTTACCACAAGATATTAGAGAGCGTATTGTAAATGGATATAATCCACAACGTAGCGGAGATTTAATATTCATTACTAAATCTGGTTATGTAGGGGGAGGTAATACAGGAACAGGTCATGGCGTATTTTATAATTATGACGCTCATATTCCTTTATACTTTTATGGTAATGGTATTAAAAAAGGAATCGTAAATAACGTAAACTATATGACTGATATTGCACCTACAATTACAACCTTGTTAGGTATTCAAATGCCAAGCGGCTCTATTGGAAAACCTATTTTAGAAGTTATTAAATAAATTTAAAAATTCTTAAAATAGTTATATACAAATTTTAGATAATATTTTATTAAATTTATATTTTAAACCCAATTTTCAAAACATTCCAAAATAATTTAAAATACACTACAATGAAAAAAATATCCATTTTATTATTATCATTAGGATTATTTTTTAGCGTGAATGCTGCTATACAAAAATGCGATGGAAATTGCAAAGACAGAACGAAATGTGCTGAATGCAAAAAAGAAGAAAAAGCAGAACACAAATGCAACGCACAATGCCATAAAAATGGT
The DNA here is from genome assembly GCA_037141925.1 of Chitinophagaceae bacterium. Taxonomy (GTDB): domain Bacteria; phylum Bacteroidota; class Bacteroidia; order Chitinophagales; family Chitinophagaceae; genus Sediminibacterium. The sequence continues at coordinate 152,393 of JBAXBS010000001.1, forward strand.
GCAGGTCATGTCCCCAGTCATGGTGAAAAAGGACATAAATGTACCGATGCTTGCAAGAAAAAATAATTCTTACTATATTTTTTTAAAAAATAGTAAGAATTAAAAAGGTCCCTCTGATACATCAGAGGGACCTTTTTAATGATATTGATTGCTGTTGAAATTTAGCAATTGTAATTATGCAAGTTTCTTTTGCAAATTTGCATCCAAAGCATCTAAGAATTCTTCAGTATATACATAATGATCGCCATGTTTCACTTTATTACCATGAACACAAACAGCTAAATCCTTAGTCATTATACCAGACTCTACCGTTTCAACGCAAACTTCTTCTAAAGCTTTTGAGAAACGAATTAATTCTTGATTATTATCCAACTGACCTCTAAATTCTAATCCTCTCGTCCATGCAAAAATAGATGCAATTGGATTGGTAGAAGTTCTGTTTCCTTTTTGATGCTCACGGAAGTGACGCGTCACTGTGCCATGTGCCGCTTCTGCTTCCATCACTTTGCCATCGGGAGTAATTAAAGTTGAAGTCATTAAACCTAATGAACCAAATCCTTGTGCAACAGTATCTGACTGAACATCACCATCATAGTTTTTACATGCCCATACAAAATTACCATTCCATTTTAAAGCACTCGCCACCATATCATCAATTAAACGGTGTTCGTATGTGATTCCTGCAGTTTCATACTTCACCTTAAATTCATTTTGATAGACTTCTTCAAAAATATCTTTAAAACGACCATCGTATTTTTTTAAGATGGTGTTTTTGGTAGACAAATACAAAGGCCATTTTTTAGCTAAAGCTTGGTTAAAACAAGCACGAGCAAAACCATAAATGCTTTCATCCGTGTTATACATGGTTAATGCCACCCCATTTCCTTTAAAATTAAATACTTCAAATTCTTGAACGGTACCATCTTCCCCTTCAAATTTAACGGTCAATTTACCTTTCCCTTTGGTCACAAAATCGGTTGCACGATATTGATCGCCAAATGCATGACGTCCAATACAAATAGGTGCTGTCCAATTTGGAACTAAACGAGGTACATTATTACAAACAATAGGTTCGCGAAAAACAGTACCATCTAAAATATTACGAATAGTCCCATTAGGGCTTTTCCACATTTGTTTTAATTTGAATTCTTCTACTCTTTGTTCATCTGGGGTAATAGTCGCACATTTAATACCCACACCATATTGTTTGATTGCATTGGCTGCATCTACCGTTACTTGGTCATTGGTTTCATCACGATATTCCATACCTAAATCATAGTATTTAATATCAATGTCTAAATAAGGAAGAATTAATTTATCCTTAATGAACTTCCAAATAATCCTTGTCATTTCATCTCCATCCAATTCAACCACTGGATTGGCTACTTTAATTTTTTGTCCCATAATGTTTGAAAATTTAGTGCTCAAATGTACAAAAACTACTCCTAATTTCACACCTATTTTAAGCTAATTTAGACGATACCGCATGATTCACAATAAGCACCGGTATGCTTACCTTATGCCTTACGGATTCGATGGTTTCCCCAAATATATAGTCCTTCCATCCTTGGTGTCGGTGTCCTCCCATCACTATCAATTGCGCGTCATGTAATAGAACACATCTCACAATTTCTTTCACTCTATTTCCATACCCTAAACAAGTTGTCACTTGATATCCTTTTGATTGAAGTGCGATTGCGTAGGTATTTAATCTTTCTTGATCTTTCCTGGTTTCCTCATCATCACTTGCTTCTTGTAAATATTTCGCAGTAGCGCTTTCTACCACATGAATAAATATAAATTGTATGGAATCATGAGAAGGATGTGTTTCACTTAAATGATGTACTTGTTGTATTGCTTTTTTGATTAACAAAGCATCTGTTACAGAAAAATCAACAGCAATGGCCACTCTTTGAATGGGGGTATCCTGTGTCCAATCAATTTCAATAGGCAACCCATGAAAATCATCTTGTTTTTCGGATTGTCCTTTTTCCAATTTTCTTTTCAAAAATAATGGATAACAAATAACATACCCTAATAAAACTAAGAAACCAGAAGCCACTACTATCAAAAATATTTTTAACCCCCATGCATCCGATAGTTGCATTTTTTCAGAAATAAAATCAACTACTAAATGCCCATTTAGATATACTAATATAGCTGCGACCAACCAAGCTAAAATTTTTATTTTCCAACCAATTGCAAATTCACCCATCGTTTTTCGATCACTCACAAAATGAATTAATGGTATGACTGCAAATCCTAATTGTAAACTTAAAATAACTTGACTTAAAACTAACAAAGCATCTACCCTATCTTCTCCCATAATTCCTATCACTAATATAGCAGGTGTGATGGCAATGAGTCTTGTAAGCAATCTTCTAATCCAAGGATTCAATCTTAGTTTTAAATATCCTTCCATCACAATTTGTCCTGCCAAAGTACCTGTTACAGTTGAACTTTGTCCAGCAGCAATTAAAGCAATTGCAAATAATACAGGCGCCACAGAAGAACCTAATAAGGGCGCTAACAAGGAATGCGCTTCTTCAATTTTAGCCACTCCTTGGTGACCTGTATCATAAAAAGTAGTCGCTGCTAAAATTAAAATAGAAGCATTTACAAAAAAAGCAGCGTTTAAGGCAACTACACTATCTATAAAATTATAAAATATTGATTTTCGAATTCCCTTCACATTTCGATCAATTTTACGAGTTTGAACTAATGCCGAATGTAAATATAAATTATGAGGCATCACTGTAGCTCCAATAATTCCCACCGCAATATATAAAGCTTCGGGTGATAACTTAGAAGGAATAAATCCTACAATTGCTTTAGATAAATCGGGTTGCGCTATAAATAATTGTATAAAAAAACTAAACCCAATAATGGCTACCAGCATAATGATAAAGGCCTCCAATTTTCGTATTCCGTATTTTTGTAAAAATAAAAACAGAAAGGTATCCAATACCGTAATGCATGTTCCATAGATCAAAGGCAAGCCCGTCAATAATTTAATTCCAATGGCCATTCCTAATACTTCTGCTAAATCGGTTGCTGCAATGGCTAATTCTGCTAAAATATATAATACAAAATTGATAAAGGGCGGATAAGTCTCTCGATTGACTTGTGCTAAATCTAACCTTCTTACGATACCTAATCTTGCACTCAAGCTTTGCAATAGTATTGCCATGAGGTTGCTCAACAACAAAATCCATATCAGTTGGTATCCAAAGGATGCACCCCCTTGTAAATCGGTCGCCCAATTACCTGGATCCATATACCCTACACTCACTAAATAGGCTGGGCCCATGAATGCCAATAATTTACGGAAACCTCGTTTTTTTTGAACAGGCACCGATTCGTGTAATGTATCTAGAGAATGCTCAGACATAGTATATTGTAAATTTAGTCAAAAAGCCTTGTGTAACTCGGATTGATAGCCTATTTTAGTGAAAATTTAATACATGCGCAAAGGGATTGTTTTTGCTAGTTTTCTTTTTTTAGTGGCTTGTTCAGAGAAAAAAGTGGATTTAACAGGTAATACGCCATTAAAAATTAATGACTTTAATAAAATATTCAAGTTAGCGACCCTTCCCTTAACTATTTCGGATACCAATTTGGTAAAATTTGTCGACACCTTAAAAATTGGACGAAAAGCTTTATTGCAATTCGTTCCAGATTCGGTTGTAGAAGAGATTATTTCACTGAAAGACAAAAAAGCAATTCTACATCCCATTTTGAAAATTGAAAAGGAAGCAGAATATTATTTATTGCTAAATGTCTCCTATCCTACGGAACAAGAAATTGCGGTAGTTGCTTTTAGCAAGAAAAATAAATACTTAGGCTATAAAATGATTGCTTCATTTGAAGATCTCAATAAAAATTCAAGAAAATATGGTAAAACTTTATTCATTAATAAAGAGCCTACTTTTTTGGTAGAAGAAAATAAAATGGGAGAAGACAATGCGCTCACCTATGAAAAAAAAGGATGGGCTTATACCGACAATGTTTTTAAACTAATTTTCTTTGATAGTAATAAAAAGCCAGCTAGTTCCAGTATATTAAATCCAATTGACACATTGGCTATGAATAATTTATATAGTGGTGATTATGCTAGAGATAAGAAAAATTTTATTTCTATTAGAGATGACGCTCATCCCAATAAATATTTGTTTTTCTTACATTTTGAGAAACAGGACGGGAATTGTACGGGGGAATTAAAAGGTATCTTAAATTTCACAAAAAATAAAGCCACTTATACTGAAAAGGGAGACCCTTGCATAGTGCATTTTAGCATGGAAGGCAACTCTATTAGAATCAAAGAAGAAGGAAACTGCGGCAATCATCGCAACATGACTTGCTACTTTAACGACAGTTTTGACCGTAAAAGAAAGGCTAAAAAGAAGAAATAATCCACATTTTTGGGTTTCCATCCTGTGTTATCCACAGAGCTAATGTGTAAAATGTACATTTTAGCTAAAAATACTATCTTGTGCCTAGAAATCACCAATAAACATCAGAATGAGTTTTAGAAACTACCAAGTTCCTTATACTATCAATGAAAAATTTAGTAAAAAAGCAGCTTACTTTTCAATGGAGTTTGCGATTCATCAACCACTTAAGATTTACAGTGGTGGATTAGGTTTTTTAGCTGGATCACATTTAAGAAGTGCCTTTGAATTAAATCAAAATATGATTGGGGTAGGCATTTTATGGAAATATGGCTACTATGATCAGGCACGTAATCAAGACCAAACATTACAGGTCACTTTTATGGAAAAAATGTATAGTTTCCTGGAAGATACGGGCATCAAATACCAAATATTAATTCATGATCATCCAGTATGGGTGAAAGCTTATTATTTAGCTCCCAATACTTTTTGCAGTGCTCCCCTCTTTTTATTGAGTACGGACTTACCCGAAAACGATTATGTTTCTCAAACCATCACACATCGATTATATGATGCCAATGTAGCTACCAAAGTGGCTCAGTTTATTTTATTAGGAGTGGGTGGTGCTAAATTAATAGATGAACTCAACTTTAATCCAGAAGTCTATCACTTAAATGAAGCTCATGGATTTTCTGCTGCATTTTATTTATTACATAAGCATAAATCATTAGACGAAGTCAAAAAGAGATTGGTATTTACCACACATACCCCTGAAGAAGCAGGAAATGAAAAACATGATATTTATTTATGTCATAAAATGGGTTATTTCTGTGGTCTAAGCATTGATGAAGTGCGTAAATTAACGGGTATTGAAGATGACCAATTCAACCATTCTTTAGCAGCGCTGCGTTTTGCGCGTAAAGCCAATGGGGTTTCTGAACTACATGGTCATGTGAGTCGTGAAATGTGGGGTAAATATGAAGGCATATGCCCTATTGATCATATCACCAACGCACAAAACTGGCGTTATTGGGCGGATAAACAATTATATCGTTTTGCCGAAAATAATGATGACGCAGGTTTTGACGATCGTAAAATGTATTTGAAAAAACGTGCATTTGAAATTGTGGCTGACCAAACAGGAAAAATATTTGATCCAAATGTGTTAACGATTGTTTGGGCTCGTCGTTTTGCAGGATACAAAAGAGCAGATTTCCTTTCTTGGGATTTAGAACGTTTTGAAAAATTATTATCTAACTCAAAATATCCAGTGCAAATTATTTTTGCAGGAAAACCTTATCCTGTAGACTACCCTGCCATTTCTCAATTCAACAATTTGGTTCACTTAAGTAAGAATTATAACAATGTAGCAGTTTTAGTGGGATACGAATTAGCCCTCAGCAAAAGAATGAAACAAGCTTCTGATGTTTGGTTAAATAATCCACGTGTTCCTCGTGAAGCTTCTGGTACAAGTGGTATGACCGCTGCTATGAATGGTGCTGTGAATTTTTCTACAGATGATGGATGGATTCCAGAATTCATCAATCATGGTAACAATGGATTTGTGGTGCCTAAAGCAGATTATGCAAACATGACCACTCAACAACAAGATGATTACGATTTGGAAGAATTATATAAAATACTAGAGGAACAAATTGTTCCTATGTATTATGATCAAAAAGATACCTGGCGTCAAATTACACAAAATGGAATGAAGGATGTTCGTTTCCAATTTGACAGTAATAGAATGGCAGAAGAGTATTATGAAAAAATGTACAAGATCTAAAAATTACAAGATCAATTTTATTATGGTAAAAATAATTGAACTATAAAGTACAATATGGAAGGACATAATAAACACCCCATGGCTGTATGAAAAGTAGCTGTTAATGCACCATAAGGAACCAATTTTACATCTGTGGCAGCTAAGCCCGCAGAGACTCCACTCGTAGAACCAATCAATCCTCCAAATACCATGGCTGTTTGTGGATTATCAATTCCTAATCTTTTAGCAACAAATGGCGTGGCAATAGTGACTAGGATAGATTTTATAACTCCAATAGCAATACTAATAGCAATGACATCACTAGTAGCGCCTAGCGCAGAACCTGTAACAGGTCCTACTATAAAAGTACATGCCCCTGCGCCAATAGTAGCAAAACTTTTAGCATCTATGTATCCCATGGCATATCCAATACTTCCTCCTACCAAAAATGCAACTACAGTTCCTAATACTAAAACGATAAAACCAACCCAGCCTGTTTTTTTTATTTCATGAAAACTAGCCCCTAAGGCAGTGGAGACAATTGAGAAGTCTCTTAACATAGAACCCCCTAATAACGCCATTCCGGAAAATGCTGGAATAGAAGCTACTCCTTTTTCACCTCCAAAATAAGCAATGACTAAACCCACACTAATCGCAATTGCTGCTCCAGGAATTTTACTTTTGGTTAGTTTTTTGGAAACATAATAAGATAGGTACATAATCACACCCACGACTAGGAAGGCGAATACTAACCCATTCTTGTCTAATATTTTAATAAAATCGTTCATCATCAAATTTTTAAATAAGCTTTTGAAAATTATTTTTTAGTGAACTTAGAAAATAGAGGCACTAACATAAAACAAGCAGCAGTAGCAAAGATTCCTGCTAATAATGCAACCCAGCCACCAGATAAAGCTGCTTTCACATTTTGAGTCGCAGACATCGCCACCACCACAGGAATATACATACTACTCCAAAATAAAATTCCATTTTCGGTTTCGGCAGGAATTAAATTATTTCTTTTAAAATAGTCATTCGCAAAAACTAAAAGAAGCATCGCAAATCCTACTCCTCCTAAGTTGCCACTTAAATGAAATGCCCTTCCTAATGAGTCCCCAACTATATGACCTACTAAAAAACAGGCTGCTAAAATGGCTACTCCATATATTTTCATAAATTAAAATTTTATTGATTGATGATGGCTTTCACTTGATCTCGAATGGCATTTCCCCATACTTTATACCCTTCTATATTATAATGTAATTTATCCTCTCTAAACAAAGACTTGATAGGCAAACCGTCCGTTCCCAAAAAGCTGTTTTGAAAATTGATAAAATGTAAGTTTGGCTCACTCGCACAATAATTTTGAATTAAAGTATTTGCTTCTTGTACTTTATCCCAAGCACCCCACCTTTTTTCACTAGGTGAAATGGCTAACCATGTTACAGGAATGGTCGGATATTTTTCCCGAATCGTCTTCACTGTATATTTAAATAACTCTAACACTTGTATGGGACTTTTATCCTTCTCTGTATCTGTGATATCGTTACCCACATACATAAATATGGCTTTAGGCTGATGCGGGTACACAATTCTTTTTATGTAATATGCTACATCTCGTAAATTACTTCCACCAAAACCTCGGTGAATAATATTTTTATACTCTAAATCGGTTCTTATATTTTCCCATAAACGAATATAAGAGCTACCTAAAAATAAAACTGATTTTTTAACATCTTTCTCCACACTATTTAAACTATCAAATTTGGCTATATCATTGTCCCATTTAGTGACTTTATCATCACTTTTTGATTTCACGACTTTAAGTTGCGTATACAAAAAAGCATACATTTCACTTAAAGCAGTATCTAGTTTTTGTTTATTATTGTCAAGGCTATGACCTGCTCCATAAAAAGGAACCCAAGCTGTAGGAATGCCTAGATTCAAACAATGTTGGTATAAAATATAAGGTCCGTATTTAAAACTATGGTAATCATAGGAACTATCGTAAGGCACTGTTTTGTCTGCAGTTCCTGCAGTATTAAATAAGGGAATATCACCTTGTTGAATCCATTTGTAATCATACACTGAACCCCAAAAATTAAACACCCCATGTACTTTAGAAGAATAGCCAGCATTCCCGCTATTCCCTTCTATATCACCCCATTTGGATTGATCAATGTCCGCTGGCACTTCATTGGCGTCCATATAGCCGACAGCTAATGCAGTCATGGATCCTGCTGAACTTCCTACTAAAAATATTTGTGAAGTATCTACGCCATAAGTGGCGGCGTTTTTTCTGAAAAAACGAACAGCTGCACGAGCATCTTGTTGCGCACGAAACATGGCTTCCTGATAATCTTTATTGGTATTGGTTTTTTCAATGCCTAAACGATACTCTATAGAGGCTACAACAAATCCTCTTTTACCTAATTGTATCCCTAAGCGATTACTAAAGGAACTTGATTTTGTATTATTCCTAAAACCACCTCCATGAATAAACAAAATGAGTGGTCTCTTTTTTACAGTGTCGGAACTTGGAGGTGTAAATAAATTAAGGAGTAATTTTTCATTTTCTCCTTTTAAGTTGATCGCTTCACCATACTGTACATCTATGGTAGAATCGATGGTTTTAAATAGATCGTTCTTATACCTTGTAACGATATCTTTAGATTTATAGTCAAACCCTTGTGCTTGCAAATCTAATTGCAGACATGTAAATAGAATTGCAATTGTAAAGCACTTTGATAATTTCATAGTATGTTATTGATTAAATATTTTTTTAACTTCATTTTTGACTACTTTGCCCATTGCGTTACGAGGCAATTCTTTTACGATAATATATTTTCTTGGTTTTTTGTATCCTGCCATTTGTTGTACCAGCCATTCATTTAAAGTGGTTGATTCAAATAAGGATGTAGCTTTTTCATTTAATACCAGGGCTGCTACTATTAATTCACCCCATTCATCATCTGCAATACCCACCACAGCGCAATCTTCGATCCATGGATGCGTTCTTAATACTTCTTCTATTTCCAATGCAGAAATTTTATACCCTCCTGATTTTATAATATCTACCGAACTCCTTCCCATAATACGATAATACCCCTCTTCCACAATGGCAATATCTCCAGTTTTAAACCACCCATCCGATGTAAAAGTTTCTTGTGTCGCTACTGGCTTATTCCAATATTCTTTAAATACATTAGGACCTCTAACAATAATTTCACCAGGGCTCCCCTTTTCTACTTCTTGATATTTTTCATCTACTAATTTTACGTCCACACTATTTAATGGGATACCCACATATCCAGCTTTGCGTGCTCCAAGATAAGGATTACTAATTGCCATGCCTAATTCGGTCATGCCATATCTTTCCAATAAAGTATGCCCACTCATTTTTTCCCATTTCTCCATGACCGATACAGGTAATGCTGCTGAACCACAAACCATTAATCTAAAAGCTTGCATGACTTTTTTTAAATCAGCTTGTTTGTCAACCTCTAATGTTTCTAAATAAGAAATGAGTTTAAAATAAATGGTAGGTACCGCCATGAAAACATTAATTTCTCCTTGTTCGAATAATCGGAAAATTTCAATAGCTGAAAATGACTGTATAAAAGTACAAGTAGCCCCTATCCACATAGAGCATCCTACCACATTGATGATACCATGAACATGATGCAATGGTAATACACAAATAGTATGATCCTGAGAAGTCCATTCCCAAGACTTCACCAGCGTGCTAATTTGAGCTTCTATATTGGCATGTGTAGTCACGACTCCTTTAGGTAAATTGGTCGTGCCACTTGTATATAAAATTAAAGCATTACGATCTTTTTCTATAAGAGGTAATTCAGACAACAATTCATTTGTATTTTCTACCTCTTCGAGTACGTAAAATTTAATTTGATGTTGTTGTGCGTAATCATTTAATAATTCAGAGAATTCCTTGGACACCACTATATGGCTTGCCCCTGTATCTTCTAATACATATTGCAAAGAGGGTAAAGGATATGTCAAGCATAATGGAACAGCGACTCCCCCCGCCTGCCAAATGGCCCACATGGTTCTTACATAATCAAAACCAGGATGCACCATAAAGGCGACCCTGGTTTGTTGTAAATCTTGTTCTTGATGTAATAATTTGGAAGCTAAATATCTTGAACTATTTAACAATGCAGTATAAGTATAAGATTGGCCGTTACTTTGAATGGCAATTTTTCCTCCTTGCTGTTTTGCTTGATCAAATATTTGAAGCATTCTTTACAAATTACAAATTGATAATTTTCTCCTTAGGAACTAAAGCTTTCATGACTGACCAAGCAATCAAATAAGCTAAAGCACAAAAAGCAAACATAATAGTATAGGCAGTGGTCAACGAATCATGAACTGCATGCTTTTGAATCGCTAAGAAGGTATCATAATGCGAAGGATCTAATGCTTGAATTTTTGCTTGAACGTCTTTTGTAAGATTAGACCAATCTTTTTGAGTCAAATCAATCAGTACTCCTTTTTTATCTGTGATTTGTGCGGATTTAATGGTATTCAAATAGTCACCAAAACCAGTACTTGTTGCTTGTTCCCAAGCTTGCTTGACTCCTGTGAGTTTATAAGCATCAAACATCCATCCTCCCACTTTTGATACTAATACTCCCCCCATTCCACCTGCCATACCACCAATACCAATTACTGTAGCGATAGAACGTTTAGGGAACATATCAGAAACTGTGGTATAAATATTAGCTGACCAAGCTTGGTGTGCAGCAGTTCCAATTCCAATAAAAATAACAGGAATCCAATAACTAATATAGCCTAATGGTTGCACGGCTAAGACAATCAATGGTATAAACGCAATGGTTAACATGGCTTTCATACGACCATCATAGGCTTTCATTCCTTTATTAATAAAATAAGTAGGAAAATAACCACCTCCTACACTTCCCACCATTGTCATACTATACAAAACAGATAATGGCAAAATGATTGCAGTTCCTTCCATACTATATTGATCTTTCAAATATCCAGGCAACCAAAATAAGAAGAACCACCATACGCCATCGGTCATAAATTTTCCAAAAGCAAATGCCCAGGTTTGTTTATAACTTAATAAAGTGCTCCAGGAAATTTTGTTGGTTATTTTTCCATCTACATAAGTATCTTCTACTTCAACATCCGTATTAATATAAGCCAACTCGCTTGCTGAAATTCTTTTTTGTTCAGTTGGTTTTTCATAAAAATAAAACCAAAAAATAAGCCATAAAAAACCAATGGCGCCTACAATCACAAATGCAGCTTCCCATCCCCAAGTTTTAGCAATCCATGGCACAGATAAAGGAGCTAAGACGGCGCCCACATTGGCACCAGAATTAAAGATTCCTGTAGCAAAGGATCTTTCCTTTTTAGGAAAATATTCGGCAGTGGCTTTAATAGCTGCAGGAAAATTTCCCGCTTCTCCTAAACCTAATATGGCACGTGAAATCATAAAACCGGCAATGGAAACTGGCACTGCTGCCACTCCAAACCATCCTAAAAAAGTTGCTGCCGCTGTACCTACAGGAACAGAATACGCATGTATAATGGCCCCTAAAGACCAAATGATAATAGCCCATCCGTAGCCCCATTTAGTTCCCACTTTATCTACAAATCGACCTGCAAATAACAAACAAATGGCATACACAAATTGAAAGACAGAAGCAATATTCGCATAATCACTATTACTCCAACCAAACTCTACTTCTAAAGTGGGTTTCAATAAACTTAATACTTGCCTGTCTAAATAGTTGACTGTAGTAGCGAAAAATAATAAAGCACAAATCGTCCAACGAAAATGTCCAACAGAGGGCTGTTTCATTTATTTATTTTTAATAGTTTGTATTAATTCCAATACTGTTTTAGTTTCTGATTCCATGGTAGCATAATCTTTAGCTTCCATTAATTTCTTACTAATTAATTTACTTCCCATTCCAACAGCACATACACCTGCTTTATACCATCCTTCAATATTTTCTTTAGTCGTATCCACTCCACCTGTAGGCATGAATAATAATTTAGGAAATATTTCTTTAATGCTACTTAAGAAATCAGGGCCTAACATATTCCCTGGGAATAATTTAATAAACTTTACGCCATTATTTTCTGCCGCAATAATTTCGGTAGGCGTCATACAACCTGGAGCATATAATAGTCCTTTAGCATGAGTGTAATCTGCCACTTCAGCAACATACCCTGGACTTACTAAAAAATCGGCACCGGCATGAATATAATCTGTGGCTTGGGCTACATTTTTAATGGTACCCACTCCTATTAACATATCTTTCATTTCTGCATCACGCACTTTTACCATCGCTTGAAAGTTTTTCAATGCAGCTTCCCCTCTATTGGTATACTCTACTGCTTTTATTCCAGCACGATAAATGGCTCTTAATGTTTCTATGCTTACTGTCTCATCTGCATTAAAATACAAAGGCAAAATACCTTGTTGCACAATGGCGTCAGTAGCTTGTTGAATTTTACTCATTATTTTTTACTATTATTTTTTACTATTATTTTTTATTAATTCTTTTAAAACCAATTATATATTTAAATTTTCACTTTGATCACCATCTTTTTAATTTGACCTTCTCCAATCATAGGTGCATGCACATCTTCTGGAAAAAAGATAGCAAATTGATGGTGGGTTAATTGAAAATACATATCAGGTTGATCATGATACAATTGCATTTCCTTTTCGTCATTGTATTCCCCATTAGGCTTCACACATTTTTGTCTGGGCTTCCAACCTATCGTTTCAATGCCATGAATACATAATTGAATGTCTATATTTTTATTATGACATTCAAACTTTGAAGTACTCACTTCGGCTGTTTTACCAGGTGCATCACTAATAATAACTTTTAAGCCATCCGCAATATCTGATTTCCCCACTTCCAATGAATCCAAATTTTGTTCTTGAATATATTGAAATGCTTTTTCAAATAAGGGATGAACACTAAAATATTTAGAGGCGTTTTGTAAAGTATCTATAATCATTTTTTTTAATTTTAATTTAATCAATTAACGTTGTACACGGCCACTACCATCACCTTTCATTAAATCTTTTACATCCGATAATGTAGCATGGTTTAAATCACCCGGTATAGTATGCTTTAATGCACTTGCCGCCACTCCAAATTCGGCAGCTTCTGCCATTGGCATTCCAGTAACTAAGCCATAAATTAAACCACTCGCAAAACTATCTCCACTTCCTACACGATCTACGATACGAACATGATACTCTTTGGTATGATGAAAATTAGTTCCATCATATACTAATGCGCTCCATCCATTATCACTTGCACTATGGCTTTCGCGTAAAGAAGATGCGATAAATTTAAATCCAAATTTTGCTTGCATTTGCTTGAATACATCTTTGAAACCATCTAAATTCAATTCTCCTTTGGTTACATCGGTATCTGCTGCTTTAAATCCTAAAGTGGTATCGGCATCTTCTTCATTCCCTATACATACATCTACATATTGACATAATTCACTCATTACTTGTCTTGCTTTTTCCTTAGTCCATAATTTTTTTCGGTAATTTAAATCAATACTAGTGGTGATGCCTTTTGCCTTTGCTGCTTTTAAAGCTGCTAAAGTTAATGCTGCTGCTTTATCACTTAAAGCTGGAGTAATTCCAGTGGTATGGAACCATGAAGCACCGTCTAATATTTTATCAAAATCAAATTCGCTAGCATCTACCTCAGCAATAGAAGCCCCTGCACGATCATATACAACTTGAGAAGCTCTCATAGAAGCCCCTGTTTCTAAAAAATAAATACCTAAACGATCTCCACCACGTGCGATGAATTGCGTATCTACACCATATCTTCTTAAATGATTGATGGCAGATTGTCCAATTGGATTATTAGGAACCTTCGTTACAAACGTTCCATTTAATCCATAATTACATAATGCAGCAGCAACGTTGGCTTCTCCACCACCATAAGTGATGTCAAAACTGTCCGCTTGTACAAAACGTTTAAAATCAGGGGTTGATAAACGTAACATAATTTCTCCTAGTGTAACTACTTTCTTACTCATAATGTTCTTTTTTGTGTTAATTGATTGATTGCTTGTTTTATTAATTTATTATTGAAAATAATGTTTAGCGTTATAGTAACAGATATCTTTTAAAATTTGTGCTATCCATTTTTCATCATTTGGAATGAGCCCTAATTGCATATCTTTTGCGAATAAGTTACACACAATTCTTCTAAAATACTCATGTCTGGAATAGGATAAAAAACTTCGGCTATCAGTGGTCATCCCAATGAAGGTAGAAACCAAGCCCATATTGGATAATGCATTGATTTGCTTTTCCATACCATCTTTTTGATCCAAAAACCACCATCCTGATCCAAACTGCATTTTACCTTTTAATTGACCATCACTAAAGTTGCCACACATAGTCGCAAAAACTTCATTATCAGCTGGATTGATATTATATAAGACGGTTTTAGCCAATTGATCCTTGCTGTCCAATGCATTTAAAAAACGAGATAAATTCACCGCCTGTGGATAGTCCCCTATAGAATCGGTACCTGCATCAGCTCCAATTAAAGATAATAGTTTTGAATTATTGTTACGGATGGGGCCTAAATGAAATTGTTGCACCCAACCCTTCTTCCAATACATTTTACATAGTTCTAATAAAATAGTCCCTAAAAAAGCATCCGGCTGGGAAAAGGAAGTCACTTTTTTATGAGTCATCAAAGTCGCAAACTCTTTTTCTAATGCTGCTGTAAGTTGAAATTGACTAGGCATTTGTGTAAAGCCATGATCAGAAACCCTTCCTCCATGTTGATGGAAATAATCAACCCTATTAGATAAAGCAGACAATAAGGTACTGATAGAAACAACTTTAATCCCCGTTCTTTTTTCCAACAATACCATATAAGATTTAAAAGCAGTAAGATCTTGAATATTCAAAGCTTTATCGGGTCTAAAAGAAGGAACTACTTTTGTTTTCCCTTTTGCTTTAGCAATTTGTTGGTGTGCCGCTAAATCATCACATGGGTCATCGGTGGTACCAACTAATTCTACTTTATAATGATTTAATATACCTTGGGTAGATAAAGTATCTTTCGCTAACAACTTATTGCATTTTGTATAAATACTTGATGCATTTTTTTCATTAAGGTATTCATTCACACCAAAAGGATTTTTTAATTCCATTTGAGACCAATGAAATAAAGGATTTCTTAAAGTTTGTGGTAAGCAAGTTGCCCAAGCTTTAAATTTTTCTTCATCAGAACCAATGCCTGAAATAAATTTTTCATGGATTCCCAATGCTCGCATAGCTCTCCATTTGTAATGATCGCCCTTTAACCAAATCTCAGTAATATTTTTAAACTTCTTATTGTCAGCAATCTCTTGTGGAGATAAATGATTATGATAATCAATAATAGGCAAATTCCCAACATAGTTATGGTATAACTTTTGAGCCATTTTACTTTCCAGTAAAAAAGTATCAGTGAAAATGGTTTGGTTTTTTAAATTTGCCATATTTTTTTCTTTTACTACTACTTTCGTGATTTAGATTAAGCTAAAGTTGACTCATTATCTTGTAAGCTTCTTAAAATCCCCAATTCTACCCCTCTTAATTCAGCCAAGCCTTTTAACCGACCAATAGCAGAATATCCAGGATAGGTTTTCTTTTTTAAATCATCTAGCATTTGGTGTCCATGGTCTGGGCGCATAGGAATATTGACTCCTCTAGCTTGCATCACTTTCACTATTTCTTTAATCACGGCATACATATCCACATCGCCTTCTAAGTGATTATCTTCATAAAAATCACCTTGTGCATTACAACGTGTACTGCGTAAGTGTATGAAATTAATTCTATCTCCAAATTGTTTCACCATTGCTGGTAAATCATTATCGGCTCTCACACCAAAAGATCCTGTACAAAAACACAATCCATTACTGAGTGAGGGAATCGCATCTGCCAAAGCTTTAAAATCGGACGCTGTACTTACAATTCTTGGTAAGCCTAAAATAGCATGCGGTGGATCGTCAGGATGAATGACCATTTTAATCCCTAGAGATTCTGCCACAGGAACTACTTTTTGTAAAAAGTAAATCAAATGACTTCTTAATTTTTCAGTATCAATTCCTTTGTAGGCATCTAAAGCTTCTTGAAATTGTTCCATCGTAAAACTCTCCTCACTTCCTGGCAAGCCTTTAATCATATTTCTTTTAATCAACTCCTTTTCTGCCTCATTACTACTTTCAAATTTTTGTTTCGCAATGGCTATTTCTTCTGCAGTATAATCTGCTTCAGCACCTTTTCTTTTTAAAATAAATAAATCAAAAGCCATCACTGCCGCCTTTTCGTATAACAAAGCTAAAGAACCATCTGCCATTGGATATTCCAAATTGGTTCTGGTCCAGTCCATAACAGGCATGAAATTATAGGTCACAATTTTAACGCCAGAAGCTGCTAAATTGCGAAGACTTATTTGATAATTCTCAATAATTTGCTCAAAATTTTTCGTTTGCGTTTTAATACATTCATGCACAGGCAAACTTTCTACAACACTCCATTCCATTCCAGCATCAGAAATTAACTGAATGCGTTTATTGATTTCTTCTACTGACCAAACTTCTCCATTGGGGATATGGTGTAATGCAGTCACTACACCTGTGCAACCTGCTTGTCGAATATCCATTAAAGAAACCGGATCATTAGGTCCATACCAACGCATGGTTTGTTGCATTCTATTTTTTGCATCACCATAAGAAGGAAAATATTGTTGTTCCATTTTATCTATTTGTAATTATTTTTCTTAAAAATTTTTAGATCACATCATTACTCCCCTATATTAAACCCCACTATTAATTGTAAACCCTCCGTCCACCCCTATATCCATACCTGTAACAAATTTAGAAGCATCACTTAATAACCAAATTAAGGCACCAATTAATTCATCTGGATGACCAAAACGTTTAAAAGGGGTATTTCGTACTATTTTATTCCCACGATCGGTTAAAGTTCCATCTAGATTCGTTAATAAATTTTTGTTTTGAGTTGTTAAAAAGAAGCCAGGCATGATGGAATTAATTCTTACCGCATCCCCATATCTTTCGGCCATTTCTACAGCAAACCATTTGGTATAAATATCTATCGCTGCTTTTCCCATACTATATCCCAATACGCGCGTAATTGCTCGCTTAGGACTTACGGATGAGATATTGACAATACTTCCATTTCCTGTTTTTGCAATTTCTGGTCCAAATACTTGAACAGGTATTACAGTGCCCCATACATTTAATACGAGGGCCTTCTTCATACCTTCAATATTTAAATTAAAAACATCTTCAGTGGGAGGCAATACGCCTTCAGGCACATTTCCACCCGCTCCATTCACTAGGCCATCTATTTTGCCAAACTTTTCAAGAATTTCATTTTTTGCTTTTTCTAATTCTGTGACTTCTAATACATTGGTCGCAATAAAATAAGCTTCTCCTCCCATTGCTTTCACTTCGTCTACTCTCTTTTTTCCTTTTTCTGCATTTTGACCAAGTATTACTGGGATACCTCCTTGTTGTGCGATTCCTTTTACAAATCCACCCCCTAGCACTCCCGTACCGCCCGTTACAATGATGACTTTACCATTTAAACTAAACATGTCTGACATAAATATTTTTTTACTTTATTTCGAATTCTTTTTTCACTCTAATATCTTCTGATGAACTTCCAATTAATACTTCAAATTTCCCTGGCTCTACCACCCAATTCATTTTCAAATCGTATAATTTTAAATCATTCGGTTTTAAAACAAAGTTGACCGTTTTAGTTTCTCCCACTTTTAAATGAATTCTTTCAAATCCTCTTAATTGAGATTCATACACAGTCACGCTGCTTACTAGATCCTTAAAATATAATTGCACTACTTCATCTCCCTCATATTTTCCAGTATTGGTTACATCTACTGAAATCTGAATATCTCCATTCGCGTTTTGAATTTCTGGACTCACTTTTAAATGATCATATTTAAAGGTGGTATAGCTTAATCCAAATCCAAAGGGATATAAAGCTCCATAAATATTGGTTTTGCCAAACCCATTAGGTCCATCTCCCGGTTGACCTGCATGGGAACCAGGTTTGAAAGGAAAATTTAATTCAATCTGCCCCACTGACTTAGGAAAAGTCACAGGTAATTTTCCCCCTGGATTATACTCCCCAAAAAGACTTTCCGCCACTGCAGATCCGCCATCAGGTCCTGGACACCATGCTTCAATAATGGCAGGTAAAAATTTAGCAGGCCAGTTAATAGTCAAGGGTTGTCCATTGATCAAAACTAACACCACTGGCTTGCCCGTATTATATAAAGCTTGTAATAACTCTTGTTGACGTCCCGTTAAATCTAAATTAGTTCGACTGCGACTTTCTCCAAACATATTTTCAGTTTCCCCCATTACAGCAACAATCACATCCGCATTAGCAGACATTCTTACCGCTTCTTGAATTTTATTTAATTCTGCAGCAGTAGCTTGAGTAGGAAATAATTCAGATTCAGGCCAATTCGCATCTGTTGATTCGCAACCTAATGCATATTGCACTGCAACAGTTCCTTTTAAATAATTTTGAAGGCCTTCTAAAACTGAAGTGACTTTAATATGCGATGGGCCATATCGACTCAATGAAGTAATAGTATCATTAGCTAAAGGTCCTGTCACTAATATATTTTTGATTTTAGTTTTATCTAAAGGCAATAATTGATTATTATTTTTTAATAAAACCAAAACTTCTCTTGAGATTTGTTTACTAAATTTTTGTGCATCTTCATTAAAAACAATTTTATCCGCTAAAGCTGGATTTTCAACATAAGGTTGGTCAAATAGCCCTAACTTAAATTTAACTCTTAACACATCTGCTACACGAGTATCTAAAAGTGCTTGGCTTATCTTTCCTTCTTTCACTAACTTACGTGCTGGAAGAATGAAAGTTTCTGGTTTTTGGAAATTAGTGCGCACATTTAAACCTGCTTCCAAGGATAATCTTACCGCATCGGTAGAATCTGATGCTACATGATGTTTGGTATTTAAAAATTCAACCGCATCACTATCACTCACTACATATCCATCAAATCCATATTTCTTACGCAACAACTCAGTCAAAAAATAATAACTTCCTGTTACAGGTTGTCCATCCCAATCATTATAACTACTCATCACACCCATTGGATGCGCTTCCTGAATGATACGCTCATAAGGATATAAGTATAAATTAAACAATTCTCTGGGTGCAATATGTGGATCGGTTCGTGCATTGCCATCTCTTCCCCCTTTTGGAACACTATATCCCATATAATGTTTTAAGGTAGAAGCGACTCCTTCACTTTGTACGCCTAGCACCATTTGCTTTCCTAATTCAGCAATTAAAAAAGGATCTTCTCCATAACATTCTATCACTCTACCCCATCGTGGGTCACGCGCTAAATCTAAAATGGGAACATACACATTCGTATACCCCAAAGCTTTTGCTTCTCTACCCACAATATGACCGGCTTTGTTTAAAATATTTTTATCCCAAGTACTTCCAATTGCTATAGGTGCTGGCAGACCCGTTGCTTTTTCACTCGTTAAACCGTGAATGCCTTCGTTGGTGAAATCAACTGGAATACCCATACGTGTATTTTCAACAAACCATTTTTGAACCGTGTTAATAGATTGCGCATGCAAACTATAAGGGAAAGAAAGCTTGGTAGCCATCTTAGGTCTGAAGTTGGTAAAGTTTAAATGCTCATCAATATTGGCGATGCCATCTTTCCAAATTTTGTTGCTCCATTCTGGGGTCGGTAATTCATCATTTAAAACCCTACCAAAACCATATAAAGTGGCTAGCTGATTTGTCTTTTCCTCCAAAGTCATTTTAGATAACAAATCGTTGATTCTATTTTGAATAGATTGTTGGGGATCCTCAAAAACATCTTTGACCCCATTTTTATTAAAATCAATCCACCCCTTTTGATACATCGATTTTTCTTGGGCATTTAAAGATGGAGGGTTCGAAAATGTGCCAAAAAAGCAACTAACGAAAAGCAATATTTTAAATAAATTTGACTTCAAGGGATCAGTTTTACAAATTTTTGAATTCATTTTTTAAGGTCTAGAATAGATTATTATGTTGTTCAAAAAAATTGGTTTTCCCAAGCTTAGAAATTAGGGTAACGAATTGAATAACAAAGCAATCATTTAGTTGCAAAAATTACAAATTGTTGCTCAAAAATGACGCCTTTTAGGGCGTAAATTGTGGTCCACATGACTAGTATTTACGAAAACGTTTGCGTATTGTGTGTAATTTAGATAGTTATATAGTAGATTTATAAGATAAACAATTATTTATGGCTGCTGTAAACCTAAAAGAACTTGCTAAAATATTGAACCTGTCTATTTCTACGGTGTCCAAAGCATTACGTGATAGTCATGAAATTGGAGCAAGTACCAAAGAACGTGTTTTAGCGAAAGCAAAAGAATTAGACTACAGCCCTAACCCATTTGCAAGTGGTTTAAGAAGAAATAAGAGTAAGACTGTAGCTGTGGTGGTTCCTGAAGTGGCAAATAACTATTTTGCGCTAGCTATTAATGGTATTGAAAGTGTGGCACAGGAAAAGGATTACCATGTTCTTATCTATTTAACGCATGAGGATTTTGAGAAAGAAAAAAGAATCATGAAACACTTAGAAAATAAAAGAGTGGATGGTATTTTAATGTCTGTGACTATGCACACCAATCAATGTGATCACTTGTTTGATATTCAACAAAAAGGAATACCCATTGTTATGTTTGATCGTATTTGCCATGAAATTGAAACAGCAAAAATCACTACCGATGATTATATTAGTGGCATGAACGCCACTAAACATTTAATTGACAATGGTGCTAAGGATATCGCATTTTTATCTTTAGGAGATGAAGTATCTATTGTTCAAAAAAGAAAAAGCGGTTTTTTAGAAGAATTAGAAAAAAACAATATCCCTACAACGCCCAATAGAATTGTAAATTGCAATGACAGTGACGAGTCTAACTATCAGAAAATAAAAACTTTATTGAAAGGAAAACAAAGACCCGATGCCATTTTCGCATCGGTAGAAAAATTAGCTACTACCACTTATGAGGTTTGCAAGGAACTTAAAATAAAGATACCCCAGGATTTGAAAATTATTTGCTTTTCCAACTTAGCCACCGCTTCACTTTTAAGTCCTTCTCTATCTACCATCACTCAACCTGCATATGAAATTGGAAAAACAGCTGCAGAAGTAATGTTTAAGTATTTGGATAAAAACAAAACCTATATTCCCAACGAAAATATAGTGTTACATTCTACATTATTTATAAGAGATTCCTCGCAAAATTTAAGTAAATAATTGGATTGAACTTTTTACCACTACATTTGTTATTATTTCATGAACAGAATTATCATAGCTATAACGGGGGCCAGCGGCGCGATTTATGCAAAATGTTTAATGGATGCATTGGTCAAATTAAAGGATCAGTATGATGCCGTGGGGGTGGTTATGAGCGACAATGCAAAAATTGTATGGGAAACCGAATTAGGAAATAAAGACTACTCCCAATACCCTTTTACTTTTTATCAAAAGAATGATTTTAATGCCCCTTTTGCATCCGGATCGGCTCAATATAATATCATGTATCTAGTGCCATGCAGTATGGGCACTTTAGGAAGAATAGCAAGTGGTGTAAGTGATGATTTAGTCACTCGTGCAGCAGATGTCATTTTAAAAGAACGTCGCAAACTTATATTAGTTGCTCGCGAAACTCCTTATAATTTGATTCATATCAAAAACATGGAGACGGTCACTTTAGCGGGAGGTATTATTTGTCCTGCAACTCCAAGCTTTTATAGCCACCCCAAAACCATTGAAGAAGCGGTCATGACTGTTGTTCATCGTATGTTAGATTTAGGGGGATTAAAAAACCCCAGCTTTCGTTGGGGTTCTTAACATATAAATTTGCTGTTTTTAATCTAAGGTATTCATCACTCCGTTGAAGTATCCAACTGATTCAGCTATACCAGGTAATGGATCATTCATATCTTTCTCAAATTCAATACTACAAACTCCTGTATATTTTACTTTACGTAAGGATTCAATCACTTCATCAAAATGAATCACACCACGCCCAAATTCAATTCCCTTGCCTTCTCTCGCTGAAGTATTAATATCCTTAATATGAATATCAAATAAACGATCCTTATACATTTTAATTGCTTTTTCTGGTAAAGTACCTGCTCTTAAAGAATGACCGATATCAATACACATACCCATACGAGTATCTAAATTTTTGATTCTATCATACACATCCCCAGGTGCTGGATATAAAGCATCTTCAGGTCCATGATTATGAATGGCTAATTTGATATTATATTCTTTCACTTTTTGTTCAGAATATTCAATTAATTCATAATTAGGGACCCCTACCATCATGGACATACCTACTTTTTTAGTATAAGCAAAAGCTGCATCTACTGCTTCTTTTGTTTTCATATAAATCACCCCCACGGTATAAATATTAATGCCTCCTGCTTTAAATTTTGCCATAGCTTCACTTATTTGCGCATCTGTACTATTCACTGGCAAATGAATATCTTTTAAAGATAAATTAGTCACTCCTATACGTTTCATCATAGCAATTGACTGATCAATGCTAAAGCTTTTAAAAGTATAGCCTGCAATACCCACCGTTAATGGATGCTTGGATTCGGCTATAGGCTTTACTGTTGCACTTGCATTACCTACTAAAGGTAAAATAGCGGCTCCTGTAGCACCTAATAATGTTTGTTGAATAAAATTTCTACGATTTGACATATGATTTTGTTTTATTTTTTATGAATGATTTATATTATTTTATAATTTTTTGTAATGAAAGGTTTATAGCACCTATTATTTTTTGGAGTAATTAATGTTTTTTATAAATTATGTTTTATAAGTATCTACTTATTATTTATTTTATTTTTTTGTTTATTTATTTAGGATTTGAGAAATCACATATTGCCAATTCGCCTTTTGTCCAATGTTATCTGAACTTAATACGATTCTGGCAATGGGATGATTATTCCATTTTGACTTAAAGCTACTGTATTCTGCTCCCTCCATGGAAGGAAAAGTAATACTTAGTTTTATATTTTTAGGATTAAACTTGATTTGAAAAGACTGCTGTGAAGGTGTGGTTAAAACAATCATCCCTTTTTGTGTCGTATCAATGGAACAAGTGGTCATAAATACTTGTTGCACTTGATTGCTTTTTGAAACAAATGCGGCTTGGTCGTTTATTTCAATTTGGTTTTTAGGTCGGTTCATTACAACCGATCTATTCCATGACTTTACGCCTGCTGCGCTATCATATGCAGCAGCTATATCCATTGTTAAACT
This sequence comes from Chitinophagaceae bacterium, assembly GCA_037141925.1. Taxonomy (GTDB): domain Bacteria; phylum Bacteroidota; class Bacteroidia; order Chitinophagales; family Chitinophagaceae; genus Sediminibacterium. Next base: position 175,990 of record JBAXBS010000001.1, read on the forward strand.
AGACTCATTATTGCTATGTTGGTACTGAACCTTATTTGCTTCAAAATTACGTCCGGCTAATTGTCCTTTGCCATTGACGATAGGTAAATTATGGTGTTCTGATTGTGTGAACCAAAGTTCGTATCGGTGAGAAGAAAAGGTACGTGCAGTGTAATTACCTCTTCCTGCATCAATAATCACTGGTTCATTATTAGCATACACAATAAAGTCGCCCACATCATTATGATTGTGACTTTCTGCATTATGCCCAGCATGAGTTGCTAAATACAGTCCAGATTCGGTGCGAGCAGTCATGACTTGCACATCACTTACCCAAATATCCTTGGGTTGCTCATATACATTGTTATAAACTGGTAATTGTTGAATGGTTAATAAATTTTGAACAAACCTGGGCTTATAAAAATTTTCGCGATTCATTTTAAACGAATACTGCTCATAATTATAAGTATGATAGGCCCAATTACCCATACTTATCATATTGTTATCCTGTATGGCTTTACCAAAACGATAAATCATAAGACCATCAGCCACTACTTGTGGATCCGCATCCGAAAAATCAACAAAATATTTTCCACCAATATGAGTTTTATAAATATAGGCTCCCATTTTTTGAATCAAGGGTTCATTATAAATATTCACTAATCCTTTGGTAGCACCCGCTAACATTTCTAAACAATCATAGGTACTCCCTCCTGCTGCAAACCAATAACTAGGCCCTTCGTCACATCCTCCTTCGTCTCCTAAACTATTTAAATAAGAATCTAATCCTACCATAGAACGATGAATCATGAGCGAGCGCTTCGTATTATCTTTTTCTAATAATAAAGTAGACATGATCCAATTACTCATAATCCAAGGATTCCAATTATTGACTGGCTTGGTTTTACTCATCCATCCATAACTTCCCGATTGGGTCAACATGGGTTCAAACACACGTCGATTGGTTTCACTATAAATACGCTTTCTAAATAAAGGATTAATCTTATCTAACTTTTCTCCCACAAAATAATCAGTCAACCCCATCAAGGCAGCTGTTTCGGCTGAAAATAATTCAACGACTGGATGATCCACATCAGGTAATCCTGTGTTGGAGATATGAGCTGGTACTCCCCAAAAACTTTCCTCACAAATAGACCATAAACCATTTATAATAGGTTCCATAAAACGGCCTTTATTTTCAACCGCTTCTGCTAAAATAAATTTTAATAACACAGCTCTTTTAGCAAAAGAAATATTGGCATGTTCGGTTCGATCACCCGTTCTCAAATACGTCAATGCCACTGCAGCAGTGACTGGCTCAAACTTAAATTTAATTTCGGATTCAGCTTCCTTTATAATATGTTTTAAAACACTATCTGGCACCAGCGCTTTCCATTGTTCTGGAGATGTAGGATACGGTTTATAATTAGTGGGGGATAGGATACTAGTTTGAATAGCCGATAAACTATATTTATTTTGTAAAATATTACGCATCGTCACTTGAGACATTGCTGTGAAATGCATGAACATAATAACTAATAAATATATTTTTTTCATCTTACTTATTTGAACATTTTAAATAATCCCCTTAATTGTATATTTAAATCCTTTACACTCCTTTGAACTTTTTGTTCATTATATTTTAATAGCCCACTCATTGTATAATTTTCTTCCTAATAAAGCATTCGCTTCTGCATCATGTAAGAATTGTTCTTTTTGAGCATCCCATTGTAAAGGTCGCTTTAACTGATACCCAATATTTCCAATATTACACATACTAGCAGTACGATGTCCTATTTCAACATCACAAATTGGTTTGGAACGATCTCTCATAGCTTGTAAAAAATCCTTGTAGTGATTTTCACTTTTGTAAACATGCTTTTCGTTAGGCCCTATCACTTTATCTTTTAAAGAAGATGGTGTGGTTTCGACTTTTCCTCTTTGTACTTTAATGACTCCTTCGGTACCTTGAAATAAAATAGCATTACTCCACTCCCATGGCTCGTGTGTTACTACCGTGCCATTTGGATATTCATAGGTTAAAAATGCATGATCTTTATCTGGACCAAATACTTTAGAAGGTCCTGCATGATCCATGTCCAAAGACCATTGTACAATATCAAACATATGAGCACCCCAATCGGTTACTTTCCCGCCCCCAAATTCATTATACATTCTCCAATTTGGGAAAATATCTTTGGATACAGGTGGCGCTAATTCTGAATTGAAATGCGTAAAACTGTTAGGGCCTAACCATTTCAACCAATCCAAGCCTTCTGGTACTACTTCTTCTGGTAAATCAAAAGGTGTAGGTGGAGGACCCACATTTACTTTCACCGATTTTATTTCACCAATATATCCATTACGAATTAATTCAGCCACTTGTCTAAATTCGTTCCAAGAACGTTGCATACTTCCTGTTTGAAATACTCGTTTGTTTTTTCGAGCTGCATTGACCATCGCACGCCCCTCTTTCACCGTCAAGGACAATGGTTTTTCACAATAAATATCCTTTCCAGCTTCTGCAGCTCTTACTGCCATAGCTGCATGCCAATGATCTGGCGAGGCTATCACTACTGCATCAATATTTTTTAAGGCTAATAATTCTCTAAAATCATTATAGACAGGAATATCAGAATAAGTCCCAGCTGTTGGATTTTTTTGATAAAATGTTTTAATACTATCCAAAGTTAATTGCGCTTTGGCTTGATACACTTCGCTTATCGCCCCAATTTTTATTTCACCCGTTTTTAAAAAATAGTTTGTAAGTGTTCGCCCTTGCTTACCAGTTCCAATAAAACCTAATTGAATCATATCACTGGGCGCTATAATTTTTTCACCCAATGCATTTTTTCCACCTAATACAAAACGCGGAAGTATCATAAAGCCAGTAAACGCTTTTGCAGTATTCCCCACAAACTCTCTTCTACTTATAGAATTAGTAGAACTCAAAGAAGGATTTGCATTTGTTTCAGTGAAATAAGCGGATTTCGTATTCTTTTTTTTCATAGGATATATCGCGATTTTGAATCAGTAAATTACGAAAAATTATGCAAAAAAGAAGCAAACAATAAGGGTATAAAAATTAAAAAATAGATAACGCAACGAATCCATTTTACCCACAAAAAAAAGCCTTCTCGGAATTTCGAGAAGGCTTTTTTTTGAATTAAAAATATTATAAAAATATTTTTACCATTCTTATTGTTCTGGAATTTTATCCAAAGCTGGAACGTTTAATTCTGCACCAGAGTAACCAATATTTTGATTGATACGTCCACCCGTGTTTCCTAAGATTGCGGCTTGTGGTATAGGCCACAATACATGGTACTGACTAATCTTCATCATATCATTATGGTTGGTAACAAAATTGGTCTTGTAAAAGATATTCTTATCCAAAATGCGATCAATCATATAGTTTGATGTAGAGAAGCTTGCTAAAGAATAAGTTTTCCCATTGGGTGCCACTTTTCCTGTTTTAGCAAAAATATACGCAATACGAGTTAACTCAGTTTTGCGAGGCTCTTCCCAATACAATTCACGCGCTCTTTCATCCAACACCTGGTTGATGCTTGTCACTTGTGATGCAGTATATGGACTACAACCTGCTCTTGTACGTACTACATTAATATCGGCAGCAGCACTTGCAAAGTCGCCTTTCCAAACATAAGCTTCTGCACGTAACAAATATGTTTCAGCAATACGGAAAACATACCAATCACTGTGTCCACCTTGCATTGGGTTATTTTCAGGATCTGGAACAAATACTTTATAATGAGGCCAAGGATACCAGCTACGTAATGTATCTGCACACAATAATTTAGTGCCATTATACAAACGCATACGTAAACCATAGGCTGTGTCTACCCCTTTTAATGCTGGAGCATAATAACGTACATTTTCCATGAACATATAGTTCCCAGAAACTGAATCATGTCTGTAATCTTTGGCATCGTCCCATATATCCTTGTACTCATATGGTGTAGAACGACAACGTCCAATACCTCGTCCATATAAGTTCATGATATCTATTTCAAGACCACCAGTAGCAGAAGCACCCGCTTTACCCATTGGAGTGATGATATTGGTTCCAATAGATATACCAGGATTGGTCTGACGCATGATACGAGTACCTTGTGTACTCACACCATAACTATAAGAACCAGCATTACCAAAACGATCTGTTACTAAAAATAATACCTCTGTATTTGCAGCCAAAGATTTATTATCAGGGCGGTGTAAATCCCAAGTTACATTTTTAGTTTTTACTGCGGCATCTACTCCAAAACGACCTGTAACTATTTTAAAAGTACCATTATTAATGACTGCAGTTGTAGCAGTGATAGCGTCATCAAATAATCCTAATGCTAAATCAATTTTAGCTAATAAATGATAACAAGCCCCTCTGTTCACTGCCCCTTTATCAGTTACCCAAGGCACATATTGTACAGCAAATTCAAGATCTTGTTTCATTCTGGTTAAAATCACATCACGTTTTACTGTCGCGAAATCTACTTTAGCGGTAGTAATCTCCGTTAAAGGACATGGCACATCTCCAAATTGATTGGTTAAACGATAGTAATCAAATGCTCTAAAAAAGTATGCTTGACCTAATAAAATATTTTTATCAGCATCAGAAACTGCAGTTGCTTTTGGAATACGTGTGATTAAAGTATTTGCTAAACGAATCCCAACCCACTCTTGATCCCAATACCAACCAATTCTATTAAAATCGGGGTTATTTAATTGCGCATCTGGACGAATTTGCATGTCCATATTTTGTGCAGGACCCGATTTATCATCAGTACCTTCTACAGAAATGTCTGAAAATATATTTTCAGATATGATGGGAGAACCATCTCCAAAATATTCATCACGTAAGTTTTTTGCACAAGCTGCTAAACCTGAAGTAAAACCAGCTTTATCAACAAACGTGTTTTCTGGTGAATAAATGGATAAAGGATTAGGCGTTAACCAGTCCTTATTACAACTACTCGCCACTACCAAGAAAAGGTAAGCAAGCAGTCCGAAATATTTAATGTTGTTTTTCATATCAATCTTGTTTTGAATAGTTTTAAGTTAGCTTATAAAGTAAGGTTTAAACCAAAATTTATAGTATATGGAGTGGGTGCACCACCACTTGTACCATTTTTATTTTCTGGATCAAAATAAATCCAGTTTGTAAATACATGGGCATTCACCACATTCATATAAAATTTAACTGCTTCCAATTTATGCTTACGTGCAATTGCTTGTGGTAAGTTATACGCTACACTCATATTGCTTAACCTTACAAAAGAAGATTTACGATACACGTTCCAAGAAACTGGACCACCTACGTTTGAAGCAATACCAGCATATTCATTGATAGGATTGCTTGGTGTCCAATAAGGTATTTTATAAAAGTTTGAACGATCATAGAATACGTTACCACCGTTTAATTGAGAGTTAGTGGCTTCACTGAATGAACTTAACTGACCCACCTTAGAATATAAAGTGAATGAAATGTCAAAGTTTTTGAAAACTCTGAAATCGTTTCTTAAGTTCCAAGAAAACTTAGGAGTGGTTTCACCTAAAAATTGCTTGTCAGCAATGGTATACACGCCATCATTATTGGTATCTTCTAATCTGAAATCACCTGGCTTATAGCCATATTTTGCTGCAGTGGCAGCATCAGCTACTTGCCATACTCCAATAACTTTGTAGTTATACACTGCAGAAATAGAATGACCAATAAACCATTGATTGGTCAAATCATCTTTTTCTGAAGTACCAATTTGTTTACCTGTAGCATCATAATCTGGAGTAGCTCCATATAAATGGTTGATGGTATTTTTATTCCACCATACACCTAATGTAGATTTCCATGTGAAGTTTTTCTTTTCAATATTTACTGTGTTCACAGTAATTTCAGTTCCCTTATTTTCAACTTCACCTAAGTTTACTAAAATACTATTAAAACCTACTACACTTGGTAAAGAACGATTCACTAATAAATCCTTCGTTACACGATCATACATATCTACCGAACCGCTAATTTTTCCTTTTAAGATACTATAGTCAAAACCATAGTTAATGGATGAGTTTCTTTCCCATTTCAAACTAGGATTAGATAAGTTAGAAGCTTGTACAGTAGATCCATTATAAACTACACCACCAGAAGTTACATACACATAAGAACTAGAAGATAAGTTTGATAATGCAGCGTAACGTCCAATTTCACGGTTACCATTTTCACCATAAGAAACTCTTAATTTTAAATAGTCTAACCATTTTTGAGTAGACTTCATGAATTTCTCTTCGTTGATTGCCCAAGCTAATGCTGCAGAAGGGAAAGTTGCACGAGGATTTTGTTGTCCAAATGCAGAATATCCATCACGACGAGTGGTAACAGTTAAGAAATAACGTTGATCATAGTTATAGTTAACTCTTCCCATCAAGGCATCTCCTGTTGAAACTTGATCATCACTTGAAACCACAACACCAGCTGTTCCAGACTGCGCTGAATGGTAACTTAAGTTATCATTAGGTGCAAAGTTCTCAGAGTGTAATTTAGAGTTCCAAGATTGGAATTTTTCAGCATTGAATAAGAAAGTAGCTTCAATCGTATGCTTATCAAATTTTTGATTCCATCTTACAATATTATCAGACTGCCATGAATAGGTTGTTTGATCTCTTCTATCCACAATACCTTTTTTAGCAGCAATGGTAGGGTTTAATGCAGACTGATGGTTAAATTCCATCAAGAAATCATAACGTGGAGAAAAGTTTGCTTGATAAGAAAAACCCCATGGTAATTTTCCTTTTACATAAACTGATCCAAACATATTATTGTATTGGTATTTACGATCGGTATAATATTGATCCATAAAAGGGTTGGTATTATTTCCTGGGTCATCATTAGGACTGGTTCTCAAAGTCACTCCGTCATCTGCATAGATTGAACCCCAAGGTGTGGTACGAGTTACATCACTCATACTCAAAGGCACAGAACTTTCATCACGATTTGCAAACTGGAAATTCAAACCTACAGTTAAATATTTAGCAGCAGTAGCTTCTAAATTAAAACGAGTTCGGAATGTTTTATATACATCACCTTTTGTTAAACCTTCATTGGTTAAATAACCTAAAGAAAAATAATAGTTGTAATCATCTTTACGTTGCGCAATGCTTACGGTGTGATCATGTTGTAAGGCGTTGTCATTATAAATTAACTTTTCCCAGTCCAACATTTTACCAGCTTGGTAATTTGCAATCTCAATTGGTTTTAAACGCAAACGAGTCAACCATTCCACTACAGCATCTCCTGTGGCAGTGGTCAAGGCCATCCAGTCTGATTGACTAATTGAACTTGGCAACTTACGAGGATCTAAATATTTATATTTAATACCTGGTTTAGAAGTAGAGTCATAACCCATCATACTCCAGATGGCTTCTCCTCTAAAATCTAACATTTCATTCCCATCTAATAAGTGAGGTTTACTTTCTAATTTATTAAATCCAATATTATCATTAAAAGAAATCACTGGCTTACCCCCTTTACCACGTTTAGTCGTAATTAATACTACCCCATTGGCAGATCTAGCACCAAAAACGGCAGCAGAACTTGCATCTTTTAAAACGTCTATTGTAGCAATGTCATTAGGATTAATATCTTCAATTCCACCAGGATAAATGACTCCATCCAATACAATTAAAGGGCTAGAGCTCGCTGTCAAAGTACCTTTACCACGAATTTGCAAACTGGCATTAGATCCTTTCGTGCTAGCATCAAAACCAACATCCATACCAGGAGCGTTACCACGTAACATATCTCCTACTGAACGAGGATTTTCATTTTCTAATTGAGTGGCTTTAATTTGAGTCACCGCCCCTGTTAAATCTTTTTTACTTTGGGTACCATAACCTACCACAACCACATCCGTTAAAGAGGAAACTTGTTCCGTTAAGGTGATATTTAAAGCAGTGCCTTTTTTAACAGCCACTTCTTTAGATAAATAACCCACGGCACTTACCACAATCGTTCCATTATCTGGAACCTCTTTTAAGGTAAAATTACCTTGAGCATCGGTGTTTGCACCATTTTTAGTGCCTTTAACCACTACAGAAGCTCCTTCGATAGGAGAATTTCGGGTGTCCACCACTTTACCGGTTACGTTAGAAGGAGGCAAGTTTTTGGTCGAAAACAATTCGGGTGCATTGTCTCGAGCTTGCAGATTTACAGTCGAAGTAAGCAACAAACTAAGAAAGCTTACCACTAATGCCGCTCTCAATGGAGGCATTTTGCAAGGTTTTTGTTTTTGTTTCATTTAACTAAAATTGATTTTTGAATGATTTACCTAATTCAAAATAGTCGCATTGATGAGTTAAAATAGATGGCAAGCAAACGTCAAAAATTTTATCAAACCCTTGATACTATTATACTTTCGAGCATTTAAATGAATATATACCTAGTCCATTAAACTATTCAAGACATAGGGTATCCAAGCAATTTTAGCAAGCAAGCATAAATTAAGCAGTTTAAATTTATAATATTTCATAATATGTACGCTTATTTTTGTTAAGTTTTTTTTTAACATTGTTCGAAAACGATTTCGTGAAATCAATAAATGCTTTGTATTATTGTTTAATCATTAGCTTTAAATTGCTTTACTAATTATAAATTATGAAAAAAATAACCCTTTTTTTGACCCTATTTTGCAATACGATTTTATATGCAAATCATTCTAATAGAATTAATTCTGAGCCCATCAATGGAGTCAATAAATTAAAAAATAGCACGGTATTAGTCTATACCAAAAATGGTGCTGGATATATACATGATAATATCCCAGCATCTGTTGAATTTATCAAGCAATTAGGGGTGGAATATCAATTTACAGTGGAGGTTTCGGATAATCCTAGTGTATTTATCGAAAGTAATTTAAAAAAATACAATCTATTAATTTTTACAAGCACCAATAATGATGTATTTGATAACGATGACCAAAGAGTTGCTTTTAGAAGATATATTGAAGCGGGTGGAGGATTTGTAGGAATACATTCTGTCACAGGAACCGAACGTAATTGGACCTGGTTTAAAATGATGATTGGCGAAACCTTTTCTTGGCATGCCAATTTCCAATCTTTTAGTGTGATTAATATTGATCCCACTCACCCTTCTATGAAAGGTATGCCAGCAGTTTGGACAAAGGAAGACGAATGTTATTTTGGAAAGGAATTGTATCCAGGTATTAAAGTATTAATGATGCATGATTTATCTACCTTAAACCCTGCACAATCTGAATTGATTACAAAAAATGCAGGTTCTTTTAATAATTATTTCCCTGCAGTTTGGTACCAAAACTTTCAAGGAGGCCATGTTTGGATCAGCACATTAGGCCATGATAAAAATAACTATCAAAATCCTCAATTTAAAAATCATATTTTGCAGGGTATTCAATTTATAGCTAACGAATTTAAAGGACTTCATTATGATCAAGCATTTGCAAAAGACAGAAATGATCCAATAAAAAAATAATATGTCTAGCCTTAAAAAAATATTTTTTGTATTTCTTATAATTTTTACTTGCACCTCATTGCACGCGCAAACCAAATTAACCGTTGGTACGTATAAGAATATTTATGATATGCTTAAAGATGTTCCTGGATTGGAAGTCACTACCAATGGAGGTAAAGCTGGAAGTGTCACTATTAGAGGCATTAGTAGTTTTAGAAGTCAACAACAACCCTTGTATGTGGTAGATGGTTCTGTATTTAATGGAGATATCATGAATGTTAATCCTCAGGACGTAGATAATATTTCTGTTTTAAAAGATGCAGCATCTGCAACAGCCTATGGATCACAAGGAAATGCAGGCGTGATTGTAATCACTACTAAAAAAGGAGCTTCCATTTCACAACAGCCTCAAGTACAGAGTTATAATAAATCTGCCTATAGTTATTTTATTGAACACCAAACCAATTTAAAAATAATTGGCATGGATGATAAAACTATAATGGAGGGCGTCATTCAAAAACAGGTAGACAGCGTTCTGATATTTATTAAAAAAAGAAAAGAAATTGCAATCCCTATTCGACTTATTAAAAAAGTAGAAATGTTACCTGAAGATTAAATAACAATAAAAAAAATTAACACCCCTCATTTATCCTACACTTTATAATAATTACTTTAAAATTCAAAATAAACTAAGATGAGTATTTCCAAATCAGATAGAAGAAAATTTTTAAAAAGCACCAGTGCTTTATCTGGCATGTTTTTATTGTCTGGATTTTCGAATGAATTAAAATCATCCACATTAAGCCAAACTGCAGCTCCTATCAAAGTATATCCCAATCGCATAAAGTTTGCAGTGATCAATATTAACCATCCACATATTTATGGTATGACAGATGCGATTAAACGTGGTGGTGGTGAACTAGTTGCATTGTATGCTAAAGAACCAGATTTAGTGGCTACATTTTTAAAAACTTATCCTGAAGCAAAACTTACAAAAGATGAAAGAGAAATATTAGAAGATAATAGCATTCAATTAGTTTTAAGTTCGGGTATTCCTGACGAGCGTGCTCCTCTTGGGATTCGTGTGATGCAACATGGTAAAGATTACTTGAGTGATAAACCGGGGATTATTACTTTGGAACAATTGGCAGCAGTGAAAAAAGTGCAGAAAGAAACCAAGCGCATCTTCTCTATTATGTTTAGTGAAAGATTTGAAAATAAAGGCACCGAAAAAGCCAGTCAAATGGTGAAAGCAGGTGTGATAGGAAATGTGATTCAGACAGTGAATTTAGCCCCTCACCGCATAGCGAATGGCATAGGTAAAACAGGATTAGCAGTAAGACCTGATTGGTTTTGGGATAAGAAAAGATATGGTGGCATTTTAACTGATATTGGTTCTCATCAATTTGATCAATACTTACACTTTACAGGATCAACGGAAGCTGAAGTGATGATGTCTCAAGTAGGAAATGTGCATCATCCAGAAACACCTTTGTTTGAAGATTTTGGAGATGTGATGTTAAGAGGTAATGGTGGTGCAGGTTATATTAGAGTGGATTGGTTTACACCCGATGGCTTAGATACTTGGGGGGATGGCAGATTAACTATTTTAGGTACAGAAGGTTTTATTGAAGTGAGAAAAAATACCAATATCGCCTCTGGATTAAAAGGTGGCAATCACTTATATATGTCCAATCAAAAAGAAATGGTTCATATAGATTGTAATAATGTAGAATTACCTTTTGGTCCTTTGTTAGTGGATGATATTATCAACAGAACCGAAACTGCCATGCCACAAGCGCATTGTTTCTTATCTACAGAATTAGCATTGAAGGCACAAAAAAATGCGAAGCCTTTGATCTTAAAAAAATAGGACAGAATAATGCATCCTAAAAAATACTTGTGACAAAATGTTTGCTAAAAAAAGCCTATTCAAAATGAATAGGCTTTTTAATATTTAATCAGATATCGTATACTTATTTTTTATTGAATAGTTGAAATAGGTACAGGATCCATATCGGTAAATTCTTTGTTCTCCCCTGCCATTCCCCAAATAAATCCATAGTTAGCAGTTCCTACTCCAAAATGCATACTCCATGGTGCTGATAATACTGCTTCATGGTTCCCAATCACCACATGGCGCGTTTCCTGGGGCTCTCCCATAAAATGCATCACTCTATGCGCTTCATGGATATCAAAGTAAAAATACGCTTCCATTCGTCTTGTATGCGTATGCGGTGGCACTGAATTCCAAACACAACCATCTTCCAAAGTGGTTAAGCCCATTACTAATTGACAACTTTGAATACCATCATTATGAATGTATTTGTAAATAGTACGTTTATTAGAAGTAGCTAATTCTCCTAAATTCACAGGGGAAGCTTGTTCCTTCGTCATTTTCGTATTGGGATAAGTTTGATGTGCTGGAACTGATAAAATATAAAATTGAGCTGGGGAACCTACCTCTTTACTTTCAAAATGTACTTTTTGAGTACCTTTTCCTAAGTACACACATTCTAATTTTTCAATCTCATAATGGACACCATCCGCAATCACCGCCCCTTTTCCACCTACATTGATAATTCCTAATTCACGGCGTTCTAAAAAATAATTCGCTCTTAATTCCGCTTCATTAGGTAATTCAATAGCAGTTGCTGTTGGAACCACTCCTCCTACAATCATACGATCGTAATGAGAATACACAAGTTTCATTTTACCTGCTTGCATCAATTCGGGAATTAAGAAATTGGATCTTAATTCGGAAGTGTTCATTTTACTTGTCTCTAATGGACTATTTTGAAATCTTATTTCCATGGGTGTGTTGATTTTATATGATTTGTAAAACTTATTTTTTTAAAATTATTATAATTTATTGACGAATCTTATCTTCCCATCCAACCTCCATCAACAGTAATAATAGATCCATTCATGTAATCGGAAGCAGGAGAGCTCAAAAATACATAAGCGCCCGCTAAATCTGTTGCTTTACCCCATCTTCCTGCAGGAATACGAGATAAAATGGAAGCACTACGATCAGGATCGGCTCTTAATTGTTCGGTATTGTCTGTTTCAATATAACCTGGCGCTACCCCATTTACATTAATACCATGTGCTGCCCACTCATTAGCAAAAGCTTTTAATAATGAAGTTAAAGCACCTTTACTTGCTGCATATCCTGGCACATTAATACCTCCTTGAAAACTTAATAAGGAACATGTGAACACAATTTTGCCCAATTTTTCCGCTAGCATTCTTTTCCCTATTTCACGCGTAATTACAAACTGAGCATTTAAATTTATTTCCATGATTTTATCCCAATATTCATCGGGATGCTCTGCAACAGGTTTACGCATAATATTGCCTGCATTATTAATTAAAATATCAATGCGAGGATGATCTGCTATTACTTTTTCTAAAAAAGTATACAAAGCTTCTCTATTTGAAAAATCAACTGCATAAGGATAAAATTGACGACCTGCTGCTTTCACCGCTTTCTCCACTTCACTTCCTGATGCTGGCATACTATTAGATACACCAATAATATCGGCACCCGCTTGTGCCAAAGCTTCTGCAATAGCTAAACCAATACCACGAGAACAACCCGTCACTAATGCTATTTTATTTTGGACTCCAAAACTGATCATAAATAATATTTTTAATTATAAAAGTTGCAATAATAAATAAGAATAATTATCGCCTGTATTTTTTTTAATGAACTCTAAACAATCCTTGCAATTTAATTTTTTATACGCATAATATAAAACGACATTCCCATCTTGAAAATCAAAAGGCGTAATTTCTTGAAGTGTCCAAACTTTTTCTTTTTTCAAATAAGGTAATAAAGCAGTATAAGCTTTATGCAAGGAGTGGTGATGGGCTGTTTCAGCTTCCCAAAAATTAACCCCCACTTTTTCTGCCAATTGAGCCAATACACTAAATGCTACTAAATTAAAGGTAGAATAATGTAATGAATTCGTTCTTTCCATTTCTAGAGGAAATAAATGATCGTCATTCGATTGCTCATCTAATCTCACTAAGGATCTGCTTACAATATCACGTGCCATTTGCTTATTATCCACATATAACGCGATTCCTAAACATTGTGCATCATACCAAATACCATGATTATTTTTGGTTAATTTTTCTTCCACGCCATTTGGACTATTATCCAGCCAATATAAAAATTCAGTAAACCATTTTTTGGTGGCTTGACTTTTATCCTTTGTCCAATATTTAGACGATTCAATTAAATAAATGCCGTCAATGGCAAAATTAAAATGTCTAGTATCAATAATTCCAGTTCCTCTCCCATTATTAACCCCCTTCACCATTTGCGCAAAATTCAAATTAGGATTCATTCTGGTTGCAGTATCAATAAACCAAACACTTAATAATTCACTTGCTTTTTGAGCATACTTATCATTCCCGCTAAAATAATAGGCCAACCCTAATAAATATACATTCTCACAAAGCTTAGGCATATGTTCTTTATCAGGAAAGTTTTTAACTTCCGGATTAATTAAGCCATCTTTTTTAATATAAGGTAACCCATTAGGTTTGGTTGGATCAGGCCACCAATAAGGGGCTAAGCTAACATAATCGTGCTTACTTCCACTAGGAGGAATATCTGTTTTATCCATCACACTCCTTGGTTGAAATTGCATAACATCGTCCGCTTTTTTGATCAAGGTCTGATAGACAGAAAAAGCAGTAGGATCATTTGAAGCAATTTTTAACTTAGCATTCATTAGCTTTTCCACATCTATTTTGAGCGGCTCCCCTGTTGAAAAAATATTTTGTGATTGTACTGTGAGTTGTAAAAAAAAGAAAGTGAGGATAAATAATGAACGCATTGGATGTTTTAAAATTAATGTTGAATAAATCTGTTACCTATTTTATGAAAATGAATATTGATAAAATTATTTTTCTTTGTCTGCAACGCATCTAAATCCTAAATGTTCCATACCAGAATCTGGTGAACTTTTCATTCGTGCAGATACACGATACCCACTACAATAAGAATCATTACATAAATAAGAACCGCCTCTCATCACTCTTTTAGATATGGTTGGTTCATCAGGATCATAACTTTTCATAGGCCCCTTAGGATTGATGGAGATAGATTGTTTATTTAATTGTGCGTAATAGGAATTATTATATAAATCGGCACACCATTCCCAAACATTTCCTGCCATATCATACAATCCATATTTATTAGCTGCGAATGATTTAACGGGAGCCGCCCCTAAAAAACCATCTTTATTCGTATTTAAATAAGGAAAAGAACCTTGCCAAAAATTACAATGCGCTACTTTATCTTCATCAAAATCATTGCCCCAGCTATAGGTATTATTAACTAAGCCCCCTCTTGCTGCAAATTCCCACTCCGCTTCCGTAGGCAATCTTTTACCAGCCCATTTACAATAGGCATTGGCATCGTCCCAACTAACATGTGTGACTGGATATTTTTCTTTCCCAATAATATCCGAAGTTGGGCCACTAGGATGTCTCCAATTTGCTCCTTTAGTCCAACTCCACCATTGACTGTAATCGTTTAAATCTACTGCTCCTGTCGTTTTACGAAATACCAATGAAGCTGCTTTTAGTAAAGAGTCATCAGGCTTTGGCGTATTTGCAGGTAATTGTTTTTTGATTTCGTTCCAATCCACATCCTTTTCGGCAGTCGTAATATATCCAGTTGCTTTCACAAATGCCTCAAATTGTTCATTGGTGACTTCCGTAGCGTCCATATAAAAACCAGTCACTTGAACTTTATGATTTGGATATTCATCCTTTCGTGCTTGATTATTATTCCCTCCCATCACAAAGGTTCCGCTGGGGATCCAAACCATTCCATCATGCTTGTCCACCTTTATTCCAAAAGCATTAAAACGAGGCGGTAATTTACTACAACAAGAAAGAGAATCTTTTGAAGGAATTACTTTGGATATAGTTGATTTAGAAGTTGTAGAAACGGTAGATGATGTTTTGCTTTTTTGAGCCATCCCTAATTGGGATGAGAGTAACAAACAAATGAAAGAAAATAATACGAGTGAGGACTTTATATTGATACTAAAATTACTTGTACCACTTAAATTGTTGGTACCAATTAAATTGTTTGCACAACTCAAATTATTTGTTTTATTATAATAAGTTGTTTGACTCAAATTACTTGGTTGACTATAATTATTTGTAAGCAAGAAATTGTCATTATAATAATTCATCGCTTTATCAGGAATTGTCATAATATAATGATTAAATAATTTTTAAAAAGTCTTTTCTCATGGGGCTAAAAGAATCTAACAAAACGCCTTCCTCTAAACAAACCACTCCATGCCAAATGTTGGAGGGTGCAAAAAAGGTATCCCCTTTTTTTAGTATTTTTTTGACCCCACCTACTTCTACTTCAAAAACACCCGATTCAACATAGCTAATTTGAACATGAACATGTTGATGCAATACTCCAATCGCTAGCTTTTCAAATTTAACTTTCACCAACATTAAACTGTCCTCGAAGGCTAAAATAGACCTAGAGACACCTGGGGCTACTTGCTCCCATTCTACTATTTCGTTTTCGATAAAAACATTGTTTGTTTGCATGAATTTAGTTATTTTAACACCTGTAATTTAATATCACTTGATTGCATGTTAGACGATTCAAAATGTTTGAAGTTTACTCGCAATTAAAATAAAGGTAAAATATATTTTTAAATAACAACTTATGAAATTTATGAAATGTAAATTGTTCGTCCTCGGTATGATTATTTTTTTTAATCTACCCTTAAAAGCACAAAATTTAGATCGCAATCAAAAAATGAGAGGACTCATTACCCAAAATTTTGCTTTTGCTGATAGTCAATATTCTTATTTAATGACTAAAGTGTTGCAAGATAAAATGCCACAATCTTTTGATGCAAAAAATAATCAATTATTGTCTCGTGAAATCACATGGTGGTGTACTGGTTTTTATCCTGGTTCGTTATTATACATCTACGAACAAACTAAGGATGAAAAAATAAAAACGGAGGCTCTAAGAGCCTTGAAAGTAATTGAACCTAATCAAACTTATACAGGTAATCATGATTTAGGATTTATGATGTTTTGCAGTTTCGGAAATGCTTATCGTTTATTTAAAGACGAAACCTACAAGCAAATCATTTTTAGATCGGCTGAGTCGCTTTCAACTCGTTACCGCCCTACTATGAAAGCGATTCAATCCTGGAATAAAAATAAATATTTTAATTGCCCAGTGATCATTGATAACATGATGAACTTAGAAATGTTAAACTGGGTGACTCAGCATGGTGGCGATCCTAAGTTTCAACAAATTGCAGTAACACATAGCAATACCTCCATGAAGGAATTTTATCGTCCCGATTATAGTTCTTTTCATGTGGTAGATTTTGATGAAACTACTGGAAAAGTTTTACGCAAAACTACGCATCAAGGAGCTGCTAATACTTCCGCATGGTCTCGTGGTCAAGCTTGGGGATTGTATGGCTTTATCACCATGTATCGCGATACTAAAAATGAAGCCTATTTAACACTCGCAAAAAATATTGCAGAATTTTATTTGAACCATCCAAATTTACCATCGGACTTTGTTCCTTATTGGGACTTTGATGCAGGCCAACAACCACTAGCCTACCGTGATGCGTCTGCCGCAGCTATTACCGCTTCTGCTTTAATGGAATTAGGTCAATTTACAAAAGGCGAACAAAAAGAAAAATATATTAACGCATCTGTTAAAATGTTAGAATCTTTATCCAATGACACTTACCGTGCAAAGTATGGAGAAAACGGAGGTTTTTTAATCAAGCATTGTGTGGGCGCTTTAACATTAAACTCTGAAATTGATGTGCCTTTAGTGTATGCCGATTACTACTTTTTAGAAGCTTTAAAGCGCTATAAAGATTGGTATTTAAAATAATAGATTTAAATGTTTACAATGAAAAAATTCTTTATTAAAGTGGGTGGAATGATATTAATGCAAGCAGTAATGTTTTGCCAAATTGCTAGTGCACAAAGCATTACTTTAAAAAACAACTCCTCCATCAATAGGAATAATGAAGTAGTTACCATTCCTTGGTCACAAGTGATAGCTAAGTATGCAACCCTTGATACCAATGCTTTAGTGATTACACAAGGTTCTAATAAAAAAATGATTAGTTACCAATTTGAATATCAAGGGAACACTACCATTCAAAATTTATTGGTAGAAGTTTCTATTCCAGCTAAGAGTGCGATTCAAATTCAATTAAGCAAAGGAAAAAGACCTGTGTTTGAAACCAAAACCTATTGCCGATTTATCCCAGAACGTAAAGATGACTTTGCTTGGGAAAATGATAAAATTGCACACCGTATGTATGGCAAGGCTTTGGAAGCCACTCCCAAGGAAAATGCTTATGGTACAGATGTATGGTCGAAGCGTACCCCTAAGATGATTTTAAACTTATGGTATAGCACTAATAAGTATCATGAGGACAATGGAACGGGATTAGATTATTACCATGTAGGTTATTTTTTAGGCGCTGGTGATATCGCTCCTATTTTAAAAGATTCTATTTGGTTCCCTAAAAATTATACGCGCTGGAAAGTCCTGGACAATGGACCTTTAAGAAGTAGTTTTATATTGTACTATGATTCATGGAATGTAGATGGTACTGCGACCACAGTTTCTAAACAAATCTCCCTTGATGCAGGATCACAACTAAGTAAAGTGATTGCCACTTATGATTATACAGGAAGTCAAGCACTTCCCTTAGCCATTGGAATATCTCGCAGAGCAGAAGCAGGCGCTATGATGTTAAATGAACAAAAAGGAATTTTAGGATATTGGGAGCCTGCACATGGTAAAGATGGTATAGACGGAACTATTGGAGTCGCATGTATAATACCTCATACCGAAAATAAAATGTCTTTACAAAAAGGACATTTATTAGCTGCCGTTTCAACCAATGCACATACCCCATTCACTTATTATAAAGGAGCTGCTTGGAACAAAATGGGAGATATACATTCTGCGGAAGAATGGTTTCATTATTTAGAAAATTTTGAAACAGCATTACAAAATCCAATTGTGATTCAGTAATAGATTATTGAAGGAATAAGTAATAATCTATAAGTAATTATAAGAAAATTAAAAAGACTCAAAGTGCTATTGAGTCTTTTTACATATATGGCTCAATGGCCACGGCTACTTTTTGTAAAAAAGGAGGAAGTATTTGTTTTGGATCACCAGGACTTAATGTCTCAGTAGGCAAGTAACCTTTATAATTAGAACCCGCAATCACTTTCATAAGCTTATTAAGATCCATAGGTTGATTCACTCCCTGAATGGTCACTAATTCCTTGACTTGCCAATTCACAGCATAATTAGCCACTAATTCAATTTGACTATACGCTTCTTTGATTTGAAAATTTCCGGTATCCACTACTAATCCAAACCAATCCTTATCTAATCTTTCCACAAAATAAAGACACTGTTCGGCGGTGGTGATAAAATCGTTGTGATTTTGCATCGCAATAATCACACCCTTCTTTTTTCCGTAAGCAACACATTCTTTAAAAGATGCGATGATCCATTGAGCAGCTTGTTCCCAAGTGTACCCGTCCGGTATTTTTTTAGCACTATATATTCGGATCACAGGAGCGCCTAATTTGGCTGCCGCATCAATCCAAGACTTTACAAATTCAATTTCCTTTGTAAGTGTATTAGGATCTGGATTACCAAAGTCATTTCGAATACCAGTTCCACTAATACTCAATCCTGCTTTATGAACTTTGTTTTTAATTTGAGCCAAATAATCATCACTTGGGACCGCTGGATAATTTTGCAAATAATAGCCGGTTAAATCAATTGCATCTAAATTTAAGGTCCCACAAAAATCAATCACTTCTTCGATGGTGATTTCCTTTTTGGTTAAAGGCGCATTAAATGAATAGGCATTTAAACTTAATTTAAAACGTCGGCTTAATGGATTTATAGCATTTGGTTTTTCTATATCCTTCTCTTTTGCAAAAGCATCCGCTGGTATAAAAGGCGCTAAAAACAAGGACTGAATTAACTTTCTTCGTTTTTGCATACTTTTCATTTTAAAGAAATAGTTTCAGAATAGAAAACTAAATTAAGCTTCTTTAGATTTAGAGGTTTTCTCTTTATCCTTTTTTTGCAAAGCAAATACTAATTTATTTTGAGCTGCATCAAAATCACCAATCAATGTATCTCCTTCCTTCACACTGAAATTTAAAATTTCTTCCGCTAATGGATCTTCAATATACTTTTGAATGGCTCTATGTAAAGGTCTGGCTCCAAATTGAATATCATACCCTTTATCTGCAATAAATGTTTTGGCTTCGGCAGTAAGTACTAGGTTTAAACCTAAGTTCACCAATCTACCCAATACATTTTTCATGATAATATCAATGATGTCAAATATATTTTCTTTAGATAATGAATTAAATACAATCACATCATCCACCCTGTTTAAAAACTCAGGTGAAAAAGTACGCTTCAACGCTTTTTCAATCACAGAACGATTATTCTCTTCGGTTTGTTGTACACGTGTTGCTGTAGCAAACCCTACTCCATCTCCAAATTCTTTTAATTGACGAGCACCAATATTAGAAGTCATGATGATTAAAGTGTTTTTAAAATCCACTTTACGACCTAACCCATCGGTTAAAATACCATCATCTAATACTTGTAATAAAATATTATAAATATCTGGATGCGCTTTTTCAATTTCATCTAATAAAATTACACAATAAGGTTTGCGTCTTACTTTTTCAGTCAACTGTCCACCTTCTTCATATCCTACATATCCTGGAGGGGCACCAATTAAACGACTCACTGAAAATTTCTCCATGTATTCACTCATGTCAATACGAATCAAAGATTCTTCTGAGTCAAACATATTACGCGCCAATGCACGAGCTAATTCGGTTTTACCCACCCCAGTAGGTCCTAAGAATATAAATGTTCCAATAGGTTTTTTAGGATCTTTTAAGCCCACTCTATTTCTTTGAATTGCTTTCACCACTTTGCCAATAGCATCGTCTTGTCCTATCACCATCCCTTTCATCTCATCCGCCATTTTACGAAGCTTTGTAGTTTCTGCTTCTACCATTCTCTTCACAGGAATACCTGTCATCATGCTCACTACTTCGGCAATATTTTCCTCGTTAATAGGGAATCTTTTATTCTTACTTTCTTCCTCCCATTGTCCTTTTGCTTTTTCCAATGCTTCCCCTAGTTTTTTCTCTGTATCTCTTAAACTAGCAGCTTCTTCAAAACGTTGACTCTTGACAACTCTATTTTTTTCGTTTTTAACTTCTTCAATTTGCTTTTCTAATTCCACTATATCCTGAGGCACATTAATATTTTTCAAATGCACTCTTGCCCCCACCTCATCCAATACATCAATTGCTTTATCTGGTAATAAACGATCCGTCATATAACGATCACTTAATTTTACACAAGCAGTGATTGCTTCTTGATCATACACTACGCTATGATAATCCTCGTATTTAGATTTGATATTATTTAAAATAATAATCGTGTCTTCTACACTAGGTGGCTCAATGATTACTTTTTGGAAACGTCTATCCAATGCGCCATCTTTTTCAATGTGCATACGATATTCATCTAAAGTAGAGGCTCCAATACATTGTAATTCTCCACGCGCTAAAGCGGGTTTAAAAATATTAGAGGCATCTAAAGATCCGCTTGCACCTCCTGCTCCAACAATGGTATGTATTTCATCAATGAATAAAATTACATCTCTGTTCTTTTCTAATTCATTCATGATCGCTTTCATTCTCTCTTCAAACTGACCACGATATTTAGTGCCCGCTACTAAAGCAGCAAGGTCCAATGATATCACACGCTTATCAAATAAAACTCTACTTACTTTACGTTGTACAATGCGAAGTGCTAAACCTTCCACAATAGCAGTCTTACCCACCCCAGGTTCCCCAATTAAAATGGGATTATTTTTTTTACGTCTACTTAAAATTTGGCTCACTCTTTCAATCTCTGCCTCACGTCCTACAATAGGATCCAAGGCATCCATCTCTGCTAACTTTGTAATATCTCTACCAAAATTATCTAATACTGGGGTTTTAGATTTACTCGCAGATGGAGTTGCTTTCGCTTTAGAAGCACCCCCAAATGGACCGCCGCCTCTTTTTTCTTCATCAAATTCATCCTCTCCTTCTTCTGAAAATTCTGCACTAGGAGGATTTATTGGACTAGAAGGTGAAGATCCCACCATTCCTAATTCGGCACGGAATAAATCATAGTCCACATCAAACTGATTTAAAATTTGGGTGGCTATATTTTCTTTATTCTTTAAAATACTTAAAAGTAAATGTTCCGTTTCTACCATTGGACTTTTTAAAGCCTTCGCCTCTAACACCGTAACACGAATTACTTTTTCGGCCTGCTTCGTTAATGGTAAACTATTAATATTAGCTACGTTTTTACCTGACTTGTCCTTCACCGCTAATTCAATTTCTTTTCGGAGTTCCCCCAAATTGACATTGAGTTGTTTTAAAACCTTAATGGCGGTATTTTCCTGATCTCTAATAAGTCCTAGCATCAGATGCTCGGCCCCAATAAAGTCATTACCTAATCTTAAGGCCTCTTCACGGCTATAAGAAATGATTTCCTTAACTTGTGTTGAAAAATTATTATCCATATATAAATTTGGGGCTGTTACAAGATTAACGAATATTTTTGACCTAAAGTATGTGAAGTATTACTTAGTTATCAACCTTTTATATCATCATCCATGCAATACAAAAACGACCTTAAGGAGAAATTTACCGTGTTAACCTTTCTCGATACTGAATTAACTTCAAATCTCGTGCCAGAAATTGAGGCACTGACCCTTGATATTTTAGGAAAAGCGCCTAAAAATCTGGTAGTGAACTGTCAAAATATAACACAATGGGACCCTGAGGTGATGGAGGCATTTGCCCATGCACAGCAAAGATTTTATGACAATAATGCTTCTTTTGTCATTTGTTCCCTATCCAAAGGACTACAAGACAGTCTAGACAATACCGATTTCGCCGAAATGATGAATATGACTCCCACCGAATCTGAAGCCTGGGATATTGTTCAAATGGAGGAAATAGAGCGAGAATTATTAGATAGTGATGATATGGAGTTCACTAATCCAGAATAATGAGGCTACTTAGCCAAATAACCCTTCTTCCCTAATTTTAAGTCCTAAATAAGCCAATATTAGTTATTTTCGTCGTCATGATTACCCCGCAAACCATTCAACAAATTACGCAACGAATTGATATCATTGATATCGTGGGCGAATTTGTGAAGTTAAAAAAGCGTGGGACCAACTATATTGGGAATTGTCCTTTCCATAACGAAAAGTCGCCTTCATTTACAGTCTCTCCGGCGAAAGAAATTTACAAATGTTTTGGATGTGGCAAAAGTGGTAATAGTATCACTTTTTTAATGGAGCATGAGAAGTTTAGTTATGTAGAAAGCTTAAGATGGTTAGCGGCAAGATATAATATAGAAATTGAAGAAACAGAAACCAGTCCTGCGCAAAAAATGGCGCAACAGGTGGCAGATAGTTTATATGCCATCAACCATTTTGCAATGGATTTTTTCACCCAGCAATATTGGGAAACGGAAGCGGGTGAAACGATTGCACAATCCTATTTACAACATCGTGGTTTTTTAAAACCCATTGTAGAAAAATTTAAAATTGGATACAACCCTTCCGATAAAGACAGTTTAGCAAAAGCATTATTAAAAAATCAATTTAATCCAGAATTGTTTGCCCGAACGGGTTTAGTGGTAGAAAGAAATGGCGAATGGCAAGATAATTATCGTGATAGAATTATTTTCCCTATTCACGGGAATACTGGAAAAATTATAGGATTTGGTGCAAGACAAATTGCAAAAAATGATAAGTCGCCCAAATATATTAATACGCCAGAAAATGAAATTTATGTAAAAAGTAGAATTTTATACGGCTCCTATTTTGCGCGCACTTCCATTGACAAACAAAATGAATGTTTATTGGTAGAGGGATATACAGATGTGGTAAGCTTACACCAAGCAGGTATTGAAAACGTAGTGGCGAGTGGTGGAACTTCTTTAACCATTGACCAATTAAGACTCATCAAAAAATACACCCCTAACCTTACCATTATTTATGATGGGGATGCTGCGGGTGTAAAAGCAGCATTAAGAGGATTGGACATGGCGCTGGAAGAAGGATTAAACGTTCAATTAGTTTTAATTCCGGACAAGGAGGATCCAGACAGCTATGTCAATAAAGTAGGCCCGGATGTATTTAGAAGCTTTGTGCAATCAGATAAAAAGGATTTTGTCTTATTTCAACTAGAAGTGCAGTTAAAAGAAGTAGGCAATGATTTAAATAAAAAGAACTCCTTAGTGAATCAGATTGCTGAAACACTTAGTAAGATTCATAAACCAGAAGACTTTACCAAGCTACAGGAGTATGTTAAAAAATGTAGCTCTCTACTTCGTATTGATGAAACGGGTTTAACCCAGTTAGTCAATAAATTTAAACGCGATAAGATTGTTAAAGAGGAAAAGAAAATGTCCTTTGATGAAGCGGCCATTTTAATGCCTAGCTTCCCGAATGCGGAAAACGAAATAGAGAATAATGACTTATTAGTTGATCTTGATTTAGTCCACGAGAAAAATTTAATGAGAGTCATCATTGAACATGGAAATGAATTACTCGAGAATGGCAAAAAAGTATATGCCTGGGTATTTGAAGAAATAGACTCCTTCCCCTTTGAGAATGTGGAAATGATTCATTTATTAGAGGCCTACAAGAAGTGGCAGGAAGAAGGGAAAAATCCCAATGGAAAAACATTGCAATACCATGAAGACCCTCGCATTCAACAATGGGTGGTGGAATTGTTTGCTCCCGAACATGAACTCAGCCAAAGATGGAATGAAAAGTTAGGTATCACTAAAAAAGTAGAAGAGAAAAACTTTTTAACCGAAGTAGAAATAAGTTTAATGTACTTTAAACTTAGGAAAGTGAAAAAGATGATGGAGCAAAATCAAAGAGATTTAGAAACAGCTCCAGAATCAGAGCAGTTACACCTTTTACATATACACAAACACTTGAAACAAGTAGAACGAGAGCTGACTCAAAGTATTGGTACAGTTATTTTAAAGTAACCAATTATTACTTCTCTGAAGGATTTTGTTTCCCTGCTAATAATTTTTCCAAGGTAGCTTCTAATCTCTTTTGCTTGGTTTCTTCCTTTTTAGCTCCTTGAATCCAGCTTAAGTATTCTTTTTGATTGATGATGGAAAGAGAAGTAAAAAACTCTCTCGCCTCTTCATCTGCTGTAAATAATTTATCTAATTCTATAGGAAGTGCAATTAATCTTTTTTCAAAATCGTCCACTTTAATATCGGCAGATTTAAACTCTACGAAAGTGCGATTTTTATTAGGCAACTGATCTACTTTTTTAAATCGCATAGCAGTCCAAACATGATCTAATGTTACTTGACGAATAGCTTCATAATCGTTTTTAGAAAGAATCTCCCAGCTAGCATCACGGTTTAAATCAGATACAATTTTAGAAGTGGTTTTAGGATACGCTATCCAAAGCTTACTTTCTGGGTGCAAAGCACTAAAAACCTCTTTTAAGATATTGTTTAACTGTAATTGATTGATGGCGAAAATTAAAGCAAAATCAATTTTACGTGTCTTTAATAAGGGCGTTAAGTTCTTATTATAAGAAAGCTTTGCAAATTGTTTCTCCACTGAAGAAGGCAAGCCTTGAATCAGTAAATTTTTTTCATCCTTATACTGCAATTTCTCTAAAAGGTTCTGATTACTTGACATAATGTAGGATTTAAAAAAGAAGGCAAAGTTACTAAAATCTAAATGGATAGAAAAAGATATTGAATAAAATACTATAACTCACTGAAAATCAGCAGAATGAATTATTTTCTTTTATCCCTATTCTTGAAAATAGGCACTTTATTCTCCGTGCCTTTTATCAACCTAGTGATATTTTTTTGATGGGTAATTACCACCATCACGGCAACGATCACCGCAAAAAGACGATACATGGTTTCCTTTTCTTTGAAAATGAATAAAATAAGGACCATAAAAGCAATACCTGCTAACATAGAACTTAAGGAAACAAAACGTGTAGAAATAAGTGTTATTAAGAAAACCACTAAACATAGAAGCGCTACAATAGGTTGAATGGCTAAAGACATACCCAATAAAGTGGCTACCCCTTTTCCTCCTTTGAAATTGGCGAAAACAGGGAAAATGTGCCCTACCACTGCTACCAAACCTAATACAATCATGAAGTTGGTACGTGCTAACTCATTGGTTAGATAATAAGGCATCAAAATGTATAATGATGTTGCAAGCACCCCTTTAGTCACATCTACCAACATCACAAAACTACCCCATTTAGGACCCAGGACTCTAAAGGTATTAGTTGCTCCTGCGTTTCCACTACCATATTCGCGAATGTCGATATCAAACATAGATTTACTCACCCAAACCGATGTAGGAATGGAGCCTAATAAATAAGCAACAACAACGAGTAAAAATTGCATCATAATTAGAATAGCTTGGTTTGCAAATATAAGGCCTAATAGATTAAATAATTGTTAACAGTTGCGTCTAATCTTTAGTTCTATTTATGAAACAAAATGCTGACCCATCCATTTAAAGGTTGTGATTGTATAGGATTCCAACCATTTTGCTGGGCTAATAATTTTATATCTGCCTCATCTTCAAGCAATAAACCACTCAAAATTAATATTGAATGGGGATGGCTCACCTGGGTTAATTCAAGCATATTGGCTTCAATAATATGCCTATTGACATTGGCTAATATAATATCAAATGTGGTGGGTTGAAAGGCTGATTCTACTTTTTGAATAGAAATGAGGTCAGCCTGATTGGCAATGACATTCTCAGTAGCATTTTCAATACACCAGTCATCATTATCTACCGCCAATAATTGGGTGGCACCCAGACGATGTGCTAAAATGGCTAGTATTCCGGTTCCGGTTCCAAAATCATACACCGACTTCCCTTTAAAGTCTATGCCTTCCATGAGCTGCATCACCGTGTGCGTGGTCGCATGGTGCCCTGTTCCAAAACTCATTTTAGGGGTGATGAGTATTTCATGTTGCACCAAAGGAGTGAATGAAGGGTGAAAATGGGCTCGTATTCCTACGAAATCTCCTATTCTAACGGGTTCAAAATTGGATTCCCATAATTCATTCCAATTTTGTTCCTTAATAATTGATTTATAATATTTTATATTATGTTGTTGAAATAAAATATTTAAATCGTTTTCATTCACATTTTGCGCAAAGTCGCTACTTAACATATAGGCTTTGCAGGAATTGGACTCCTCATTAAATCCCTCCAATCCCATGGATGATAAAGAGGCTATGAGAATATCCAGCTGCTCTTGAGAAGCAAAGGGAAAGCTTATTTCGATGTATTCTTTTGTCATTGTTGGATTTGGTTGGGGTCTAGTTGAAACAAATATGGAACAAAGATAAGGACAAAAAAATCCCTCTTCAGAGTATCCGCTCATTTGAATGAGGAAGGATGTTCTAAAGAGGGACTATATGTTAAGCTTACTAAACCATTGGGGGTCTTATATAGACCCTATTGGATAGATAACTATTGTTTATTCAGGACGTGGACCACGATCTTCACGAGGCGCTTGCTCTGGTTTAGGTAATAATATTTTATGACTTAATTTAAACTTACCCGTCTTAGGATCTAACCCTACTAATTTCACTTTAACAACATCTCCTTCGTTAAAGATACCATCCATAGATTCTAGACGCTTCCAACTAATCTCACTGATATGCAATAAACCTTGTTTGCCAGGCATGAATTCAACAAAAGCACCAAATTCTTTGATACCCTTCACTACCCCTTCATATTCATCTCCAATTTCAGGAACAGCAACAATACCATTGATCCATTTAACCGCAGCATCTAAGCTATCCTTATTTGCAGAGAAGATACTTACTTCTCCATGGTTACCCACTTCTTCAATATTGATAGTCGCACCCGTTGTTCTTTGCATTTCTTGAATGATTTTACCACCTGGTCCTATCACTGCTCCAATGTATTCTTTATCAATAATCAATTTCACCATTCTTGGTGCATGTGGTTTCACATCTGCACGTGCTGCAGGCATACACTCATACATGGCATCCAAAATATGTAAACGACCTTTTTTAGCTTGAGATAAAGCTTCACGCATAATATCCATGCTCAAGCCATCTACTTTAATATCCATTTGAACACCGCAAATTCCATCACGAGTTCCTGTTACTTTAAAATCCATATCACCTAAATGATCTTCATCCCCTAAGATATCAGTTAAGATAGCATACTTGCCATCACCACGACTAATCAATCCCATCGCAACACCACTAACGTGTTTTGGAATAGGCACACCAGCATCCATTAATGCTAAAGAACCAGCACAAACAGTTGCCATAGAAGAAGATCCATTAGATTCTAAGATATCAGAAACCACACGAAGTGTATAAGGGAACTGAGTGGTATCAGGTAACATTTGCTTTAAAGAACGCATTGCTAAATTACCATGACCTACTTCACGACGACCCACACCACGCATCATTTTTACTTCTCCTGTAGAGAATGGAGGGAAATTATAATGCAAGAAGAATTTAGTATACTCTGCACTTGCTGCAGTTTCTTGCATTAACTCATCCAACTTAGTACCTAAGGTTACTGTTGTAAGAGATTGTGTTTCACCACGCGTAAATAAAGAAGATCCATGAGGTGTTGGCAATGGATCTGTTTCCATTGCTAAAGGACGAACTTGATCTAAGCTACGACCATCTAAACGGATACGGCTATCCACGATCATATCGCGAACTACTTCCCATTTCAAATCCTCATAATATTTTCCAGCTAACTTTTTTTGTAAGTCAGTGATTTCTGTACCTAAGTGTTCCACTATTTCTTTTTTCAAAGCACTGAAGGCATCACTGCGTTCATGCTTGCTAGAACCTAAACGAGCAATTGCATCTACTTTTGATTTTGCAAAAGCATATACTTTTTCACGTATCGTTTCATCTTGTTCTGGTTTTTTATAATCACGCACTTCGGTAATACCTACTAACTTTCTTAATTCAGCTTGTGCTTTAATTTGTTTGCGAATAGCTTCATGCGCCATTTCTAAGCATTGTACTAATTCTTCTTCAGAACATTCCTTCGCTTCCCCTTCCACCATCATTAAGTTTTTCTCCGTCGCTGCAATGATAAATTCTAAAGAACATTTATCTAATTGTGCTTTAGAAGGATTGATGATATATTGACCATCTACTTTTGCAATACGAACTTCCGAAATAATTTCTTTGATAGGAATATTAGACACTGCTAATGCTGCAGATGCCGCTAAACATGCTAATGAATCGGGCATTACATTGACATCACTAGATACTAATGATATTAATACTTGCACATCGCATAAATAATCTTCCGGGAATAAAGGACGTAATGCACGATCAATCAAACGACTTGTTAAAATTTCATAGTCATTTAAGCGGGCTTCTCTTTTAAAGAAAGACCCTGGTATACGACCTGCAGAAGCAAACTTCTCTTGGTAGTCTACGCTCAATGGGAAAAAATCTTGACCGTCTTTAGGATCTTTGTTAGCGACTACTGTAGCTAATAAAATACAATTTCCTTGTCTGATTGTTACAGCACCATCTGCTTGACGTGCTAACTTTCCAGTTTCAATTACGATTTCTTGTCCGGGATTTACTTCAAATTTTACGGACTTTGTTTGTAATAACATATTTAATTTTTTAAAAGACGACTCACATAGGAGCAGTCAATAGTGTATAAACAACTAATCCCAACCGTGTGTTACAGTTGGGACAGCTATTATAAGAATTTCTTTGAATTATTTTCTTAAGCCTAATTTCTCAATTAGAGCGCGGTAACCAGTTAGGTTATGTTTTTGTAAATAAACCAATAAACGCTTACGCTGACCCACTAATTGCATCAACCCTCTTTGAGTAGAATGGTCTTTGTGGTTTGCTTTCAGATGACCTGAAATGTGCGCAATACGCTCGGTTAATAAAGCAACTTGTCCTTCAATTGAACCTGTGTTAGTTGCTTTTCCGCCAAATTCGGCAAAAATGCCTGCTTTTTTTTCTTTTGTTAATGTAGCCATTGTAAAACTTCTTTTTTTGTAATTAACTATTAATTACGGTTTTATTTCTTTTATTTCGGCTGCAAAGATAAGGAGAAAAGGGGTAAACCTAATCAAAAATTTCAACGTTTTTTGGATATTTGGACCTATTGAAAATGAATAGGTTATCCATCCATTGAGCCGAATAGCTCAAAGACACCACATTCACATCGGTAACATTGTTGCTTTTGTCCAAAATAGAGGCCGAAGAAAGGGCCGATTTTAGCTTGTCGATGATTAAAGTTACTTTTTGAAAATTCTTACGTTTATCGAGGGGGAATAATTCAATCGTGACGGTTTTGGCATTTTGAGATAACAAGTTGAAATTGAAGTCTTTATCGTAGTTGCCTGACAATAATTTTTGAGGGCTTAAAGCCTGATCTGACTCCCCTACATCCGACTTAGAAATACTATTTGCACCATCAAAATTGTAGATATTTTTACCATCACATAAAATCTCCATCTTGCCTTGATGGAGCAGGTATTTCTCCCCTTTCATTTTTAAGGTAATGGATTTAGTCCCCAAGGCTTTGCCTTTATTATTTTTAGAGATAAGTTGAATATTGGCTAAAATGCCCTTGGCTTGCTTTACCTTAAGTCCCATCTGGTCTAACACCTCTTTAGCCTTAGAATCCTTTTGAGCGATCCCCTGGAGACCTATTACACTGAATAATGCTATTAGTAAATATCTCATAGTTTGATTTGGTTGAAAGTAGCTATTGGACAAAAATAATCAATCCCCGTTTAATGACTTTCTGTAAGTTGTTAAAATTATAAGTTTTGTAAAAAGTCGTAAAGCTCTGCATCTGTTTTGTATAATACTTCACGTGGCTTACTTCCTTGACTAGGTCCTACAATGCCGGCTGATTCTAATTGATCCATTAATCGACCCGCTCTGTTATATCCTAATTTCATTCTTCTTTGAATGAGAGAAGTCGAACCCATTTGCGCACCCACAATTAATCTAGCTGCATCTTCAAATAAAGCGTCTCTATCACCCGCATCAAAATTGCCTGAATCCATATCCTTCTCATCAATATATTCTGGTAATAAAAAGGCTTGCGGATAACCTTTTTGTTCTGAAATAAAATTACAAACTCGATCAACTTCCGGAGTATCTACAAACGCACATTGTAAACGCGTGATTTCTCCATTATAACTCACCAACATATCCCCTTTACCAATTAATTGTTCTGCCCCACCCGCATCTAAAATAGTTCGACTATCTATTTTACTAGATACTTTAAATGCAATACGAGCTGGGAAATTCGCTTTAATAGTACCTGTGATAATATTCACAGAAGGACGTTGTGTCGCAATGATTAAGTGGATTCCAATAGCTCTAGCTAACTGTGCTAAACGTGCAATAGGCATTTCCACTTCCTTGCCTGCTGTCATAATTAAATCGGCAAACTCATCTACCACTAAAACAATGAAAGGTAAATATTGATGTCCTTTTTCTGGATTCAATTTGCGTGCTGTGAATTTTTCATTGTACTCTTTAATGTTTCTACAACCTGCTTCTTTTAATAAATCATAGCGATTATCCATTTCAATACACAAAGCATTCAAAGTACTAATTACTTTTTTAGTATCTGTAATAATGGCATCTTCTTCACCCGGTAATTTTGCTAAGAAATGTTTTTCAATCACACGGTATAAACTTAATTCCACTTTTTTAGGATCTACTAAAACAAACTTTAACTGAGAAGGATGTTTTTTATATAAGAGTGAAATTAAAATCGCATTCAACCCTACCGACTTACCTTGGCCAGTGGCACCCGCCATTAATAAGTGTGGCATGCTGGCTAAATCTACAATGAAGTTTTCATTGTCAATTTTTTTACCAATCGCAATAGGTAAAGAATATTGACTGTTCTGGAATTTCTCACTGGCCAATAATGTTTTCATACTCACCACCGACTTCCTAATATTGGGAACTTCAATACCAATCGTTCCTTTGCCAGGAATAGGTGCTATAATACGAATACCCAAAGCCGCTAAGCTTAAGGCAATGTCATCTTCTAAATTTTTAATACGACTAATACGAACCCCTGGTGCAGGAACAATTTCATACAAAGTCACCGTTGGGCCTACTGTTGCAGCGATGCGCTGTATAGAAATATCGTAGTTTTTTAAAGTCGCAATAATTTGATTCTTGTGCGTTTCTAATTCCTCTGGATCCTGCACAATTTTTTCACTGCCATGTGTCTCTAATAAATTAATATTCGGATATTTATAATTTTTTAAATCTAAAGTAGCATCATATTTAGTTTGTATAGATCCTACTGGAACAATGACTTCCTTCGCTACATCTTTAATTTCTAAATCTAAATCCTCTAATAATTCACCCTCTATATCGTCTATAGTTGCAGCACTCACTTGCGGCTCTAATATAACAGGTTCTTCTTCTTCAATTGTAAGGGTGGGTTCCAATTCCGCTATCTCGGTTTTTTTTTCTTCCGCTAAAGACAATTCATCAATAAATAATTTCCCTCCTTCTTCTGTTTCGTTCTTTAATTTATTCCCGGTAGGAGCATTGGTATCAGGATGTTTTTCAGTATGATTCAAATCCCATTCTTTACGAATCGCTTCTTCCTCTGGTGTCAATAAACTTTCATGCTCACTTACAAATTCTTTTTTGCGTGGTAATAAGAAATCAAAATTAGGAACTGAAAAAGTAGGATTAAAACGCCAAATAAAATAACTCAACCCTGCTATTAATAATATAGCCCCGGTTCCAAAACTTCCTACCCACTTCATCAACCAACTACTACTATATTCTCCTACCGCACCTCCCCATGAAAAGGCAGACTGAGGTGCGAAAAATGCAAAGCAAGTACTTAATACTAATAAGCCCACCATCACATAACGTAGGTTACGTCCAATCTTGAAAATGGATTTGGTAAAAAATAAATTGACCCCTACTACAAAAAAAGTAGTGCAAAATAAATAAGACGCTACCCCAAAGCCATTAAAAATAATTTGATAGGCTAGAAAAGCACCTATGTACCCCAATAAATTATTGACTTTAACATCATTGGTGGAGAACAACTGAGTACGCCATAATTGGACCATATCTTGATCCTCTTGCCAGGTAAATAAATAAGAGGTGAACGCAACAAACAAAAAAAGTGCAATCAATATAGAAACGGCTCCTAAAATTTTAGAAGTACGTTCATCCTTCACCACCTCGGAGACTGACATATCAGCTTCCTTATCAGGATTCAATGCGTCTTCTTTTACCTTAGGTTCTTTTTTACTTTTCAGAATATTTGCCATGATAACAAATATAAGTTATCCCAATAGGATGGAAAAGGAATTTTAAACAATGTGCAAAATTGGAAAAACAAGGTGTAGTTATCCACTACTTTGATCTATACATTTGATACCCCCATATCCCCCATCCAAGGATAAAACAAACTCCCCCCAATGGCGTTACTGGACCTAAAATCATTTTGTAAGAAAACTGAAATAAAGGCTGTAAAGAAAGCCCATATAAAGAACCACTGAATAAAACAATTCCAACCCAAAATAAGTTGCCCACTTTATTTAAGGAGGCGGGGGTGGAGACCTTTGAAACGTATAGAGACAAAATGATTAAAGCAATAGAATGCATGAATTGATACCTCACCCCTGTTTCAAAAATAATTAAGCTTTCTGCAGGTAAAATACTTTTAAGTGCATGTGCCCCAAAAGCACCTAATGCAATAGCAATACCGGCAAAAATAGTTCCTAATAAAGCAAACTTACGCGCCATGTTTTTGGATTATTTTTTTTAAATGCGTTTCATTTATTTGATCGGAGGTTAAACGATAATGAGCTTGTTGATAATATGCAAAACGCTCCACTAATTTATTTTGCAAAAAAGCGCCCAACTCTTCGTCATTGAATTTGGAGATTAAAGGCCGATGGCTTTTTTCGGCACTCAATCGACTTACTAAAACTTCTACAGATTCATCTAGCCAAATCACGATACCTTCTTTTTTCATCCATTCCATATTCTCATTAAAACAAGGTGTGCCTCCCCCTGTAGCTAACACATATTTCTTTTTTTCTTTAAACCATTTCAACAATTTGGTTTCTACTTTTCTAAAATAGTCTTCTCCATCTTCG
Organism: Chitinophagaceae bacterium; assembly: GCA_037141925.1. Classification (GTDB taxonomy): domain Bacteria; phylum Bacteroidota; class Bacteroidia; order Chitinophagales; family Chitinophagaceae; genus Sediminibacterium. The sequence continues at coordinate 209,840 of JBAXBS010000001.1, forward strand.
TCAAATAATTCGGTAATTGTTTTTTCCTCATTCATCTCAATTAAGTCATCTAAATCATAGCCCCCCGACTTTATCCACTTCGCTATTTTTTGTGTCCAATAAGACTTTCCCGAACCCATCATCCCAATTAAAAATATTTTTTCTGCCGCCATGTTTTATTTTATTTGAAAGCATTCAATCCTGTGATGTCCATCCCCGTAATCAATAAATGAATATCATGTGTTCCTTCGTAAGTAATCACACTTTCTAAATTCATCATATGTCTCATAATAGAATACTCTCCAGTGATACCCATGCCCCCTAACATTTGTCGAGCATCTCTTGCAATGTTAGTTGCCATTTCACAACTATTTCTTTTAGCCATACTAATTTGTTGCGGAGTCGCTTTCCCTTGATTCATCAATACGCCTAAACGCCAAACTAACAATTGCGCTTTGGTGATTTCTGTAATCATCTCGGCTAACTTTTTTTGTTGCAACTGAAATCCACCAATAGGTCTATCAAATTGAATACGTTCTTTACTATATCTTAATGCGGTGTCATAACAATCCATGGCAGCACCTAAGGCACCCCAGGCTATTCCATATCTTGCTTTACTTAAACAACCCAAGGGTCCTTTTAATCCTTTTACATTAGGTAAAATATTTTCTTTAGGCACTTTCACATTGTCAAACACTAATTCACCTGTTGCACTTGCTCGTAAACTCCATTTTCCATGTGTAGTGGGTGTAGAAAATCCTTCCATACCACGTTCTACTATGATTCCTATAATTTCTCCTGCTTCATTTTTTGCCCATACTACTGCTACTTGCGCTAAAGGTGCATTACTAATCCACATTTTTGCGCCATTTAATATGACATGGTCTCCTGCGTCTTTGATATTCGTCAGCATTCCAGATGGATTAGATCCATGATCGGGTTCGGTTAAACCAAAACAACCTAACCATTCACCTGATGCTAATTTAGGTAAGTACTTTTTTTTCTGTGCTTCATCACCATATGCATAAATAGGAAACATCACTAATGAACCTTGCACACTTGCAGTACTTCTCACACCACTATCTCCACGTTCCAATTCTTGCATCATGATGCCGTAACTAATATAATCTAAACCCCCGCCGCCATATTCCACAGGTACAGTAGGTCCAAAACAACCTAAGTCGCCTAACTGTTTAATAATTTGAGTAGGGAATTCGGCACGTTGTGCATAGTCCTCAATAATGGGAGAAATTTGTTGCTTCACATAATCTCGCACTGCAGAACGAACCATTAAATGCTCTTCACTTAACAATTCATCCAATTGATAATAATCGGGAGATTCAAACAAATCGGTTCTAACTGCCATAAAAAACTATTTTGATGATGAAACTATTTTAATTACGATGATACAAAGCTAATTGAATCTATTTAATAGCATCTTGCTATGCTAATCTCATTAATTGGAGGTTAATAAAACTTTCATTTCTGAAGCATATTGATGTGCTGCAGCAGCTGCTTTTTCGGCAAAGTCATTTTCAGCACTTGCATATATAACAGCTCTACTTGCATTCACCAATAATCCTACAGATTCATTTTTACCATATCTCGTCACTTCTTCCAAACTTCCTCCTTGTGCACCCACTCCTGGTACTAATAAAAAATGATGTGGAATTATTTTTCTAATCCCTGCTAAATCCTGCGCTTTGGTCGCCCCCACAACAAACATGAGTTGTTCTGGACTTCCCCAAGTTGCTACTTGTTCTAAAACAGATTCATATAAATAGGATCCGCTTTGTAATTTTTGTTGTTGAAAATTTTGACTGCCCGCATTGGAAGTTAACCCCAATACAATGGTGCATTTATTTTTATATTCTAAAAAAGGATCAATGCTATCCTTTCCCATATAGGGAGCTACTGTAATAGCATCAAAGGGTAAAACTTCAAAAAATGTTTTAGCATAATGCGCTGAGGTATTTCCAATATCTCCTCTCTTTGCATCTGCAATGGTAAAATGAGTAGAAGGAATATGCGCTAAACTTTCTTCCATGGCATGCCAGCCTTTAACTCCTTGCGATTCATAAAATGCAGTATTAATTTTATATCCCACACAATAAGGTGCAGTTGCATCAATGATTGCTTTATTAAATGCAATCACTCCTTCGGAATTTTTAGGTAACCCTTGTGGCAATTTTTCAATATCCGTGTCCAATCCCACACATAAATAAGATTGTTTACTTTTTATTTGCGCTACTAATTGTTGTTGGGTCATGGAAGAAGAATTGAATGATAATTATTTTTGAACACTAGCCACATACACTTTATACCCCCAAGCAGGCAATGTCAAATTTTTAATATTGGTTACATTTTCTTTAGTAAATAACTCCACATAAGTTTTACCATCGGCCGTAAAATTTTGCAATTCAACCTGCTGTGCTTGATTAGATAAGTTTAATACCACCACCACTTTATCTTTCCCATACACTCTTTGATAAGCCATTACTTGTTGGGGTTGATTCACTTTCAATCTTGAAAAAATTGCAGCTTCTTTAAAAGCGCTATTGGTAGCTCTTAAATTTAATAATGCTTTATAAAAAGGGGCTCTTGCATATTTATTAAATGTAATAGGATCCTTTTCGAAAAATGCCAATGCCCTTAACACAGGCTCTTCTTGGCCACTATATATCAATGGCATGGTGCGATGATACGTTAAAGTGAAAACAGAAAATGGTGCATGAATATCGCCAGGCATAGTGGCATAATCGGCTTTATTCCATGAGTTTTCATCATGATTACTCGTGAAGTATAAACGCCATGCTCCTTTTGTATAAGTCGTATCAATATGAGTCAACACCGAATCCAAGGAACGTATATTTTTTTTACCAGCTGCTATGTCATTCAATACATGAAATTCATTCCAGCTATAAGTGGCATCATACCCACTGGTATGCATTTTAGGATCATCTGCTTCTGCTAAGAAAAATAAATTTCTTTCTTTTTTCAAAGAACTAATGCATCTTGTCCAAAATTCGTAAGGAACACCCCAAGCAACATCCACTCTAAAACCATCTATACCCGTATGGTTCACCCAATATTTCATAGTATTAATCATACTATCTTGCATCACTTTATTATCGTAATTTAATTCACGTGTATCGGACCAGTCCGCAGTGAATTTAGCATTCCCCTTTTCATCTCTTTCATAAAAATCAGGATGCGTTTTTAACCATTTATTATCTGATCCACTATGATTTGGAACATAGTCAATGATCACTTTCATGCCTAAGGCATGTGCTTGCTTTATCACCTCGTTAAAATCGGCTAAAGTTCCAAACTCAGGATTCACTGCTTTATAATCTGAAACCGCATAATAAGATCCTAAAGTTCCTTTACGCCCTTCCACCGATATGGGCTGAATGGGCATAAACCATAATGTTTTTACGCCCATGTCATGTAATCTTGGGATATGTTTTGCAAAGGCTTTAAAAGTCCCTTCCTTGGTATATTGGCGAATATTGACTTCGTAAATATTGCCTTGCTCCATAAAGGAAGGATGTTTTTGTTGTGCATTTACATTTGACACGATCAACATCACTAAAAGAAACATTATTTTTTTCATGAGCATGCAGTTTTGAGACTCCTACAAAATTAATATAAACCCCGCAAGATGCCAATTCTCCATTTTACCTAACTTTGGGTATGATTATAAAGAAAATAAGCTTTGTTTTTTGTTTAATGGGACTATTGAGTTGTCAATCCACCCCCCTTTTTGCACCTGCTAAAGACCCCCTTGAAGCGGGAAGATATTTTGTAGAATCCTGCTTAAAAGGTGAGTTTAAGGAAGCTCAATTTTATATCTTAAAAGACTCTTTGAACCAATTGCATTTGGATAGTATTTCCGAATCCTATCACCAATTAGATAAAGAAGGACGTCAACAACTAAGACAGGCTTCCATCCAAATTAATAATGTGACTACTTTAGATTCTAACAATGCGGTACTTCAATACCAAAATAGCTTTGAAAAAATAGCTCGTTCGGTTAAAATTGTCCGAAATGCACAGGGATGGCAGGTGAATTTAAAATAAGGTTTCTCCTACTCTTCATTTATTAATTTTTGTATATTTGCAGATCAAATAAAAAAACATCTAAATAACTAAAAATGGAAGCGCAAAAAAACACCACTAAATATTGGATTTATTGTTTTGCTTGGTTAGCGATTTTAATCACATTACTTGTAGTGTATAGACAATTTTTCTGGTTGGCCCTTCCTGGAACGGTGACTTACTTTGCAAAAGCAATGGATATATTTTAGTGCTACCATTTTATTGAAATAAAACATCTATTCGAAACATAATTTTGTTAGAATATTTAGAGGTATATTAAAAAAAGATCGTCCCGAATTTCGGGACGATCTTTTTTTTATTAAAAATTTTCAACCACCTATTTTAATATAGATAATGCTGCTGCTGCATAAGTAAAAATTTCAGGCTGATGATGATGAATAGGTTTTGTCACTTTAGATTCCCCTAATCTAACCACCACAGCATTTTTATCGCGGATCACATACACGTATTGTCCAAACAATCCATTTTGAAATACAATATTATGACCTTGTTCATTTACCATCCAATATTGATACCCATAAAAATCAACGGGGTTCTCATTTTCAGTCGGATCCTTTAAATAAGAAGCTGGCGTGGTGGCTTCTTTCACATATTTTTCAGATACAATTTGTTTTCCTTTCCAATTACCATTGTGCAAAACTAATTCGCCAAATCGAGCATAGTCGCGTGCCACTCCATTAAAACAACAAAACGCTTTCTCATGTTTTTTATCTCCGTCTAATAACCAAAGTGCATCTTCTTCAGCACCCATAGGTTTTAAAAATCTTTCAGAAACCAAAGTAGAAATATTTTGACCAAATACTTTTTCAACAATCAACCCTAATACTTGCGTATCCCCACTACGATAATCCCAATGCACCCCAGCAAGCTCTTTAAATGCCATTTTGTTCACCATGTACTCTTCATCATCTCCATAATATCCATAAGCGTTCAAGCTAAAATAACTTTTATCTGATTCTTTATAATTAGTGCCCGAACTCATTGTTAATAAATCCTTGATACGCACTTTTTCCAAACCAGCTTCCTTGAAGTGAGGAACATAATTTCCAACAGGCTCTTCCAATGATTTTATTTTGCCTTCATCTAAAGCGATCCCTATTAATAAAGAAATGATACTTTTTGCAGCAGAAAAAGAACCACTTAAAGTTTTAGGGGTGTATCCATCCCAATATTTTTCATATAATAATTTGCCATCTTGAAATACTAAAAAAGCATGAGTATCATTGGAGTCCATAATTTGTAATAAGGAATCAGCAATGACTCCTTTATTGAAATTAGAATCCAAAGGCCAATATTGAGGAGCGCCTCCACTAGCTACCAAACGAGTAGGATGTGTTTTATAGTCATGTATGGTGTGTTTTCCCCAAATAGCAAAATTACGTAAATGCGCAAATTGTGGAGTAAAAGATAATCCGACTATTAATAATACAAGCACTAATAAAGAAAGACTTATTTTTTTTAGCATAAGAAGCAAAAGTTTAATTTAATTTGCATCAGTGCTAAACATTCCAGTGGACTAGATGTTATAACATTATACAAAATTGATACCGTAAATTTAAACAATAAAATAACATAAAATGCTTTCTGAATCCTTTCAAGAAATAATAAATCGTCGTCGTTCGAATAGAAAATTTGATCCCCAGGTGGAAGTACCTAATGAAGTGATTCAAAAAAGTTTAGAAAGAGCCATCCTTTCCCCCAATAGCAGTAATATGCAATTATGGGAATTTTATTGGATTCAGTCGGCCGAGGAAAAAGCTAAATATGAAGCATTATGCTTAGGACAATCTGCCGCTAAAACAGCCCAACAAATAGTTGTTTTTGTAACGCGTAAAGATAAATGGGCCAGTCGTGCTAAATGGAATTATGATCGGTTGAAAGAAGGAATTCAAGGAGAACCCAATAAATTACAAAAAAGAGGACTAGACTATTATGGAAAATTAATGCCTCTTGCCTATCGCAGCGACTTTTTTGGAATTTTTGCGATGGTTCGCAGGACCATCAGTTTTGTGATGGGTTTGAATAAACCATTTTATAGAATGGGTGGTAAAGCAGATCAAAGAGTCACTGTACATAAATCTTGTGCTTTAGCAGCGCAAACTTTTATGCTTTCTATTGCAGCGGAAGGTTTTGAATCCTGCCCCATGGAAGGCTTTGATGAAATAAGAGTTAAAAAAGCATTACAACTTCCAAGAGGCGCCGAAATAAATATGATTATTGGTGTGGGTAAAGCAACGCAAGAAGGTGTATGGGGACCAAGATTTAGAGTGCCTTACGAAGAAGTCGTATTTATTAAATAAAGCAAGTTGACGATATGAATCATGATCCCCTATCAATCATGAGACCCAATCATTCGTGAGTCTATATTATTCAATCAATATTGATCATTCAAATATTGATCATTCAACTATTTATTGATTGATAAAAGATGGATATAAGTTTGTCAAATTATTGATAAATAATTTCAAAATCAGAGGAGGTATACCCTCTTGGGAATTGACCTTGCTCTATCAAATGTGAAGTGACCTTTCCCAAGGCGTCAGAACACATGGCAGAATAACCATTGCATCCTCCACTTAAATACAAACCCTTTTGTGAAGTCTCTCCAATAATAGGCCTTCCGTGTGTTGTTCGACTAATGATACATTTTTTAAGCTCATATTCATGGATGACTAAGGAAGGAAATAACAATTGTATTTCTTTCAATAAATAGGATTCAAATGGTTTTGTATCTGCCTCTTTAAACCAAGATTGTATTTGCTCTAATGTATCATAATAACAATCATTAGGCATGTTACAGCCTAATTTCAAATAGTAATTCCCGTCAGGATATTGGACTGGCTTTAAAACATAAATTCCATCTACTCCCTCTTCATTTTTTTCATATAATAAGGAAGGCATATTGTCATATTCATGTAATTGAGATACTTCTATTTTAACTAATATCACCACTTCATTTTTTGTTTGCAACTTTACTTTTTGAGGCAATAAATGAGTGACGTTTAAAAAAGATCCGGTAGCTACAATTACTTTTTTTGCATAAAGTTGTTGCCCAGAATGAGTGGTTACAATAAATAAATCCATTTCCTTTTTTAATTTCACCACAGTATCATGAATAACCTCACCCCCATTTTTTTTAAAAGCAAATAATTGCGCTTCCACTAATTTAGATGGATTAATATGCCCCGAAGGAGCAATTTCCATTAGCCCTTGAGCTTTTGCAGGAAAATTAAAATGCGGATACACCAATTTTATATCTTCAGCTGTATTTAAAAAAAGGGGTGTTTGATGAAAGTTTTTACTTAAAGAAATTGCATTCGAAAGATATTCATCTTCTCCATAAGGATTCACATATAAGCAACCCACTGGTTCATGAAAATGTATATTAGTTTGTTTTTGCAAAGCATCATATTCTGCTACTGAATCCAAATTCAAACGAGTCCATACTTCATCTTTACCTATAATTCTTTGCACTCTTGCTTGATCATAATGGCTTGCAAATACAATGGCTTCTTTATAATCGACTGGTTCATTAGGACCCACAATAACCACTGACCCATGAGTCATAGATACATATTTAGCAGTTGCTGTTCCCACGAGCCCTTTACCTACCACTAAGACATCATATATTTTCATGCTGAAAAATTAAAAAACTAAAACAAAACCTAAAAAAGGCCCATTAAATTTAATGAGCCTTTTTAAATGCTTTCACATTGGTGGAGTCGAGGGGAGTCGAACCCCTGTCCAAACAATGTTACCATTGGTCTTCTACATGCTTATTGTTTTATTACTTGTCGGCAAATAACAGGAAAAACACAAACCAATTATCTACTTAGCTGAATAGTACTTAAATAAAAGGCACAGCCTACTTTTATCGCATCCCGTTTTGTTTTGATTGGGCTGAGGAGCGGGTAACAGGCCTACCTTCTCACTCGACCATAATGGGTGTTAATTCACTGAATTAAGCAGCCATGGCGTAGTTTGCTTCGCCTTTTGATTGTTTGACATTCAGATTAAAGTGCTAATTATCCAACGCACTGCATGCTTCCCCCAACCGTTCCGATTGCTGTCAAAACCATACGACCCCAGTGTGGAGAACCTACAAAATTACCGCTTATTTAAACAACCTCCAAAAGTCAAGTCCTAATGCATAAAACATCAAACCAAACATGAGCAACATGCCTACTATTTGAGCATATTCCATAAATTTATCGCTTGGCTTGCGACCTGTAATCATTTCAATGATAATGAATAAAGCATGCCCCCCATCTAAAGCCGGAATAGGAAGCACGTTCATAAAGGCAAGTATAATAGAAAAAATCGCTGTCAAAGTCCAAAATTTCTCCCAATCCCAACTGGAAGGGAATGTGTTTCCAATACTTATTAAACTACCTAAGGAATCATTGGCATTTACTTTACCCGTAAAAATTTGTTTGATGCCTGCAATATAATTATCTAAAGTAGTGAAGCAACGTTTGGTTCCCACAGGGATAGATTCAAAAAAAGAATATTCTTTATGTAGGGTTTGGAATAACTGCATGGGTAGTTTTATAAAGATTCCAATTTGTCCAGAACCATTTACCAATGATTTTATTTTTACGGTATCATCCCCTCTTTTTAAAGTGATGATTGCAAATGAGTCAGCTAATTTTTCTTTGACTTGAATAAAATCATAATGATATTTAATAGACTTGCCATTCATCGTTAATAAAGTATCATTCGGATAAAATTGACCGTCGTTGGTGACAGAAGATTTTCCTACTGAATCTACAATTACAGGAATACGCATTGTGACAAAAGGAACTGTCTTTTTAATTTTTGCAATAGAAGAAGCTAATCCTGCGGGAATATTTAAATCAATTACGCTTTCCCCTCTTTGCACTTGCATGGTTTTAGGATTGCTTAAAATTAATTTTCCTTCCAATGCATCAAAATTTTCCAATGCTTTATGATCTAAGGAAAGAATAATATCGCCGTCTTGAATCCCCATACTTTTTGCATTCTCACTAGGATGCACTCCATATTTTACATTTTTAGAAGGCAAGGTATCTTCCCCCCAATACCAAGCAATGCCAATAAAAATAACAATGGCTAATACTACATTCACCATCACCCCACCTAACATTACAATAAGTCTTTGATAAGCTGGCTTGGATCTTAATTCCCAATCTTCTGGTGGTAATTTCATTTGATCCTTATCCATACTTTCATCAATCATCCCTGAAATTTTCACATACCCTCCAAATGGAATCCATCCAATACCATATTCGGTTTCTCCTATTTGTTTTTTCCAAAGACTAAACCCTGGATTAAAAAATAAATAAAATTTTTCCACTCTTGTTTTAAATAATCGAGCAGGAATAAAATGTCCTAACTCATGTAAAACAACTAGTATAGAAAAAGACAAAATGAATTGGCCTGTTTTCACTCCTACTGCTGCAATATCTATAGCTAACATGTTCATAATTTATAATTGTATTAAAGAAGCTGCATAATTACGTGCTTCCCCATCTGTTTCAAAATAATCATCCAAACTTGGATGTGCGATATAATCTATCTTATTTAATGTTCTTTCAATGAGTTCGGTCATATCTAAAAATCCAATTCTGTTTTTCAAAAAAGCATACACTGCAATCTCATTGGCTGCATTTAAAACACAAGGAGCATTACCCCCTTTAATCATAGCATCGGTCGCTAATTGTAAATTTCTAAAAGTACGCAAGTCCGGTTGATCAAAACTGAGTTGATTGGGTTTATCAAATAAATATCTTGGAAATCTATTTTGTAAACGTGTTGGAAATGCCATTGCATATTGAATAGGCAATTTCATATCTGGCAATCCCATTTGCGCTTTGATACTTCCATCTTCAAACTGCACCATACTATGAATAATACTTTGTGGATGTATCACCACATGAATTTGTTCTTGCGTTAATCCAAATAACCATTTGGCTTCAATCATCTCTAATCCTTTATTCATAAGGGTTGCAGAGTCTATCGAAATTTTTGCACCCATACTCCAATTAGGATGTTGTAAAGCATGATCTCTTTTAACATTCACTAAAAAATTTGGCTTCTTCCCTAAAAACGGACCGCCACTTGCAGTTAATATTATTTTTTCAATAGGATTTAAATGCTCTCCTACTAAACATTGAAAAATAGCCGAGTGCTCGCTATCTACTGGAATAATATTGGCATTATTTTCTTTAGCTTCCCGCATTACGATATCTCCTGCTACCACTAAAGTTTCCTTATTCGCTAATCCAATAGTTTTACCATTTTTAACTGCTGTTAAAGTGGGCTTTAATCCTGCGAATCCTACAATTCCAGCCATCATAAAATCATAACAATCCATTCCAGCTACTTGCACTAAAGCGTCTTCCCCCGCAAAAACTTTTATGGGTTTATTTTCCAAAGCCTTTTTGACAATAGGATATTTTGATTCATCTCCTATCACCACAATATTGGGAACAAACAGCAAAGCTTGCTCAATTAATAATGACTCATTTGAAAATGCAGTCAAAATTTCGGCAGTAAAAAGTTCGGGGTGCGCCGCTATCACTTCCAAAGTTTGTTTTCCAATGGAACCTGTTGACCCAAATATGGCTATTCTTTTTTGACTCATTCAATTATTTTCTATCGCAATAAAAATACGTTATTATTTATTAATCTAAGATATATTGCTTCAAGTCATCTGCAATTTTTCGATCATTACTTAATCGAGGAACTTTATTTTGTCCTCCTAACTTTCCTTGAGAACGCATATAATCAATAAAAGCATTTTTTGAAAGTACTCGAACATGTAATGGTTCCAAAATATTGCCTTGGATTAAATCCAGATAGTACACGTTTTTTGCACTCATTGCTTCATTGAGTTGCTGCTCAAAATGAGCTAAGTTTTCGGGGGCTCTTTCAAATTCTACAAACCATTCATGATAGCTTTTCCCTTGCCCCTGTTGAATATACGGTGCTACTGTAAATTCTACCACCGATACATTCATGGCTTTTGTCACATCCAATAAAGCTTGTTCAACTTCTTCTCCTATCACATGTTCTCCAAATGCTGAAATAAAATGTTTGACTCTTCCGGTTACGATTATTCGATAAGGATGAACGCTGACAAATTTTACTGTATCCCCAATATTATATCCCCACAAACCTGCATTACTATTTATAATAATAGCGTATTGTTCCCCTAATTTTACTTGGCCTAAACTTAAACGCGTAGGATTTTCATGATGCACTTCGGCTAATGGAATAAATTCATAAAAAATTCCCGAATTAGTATTTAATAGTAAACCAGGATGGGTGCGATCTTCTTGAAAAGCAAAAAAGCCTTCACTGGCGGGGAATAATTCAATGGTATCAATCGGCTTTCCTATTGTTTCAAATAATTTGGCTTTATAGGGTTCAAAGTTCACGCCTCCCTGCACTAGTACTTGTAAATTAGGGAAGTTTTCAATGACCGATTTTCCCGTGGTTTCAACAATTCTATCAAAATACATTTGCATCCAAGGTGGGATACCTCCAATTAAGGTTAAATCCTTACCCAGTGTTTCAGTTACAATTTTATCTAATTTTTCCTCCCACTCTTCTATACAATTGGTTTCGAAGCTTGGTAATTGATTCCCTCTTAAATATTGTGGGATGTGATGATTCACAATACCGCTTAATCTCCCTGTTGGAATGCCACCCACTCTTTCTAATTCGGGGGAGCCGCTTAAAAATATCATTTTACCTCCCGCAAATTGGGTTTGTTGCGCTTGTGACATATAGGATAGAATGGCATTTCGGGCTCCATTGATATGATTTCCAATCGAATCCTTGGTGATGGGTATATATTTAACCCCACTGGTCGTGCCACTGGTTTTAGCAAAATAGATAGGGCGCCCCTTCCAAAGTACATTTTGGGTACCGTTTTTGATTTGTTCTATGTAGGGCTTAAACGCCTCATAATCTCGAATGGGGACTACCTTTTTGAAATCTTCATAGGTTTTTACCTGATCTAACCCATGTTCTTTCCCAAAAATGGTGGCCTTTCCTATCTTAACTAATTGATTTAGAATAGATTGCTGATCCTCCACTGCCGAAAGCTGCTCCTTATTAATTTGCCTTTGGATGACCCCAGCAAATGGTTTGGCAAGTAAGGATTTGATATTCATGAGGCAAAATGGATTTGTATCATTGATAGATGCGCAAAAATAGGTAGATTTTGATGGAACTTCAAAGTACTTTAGTCCTTAAAATTCAATAATCTAGGGCTCGATGGGGTAAAAATAGAGGTGGATTATATTTTTTGAAAATTACTTGTAGATTGGCATAAAAATAGTTACCTTTGCCGTCCTAATTTTGGACATTTATGCTAGCAGTAGTAAAAATCGCAGGACAGCAATTCAAAGTACAAGCCGGACAAAGCTTGTATGTACCTCACCTGCAAGGTAAAACTGGAGACAAAGTTGAATTCAACGATGTATTATTTGTTGATAACAACGGAAGTATCTCCTTTACGAGTAAAGTATCGGTGAAAGCTGAAATTTTAAACGATTTAGTTCAAGGCGATAAAGTAATCGCTTTTAAAATGAAAAGACGTAAGGGTTTCCGCAAGAAACACGGTCACAGAACACATTACACTCAAATTAAAATTGAGAACATCGCTTAATAAAGCGGGTAGTTCTAGTAAATAACTTTTGTAAAAAGAAAATACTATGGCACACAAGAAAGGTGAAGGATCCGTAAAAAACGGCCGTGACTCACACAGTAAACGTTTAGGTGTTAAGATATATGGCGGTCAACCTGCTATATCTGGAAACATCTTAATTCGTCAAAGAGGTACACAATACCACCCTGGTAAGAATGTAGGTCTTGGATCTGACTTCACAATTTTTGCCATGACAAATGGCATTGTGGAGTTTAAAAAAGGTAAAAATAACAGAACTACGGTTTCTATATTACCTGTCCAAGAAGTAGCCTAAAAAAAATTTTTTTGTAGTTATAGAAAAAAGTTTTTAATTTTAATGTATTATTTACTAACCATTAAATCTAAAAAACATGGCAACTGCAAAAAAAGCGGCTAAAAAAGCTGCTCCTAAGAAAGCTGCAAAAAAAGCTGCTCCTAAAAAAGCCGCTAAAAAAGCTGCTCCTAAGAAAGCTGCAAAAAAAGCTGCTAAGAAAGCTGCTCCTAAAAAAGCTGCTAAGAAAGCTGCTCCTAAGAAGAAAGCTGCTAAAAAGAAATAATTATCGCAAGATAATTAAATCATCTTTTTTGCTTTCAGCAGAAATAGATTTTAAGGTCCTTCCCGATTTCGGGAAGGATTTTTTTTTATACTATCTTTAACGCATTGATAGCATATGCACAATTACCAAATCGCAGAATACTTTTCATTACTTAGTAAACTAATGGAAATACATGGAGAAAATCCATTTAAAATAAAGTCCTATTCTAATGCTGCCTTTACATTAGATAAGTTGAATGATCCTGTGATCGAAATGTCACCAGCACAATTATATGCAGTTCGAGGCATTGGAGAAGCCATTGGGAAAAAGATATTCGAAATCATTGAAAATCAACAACTTACCTTATTAAACGACTACCTCGAAAAAACGCCTTCAGGTATATTAGAACTATTAAAAATAAAAGGTCTAGGACCCAAAAAAATTGTAACCATTTGGAAAGAATTAGAAATTGAATCAGTGGGTGAATTGATTTATGCATGCGAAGAAAACAGATTAATTAATTACAAAGGATTTGGAGCTAAGACACAACAAAATATTTACGACGCACTTTTATTTTATATACAGCATCAAGGAAATTATTTATTTCAACAAGTGGAGCCACTTGTAAAAAGTCTTCAAACTTCTTTTGAAAATAATTTCCCTGACGAAAAAATAATTATTTCAGGAGGGTATAAAAGACAATTAGAAGTTTTAGAAAATTTAGAAATTGTAACAACGATTTCTGAAAATTTATTAACCGAATGGTTGTCTTCTAAAAATTTCACACTCACAAAAAATGAAAAATTTTTAAGTGCAATGGGTGAAGATCGTTTTGAATTAAGATGGTATTGCACGACCCCAAATGAATTTTATTGGACCGATTTCACATTATCGGCCTCCCCTGAATTTTTGGAAAAATGGGTCTCCGACCCCCTATTTTCAAAAAAAATGGACTTTTTTTCAGAAATTTCCATCTTTGAGAAAAAAAATATTTCCTTCATTCCGCCCCCTTTTAGGGAAAATCCTGAGGCAATTGTTAAAGCCGCAGAAAATAAATTACCCGCATTTATTCAAACCAAAGACATTAAAGGTATTATTCATTCCCATAGTACTTGGAGTGACGGAGTGCATAGCATTGAACAAATGGCTATAGCTGCTATTGAAAAAGGATATGAATATTTAGTGATCAGTGATCATTCTAAGTCGGCATTCTATGCCAATGGCTTACAAATCGATCGTATTAAAGCACAGCACCGTGAGATAGATGCCTTAAATAAAAAGCTAGCCCCCTTTGTTATATTTAAAAGTGTGGAGTCCGATATCTTAAATGACGGAAGCTTAGATTATCCGGATGATATCTTAGAAAGCTTTGATTTAGTGATTGCCTCTATACATTCTAATTTAAAAATGACCGAGGAAAAGGCAATGATGCGTTTATTGAACGCCATCAATAATCCTTACACCAGTATTTTAGGACATCCCACTGGCCGATTATTATTAAGTAGAAAAGGATATCCGGTGAATCATGAAGAAATCATTGCAGCATGTGCTAGTAATAATGTGGTTATAGAACTCAATGCCCATCCTAGAAGATTAGATATGGATTGGCGTTGGATACCACAAGCTTTGGAAAATGATGTTTTGATTTCTATTAATCCAGATGCACATGCAGTAGAAGGATTTGATGATTGTAAATATGGAGTGTTGGTCGCTCAAAAAGCAGGACTCAGTGCAGCTCAAAATTTAAGTAGTTTTGATGTATCTGAAATGATGGAGTTTATAAGTTATCAGCAAGCTAAAAGGTCCTAACCCATACCATACCATACCCTAACCATTACCATTTCCCAATGAGTTTTGTGTTTTATAATACACAAAAAAGTCACCTGGCAATAATTCAAAAGATGGCTCCCCTTGAAAGGAATAGGAAAGTTGGGAAAATAAATGAGTAAACTCCCCTGCTAAACGGGCATGAGATAGTTTCACTTTATGCGGTTCGTTAGATACATTTAAAACCACCAAAACGGTCTCCTCTTTATCATATCTCAAATAGGCAAGAACTCCATTGGTAGAAGTAGGTAAAATAAAAGTCTCCCCCTGAGTAAGTGCTTTGCTCTGTTTTCTGAATTGAGTTAAGCAAGTATAAAAATCTTGTAATGCAGGAGCATGGTTCCAATGCAAGGCATCCTTGTCAAAAAACTGCAGCCTTTTATGATTAGGTAATTCTTGACCACTATATATTAAGGGTACCCCTTTCCAAGTAAAAGTAAATACAGCCCATGGCTTGGCAGCAGACTGATACTTTTCATATTCAGTTCCATTCCAGCTATTCTCATCATGATTACTAGTAAACCATAATTTAAGAGCTCCTTGAGGATATTGTTCGTAAGTGTGTAGTACATTATATATATCATGCACTTGAGATTCCCCTTTTACTAATTTTTCAGAAACATGCATCCAATTCCAAGCATAACTAATATCAAATACGGCATGATATTCAGGCACATCACATTCGGCTAACCAATATAGAGGTTGTATGACTTCACAGGCTTTTCTAGCCTCTCTCCAAAAATCAAGTGGCACTAAGTGTGCCATATCACATCTAAAACCATCAATTTTAAAATCTCTTACCCAATATTGCATAGAAGCGATCAAGGCTTTTCGCATAAAATCATTGGCGTAATTTAAATCTACCACATCATCCCATCCATTTCTTTCCGTAAAATTTCCTTGATCATCTCTCGTAAACCAATCAGGATGTGATGCCATCCATTCATGTTCGGCCCCTGTATGATTAGCCACCCAATCTATAATCACTTTCATGCCAAGGGCATGAGCGGCTTTTACTAAATTTAAAAAATCATTCTCGTCCCCCATTTCAGGGTTAATTTTCGTGTAACTACTACAAGCATAATAACTTCCTAAACTCCCTTTTCTTTTTAATTTGCTAATAGGTGTTATAGGCATTAACCATAATATATCTACACCCATGGATTGCAAGCGAGGTAAATGTTTTTGAAAAGCCGCGAAAGTACCTTCGTCTGTATATTGTCTGATGTTCACTTCATAAATGGTGGAAGTAGCCGCCCAATTTACAGTGTTGAAATTCGCATCCATTTTGAATCTAATTTTTTATTATCTTGTCCTTACATGAGTAACAATACACCCCATTTGGAACGCAAATTAAGTCTTTTACATGCAACTGCCATCAACATGATTGACATGGTGGGCATTGGTCCTTTTGTGGTGTTAAGTGTGGTGGCTCAAATTATGGCAGGCCCTTACTTTTTATATGCATGGATTGCGGGTGCCTTACTTTCCTATTTAGATGCAATGGTGTGGAGCCAATTAGGAGCTGCTCTTCCAAGAGCTGGAGGTAGTTTTCATTTTTTAAAAGAAGGATACGGGAAAAAAGGAGGCGCCTTAATGAGTTTCTTATTTGTGTGGCAAACCATGATACAAGCTCCTTTAGTAATTGCTTCTGCATCCATTGGTTTTTCACAATATGCGAGTTACTTTTTTCATTTTTCAATGATACAAGAAAAAATCGTGAGTGGATCGGTTGTAATATTAGTCATCACTTTATTATATCGTAAAATTGAATCCATTGGGAAAATATCCGTTTTTTTATGGGTAGGCGTTTTATTCACCATGGGCTGGATTATTTTAGGGGGTGTCGCGCATGGAAATTTTCTGGACCCTATCAAACATATCAATGATGGCTTCACCATGCAACATGGATTTGTAGCAGCACTTGGATTTGCAAGCGTCAAAACTGTGTATAGTTACTTAGGCTATTATAATGTGTGTCACTTAGGTGGCGAAATTAAAAATCCAAGTAAGAATATACCCCGCAGCATGTTTATTTCAATTACGGGAATTGCTATTTTATACTTATGTATGAATATAAGTGTAGCGAGCGTCCTTCCTTTTGAGGTGATTACTCAGAGCAAATATGTGGTGAGTGAATATATTAAAACATTGTATGGAGAAAGAGCCGGCGCTATTGTGACTGTCTTAATTTTAATGGTCGCCTTTGCTTCTTTATTTTCGGCTACATTGGGTTATAGCAGAATTCCCTATGCTGCTGCGCAAGACAAATCGTTTTTTAATTTTTTCAATAAAGTGCACCCTACTTTACATTTTCCACATCGCTCCTTATTAGTTTTAGGAGGTATCGCATTTGTTTTCAGTTTACTTTTTAGATTAAAAGAAGTCATAGATGCTATTTTAGCCATGCGCATTATGATCCAATTTATTGGACAAGCAGTGGGTTTAATATTACTTGTGAAAAGAAAAGGAAAATCATTTTTCCCTTGGAAAATGCCTTTGTATCCAATCCCCTTAATTTTAGCGATTCTTATATGGGGTGGCATCTTTTTTTCTACTGGACAAAAGATGATGATGAGTGGTATTTCTGTGACCGCTTTAGGATTGATTGCATTTTTTATTGCAAAGAAAATGAATTGGATTGGGGAACGCGAAACGGAATAGATAAATGATTACTTGAATGATTATCTAATAAATGATCATCAATTAAATGACCAAGTGTTAAATTATCTTCTTATAATCTATGATGTATTTTTATTTAATTATGTAAGTACAATACCCTATTCCTAATTTATTTACGGCGACCTCCGCCCATTGTCATTCCACTGATTAATAATCCCAGCACGAGGCCAAAAATGAGCCCCATTTTTACATTCTTAATCAACCAGCCTAGTCCAATGCCAATCATCAATAAAGTGAGGATACTTACCTTTCTTCTCATGTTATTAATGTTTAGGTAAGGAAACTATATTCGCTAATAATTTATAAGCTCCTGGATTAGCAGCAGGTAATTGTCTAAATAAAGTAAGACTAACATATACCATATTTCCTTTTCCATAAGGCGCCACTAATAAACTTCCATTAGAGGGAGTTTCTCCTTTATCGTTCATGGTTAAAGGCATTTCAAAATGAGGATCTATATTTTCTGCTTGATAGGTGGTACGCTCTTGTACCCAATTTTCAAAATCGGCATCTGTAATTTTATTCGGAAAATTTAATACCGCATGTTGAGGTAAAGAAAAAGTAACTGGGACTTCTTCCTGGGTGACACGCTTACCTGAATTTACTATAAACGCATATGGCCCCACTTTAATTTTTTGATTTCCTACTTGATTACTTTTTAAATATTGCACTATAAAATTACCCCCTTGTTCAATATACTGATTAATAATATCATTATTATTAGTTAAGTAGTCATACATATTATAGGCGCGAATCCCTACCACAATAGCATCAAATGTTTTTAATCTCTCTATACTTAAATCCGACTCCTTTAATAAAGTAACTTGATAGCCTAATTCGATAAGTGCTTCTGGAAGTTTATCACCGGCTCCATCAAAATAACCAATCCTAGTTCCCACTTTTTGGACTGACACATTCATTAATTGTGTTGTTGCTGGAGAAAAATAAGTGATGGCAGGAATATGATCATATTGGATCGATTTTCTATACAAAGCATTCGCAGGCGTGGGCAAAGGATCCGACGCTTTATTCATTGGCTGACTGACCCATTGATTCCCCCCTGGATGTTGTATGTTTTGATATCGAATAGTGACAGGTTTCCCTTGATTCATTAAATACACTTCCTTTTCATATTTAATTTCCTGCATAGGAATGACAGCAATGGGCTGATATACATCTCCTTTGGTGGGGTCGGTATATTTATATTGAACGGGGATTGTAAAATCGATGGGTTGATTTTCAATATTTAATTGAACAGTACATTCAAACACTGGATCATTTTCAGCCTTTCCTATCAATGCTTGATCTTTTACAACAAACATCCCCTCTAATTTAGGTTCCACCAACCAATAAGGTTGAGATATCATTTGTTGTGAAGACACTGGTATGCTATATTCCAATTGAACGTTTTGATTGGACTCCAGTTTTTTAGAAAGGGCAGAATCCTTTCCTGGAAAAATCACTTTGACTAATTGCGTAGACACACTTGAACGTTGATTCAGCATCAGCTGCATTGGTAATGTAGATCCTGGATATACTTGTTGAATGGAAGTAGTGGCTTCTATGAAAATGCCAGCGCATTGTTGAATGAGTTGCGACAATTGTTCCAATTTATATTTTGTCCAAACCGAGGAAGTTAATTTTGAAATAGATTGATATAACTTAATTAATTCGGGAATAGATGCAGATGGTTTTTCAAAATCATATTTACTTAAAATAGACTGAATAGACGACTGAATGGTAGACGATTGAAATCTACTCCAATTTAAATTCACCCCATCCATAATATCATTGACTGGGGCTTCGCCTCCGGTGGTTTCAAAGTATTCATAAGAAGTGCCTCTTCTTCTAGGACGGCCCTCCCCTTGGCTTTTATGCATCGTTCTGGCTTCTGCTCCAATTTCTCCATAACTTTTTCCAATGAAGGAATTATATCCACCCACTTCAATTTTTAATTGATTTTCACTTGTGGTGTTCGTGGACCCAAAATTAAATGTGTTCCATAAAATACGTTTAGCTTTCCAAGGAGTCACTCCGTATTTAAATTGTTCTGGAAATTGAGTGGGATCTCCCGCAGCTATAAATGCTTCGTTAGCAATAATAGCGGAGGCAGAATGGTGTCCATGTCCTGCTCTTGCATCTCTAGGAAAACGGGTGATGATAATATCGGGTTGAAATTGACGAATCACCCATACCGCATCACTTAATACTTGTTGATGATCCCAAATACGAAGTGCTTCATCAGATGATTTACTAAATCCAAATTCATAGGCACGAGAAAAATATTGTTCGGCCCCATCTTGTTTACGTGCTGCTAATAATTCCTGCGTACGAATCATTCCTAATTCAATTCCTTGTTCCTTACCAATTAAATTTTGACCACCATCTCCCCTTGTTAAACTTAAATAACCAGTTCGATACATTCTATCTTTTGTTAAATAAGGTAAGAAGCTATTATTTTCATCATCAGGATGTGCTGCTATATATAAGACACTTCCCACCACCCCCATCTTTTTTATTTGTGCATATAATTCGGCACTATTCATTTGCGCAGTTGCTTTTTGGGAAATTCCAAAACAGCCTAGCAAAATAAGCATCATCAAACTGGTCAAATAAACTTTAGGGGAATGGCTAAAATGCATAGGTCAAGGTTTCAAATATGAAAAATAGGGATATGTAATTTATATTACTTTATAATAGTATTAAAATTAAGGCAAGTTTGCTAGAGATAAGGGCCGTTCATCCACTAATTTTTACACAAGTACCCTAACCCTTTGTAGTTTACTGATAATTTAACTAAATTACTGACTCAAAGTTTTACTATGAATACCCATATCTGTCGTTCCGCAAAAGTCCTATTTATTTTATTGTCTGTATTAACTACAGTCTCCTCCAATTTGGATGCTCAAGAATTTTTTAAAAAGCACCCTGCTATCAATCCCTATCAATATGAAGTAGTGAAAGTAAAAGCATTCGAACATGCTGCAGTGACTTCGGCACATCCATTAGCAAGTATGGTGGGCGCTGCTATCATGCAGGAAGGTGGAAATGCTTTTGATGCTGCGATAGCCACTCAATTTGCATTGGCAGTGGTTTTCCCTGGAGCAGGCAATATTGGTGGTGGTGGATTTACTTTGGCAAGAAAACAAAATGGAGAATTAATGGGTATTGATTATAGAGAAGCGGCTCCTTCCAAAGGAAGTCGTGATATGTATTTGGATGAAAAAGGAAATCCTATTCCTGGTAAATCTACCAATGGGGCTTCTGCCTCTGGAATTCCTGGAAGTGTTGCAGGAATGTTTAGCACACATGCCTATGCAAAATTACCCATGTCCAAATTAATTGAGCCCGCAATTGAATTAGCAAAATATGGTTTTGTGATTTCTGAAAAAGAAGCAAGAGGTTTGAATGGCACAAGAAGTGCTTTTGTAAAAAATAGTGCTTCATTATGTGCCTTTACACAAAAACAAAATTGGAAAGGTGGTGACACTCTTTTTCAACCCGATTTAGCAGCCACTTTATTACGTATTCAACAAAATGGATTAGCTGGATTTTACGAAGGTCCTACTGCAGATTTAATCGTGAAAGAAATGTCCTTTAGTGGCGGTTATATTTCCAAAGAAGATTTAAAAAAATATACCCCTAAATTTAGAAAGCCTATTGAATTTGATTATAAAGGACATCATGTCATCAGTTTTTCACCTCCTTCAAGTGGTGGTATTTTGATTGCTCAAATGATGAAAATGATAGAGCCCTTTAAAGTTGAAAAAATGGGTTTAAACACGATAGAATCGGTCATGCTAATGGTGGAAGCACAAAGAAGAGCCTATGCAGATAGAGCGGAACACATGGGAGATCCTGATTTTTGGAAAGTGCCTACTTCTACTTTAATAAGTGATTCCTATATTAAAGCACGCATGAGTAATTATCAACCTGGTGTAGCAGGAAGCAGTAAAACAACACTTGCAGGACAAGCCAAAGAAAGTGAAGAGACTACACATTTTAGTGTCATCGATCAAGAAGGTAATATGGTCGCAGTGACCACTACCTTAAATGATACCTATGGAAATAAAACCATTGTGGGTGGCGCTGGATTTTTATTAAATAATGAAATGGACGATTTTAGTATTAAACCAGGCGTTCCTAATATGTATGGTGCACTTGGCGGAGAGGCAAATGCGATTCAACCTGGTAAAAGAATGTTAAGTTCTATGACCCCTACTTTGGTGACCTTAAATAATAAACCCTATATCAGTATTGGCACACCAGGTGGAACCACCATCCCGAATCAAGTATATGAAGGTTTAGTCAATATTATTGATTTTAAAATGTCCTTAAAGGATGCCATAGATGCTTCCCGTTTTCACCACCAATGGATACCAGACGCCATTAATGTGGAAAGTGACTTTCCTACTAATATCATAGAAGCCTTGAAGCTAAAAGGATATAGTGTAAGTAAAAGAGGCGCTTTTGGGCGCATGGATGGAATTCAAATTTTACCCAATGGTCAAAGACAAGCTGCAGGCGATAAAAGGGGTGATGATAGCGTAGCAGGCTTTTAGGAATAGGGCTTTTTTAGGCAGTAAATTTGTATTTTTACAAAAATCAATTTCTTGCTCAAGAATAAGCTTACCCTCCTTCGTATTATAGCCGCATCGGTGATAGGCATACTCCTATTTGCTTATTTATTATTGCTCCTCCCTGCTGTTCAAAATTTCTTAATTCAAAGGGTGGCCAGTCAATTATCTGACAAGCTAGGAACCGAAGTGAAAGTAGGTAGAGTTGGTTTTTCAATTTTCAACCGATTGGATATAGATAACCTTTTAATTAGAGACCAGCATCAAGATAGTTTACTGTATAGCAAAAGTTTCAAATTAAGAATTAGCGACTTCATTTTTTCAAATAACGACCCTAGCATTAAATATATAGGTTTAGAAGATACTAAAATAGTTGCCCACCGAAAGGATTCCACTTGGAACTATCAATTTATTCTAGATTATTTTAATAAGGATACCGGTGCTTCTAAAAATATTGATATCAAAAAAATAGATATAAATAATATCCATTTTGTAGAGCTAGATGATTGGGTTGGAAGTAAAACCACCTATAGCGCAAAAAATATATTATGCAATATAAAATCGGTTAACCTCGGCAAGAATATTTTACAAATTGATCAAATTATTGCCAACCAGCCCAGCTATTCAATTTACAATTTTGAAGGAAACCCTTTGAGGCTCAAAGAACAGCTTAGCGCTAATTTTAAGACCCCTTCTCCTTCCATTTCTACTTCCTCTTCAAGTATATCAAGCCATCCATTCCAGTGCAAAATAGCTGACATCCAAATCATCAAGGGTAAATTTAATTTTGATGATGATCCCAAAAAACCGGTCCCCTATTTTGATGGAGCACATATTAAAATAACCGACCTCAACGCACAACTTGTTAATACGAACATTGACGGAAATATTATAACCACTCAAGCAACATTAAGTTTAAAAGAAAGAAGTGGTTTTGAAATTAAAAAGCTAAAAACGAATTTTAAAAGTACTCCACAACTTATGGAGTTTAGTAAGTTACTACTTAAAACAAATAACAGTAGCATAAGCGACTATTATGCCATGGAGTACCCTCGCTTTCAACAAAGCTTTAAAAATTACATGCAAGAAGTAGTCATGAAAGCGCATTTAGATAACGCCATTGTGGCAACCGATGACATCGCATACTTCACTCCTTCTTTAAACGGGATACATCAAATCATTCATTTGAATTTTCATTTTAAAGGAACGGTTGATAATTTTGAAACTAAAGACCTAATGGCACAATACCATCACTCATTAGTGACAGGAAGCTTTTCAATGAAAGGCATACCCGATATGCGCCATACACAAATCAATTTTAGTAAGGTAAACGCGAGCACCTACTATGATGATATCAGTAACTGGATTCCAAGCTTAAAAAGCTTTACCAATATCCAAGCTGAAAAAATGGGCAATCTTCGATTTGCAGGTGATTTTTCAGGAACTGTTTATGATTTTATTACCAATGCACAAATTAGTAGCGCTTTGGGGAATGCATCTACACAAATAAGACTTCAATTTCCTGAAAATTCAGAACCCACTTACGAAGGAATACTTAAAACCAACCGATTTAATATTGGCTCTTTATTCAACGAACCCCTTTTAGGATTTATTAATTTTGATGGGAAAATAAATGGCAGCTCCTTTCATTTAGACAAGCTTAAAACTTATGTTCAAGGCAATATAGATTCTATTCAATACAATAACTATACTTATACGCACATTACCACTGACGGTCAAATTCAAAAAAGAGCCTTTAACGGTCAATTAAAAATTAAAGACCCTAACATTCATTTCATTAGTAATCTAGAGATCGACTTTACACATTCTAAACCAAGATTTAATGGCGTGGGGGATTTACAAAATACACATCTCAAAGAACTTGGCTTTACAGATAAACCTATTGAACTCACAGGGCTGCTCGATATTAATTTTGAAGGCGATAGTATTGATAATTTCTTGGGCTATGCTAAGTTTTACAATGGAAAATTAAAAGACCCCACTACTAGTGTAAATTTTGATTCTATCACCTTACACTCTTCGGTGGAGAAAGGGATTAAGAAATTAAGATTAGCTAGTGATGATATTAATGCTTCTATATCAGGAAAGTTTAATATTTCACATTTGCCGGCAAGCATTCAATATTTTTTACAAAGGTATTTACCTACCTATATACCTGCCCCTAAAAATACACCCGCCAATCAAATTTTTGACATTCAAGTTAAAACCAATTATTTTGAGCCATTTATAAGAATATTTAAATCAGAATTTTCAGGATTTAATAATCTACAATTAAATGGATCTATTAATACAGATAAAAAGGCCATACAATTAACTGCTCAAGTACCTTTTGCACAATGGAATGAACTTTCTATTAATAATGGTACGATCATTGGCAAAGGAGATAAAGACAGTTTAAAACTAAATTTAGTTGCAAAAGCATTTTCACTAACAGATAGTTTAAGTTTTATCCAACCTAAATTAAATATCAGCACTATCAACGATAAATCTTTTATTGAATTAGATGCCTTAGGGAAAAGCGCTTTACAACAAGTGCATTTTAAAAATATCATTAACACCTATTCGGACGGTATAGCACTGCAATGGCTGCCCTCCTACTTTATACTCAATCAAAAAAAATGGGAGATTGATAACGGCGGAGAATTGATTGTAAGAACCAATCATACCGAAGCTAAAAAATTACGCTTATCCCAAGGGCTTCAAGAAATTCTTTTTAGCAATAGCAATAATAATTTATTGCAAATGGAACTCAAAAATGTGATTTTGGGTGATATGACTAAAATATTATTCTCCTACCCCCAATTGGAAGGGGTGACCAATGGGAAAGTGTATTTTAAAAATATCTTAGACAATTTTGAACTAAATAGCAATTTAAATATTGATCAATTTAGTTTTAACAATGAAATGTTAGGGCGCACTTTATTAAACGCCTCTTATTTTAAATCAACAGGATTAGTCCCCTTTAATTTCACCCTCCCTAATATTGACTATAATTTATCTGCAGAAGGTACTTACAATATAAAAGATAGCAGCAATCCATTAGATGCCACGCTTCATTTGAATCATTCAAAATTTAGTTTGGTTCAACAATTTATTGGCGGCGTGTTAACGCATTTAGACGGCAAAGCTGATGGTTCTGTACATTTTAGTGGTCGTATTGAAAATCCAGTTTTAAAGGGATCAGCGTCTATCCACCAAGCTTCCTTTATAGTAGATTATACGAAAGTCCCCTATTTTATTGAAGATGCTACTATCCAATTCACCCAAGAAGGTATTGACTTTGGAAATATACAAATAACAGATCAACTCAAAAGAAAGGCGCTATTCAAAGGAAAAATTTTCAATCAAGGATTTAAGCATCTTGATTATGATATGGAAATGAGTAGCCCAAAAATAGAGTTACTTAGAATGGAACCAAGTGATAATATCTATTTTTATGGGAATGCCGTAGGAAAAGCCAGCATGACTATTAAAGGACCTGAAGAAAATATTAAAATGGCTATTAATGCCGATGTTAATGATAGCTCACATATATATTTACCCAATACCACTAGTAAAGAAAGCGGTAAATCAGAATATTTAGTATTTAAGAAATATGGAAAATCTGCGCAAAAGAGCTCCGATGTTCCTGCCTACAATTTATCAGTAGATTTAGAAGTAACCGCTAATAACAAAACGAAAATAGACGTCATTTTAGACGAATTAACAGGAGATGTGATTAAAGCGAATGGAAATGGTCGAATCAAAATTCATGCGGGGAATATTGAGCCTTTAACCATTAGAGGAAAATACAATATTGAATCGGGTAACTATGATTTTAATTTCCAATCTTTTATTAAAAAGCCTTTTGAGTTAATTCCTGAAGCAGGTAATTATATAGAATGGTCTGGTAATCCTTATGAAGCGGACATGCATGTAGATGCCCGTTATACAGCCGACCGCGTGAGTTTAAATGAATTAGTGGGAAGTTCTAACTTTAGTAATGCCGTCAAATCTTATAGAGGTAGCGTATATGTTATTGCAGCGCTTCGTAATAAATTAGCAAAACCAGATATTAAATTCTCCTTAGCCTTCCCGCAAGGAAATCCTATTAGTTCTGATAATGAATTCTCCCAGTTTATTACCAGACTAGAACGAGATGAAAATGAAATTTTAAAACAAGTTTCCTTTTTGATTGTATTTAACTCCTTTGCGCCAGTTGGCTTTAATGCTGGTAATAGCAATAATGCATACAGCATGACTACTATTGGGATTAATACGATCTCTCAATTACTCACTAAGGAAGTCAATAAATCTATCACTCATTTATTGAACAAAGTGACGGGAGATAATAGCCTACGATTTGATGTAGGTTCCTCTGTATATAATAGTGGTAATTTATTAGACCCTTCGGGAACAGGCATTGCTATTAATGCGAATAAAATTGATCGTCAAAGAGTGAATTTAAAATTAGGAAGAAGTTTCTTGAATGATAAAATCATAGTCAATGTGGGAGGTGATTTGGACTTTAATGTACGTAACACAACCTCCATACAAAATGGTAGTTTCCAGTGGCTCCCCGATTTGAATATAGAATTCATTTTAACCAATGACCGAAAATTACGCGCCATCGTCTTTAACAGAAATAGTTTAGATATGAATGGAAGTAGTTTGGGCAGACGTAACCGTCAAGGAGTAAGTATTTCTTACCGAAAAGACTTTGATCAATTCATTTACTAGAAGGGTTACTTTAGGAAAATAATGACAAAGCGAACTCTTATTTTTTCAGAATACTTTCTGGAATTTTCTTACACCCCTTTAATCGATAAATATAGAAATTGCGAAGCACGACTCCTTTAGAAATATAAGGAACCGTGTCTGGTGTATTGATAGTTTCAAAATAATCCCCATACATTTTAACGGGATCATTGGGCAAATTAGAAGGTGTCATATAATAGGCGTCCTCGCCTAATTTAAGTGGTTCTAGGTCCTTATTTAACCATGCAAATTTGTGTAGGTCATTGATAGCACCTAGCCCAATTACTTTTATTTGCAAAGGTCTTGCAGTATAAAATAATATATGTCCTGCAGGAAACCACTTATTAACCAAAATGGGAGCACTTTTTGACATGATGGAGTCCTTTTGTTCTTGAACATATAAGGAATCAAAATGCTGACTGATAAACGTCCAACCTGTCACATCATTGATAGGATTATATTCTCCTAAATTTTCGATATTTTTAGATCCTAACTGACGCGGGAAAACAAAAACCAATAGCAAAAAGCTAATGAATAAGACACCCATAAAGGCAATTGCCCCTTTAATGATTCCCGGTATTATTTTGCGAGAATAACTTGACCAATACACCCCAGCAATTAAAAACAAACTAATATAAGCGGGCCCTGTCCAATGAGGCAAAGTGGGATTAAATAAAGATAACGTCCAAAAAATAATTAACAAGGGGATACTTAACCATAATAATAAAGTGACCCCTAATGCATTTTTAGCAATGAACTTAACCCTTTTTACTTTGAATAAAGAAATGACGATAGCAATATAAACCAATGGATTTTGATATAAAAACTCCCCTACTATTTGTTGTATAAAACTATCCCATGATAAACCGGTATGCGTGACTCTATTGGAATGAAATTTATAAGTGATGAAGTCATTTTGAAAATTCCAATAGACAATAGGAATGACACAAATAATACTGACTGCAATAGCGATATAAATATTTTTTTGGGATAAGGTTTTGGATTGATGAAATAATATAAATGCCCCAAACCCAGCCCATAAAAACAATCCATGCACTTTACTTAAAGTGGCCAGCCCAATAAATAATCCTAATAAAATCCAATCTAAGAACGTAAATAAACGTGGCTGAATGACCCAACTTAGCATCATAAAAATGCTTAAAGCAAAAAACAGCACTTGCGGACTGTCTGGCATCACAAAAAGGCCAGCAATAATACTTGTGTAAATAGATAAATTATAAAGCAAGGCAGCGATCCATCCTGCTTTTTCATTTTTCAATAAAACTCCCGATTCAAAAATGATAAAAGTGGTAAATGCTGCACAAAGCATACTCCCCAGTCGCATGGAAAAAGTATTGACCCAATGTAAATTAAATGTGAAAATACGAATCAGCCACCCCACCATGGGTGGATGATCAAAATGATTCCAGTCAGGCTGTAATGCATAGGTGTAATAATACACTTCATCGTTTCCTAATTCTAACAAAAATGAAAGTATACATTTCACCACAAGAGTAATGCCAATTAACCATATCAGTTTTTTTCGAAACATTCTCTTTATTTTATAAATATAGGAGGTAACATGCTAATTGCACAATAAAGATCTATCTTAAATACAGCTATGCATTCTTAGAAACAAACCATTCAGCAGCCAATGCATATCCTTTCAAACCCAATCCCACTATAGATCCTACAGCTTTTGCTGTTACGTGTGAAATTTTACGAAAATCCTCACGAGCATGTACATTACTAATATGTAATTCAATCACAGGTGTTTGGATGGCAGCTACTGCATCTCCAATGGCAACTGAAGTATGTGTGTAGGCGGCAGGATTTAAAATAATACCATCTTTATTGAATCCATGATCTTGAATGGCCTGCACCAATTCGCCTTCTATATTGCTTTGAAAATAAGTAAACTCAACTTGCGGAAAATCTTTTTTGAGTTGTGCCAGAAAATCATCAAAAGTTTCATGGCCATACACCCCTGGTTCCCTTTTACCCAAAAGGTTTAAATTAGGACCATTGATGATAGCAATTTGTAACATTAAATTAGTTTGACTTCATTAAAGATACAAAATCATCAAACAAGTACCTGCTATCATGAGGACCTGGTGTTGCTTCAGGATGATATTGTACACTAAAAGCAGGACGATCTTTTAACTTAATCCCTTCAATTGAATCATCATTTAAATTCACATGAGAAACAATCACATTAGGATGCTTACGCACCGCTTCTGGATCTACCCCAAAACCATGATTTTGAGTCGTGATTTCGCAAAGACCTGAAATGACATTTTTCACTGGATGATTTAATCCACGATGTCCATGGTGCATTTTAAAAGTAGGTATATCGTTTGCTAGGGCTAGTAATTGATGTCCTAAACAAATCCCAAACAAGGGCTTTTTTTCGGCCAAGACTTGCTTAATAGTATTCACTGCATAATCCATGGGTGCTGGATCACCAGGACCATTAGATAAAAAATAACCTGTAGGGTTGAATGCTTTTAAAGTAGCAAAATCGGTTTTAGCAGGATGTACGCGAACATGCACTCCTCTATCCACTAAGCATTGTAAAATATTATGTTTCACTCCAAAATCTAACACCGAAACTTTGATAGGCGAATGAACATCTCCTAATTCATAAATCTCTTTCGTACTCACTGTACTTGCTAACTCTAAACCATCCATGCTAGGCACATTGGCTAATTGTGCTTTTAAAGCATCTACATCTAGTATGTCAGATGAAATAATACAATTCATAGCCCCAGAAGTACGAATATGTGCCACTAATGCACGCGTATCCAATCCTTCAATAGATACAATATTGTTGGCTATCAAATATTCATTTAAGTTTCCGTTTGCTTGTAAACGGCTATATTTTTCTTCTAAATTGCGCCCAATTAAACCATGAATTTTTACAGACTTGCTTTCTACATCGGTATCCTTCACACCATAATTCCCAATATGCACATTATTCATAATAATCACCTGACCTGTATAACTAGGATCGGTAAATACCTCTTGATACCCTGTCATACCCGTATTAAAACATATTTCCCCAGTGGTAGTTCCTATTTTACCAAAGGCTTGACCATGAAAAACATGACCGTCTGCTAAAACTAAAATTGCGGGTTGATGAGCCATAAAAGATGTGGTGTTTTGTTATGCAAAAAAAGAAACAATTTTTTACTTTTCCATATTAACTTTTAAACATTCTGCCGAAGAGGTTCAAAAAGTCAAAAAAAAGGCAAGACTTAAAAGTCTTGCCTTTATATAAATGAACTAAATCATTGTCGTTTTGACTGCTCTCATTATTCAGCAGCAGTTTCAGGTGAAGCATCAGTTGCTGGAGCTTCTGGAGCAGTTTCTGCTGCAGGTGCTTCAACTTTTTTAGTAGTGGCTTTACTTCTACGAGTCTTTTTAGCAGGTTCGCCAGCTGAAGCTATTGAATTACCATAAATTTCGTTGAAGTCTACTAATTCAATCATCGCTTTCTCGGCATTGTCACCTGGACGAATACCTAATTTGATGATACGAGTATATCCACCTGGACGAGTCGCTATTTTAGGCGCTACTACTGTAAATAATTCTTTAACAGCAGCTTTGTCGTTTAAATAACTAAACACAATTCTGTGGTTATGCATGATTTCCTCTTTGCTGGCCGCTTTCTTAGTTTTAGTAATCAATGGCTCAACATACTTTCTTAAAGCTTTCGCCTTAGCTAAAGTGGTAACAATACGCTTGTGCGTAATGACTTGGCAGGCTAAGTTCATCAATAAGGCATCTCTGTGTGCCTTTTTACGGCCTAGGTTGTTTTGTTTGTCTCCGTGACGCATGACTTTTAATTTTTGACCTCACACCGTGTCAGGAATTGCGAGGGTTGAGCTTTCGCTCGTTATGAATACGACTTAATAATCGGTAAAGATTATTGTAAGTCTAATTTGTCTAATCCTAATTTACCTAAATCCATACCAAAGCTTAATCCTCTTTCGATTAAAACTTGTTCAATTTCAGATAAAGATTTTTGACCAAAGTTTCTAAACTTCATCAAGTCTTCTTGTTCGTATTGAACTAATTCGCTTAAGCTATTGATTTTTGCAGCTTTCAAGCAATTAAACGCACGCACTGAAAGATCTAAATCTTCTAATGGAGTTTTTAATACTTTTCTTAATTGCAATACTTGTTCATCAACTACATCTTCTTTTTTATCTTCTTTGTTGTCAAAAGTGATGTTTTCGTCAGTGATGATCATCAAGTGTTGAATTAAAATTCTTGATGCTTGTTTCACTGCATCTTCAGGATGAATCGTACCATCTGTAGCCACCTCTAAAATTAATTTTTCATAATCTGTTCTTTGCTCAACACGGTAGTTTTCGATACTGTATTTTACATTTTTGATAGGAGTATGAATAGAATCAATTGCGATATAACCAAATGGCATATCCTTTAATTTATTTTCTTCAGAAGGAATGTAACCACGGCCTTTGCTGATGGTTAATTCGATATCTAATTTAGCAGTAGCATCCATTGTACAAATCACTAATTCAGGATTCATTACTTGGAATTGTTGAGAAGCATCGCCAATTTGACCTGCATTAAATTCACTACTTCCTTTGATAGAAATAGAAATTTTTTCAGAAGTCACTTCTTGATCTGCTTTACGCTTAAAACGAACTTGCTTTAAGTTTAAAATGATTTCAGTAACATCTTCGGTAATTCCTTTTAAAGTAGCAAACTCATGGTCTACTCCTTCAATTTTAATACCTACGATTGCAAAACCTTCTAAAGAGCTTAATAAAACTCTTCTTAAGGCATTTCCTAATGTTAAACCAAAGCCTGGTTCCAAAGGACGGAATTCAAATTGTCCTTCGAAGTCATTTGCTTTTTGTAAAACAATTTTATCCGGTTTTTGAAAACTTAATATAGCCATGTTAATATTTTTAAGTGGTTGTTATTTAGAATATAATTCGACAATTAATTGCTCTTTGATATTCTCTGGAACTGCTTCACGCTCTGGCATCATAATGAATGTACCTGTGTTCGTAGTTTCATTCCAATCTACCCAGCTAAACTTCGTGTTTTTTCCACGTTGCTTGCTAACGATAGATGCGTTATGAGCACTCTTTGGACGATATGCAATCACATCCCCTGGACGACATGTATAAGAAGGAACGTTTGTCACGTCACCATTTACAGTGATGTGTTTGTGCGCTACCAACTGACGTGCTTCTGGACGACTAGCTGCTAA
Source organism: Chitinophagaceae bacterium (assembly GCA_037141925.1). GTDB lineage: Bacteria > Bacteroidota > Bacteroidia > Chitinophagales > Chitinophagaceae > Sediminibacterium. The sequence continues at coordinate 242,249 of JBAXBS010000001.1, forward strand.
TCCCATTCTGAAAATGGTATTGTCTAAACGAGATTCCAATAATTTGATCAAGTTTTCACCGGTAACCCCTTTGATACGAGATGCCTCTTCAAAAGTTTTACGGAATTGACGCTCTAATACACCATAAGTGTATTTTGCTTTTTGTTTTTCTCTTAATTGTAAAGCGTACTCACCTAATTGCTTGCGCTTACGTTGTGCGCCATGCTGACCGGGAGGGTTGCTGTTTTTGCCTAACCATTTTGCGTTTCCTAAGATAGGTTCGCCGAAAATGCGACAAATTTTGGTTTTGGGTCCTGTGTAACGTGCCATAATACTTGTTTGTGATTTTTTAGTGTCGATGTATCATCGGTAAAAATCTAAAATGAATGATACACCCTTGTTGGTTATATAATAATTGTAATCTTCTTTTATACTCTTCTTTGTTTTGGAGGACGACATCCATTGTGCGGCATTGGAGTTACGTCGCGAATAGAAGTGACTTCAATTCCTGATTGTGAAATAGAACGAATAGCGCCTTCACGTCCAGAACCTGGACCTTTAACGAATACTTCTACTCTTTTCACACCAGCGTCTGATGCTACTTTAGCTGCATCTGCTGCTGCCATTTGAGCTGCATAGGGTGTGTTCTTTTTAGAACCTCTGAAGCCCATTTTACCTGCACTGCTCCAGCTGATCACTTGACCTGCCTTATTTGTGAAAGCAATAATTAAATTGTTGAAAGTTGCACTGATACGAACTTCTCCAGATGCATCAATTTTAACGACTCTTTTCTTAGAAGCCGCTTTTGCACTGTTTTGTGCTTTGATTGGTTTTGCCATTTTTTTTGAGGTGTGTTTTTATTACTTGTTGTTACTTGTAATAGAAACGGGTTTTTAATTAAATCTCCTCTACTTTATTTAGTAGGATCCGATTTTTATTGAACTAATTATTTCTTAGCGACTTTCTTCTTACCAGCAACTGTCTTACGCTTACCCTTACGAGTACGTGAGTTAGTTTTAGTACGTTGACCACGAACAGGTAAACCTTTTCTGTGACGTAAACCACGGTAACAAGCGATATCTAATAAACGCTTAATACTCATAGAAACTTCACTACGTAAAGCACCTTCTACTTTAAATTCAGCATTGATGATATTACGAATAGCAGTTTGCTCATCATCATTCCACTCATTTACTTTTTTATCGTAACTGATGCTAGCTTTATCTAAGATGTACTGAGCCGTTGAACGTCCAATTCCAAAAATGTACGTTAACCCTATTTCTCCTCTTTTGTTTTTTGGTAAATCTATACCGGCAATACGAGCCATATTTTAAAACTTAAATTTTTTAATGAATTGAAATTATCCTTGTCTTTGCTTAAAGCGAGGATTCTTTTTGTTGATTACGTATAATTTACCTTTGCGCTTCACGATCTTGCAATCAGAACTACGTTTTTTGATAGATGCTCTAACTTTCATCTTTTGTTTTTTTAATATTAACGACCTACTGTTATAATAATTTTTATAAAAATTCTCAGATTATTTATGTCTGAAAATAATTCTTCCCCTTGTCAAATCATATGGACTCATCTCCACTCCCACTTTATCTCCCGGCAAAATTCTGATATAGTGCATACGCATTTTACCGGAAATAGTTGCCAAAATTTCATGTCCATTTTCTAATTTAACTCTGAACATGGCATTGCTCATTGCTTCAATTATAATACCATCTTGTTTAATCAGCGGTTGTTTTGACATACTTATTTTGGGGTTGCAAAGATATGGAAATGAATGGAATTATGAAAAATTCACCCCGAAATCTTCCAAAAAGGGCAAAATAAACGGGAAAATGCAATTTTCCCGTTAAAAAATATTGATAACCAACGTTTTATATAATTTCTACCCCCACTTATTCCCGACTCCAGGAAATTATCCTACCCCTGGAAACCAAGGACGTCCAATTCCAGCCCTAAATGGCCAAGGTATTGCAGACAAAATGAGTAATAAAGCGATCACATATAAAACCTGGGTGGTCCCAGATTGGGAAGATTTTTTATATTTCACATGTCCAATGGTGATTAAAACGATCGCTAAGACCATTGAAAAGATATGTTCCACTGCCCAAAAACGAGTTGCTGCGTCTTTCATTGCCGCCCCCATTCCTGCTGCCTGAATCATTTTTAAACCCACCGCACCCGTAATGTATTGATAGAGTCCCAACAATAAAGTGGTGTGGGAACTTATTAATAATATTTTACTAGTCCCTAAAGCATTTTGCTTGGACCACAATTTATAAATACTTAAAAAAAGTGTTATTAAGATAACCCATCTTAATAAGTTATGGAGATGTAACAATCCTGTTGTCATAATGGAAATATTTGATTGAGTTGTAAAATACAACTTTATCAAAGATAAAAGAAGTCTCCCTAAATTAATCTACCCAATCTGCTACAAATAAATTAGTGTCTCTGGTACCTCCATTATTTCGGTTAGATGAAAACATTATTTTTTTACCATCTGGACTAAACATCGGGAAAGCATCAAAGCCTCTATCACGACTTACTTTTTCTAATCCATTCCCTTCTAAATCGATTAAATACATATTAAAAGGAAATCCTCTTTTGTATTCATAATTGCTGCAAAAAATAATGTGTTTTCCATCGGGTGTAAAATTAGGAGCCCAATTGGCTTGACCGTAATGCGTAATTTGATTTGCATTAGAACCATCCGCATTGGCAATAAAAACTTCCATATTAGTGGGCGCTACTAATCCTTCAATTAATAAAGATTTATATTCATTTACTTCCTCCTCTGTTTTAGGACGACTCGCTCTCCATACAATTTTAGTACCATCTGGGCTAAACCATGCCCCTCCATCATATCCTAAAGTATTCGTAACTCTTTTTTCTTTTCCTGTTGCCAAATCCATCACATATAAATCTAGGTCACCCTCCTTATCACTGCAATAAATCATTTTCTTTCCATCATAAGAAAGTGTGGCTTCTGCATCATACCCTTTCGCTGTGGTTAATTGTTTAATGACTTTGCCATTGGTATCAGCCATGAAAATGTCGTAACTATTATATAATGGCCAAATATATTTGTTGCCATATTTTGCACGATCCACAGGTGGAGGGCATTCATCACTTCCTTTAAAAGTAGAGGCATATATAATGTGTTTGCCGTCGGGTAAAAAATAAGAACAAGTGGTACGCCCTTTCCCGCCACTAATTAATTTATACTTAAAACTGTCCGTTAATAAAGTAGGGACTTGACCCATAAAAATTTGATCACATATGATTCCTTCTTTGGGATTGGTTCTTTGAAAAGTAATACGCTTACTATCAAAACTCCAATAAGCTTCCGCATTGTCCCCTCCAAAAGTGAGTTGATGAATATTTTTAAAATGCTTTTCTCCAGCAAACAAAACAGAATCGGCTTGTGCATGAGCATGACTCCAATAAGCAATCAAAATAAGGGATAGCAAACATTTTTTCATGAGCTGAATTTAAAGTAGGTTTTATATAGGATGACAAAAGTAAATATTTAGCACATTAGGGAATATAATAAAAGTCATAATTGTGTCATATTTATACCCGTTTTTTAGAAAAAATAAGGAACTTCGCTTCAAATTCATTCTATGGCCATCATCGCTCCCTCTTTATTAGCTGCTGATTTTTTACAATTAGGAAAGGCTTGTGAGATGCTCAACAAGAGTGAAGCCGAATATTTTCATTTAGATGTGATGGATGGCGTATTTGTTCCCAATATTAGTTATGGCCTACCTATCATTGAACAAATTCGTAAAGCCACTACCAAAATTTGCGATGTGCATTTAATGATTGTGGAACCCGAAAAATATATCGCTGCATTTAAAAAAGCAGGTGCCGATATTTTAACGGTGCATCAAGAAGCTTGTCCCCATTTACATAGCACATTACAACAAATCAAAGCGCAAGGCATGAAAGCAGGTGTTGCCTTAAATCCAGCGACTCCAGTGAGTGTCTTAAAAGATGTGATTAAGGATATTGATTTGGTTTGTATTATGAGTGTGAATCCCGGATTTGGGGGGCAGCAATTTATTGAACACACTTATGAAAAAGTGCGTGCTTTGAAACAAATTATTACAGAAGCAGGTGCTTCTACTTTAATCGAAATTGATGGCGGAGTTACAGAACATAATGCAGCAGCTTTAGTGCAAGCAGGTGCAGATGTTTTAGTAGCAGGTACCACCGTTTTTAAAGCTTTGGATCCCATTCAAATGATCGCGACGCTAAAGACTTTATAATCTAACAGTATTTAAATTTCTACGTTTAATATGACTCCCATATTAAACAATTATTACCCTAATATTATCAATTAAAGTAATCCACAAGTGTGGGTATTTAAAGTTGGAATATTTAGTGATGTTCGATTAAATTGTGTGAGGCTCTTTTTTATCTACTAACCATTTAAAATAAATCCCATTGACTGAAACTATTATCAACCTCGAAACAGTTAATCCCATTGATTTTTTTGGCGTTAACAATAACAAATTTGATATTTTAAAAAAGAAATTTCCTTTATTAAAAATCTTATCTCGTGGGACACAAATAAAATTAAGTGGCGCCCCGGAACAAATTGAATTAGCAAAAGAAAAAATTGCGTTGATTATTCAATACATGGAACGCAATGGACATTTAAGTGAAAATTATTTTGAACAAATTTTAGGAGGCGATGATGCCGAAGTGGTGGATCATTTTGTAGAACAAAATCCAAATGAAGTTTTAGTTTTTGGACCCAATGGTAAAACAGTTCGCGCGCGTACTGCGAACCAAAAAAAGATGGTGCAAGCTGCAGATAAAAATGATATTGTTTTTGCTATTGGACCTGCAGGAACAGGTAAAACTTATACTGCAGTGGCGTTAGCGGTTCGTGCTTTAAAAAATAAATTGGTGAAAAAAATTATCCTAACAAGACCTGCGGTAGAAGCAGGCGAAAGTTTGGGATTTTTACCAGGAGATTTAAAGGAAAAAATTGATCCTTACTTACGTCCCTTATATGATGCATTAGACGATATGATTCCTGCTGATAAATTAGGTTATTATATGTCAACACGCACTATTGAAATTGCACCACTTGCTTACATGCGAGGAAGAACTTTAGACAACGCATTTATCATTTTGGATGAATCTCAAAATGCAAATGATTTACAAATCAAAATGTTCTTAACCAGAATTGGTGCGAATGCAAAAGCCATCATTACAGGTGACCCTACGCAAGTGGATTTACCTAGAAACCAAAAAAGTGGTTTAGAAAAAGCATCTCGCATTTTACAAAACATAGAAGGAATAGCGCATATACAACTGGATGAAGAAGATGTAGTGAGACATAAATTAGTCAAAGCCATCATCAAAGCATACGACAAGGAAAGAGAGAACGAAACCGAGAATTCTTATCATCGTTAGGTTTTAGGATGTTTTTGTTAGGTTTTTCTCATATTATTAAATAATTATATTATATGTATAGTATTGTTTAATAAGTTATTGATAATATGTTAACAAAAACATAAATTAAGTAAGCAATAAATTTTGTTTCTTTGCATCACTTAAACAAATAAATATATGTCAAGTAAAAAATTACTACAGTTCCTTGTAGCAATGCTAGTATTACCTGTTATGACTTTTGCTCAAAACACGACTGGTAACTTAAGTGGATCTGTAAAAGCGGATAATGGTGAAGCACTTGTAGGTGCCACTATTACATTATTACATGTTCCAACTGGAACTGTTTACAAAGTTCAAGCAAAAAAATCTGGAAACTTTGATATCAGTAACTTACAACCAGGCGGTCCTTACACGATCACTGCGTCTTATGTAAATTATCAACCTGAAAAAAGAACTGACATTTACATCAATTTAGGAGATGCGTATCGTATGGATATCGTTTTATCTACTAAGGTTGAAAAATTAGCTGACGTAACCGTTAACGCTTCACGCAAAGCTTCTGATTTATCTGTTCGTGGTGGTACTCAAACTATTATCGGAAAAGATAAAATGGAAAACTTACCTACAGTAGGTAGAAACTTACAAGACTATTTACGTTTTACTCCATCTTTAAAAATGACTGGTGGTACTGGTGGTTTGACAGGTATGTCATTCGCTGGACAAAACAACCGATTTAACTCTTTATACATTGATGGTGCTGTAAACAATGATCAATTTGGTTTAAGTGCTTCTGGAACAAATGGTGGTCAAACAAGTGTTGGACCTATTTCAGTTGATGCGATTGACCAAATTCAAGTTATGATTTCTCCATTCGATGCTTCTATTGGTAACTTTACTGGTGGTGGTGTGAATGCTACTACAAAAAGTGGTTCTAATACAGTTGCTGGTACCGTTTATTCTTATACTCAAAACCAAGATTTAACAGGTAAAACACCAACAGGTGATAAAGCTTTAGCAACTAAATTAAATCCATTTAGCGCTAAAACAAAAGGTGGAAGCATTGGTGGAGCATTTATTAAAAATAAATTATTCTATTTCATTAACTACGAGACCATCGAAAGTAATCGTCCTCAACCATTTGACTTTGCTAACTACAAAGGTTCTAGTAAAATTGCTGATGTTGACGCTTTAGTAGCTACTGTAAAATCTAAATATGGCTACGATATGGGATCTTATTTGGACAACCCTGAAATCGTTAGCTCTAAAAGATTAGCTACTAAAATTGATTGGAATATTAATGACAATAATCGCTTAAGCGTTTCTTATCGTCATAGTGAAGCTCAAGACTTTAACACATCAGCTTCTAACTCCACTACTGTTAACTTTTACAACAACGGTATTTTATACCCAAATAAAACAAATTCATTATCGGCTGAGTTAAGAACTACATTCAAAAATGGTATGAGCAATAAAATGTTATACACTATCACTGATGTAGTGGATGACAGAGCTCAAATTGGTGACCCATTCCCACGTGTAACTATTACAGATGGTGCTGGTAAATTCGTTTTTGGTTCTGAAGAATTTTCTACTTCTAACTTGTTAAAACAAGTCAATAAAAATTTCTTAGATTACTTCAAAATTATTGCTAATAAGCACACTATTACTTTAGGAGTTGACTGGGAATTAAGCCATTCATACAACGTATTTATTCGTCAAAACTTTGGTTCTTACACTTATGCTACTTTATCTGATTTCTTATTAGATAAAGCACCTACATCCTACAACAGATCTTTCTCTATGTTAGATAATACATCTGGAGATAACACCAAAGCGGCTGCTAGTTTTTACACAGGTCGTGGAAGTATCTTTGCTAATGATGAATTCAAACCAACTGAAAACTTAACTTTCAACTATGGTGTAAGAGCAGATTATACTAAATTCTTAACCCCTCCTTATCGCGATGATTACTTCAATAATGATCAAGTGATTAGTTTGTTAGAATTATCTAATGATTTATACGGTGCGAGAAGTGGACAAATGAACGATCCTAAAATATCTATCTCTCCAAGAGTTGGATTTACTTACAAAATGCCTAAAGAAAGATTAACCATTCGTGGTGGTTTAGGTATGTTCACAGGACGTATGCCTCTAGTTTGGCCTGGTGGAGTCTACAATAACAATGGTTTAAGTGTGGGTGGTGTATCAGTTACAACTGCTGCAACTTTAGCTAAAATGACTTTTAGAGCTAACCCTTTTGGACAATACACTGCTGCTGATTTAGGTTTAAATCCAGGTTTAGCAAAAGGTCAAGTTGACTTGATTGCTCCTGACTTCCGTTTACCTAAATTATTCAGAACTTCCATCGCTGTAGATAAGCGTTTTGATAACAATTGGTCTGTTACTGTTGAAGGTAGCTTCAGCAAAAACATCAATGAGATTTACTATCAAAGAGTAGATATTCAAAATGCTATCGGATCAATGGTTGGTCCTGACAATCGTTATATTTATAATAACGCTGCTAAGATTCAATTCCCTGCGATTGGAAATATCCCTGCCGGAAACCCTTACACTGGTATTTTCGTGTTGACAAATCAACCTTATAACAGTAAAAAAGGATACGCATACAACTTTACTGCTTCAGTTGATAAAGCTTGGACTGATGGCTTCTCATTTAATATGTTCTATACTTATGGAACTGCTTATGTTACAAACGAACCTACTTCTAGCCAAAACAACAGCCAATGGAGATATATGGAAACTGTGAATGGTAGAAACTATGTGAACAGATCAAGATCTGATTTTGATTTAGGTCATAGAGTGAGCATGTTTGTTGCTAAGAAATTCACTTATGCAAAAGGTGCTTTAGCTACAACAGTGAGCTTGGTATATAATGGTCAATCAGGAAATCCATTCAGTTATGTATACGGAACTGGACCTGTTAGAGACCAAGGTACAAGTGAAACAAATGACTTATTATTCATTCCAACCACAGCTCAGTTAAATGCAATGACATTTGTAACTGCAACTGGTTATTCATTAAGTCCAGCCGATCAAAAAGCTGCATTTGAAGCTTATATTCTTCAAGATGAATACTTAAGCAAACACAGAGGTCAATATGCTGAAAGAAATGGTGGTAGATTACCATTCCAAAACATTGTTGATTTGAAATTAGTACAAGACTTTAACGTGAAAGCATACAATCATAAATATCAATTCCAATTGACTTATGATATCTTCAACTTCACTAACATGTTGAACAGAACATGGGGTCGTACTTACTTCTTATCAAATGACCAGTTTTCTTTAGTTAAATATTCTGGAGCAACTGGTTCTTTAACTCCATCTTATAGCTTTAACCCCATCACAAACAATACACCATGGGGTGTTAGTACGAGTGTAGCGCCTAGTTACAGTGCTCGTTGGGTAAGCCAATTAGGTATTCGTTTCAAATTTTAATTAGGGAGCCCTAATTATTAAAATAGCTTTTAAAATACCCTCCCCACTCGGGAGGGTATTTTTTTTATACCTAATTCTTAAATTTTAAGTAATTTCAATTTAATGTCTAAAGCTTATTTAAACCAATTTACCATTGGAGTAGAAGAAGAGTATATGATCTTAGACCCTTCTACTAAGGAATTAAAAAGCCATCAGCGAGCTATTGTCACAGAAGGACAAAAGTTATTCAAGGACAAGATCAAAGCCGAAATGCACCAAGCTGTAGTGGAAGTAGGAAGTCGCATTTGCCAAAATGTAGAGGAGGCTTTTGATGAGATTTTATCATTAAGAAAAGGAGTAGCTATTATTGCAGGCGACTTAGGGTTTAGCATTGGAGCAGCAGGCACCCACCCTTTTAGTTTATGGGAAACCCAACTTATTTCGGACCAAACACGTTATCAAGAGCTGCTGAATGAATTACAGCAAGCTGCTCGCAGTAACTTAATTTTTGGTCTACATGTGCACGTTGGAATAGAAGATCGCCGTATGGCCATCCATATCGCTAATACTGCCCGTTATTTCTTGCCACATATTTATGCACTAAGCACTAATTCCCCTTTTTGGGAATCACGCAATACCGGCTATAAATCTTACCGCTCTAAAGTATTTGATAAATTTCCACGCACAGGGATTCCGGATTATTTTGAAAGCATAGAAGCCTATGACAATTTTGTGGATTTGCTGATCAAAACCAATTGTATTGATGATGCCAAAAAAATATGGTGGGATTTACGCGTACACCCCACCTTTAATACCATCGAATTTAGAATTTGTGACGTCACTATGACGGTACAGGAATCCATCACTATCACTGCATTGTTTCAAGCAATTTGTGCTAAAATATATACTTTACGTCGTCAAAATATTAATTTCATTAATTATCAACGTGCATTGATTAACGAAAATAAATGGCGCGCCAGCAGATACGGCATAGATGGAAAGCTGATTGACTTTGGAAAAGAAAAAGAAATACCTACGCAGGATTTAATTCATGAATTATTAGAATTTGTGGATGGGGTGGTAGATGATTTAGGAAGTCGCACTCATATTGAAAGAGTAACGCAAATTTTTGAAAGAGGTACAGGGGCAGATCGTCAATTAAAAGTATTTAAGGAAACAGGAAGTTTAATAGAAGTCGTAAAATATATTGAATCTAGTTTTTTACAAACTGATTAAATGATTATTTACTGAGGTTTTTGAAAATCAAATAAGGTCGCTGTAAACAATCCTCTTTCTCTCTTTTTAAAAATCACATCCCAATTACCTTTGTATCTTAATATCTTAGGAACCAACAATCCATTAAAGTAATCTAGTTCTACTTCCATCGATACATTAAAATCATACACTCCTGCTTTGTAACTTAATGAATAGTTGCGACCTAGCACTTCTAATGTTTTGGGGTTAAACCAGGTAGTCATTTGATCTACCACAATTTTGTCTTTTGCAAAAATTCCTAAATCGGCTTTGGGTTGAATAGAAAAAACATATACTAATTGCCCATGATAATCTACATAATCCAACTTGTAATTATATAGCTCATGCGCAGTTTCATCATATAAATCCAACTTATCCCCCACAAAAGGAATGCCTTTAATTTTTTTGCCAGGATTGAAAAACAACATCTTTAATTGTTCCTTTGCCTTTTCAATGCCCGACCCTTTAATCACTCTATTTTTACCCGAAACGATATTTGTTTCTCCACAAATGGTCCCCTTGGTAAAAAACAAACTGGCATATAAAGCAGGTGTGGTATAATTATATTCTCCTTTAGCATCTCTTAAATTGCCAGTGACTTGCTCCTCTAAAACTTGCATGGATCTGCAATCCCCTACTTTTAGCTGTTTAGTTTTACTATTTAAGGAAGCTAATTGTTTTTGATTGGCATCCAACATTTCAATATGATTGTAGGCGCTGTATCCAATAGTTCGCAAGGTTTTAAAGGCCTTGTAAAAACTAGTATCTTCTTTGATTTTTTGTAAAATGTCCTTGTAATCAAAATGATTTCGCACCACAGCGTCGGTTAATGTAAAACGAGTGTTATTAACATCCACTAACGAATCTTGCCCGTAAGATGCTAAGCTGCAGATGAATGCTATTGAAAAAATGAAAATTTTTTGAGATAGCATGAAAAGTGGATATTAGTTTGAGTTTATTTTAAGAAGAAATATCTATTAAAAAATGGGGTCATTCACTTCCCCCTTCTTTTACTTTTAGGCTGCTAATACTTATTTAGCTAGAATCATTTTGTAATCAACCTTCATTTTACCCTTAGAAATATCATTTAATTTTCCTTGCAACATTTTACGACGCAAAGGTTTTAAATAATCTATGAACAACTTTCCTTCAATATGATCATATTCATGTAAAATGATACGCGCCGTCATCCCTTTAAAGGTTTCAGTATGTTCCTGAAACTGTTCATCAAAATATTGTAAAGTGACTTCAGCAGGTCTTAATACATCTTCACGAATTTTAGGAATACTTAAACAACCTTCATTATATACCCATTCTGTTCCTCCTGTTGCTAGTACTTTAGCATTGATAAATAATTTCTTAATGCCCGGGGCATCTACATAAGTTTCATCTTCTGGTTCGCGGCTCTCAAATATCTGAGCACTATCCATTACAAATAATCGAATATTCTTATTGATTTGAGGTGCAGCCAATCCTACCCCATTACTACCGTACATGGTTTCCCACATATCTGCTATCAATGCAGTTAAATTAGGATATTCAGGGCTAATATTTTCACCAACTTTCCTTAAGATGGTTGCCCCATAGGCAACAATGGGTAAAATCATATAAAACAATTATAATGGGGTCAAAGTTACTTATAAATAAGCAGTTTAAGAACGGTGGGTCAGATATTCCTGAAGTATAATGGTAGCAGCTATTTGATCGATTGTTTTTTTATTACGACGATCTTTCTTCTTCATACCCATTTCTACCATGGCTCTGACCGCATTTTTGGAGCTATATCTTTCATCTACTTTTTGAATAGGTATTAATGGGAACTTTTTAGCGAGTTGCTCAATGGCTTTTAACACTAAAGGAGTGGCATGTGTAGGGCTATCATCTAAATTCAAAGGCTCTCCTATTATGATGAGTTCTACTGGCTCTTGCTTAAAGTAATCGGCTAAAAAAGTATATAAATCCTTCGTATCCACGGTGGTTAACCCCGTGGCAATAATTTGTAAAGGATCGGTCACTGCAATGCCGGTTCTCTTTCCCCCATAATCTAAACAAAGTATACGTGCCAAATTATTGAGTTAAAGTTTTATAAGATGCAATGATAGGATCATGAGAAATTTGATAATAAATGGATGCTATGACAAAAATACTAAATACAATACTTGCAATACCATTTGCTGTCATAAATGCAATATTCACTTTGCTTAAATCATTTGGCTTTACTATGCTGTGCTGATAAAATAACATTCCTATAAAAACGAGTAAACCCCCAATATAAAACAAATTAAAATTTCCTTGAAAATAAGCTGCTATCACAAAAGATGCCGATAGCACATGTAATACCCTGGCAATATTTAATGCTTTTATTAAGCCCCAATAACTTGGAATAGAATATAGGGATTGAGATTGATCAAACTCAATATCCTGTAATGCATAAATAATATCAAACCCACTTACCCAAAATACCACTGAAAAAGAAAAGAGTAAAGGCAAAAAATCAAAATGACCTGTCACTGCTAAGTAAGCCCCAATAGGCGCCAAGGATAAACCCACACCCAATACTAAGTGGCATAAATAAGTAAAGCGTTTGGTATAACTGTAAAACAAAATCACCAATAATGCTACCGGTGATAAATAAAAACAAATAGGATTTATAAAATAAGTCGTCGTCATAAATAATCCTGCATTAATGAAAATAAAAACCAACGCTTTTTCGGCTTTAATAATACCCGCAGGAATTTCGCGAATGGCAGTTCTAGGATTGAGTTTATCAAAATGACGATCTAAGTATCTGTTAAAAGCCATGGCTGTAGATCTTGCAGTTACCATACAAACTATGACAGCAGCAAAAACGAATCCTTTATGCTCAAAGGGTATTTGGTTTTGATGCAAATATTGCACCCCTAACATAAATCCAATAATAGCAAAGGGCATTGCAAAAATGGTATGCGAGAACTTTACTAAACTCAAATAATTTTTTACTCCTGACATCTTATAAAGATACTTTAAGTTATGATGTAAATATTTTATGAATGACCCATCTTTTACGAATGAACCATTTTTAATGAATGAACCATTTTTTTTACGAACGAACCATTTCCCATAACACAATGGCAGCTGCCACTGAAATATTAAGGGAATGTTTCATACCATATTGGGGAATCTCTATTGCTCCGTCACAAGCTTGTAGCACTTCATTACTGACTCCTTCTACCTCATTTCCAAAAACAAAAGCCATGGGTTGTTCTGATTTTTCAAACTTTTCTAAGGAGATACTTCCTTGCGTTTGCTCAATCGCATACACCTTAAACCCTTTGCTTTTCAAATCAAGAACTGCTTGGATAGTTTGTTCGTAATACCACCAATCCACCGATTCTGTGGCGCCCAAAGCTGTTTTATGAATATCACGGTGTGGAGGCTGCGGGGTAAAACCTCCCAAGCAAATGCCGCCTACCAAAAAGGCATCGGAGGTTCTAAAAACGCTGCCCACATTATGCATGCTGCGGATATTATCCATCACTACTACAATGGGCTTTTTTTCGGCTGCTTTAAAGTCAGTCACCGACATTCTACCCAACTCATCCATGCTCAGTTTTCGCATATGCAAAAGTAAGCTTTTTATGAAAAATTATGTAGGTTTGTCACCCATGGCAAAATCAAGTGCAGAGACTCCTTTAATGCAACAACATAAGGCTATTAAGCAAAAATATCCTGATGCCATCCTATTGTTTAGAGTGGGTGATTTTTATGAAACATTTGGGGAAGATGCCATCATTTCCTCTAAGGTTTTAGGTATTACATTGACCAAAAGAAATAACGGATCGGCTTCTTCCAGTGAATTAGCCGGCTTTCCGCATCATTCTTTAGATACTTATTTGCATAAATTAGTGAAAGCAGGACATCGTGTTGCCATTTGTGATCAATTAGAGGATCCCAAATCGGTGAAAGGAATTGTAAAGCGAGGTGTGACCGATATGCTTACTCCGGGTATTGCCACTAATGATAAATTACTAGAACATAAGAACAATAACTTTTTAGCTGCTATTTATGTTGAACAAGAAAAAGTAGGATTATCTTTTTTAGACATTACGACTGGAGAATTTTTAATAGCCGAAGGCAATCAAGAATATGCAGATAAGCTTTTACAAAGTTTGCAGCCTGCAGAAATATTATACCCAAAAAATGCAAGTACTTGTAAGGAAATCATAGGCAACTCTTTTTATTCCTATGGTTTAGATAGTTGGATTTTTGATGCGCCCTTTGCGACTGAATTATTATTAAAACAATTTCAAACACAAACCCTCAAAGGATTTGGAATTGAAGATCAAAATTTAGGCATTATTGCAGCCGGTGCTATTTTGCATTATTTAAAAGAAACAGAACATCCCCATTTACAGCATATTCATTCCATACAACGCATTCAAAGAGATGAAATTTTATGGATGGATAAATTTACCATCCGAAATTTAGAACTCATTGGAAATGGGGCCGATAGAAAGGGATTATTAGAAGTCATTGACCACACCAAAAGCCCTATGGGCGCTCGTTTATTAAAACGTTGGTTAATATTCCCCTTACAATCGATTGATCAAATAAATGCAAGACTGAATGCCGTTGAAACATTCATTCAAAGCAAAGAAAACAATAGTATATTAAGCAGCTGGATTGAATCCTGCGGAGATTTTGAAAGATTATCCAGCAAACTTGCAAGTTGTAAAATTCAACCACGTGAATTAGTTCAATTAGGTAAATCATTAGAAGCAGTTGCCTACATTAAAAATAATTTAGCAACTATAGGCAATGAATACTTGCAAAAAATTGCATCCCAGTTAAATGTTTGCTCCCATTCACAAACACATATTTTGAATACTTTATTAGAGCAACCCCCAGCCACCACAGTGAAGGGAGGGTTTATCAAAGAAGGTGTTTCTACTACTTTAGATGAATTAAGATTAATATCCAGTGGCGGAAAGGAATATTTAACGCAGCTTCAAAATAAAGAAGCGATTCAAACAGGCATCTCTTCCTTAAAAATAGGATATAATAACGTTTATGGATATTATTTAGAAGTTACGCATGTACATAAAAACAAAGTGCCATCCGACTGGATTCGAAAACAAACACTGACCACTGCCGAACGTTATATTACACCAGAATTAAAAGAATACGAAGAAAAAATATTAGGAGCCGAGGATAAAATTCTAGCCCTAGAGCAAGAGTTGTATCAACAATTATTGAATCATATTAATGATGACTTACAAGCCATTCAAAACAATGGACAATTATTAGGCGTGATTGATTGTTTATTATGTTTTGCTCAAATTGCACAAGATCAAAAATATTGTAAACCTATTCTTTCCAATGATGCTATATTAGATATCAAAGCAGGTCGTCATCCAGTGATTGAATCAACCTTACCTATTGATCAGCCTTATATTCCTAATGATGTTTATTTAGATCCAGCTACACAACAAATTATTATTTTAACAGGGCCTAATATGAGTGGTAAGAGTGCGGTATTACGTCAAACTGCTATCATCACACTCATGGCACATATGGGATGTTATGTACCTGCTCAGTCCGCGATGATTCCTTTAACAGATAAAATATTTACACGCGTAGGTGCCAATGATAATTTATCTGCAGGGGAATCCACTTTTATGGTGGAGATGATTGAAACAGCTAGCATCTTAAATAATATAAGTGCGAAAAGTTTAATTTTATTAGATGAAATTGGAAGAGGTACTTCCACCTATGATGGTATTTCAATAGCTTGGAGTATTGTTGAATACTTATACCAATCGGCACAAAAACCAAAAACTTTATTTGCGACACACTATCATGAATTAAATGATTTGGAAGCGCAATTACCAGGGGTTCATAATTTTCATGTGAGTCATAAAGAAGTTGGAAATAAAATTATCTTTTTACGCAAACTTACCCAAGGAGGCAGTACCCATAGTTTCGGAATTCATGTAGCTAAAATGGCCGGCATGCCTAATATTTTAGTTGGAAGAGCCAACGAGATATTAAAAGAAATGGAATTGAAAAATAAAGACTATGCTACCCACACACCTACCGTAAATGAGCCTGCTACTAAATATCAATTATCTATTTTTGATGCACATACAGAAACTTTTGAATCTATTCGTCAAGAATTAGAAGCAATAGACATTAACAACCTCACTCCAGTGGAAGCTTTGATGAAATTACAAGCAATAAAAAAGAAGCTGAACTAAAATCTTTCTACAAAAGAATGAATCTTCTTTTGCAATCCTTCACTTACTGGCACTAATGGCAAACGCAATTCATTTTGAATGATTTCTTGTTCAAACATAAATGCTTTTACACCCGCCGGATTATTTTCTTCGTACATATAAGAGTATGCTTCAACTAACAAATCATTGATACGTTTCGCCATTGAAAAATCGCCTGCCATTGCAAAACGAATCATATCACTAAAAGGTTTAGGAAAAGCATTTGCTGCAACACTCACTACCCCATCCATACCACATGCAATTTGTGCAACCACTATTTCATCATCGCCACTTACTACTAAAAAATCATCAGGACGATCCTTTAATATCGCAATAGTTTGCGCCATTTCAGGACCCGCTTCCTTAATACCTGCAATATTAGGATGACTCGCCAAACGCAAAGTAGTAGCTGCTGTCATGTTACGACCTGTGCGACCTGGCACATTATATAATAAAATAGGTTTTGGCGCGGCGTCAGCAAGTGCGATATAATGTTGATACAATCCTTCTTGAGAAGGTTTATTGTAATAAGGAGTCACACTTAAAATTGCCACCGCTTTATCAATAGGTAATTTGCTAAATGCTTTGATCACTTCGGCAGTATTATTACCACCAATACCTACGACCACAGGCACACGACCATTTACTTTATTAAAAGTACAATGAAGCACTTCTACTTTTTCTTGCTCAGATAACACTACTGATTCTCCAGTAGTACCTAATGTTACAATATAATCAACACCCCCTGCAATTTGAATATCAATAATATTTTCAAGCGCTGCGAAATCAATTGATTTGTCTTTTTTAAATGGGGTTACTAATGCAACACCAGTTCCTTTTAAAGTTTGTCTTAACATAGTTTGTAAATATAAATAAATTAATTAAGACGCTTCCTCCCAGAATCCCATCTTACTGTATTTTTCAATTCTATTTTCTACACGTTGTGCAGGTTCCATATTTTTTACTTCTTGAATGGCTGCTATAATTTTTTCTTTAAGAGTAGCTGCCGCTTCGGTATAACTCCAATGTGCCCCGCCCAATGGCTCAGGAACAATTTCATCAATTAAACCAAAACCCTTCATATCAATAGAAGTCAATTTTAATTGTTCTGCCGCTACCTCCTTCTTATCCCAGCTTCTCCATAAAATAGAGCTACAACTTTCGGGAGAAATAACAGTGTACCATGTGTTTTCCATCATCAAGGTTTTATCCCCTACACCAATCCCCAATGCACCCCCGCTTGCACCTTCTCCAATAATCACAATCACAATGGGTACTTTTAAACGTATCATCTCATAAATATTCCTAGCAATAGCTTCTCCTTGGCCTCTTTCTTCGGCTTCAAGGCCTGGAAATGCACCCGGAGTGTCAATTAAGCATACGACTGGTTTATCGAATTTTTCGGCCAATTTCATCAATCTAAGGGCCTTTCGGTATCCTTCTGGATTGGCCATCCCAAAATTGCGCATTTGGCGAGCCTTGGTATTACTTCCCTTTTGTTGGCCAATCATCATGACGGTCTGACCCCCTAATTCGGCAAAGCCACCCACCATTGCTTTATCGTCTTTGACGTTACGATCACCATGTAATTCCACAAACTTATCACACATTAAGTGTACATACTTTAAAGTATATGGTCGGTCAGGATGACGACTCAATTGCACTCTTTGCCATGGCGAAAGGCTTGCTGTGATTGCTTTTCGCTTATCTACAATAGAATGCTCCAATTGTTGAATTGTGGCAGATAAATCTATTTTAGGATTTTTTTCGGCTAATTTTTTAGTCGCATCAATTTGCTCATACAACTCTTTAATGGGTTGCTCAAAATCTAAAAATTGTCGATTTGGGTACTCTAGCATAATGTTGAATTGGCTGTAAAAATAATAAAGGTTTTTTTAATAAAAGATTTGTTTAAAAAAGTAGTTTCCCCTTATCTTTGCAACCCAATTAATCGCCTTTGGCAATTAAGAAGGATCGGTAGTTCAGTTGGTTAGAATGCCGCCCTGTCACGGCGGAGGTCGCGGGTTCGAGTCCCGTCCGGTCCGCAAATTTGAACATAACCCATTGATTTTCAATGGGTTTTTTTAT
>JBAXBS010000002.1:0-156901 GCA_037141925.1 Chitinophagaceae bacterium
TCATGGATTTAGCACCAGGCAAAAAAATATATTTTCTCTCTGACTTTCATTTGGGAGCTCCCAATAATATAGAAAGTCGTCAAAGAGAGGATGCTGTGGTAGCTTTTTTGAAACAAGCCAGGCAAGATGCAGCTGCCTTTTTTATTGTAGGTGATATATTTGATTTTTGGTTTGAATATAAAACTGTCGTTCCCAAAGGATTTGTAAGGTTATTGGGCTGTTTGGCAGAAATTGCAGATGCAGGCATCCCATTGCACATTTTTACAGGTAATCATGATTTATGGATGAAGGATTATCTCACACAGGAATTAAATGCGAAAGTGTATTTTAAACCTGAAATTTTTCATCTTGGGCATAAAAAATTTTTCATAGGACATGGGGATGGATTAGGCCCAGGTGACAATGGCTATAAGTTCATTAAAAAAATATTTACAAATCCTTTGTGTAAATGGTTGTTTAAGTGGGTACATCCTGATGTAGGAATACAGTTAGCCAATTTTTTTAGTAGCCAAAGTCGTGCAAAAACAGGCAGTGCTGACGAACAATTTTTAGGAGAAGATAAAGAATGGCTTATTATTTATACCAAACAAAAAGCGACAGAAGTAAATGTTGATTATTTTGTTTTTGGCCATCGTCATTACGCTATTGATTTTACCATTAATGAAACCACTCGATATATTAATTTAGGTGATTGGATTAAATTATATACTTATGGAGTTTTTGATGGGGATAATATGTCTCTAGAAAAGTGGACAATAAAAAAATAATTTTATGAATCTGGAACAAGAAATACTTAGCAATTCTATTAAAAGTTATTTGTACATCCTAGGTATTATTTTAGCGACTTATATTTTAAAAAGATTTGTATCTCGATTTTTTGCAAGCATCATTTACACATGGATAGATAAAAAAAATCATTCAGAGCTTCGTAAAAGTCATGTGCATCGCTTAGTGGTCCCCATAGAGCAATTTTTATTATTTCTTGTTGCTGTTATTGCTTTATATGAATTAAAATTTCCTGAAGTATGGAATGTTCATTTATTCAAATTGACTTTACAGGAAGTCATTGAGTCGGTTGTTAAATTATTCTTTATTATTTTACTCATCCGAGTATCACTCCGTACACTTGAATTTATTTCTATTATTTTAGAGGAAAGATCTAAATTAACAAAGGATCAAACAGATGATCAGTTAATTTTATTTTTTAGAGACTTTTTCAAGGTCATTTTATATATCATTGGGGTGTTGCTGGTATTGCGTTATGTATTTAATGAAAATATTGGCAATTTAGTGACCAGCTTAAGTATCGTAGGAGCCGCTGTGGCTTTATCTATGCGAGAAAGTTTGGAAAACATCATTGCTTCTTTTATTATATTTTTTGATAAGCCATTTACAGTGGGTGATTTAGTGAAAGTGAATAATTTCACAGGCACCATTGAAAAAATTGGATTGCGTAGCACTCGTATTCGAACACAGGATAAAACTTATATCACGGTTCCTAATAAACAAATGGTAGATACGATTGTGGATAATATTAGTTTGAGATCTGAGCGCAAAATTGAAATGGATATTCAATTAAGTGTACAAACATCAGCTCCTTTAATTTCAGCATTAAGTAGTCATGTGCGTTTGATGATTGCACAAGAATCAAATATTATTTCTTCTTCAGTTTTTGTAGCTGAAGCAGGGAAGCAATCGCATGTTATTCATGTAGAATGTTTCATTTCCATGCAGGTGGATATGAATGCACTTCAACAATTAAGAGAAAAATTAAATGTGGCAGTGATTGAATTTGCTAATCAACATCAAATTCAATTTTCAGATAAAGGCTAGTTTATAAACTACTTTTTAAACTGACTAAAAAACTGCGTAAGTTTTTTAAGCTATTTAAAATGGCAACATCTTTTTCTGCTTTTTCCTTATTATTTTTCAAATAAGTTTTTGCGCCATCAATGGAATATTTTTTCTCACGTAGTAGAAAATGAATTTGTTTTAAAAATTCAATATCCTGGGCTCTAAATAATCTATCCCCCTTTCTGGTTTTACGTGGTTGTATTTGCTTAAACTCTTTTTCCCAATATCTAATTAAGGAAGTGTTCACGTTAAACCAATGAGCCACTTCTCCAATAGGATAGTATAATTTTTGTTGTAAAATTTCGGCCGAAGGAATATTTAATTTTCCCATTTCAGCATCCATAGCAGCAAATGATTTACGACCTCTTTTTTGTTTGCTGTGATGTGCATTTAAATGTTGGGCAGCACGAGATACAATAGGAAGCGATTCTTCTTCTAAACTATTTTCAATAACTACTTGTAAAGTTTGTTTTTGAAGGTTTGCTTTTTGTACATTAGTACTGGCTTTAGATGTCTTTGGCATGACAATGTGAACCGCTTCAGAGGGGTCACTACCAAATAAATCC
This sequence comes from Chitinophagaceae bacterium, assembly GCA_037141925.1. Lineage (GTDB taxonomy): Bacteria > Bacteroidota > Bacteroidia > Chitinophagales > Chitinophagaceae > Sediminibacterium. The sequence continues at coordinate 2,421 of JBAXBS010000002.1, forward strand.
ATTTGTTGCAAGTGCTTCGCCATAAATCAAAGTTAAGGTTCTATTTACTTGAACTAATGCCTATAAATGATTGGTGGATAAATTGTTAAGTAAGGTGTATTTTTGCATATGCGTTTATTTCTATTAGCTGATAGTTCTTATCCCATTCCACGTATAGTGGTGTACCAAAAAATATTGGATATAATCAATGCTGGTAAGGCTTCTGCTCATTTACATTTTTATATTGTAGGCGATCATTTTCCTACTTTTTACCAAGACGCGTATGAAGCACATTCCAATGTTACTTTATTAAAGAAGTATCCAGCAGAAAAGCTTATCAGCGAGGTGACGAATGCTATTCTACTTCATTTTGGAAGTAGTTTAAAAGGAAGTCAACAATTTCCGCAGTATTTTATTCCTCTATCAGGTCCCGGTTTGGTGAAAAACAATAACCTTTTCCGAAAGTTACAAAGCTGGATCACTTTTAAAGGTTTTATTAAAAAAGCAACCAGTGTTTTCGCAACCAACACATGGACCCAATCCTACTTGAACTTGAATCTTCCTAAAAATAGCAATACGATTCAGAATGCGTATTTACCTATTTCTGGCTTGCCACAATTGGAATGGGTAAGTATTTCGGCTGCTAAACAAGAGTTAACCCAAGGTGCCGATTATTATTTGGCTTTGATTTCTGTCGACCATTTTGTGAACACTTTAAAAGAGTTCTCCATTTTTAAAAAATGGCAACACACTAGTATGGCATTGGTTTTTGTTTGGGATACCCCGCAACAAATGGAGCAAGCAATACAGTTGCAAAAGGGGTATAAATACAAAGACGCCATCGTTCATACATTCATTCAAGACTTAAGTATGGAAGAGTTAGCGGGTACTTATGCGATTTTATGGGGTCAAGCTCATTTTGATAAATTACCTTGGATGGAATGGGCTATTCAATTTAAAATTCCATTGATGTTGGATATTGCCATTGCTCTTCCTGATTCTTTTACAAATGCAGGTGAAATATTTAATTTTCAGGAAAGTACGGCACTATCTAATCACTTCAAATTATATTATAAAGATGAAGTGTATCGACAATCAAGAGCTAATATGGGAAGTCAGTGGTATGAAACTTATCAAAAGGAATATGCGCAAAACACAGCCATTCGCATACCTATTGACTTGCATTCTTAAGCTTACATTTTACCTTTCATTTACCTTTCGTTTTACCTTTCATTGGGTGTGCTCACTTTTTCTTCTCGAACCATAATCACTTTTATTTCTGGCGCAGATTCATCTTATATATCTTGTTTAAAATTTGTATTTTTGCTGACAAATTAAAACTATGCATCAATCCTCTATCAACGTACAAATTAGCTTAGATGAACAAAAAATTCCACAGGATATTCAATGGTCTGCAACTGATAGTACTGCAAAAGAATCTCAATCGGCTCGTGCTATGATGATTACCTTTTGGGATCCTACCGATAAAACTGCTTTGCGTATTGATTTATGGACAAAGGATATGATGGTGGACGAAATGGCCGATTTTTTTTATCAGAATTTAATGGGTATGGGTGATACTTATTTAAGAGCTACACAGGATCCTGCTTTGGCAGATGAGTTCAAGCAATTTGCACAATCTTTTTATAAAAAATTTAGAGCCACTCAATTAGATCAAAACAAAAAATAAAATATTTTTTTTATGAGTTTAGAAACACAAGTAATGTCCTTTATGAAGGACGCGATGAAAAATAAAGATGAGGCTTTGTTAAGAGGGTTACGTGCTATTAAAGCAGAAATTATAAAAGCAAAAACAGAACCAGGGGCGAATGGTGAAATTTCTGAAGATGGAGAAATGAAATTATTGCAAAAGTTAGTAAAGCAACGTAAGGATTCATTAGCTATTTATGAACAACAAAACCGTTCCGATTTAGCCGCTAAGGAATCTGAAGAAATTGCTATCATTGAAAAATTCTTACCAGCACAAATGAGCGAAGAAGAGGTGAAAGCTGCGGTGCAAGCCATTGTCACTGAATTAGGAGCTGCTGGTCCACAGGACTTAGGAAAAGTGATGGGTGTTGCTACTAAAAAATTGGCAGGACAAGCGGATGGAAAAGTAATATCTGCAATGGCTAAAGCTATTTTAACGCCTCAGTAGTTCATGATTATTTTAGGATCTAAAATGGAGTCCTACAAAAGTTTATAAACCTTTCGATTATGTGGTTAGATATTGTCACAGGAACATTATTTATTCTTGCTTTGTTGCAAGGGTATCGACATGGTTTTATTAGAGCCGTCATTTCATTCTTTTCTCTTTTCATAGGGCTTGTAGTAGCGTATCAGTTTTCAGGCTTTATCGCAAAACAATTAAAAGAGCACACACATATTCAAAGTCATTGGATTCCTTTCATCGCATTTATTATAGTTTTGATCCTGGTTTTACTCGTATTGAAAATGGCTGCGGGTTTATTACAACAAACAGCAGATTGGTTGATGATGGGATGGTTTAATAAAGTATTAGGAGTCGTTTTATATGCTTTTATTTATTTTACTATTTGGAGTTCTATTGTTTACTTTTTACAAATTTTAGGGGTGTTGGAGCCGAGTCAAATGAAGGACACTTGTACGTACGAATATCTTCATAAATGGTGGCCTTATTGTTTGCAAAAAATGGGTGAATGGCTGCCCTTTATTAAAAACACAATCACTACTTTTTCCACCCAACTCAATGTCAAAACTTCGGTATAAATAGCGTCTCAAAAAGGCCATCATTGACTGTATTTAGGGGCCTAATCGTCCCGTGTAAACCCAATATTATATTTTAACAAAATGGGTGGGGATCGGGGGTTCAAATAAGCTTTATTTACTATGAATTAACTATCTTTATCCATAAAGGACTAAACTAATTTAGAATCCTTTTATTTATCATATGGAATACGAGTTAAAAAAGGAAGGAAAATTTGAGTACCTCGAAGTGGGTGAAGGCGAAACGCTGATGTTATTGCATGGGCTCTTTGGTGCGCTAAGTAATTTCTCGGATCTCATTGAAAAATTTAGACATACACATAAAGTAGTCGTTCCTATTTTACCTTTATTTGACTTGGATATTTTACATACCAGTGTTACAGGATTGGCAAAACATGTGACACAGTTTATTGACCATAAGGGGTATGATAATATACACTTATTAGGAAATTCATTAGGTGGCCATGTGGGTTTAGTGTATGTTTTAAAAACACCCGAAAAAATTAAATCTTTAACTTTGACGGGTAGTAGTGGTTTATTTGAAAATGCAATGGGAGATAGTTATCCTAAAAGAGGGGACTATGAATACATTAAAAATAAAACAGCACAAACTTTTTACGACCCTGCAGTAGCCACTAAGGAGTTAGTAGACGAAGTGTTCGAGATTACTCGAAATCGCATTAAAGTCATTAAAATACTTGCATTAGCAAAAAGTGCTATCAGAAATAATTTAGGCGAGGAGTTGCATCAAATTAAACAACCCACTATGTTAATTTGGGGGAAGAACGATATTGTTACACCTCCTTTTGTAGCAGAAGAGTTCAAAAAATTAATTCCCCATAGTCAATTACAATTTATTGATAAATGTGGACACGCTCCAATGATGGAAGTGCCTCAGGAGTTCAATTCTATTTTAGAAAACTTTTTACAATCCTTACCAAAATAAATAGAATGGTTGTATCATCTATAGCTGTCACCAATTATCCAATGCTTCATTTGGAAGATAAAGTATCCTTTGTATTGCAATGCATGGAAGATTATGATGTTTTTCAGTTGCCATTAGTAAAGGATGATTATTATATTGGGTTAGTCAATAAAGAGGATGTGTTGGATTTGGATGAAAATCAAACGCTAGCAGTCATAGCAGATCAACTTACTAGATTAGCTTTATCAAATACCGCGCATTTTACAGCGGCTTTAAATTTATTTGCAAAAAATCAGTTGTCGCTTTTGCCTATTTTAAATGATCATCAAGAATGCGTTGGAGTGATTCCTCAAAAAAATTTAAATGAATTATTGGCGCAATTTTTAGGCGTCGATTTACCTGGTGCTATTATTGTAGTTTCTATTTCTCCTTATCAATATTCTTTAGCGGAACTAAGTAGATTGGTAGAAACCAATAATGCTCAAATCACGCAACTTAATACTCATTTTGAGGAAGCGAATGGCTCATTGGTGATTACCTTTAAACTGAACAAAGAAGAAGCTTCAGCGATCATTGCAACTTTACAAAGATATAATTATCAAGTACTTCATTACTTTGGAAATAGCCCTTTACATAATGATATCGAAGATCATTATCAACACTTAATGAATTATTTAGATGTTTAATTGTAAAAAGTATTTCCTGTTCTTTTTAATATTTATTTCTTTAAGTGAATGGGTGCAAGCACAATTTACTATTAAGTCTATTGACATAGAAGGAAATACAAAAACCAAAAGTTATATTTTATTACGGGAACTTCCTTATCATGTAGGCGATATTATATCTAAAGATTCGTTAGAAGTATTGAACACTCTTGCAGAACAACAATTATATAATACTTCCTTATTCTTATCTACAAAAGTTACTTCACAGTTTTTGCAAGGCAATGAAAGCGGACAGGTTCAAATTCAAATTGTGGTCAAAGAAAGGTGGTATACTATTCCTAAGCCTTATTTTAAATGGGTAGATCGAAATTTTAGTCAATGGTGGAACGAACAGCATCATAGCTTAGAGCATGTAAATTATGGAGTTAGTTTATACCAAAGTAATTTGACCGGGAATAATGATAAACTAGTAATAGGAGTCATTGGAGGGTATACGAAACAAAATATTTTGCGTTATCAATTACCTTTTTTTGATAAAAAATTAAAATATGGGTTTGGATTAGGTTGGCAAAATTATGCCCAAAAGGAAATTAATTATACTACTCAAAACGACAAACAAATATTTTTCAAAACTTTAGACGTCATAAGAAGTGGGTATCGCGCTAATCTTAATTTATCCTATCGTCCTAATTTATTTGAACGACATTCCTTACAGATAGGATGGGGGAATGACCAATTATCGGATTCTGGTTTTTTGAAACAGCCTCTATTTTTACCGAATTATAAAAAGGCATTTTCCTACATTGACCTTAGTGTCGCTTTTACTAAAATACAATTTGATTATAATGCTTATCCTACCAAAGGGAATAGCACCGAGTTTATCGCGTTTCAACGTTTCTCCAAGGCTTCTAATTTTACCTCTATTCAATTTAGAAAAATTAAAGCACATCCCTTTTCTCCTAAAAACTTTATCTTATTCGAATCTAATTCGATGCTCAAATTTTTACCTAATTACAATTATTTAGATACTCGGTTAGTGGGATATGGAAATTTACAATTCAATGGGTTAGAATATTATATTATAGATGGGAATGCGGCTACTATTTTCAAAACATCACTTCAACATTCCATTGGTAGCATCACTATAAAAAATCCGATCACTCAAAAATTCCTTCCTGAGGCGAAATTTCAGTTTTGGGTCCGTGCTTTCTCCAACCTTGGATATGTGTATAGTGATCATGTTTTAAATACGAATAAATTATCCAATACGCTCATTCGAACAGCGGGGATAGGCCTAGATGTTATCAGTATTTATGATTTTGTGTTAAAAATTGATTATAGTGTGAATCAGCTTGGAGACAAAGGTTTATATTTACACGGTGGAATCAATTTTTAAATTTTAATGAAAGTAGCCATTTACAGTAGAGGGGTTGATTTGGATCAACAGCAATCATTAAATGCGTTGTTGTTAGAGCTTCATCGTTATGATATCACTATTTGTATTTTTCATGATTTAATACAAAAATTTAACTTGTTGGCACCCGCTGACAAGCAGGGGTATATACCTTTTTTATCTGCCCATGATTTGCCTAATAATATTGATTGTTTAATTAGTTTGGGCGGGGATGGAACCGTTTTAGATTCGGTGACTTTAGTAGGAGATTCTAATATTCCTATTTTAGGTATTAATTATGGTCGTTTAGGATTTTTAGCTTCTATATCAAAGGATGAATTAAGTACCATGGTGGAAGCTTTAGTGAGCGGTACTTTTGTGATTGAAAAAAGAGCTTTAATTCACTTAGATGCCAATATCCCCATTTTTGGAACGACTCCTTTTGGATTAAATGAATTTGTGATTCATAAGCGAGATATTTCTCCTATGATTAAAATTCACACTTACTTAAATGGTGAGTTTTTAAATTCTTATTGGGCAGATGGTATTATTGTTTCCACACCTACCGGTTCCACTGGCTATAATATGAGCTGTAATGGCCCCATTTTATTCCCTGATTCAGCTAGTTTTGTAATTACTCCAGTTGCACCGCATAATTTAAATGTAAGATCGATTGTAGTTCCTAATACTTCAGTAATTTCATTTGAAATAGAGGGGCGTACTGAGGAATTATTGTGTGCTTTAGATGCTCGAAAGGAAATTGTACCTAAGTCCATTCAATTGGCTTTAAAACAAGAATCCTTTACGGTGAGCTTTATAAGACTCAATGAGAACAGCTATTTAACAACATTACGTACCAAATTAACTTGGGGCTTAGACAAAAGAAATTAGAAAGTATGGGTAAGCGAATTTTAATTTTTATTAGTTTTATATATTTTTCTAATGGCACATGGGCACAACACCATGAGCTGTCCGAAAATTTTGCAGAAGCGGGTGTCATGTATGGCATGGCTTCCTATCAAGGTGATATTGCACCGGATGTTCAAGTGTATTATCGCAACTATGGCGCTTTTGTAAAAAAGCAACTGAATAATTATGTAGGAATCAGATTGAATGTGGAGATGCAAAAATTAGCAGCACATGATATGCTATCTTCCGATCCTTACGCAATTGCAAGGAATGCGAATTTCTTGATCAATACATTGGACTTTAGTGCAATGGGAGAATTTTATTTTTTAAATTATATATCAGGATCTAGAAATAAAAAATTTACCCCCTATGTTGGGATGGGCGTGGGTTATTTGTTAACGCTGGAAACGATTCGTAATAATAATACAAGTGTAGTCGCTGTTGACAATGCTACCACCAAGTCGGATTTGCCACTTACCTTTCCCATTAATTTTGGTTTAAAATATAATATTTATCATCAGTTTAATATTTTCGGAGAAGCGATGTATCGTTTTACGAATACCGATAATCTGGATTTTTTAAATACCACTTCCACTGCCCCCACCTTTGATGCACCCCTAGGGTATCAAGGAAGTCGTTCTGGTAACGACCGCTTTTTTTCTGCCAAAATTGGCATATCTTATACCTTCAACACCATTTACGGTATTGAGCAAAATAAGGGTCAACAAAACAGAAGCTTATTGAACAGGATTAGACGTAAATAAGCAAGGGTTTTATTAATTTTACAGCATGGAAAATTTGGATTCGACGAGATTGCCTAAACATATTGCCATTATAATGGATGGGAATGGAAGATGGGCACAGGAAAAGGGGCATGATCGTTTATATGGACATTTTCATGGGGTAGAAAGCGTACGTAACATTGTGGAGGCCGCTGCCGAAATTGGCATTAAATACCTCACTTTGTATGCTTTTAGTACCGAGAACTGGGATCGACCCGCTCCAGAAGTCGCAGGCTTAATGAGTCTGTTTGTGGACACCATCTCCAAGGAAGTACCTTCATTACATAAAAATAACATCAAGCTTCACTTTATTGGTAACCTGGCTTTATTGCCTGATGATGCCAAAAAGGCCCTTGAAACAGCGACTGCCACCACCGCGCAAAATACCGGTTTAGAGCTGATTATTGCCTTAAGCTATAGCAGCCGTTGGGAATTGATTCAAGCCATCCAAAATCTAGCCCAAAAAGTGCAAGAAGGGACCTTATTACCCCAAGATATTAAGGAGGCAAGTTTGAGCGCAGCCCTTGCTACCAGTGCTTTTCCCGATCCAGAGCTCATGATTCGCACCAGTGGAGAATACCGAATTAGCAATTTCTTATTATATCAATTAGCCTACGCCGAATTGTACTTTACAGAGACCCGTTGGCCCGATTTTCGTAAAAAAGACCTCATTGAGGCCATCCTTGATTTTCAGTCTAGAGAGCGAAGATTTGGCAAAACAGGCCAACAAGTGCAAACAAATGATGAAAATAAATAATATATTTTATTTTAGGTTTTAACAAAGACTTTGAAATATTACGAGTAATTTGCGACACTTTTAAAATTATAAATGTAGCCCCTTTGCAGATGCAGAAATTTCTTTCAATTTATATAGGATCCTTATTGATTCTTTTACTGTCCTCGACTTCTTATTCTCAGGTAGCTCCTGTAAAGGATTCGGTGTCACAAATTAACGTCAAGCTCCTTAATATACTTAACCAAAAAACCCCTGCGAAGTATAAAATTCGTGCTATTAATGTAGTGGGTAACGTCAATTTTGATGAAAACTTATTATTGTCACTTTCTACTTTAAATATTGGCGATGAAATATCCTTGCCTGGAGGTGAAAATTTCGGAAAAGCGATTCACAAATTAATGGATCAAAATTATTTCAGTGATGTAAGTATTTGGTTGACCGATTTAGTAGGAAATGAAATTGATGTAGAAATTGCAGTGGTGGAACGTCCTCGATTATCAAAATATAATTTTATTGGAGTTCGTAAATCTGAAACAGATGAATTGTCGGGTAAAACAGGATTAACTCCTAATAGGGTGATTACTCAAAATATGAAAATTACTGCAGTAGAAGGGATTAAAAAGTTTTTTGCAGAGAAAGGTTTTCAAGATGTTAAAGTGACTATTAAAGAAAAAAAGGACGCTACTAAAAAGAATAGTTTATTGTTGGATTTTGTAGTGGATCGTGGTCCTAAAGTACGTATCAACAGCATCAACTTTGGAGGAAATAAAATAGATGAAGCGAAGTTGAAAAAAAGCTTAAAAGAAATTCACGAAAAATCGAGAATGACTTTATATCCGGTGTATGATAAACCCATGATTGTTAAAACGTCGCCTTATACTTTTGAACAATATTTAAGTGAGAAAGGGTATTTGACATTTACGAAAACACGTAAAGTATTAAGTCCTTATGTGAGAGTTAAATTGAGTTCTTCTAAGTACAATGTTAAAAAATACGACGAAAGCAAGGATAATTTATTGAACTATTACAACTCTTTGGGATTTCGTGATGCGGTGATAGAAAAAGATACTTTATATCATAATGCAGTAGGGAATTTAAATATCGATATTCAATTAAAAGAGGGTCGTAAATATTATTTTGGAAACATTACATGGAGAGGTAATACCAAGTATGCTGATTCTTTGTTAACGAGTATTTTGAATATTAAAAAGGGAGACATTTATAACCGTGAAATTTTATACAATAAATTAGGCAAAACACCTACTGCGGAAGGCGGTGATGTAAGTGGATTGTATCAAGATGATGGTTATTTATTTTTCAATATTGACCCCATTGAAACAGCGGTGTATAATGACACCATCGATTTTGAAATTAGATTACGTGAAGGCCCTCAAGCCACCATTAAAACAATCCGTATTGCGGGTAACGAAAAAACAAAAGACTTTGTAATTCGTCGTGAAATTAGAACCCTGCCTGGAGATAAATTTAGCCGTACCTTATTAATTCGTTCGCAACGTGAGATTGCTCAGTTGAATTATTTTGACCAAGAAAAAATTAAGATCGATCCTGTACCTAATCCAGAAGACGGAACTGTGGACATAAATTATGGGGTAGAAGAAAAATCAAGTGATCAATTAGAATTAAGTGCAGGCTGGGGTGGTTATATTGGATTGACTGGAACTTTAGGGGTCACCTTTAATAACTTCTCTTCCAAAAACTTCTTTAAAAAATCCGCTTGGGATCCTCTGCCAATGGGAGATGGACAAAAGTTAAGTATTCGTGTACAAAGTAATGGTAAAGCATTCCGTTCTACGAATTTCTCCTTTACTGAACCTTGGTTTGGAGGCATTAAAAGAAACACATTAACGGTGAGTGTTTATAATACTAAATATGGTCAAACCTATAATTTAACAACAGGGGCTTACGATCCCAATGCAGCTGATTCAAGATATATTTCTACTACTGGTGCAACAGTATCTTTCGGACGTCAATTATCTTGGCCAGATGATTATTTCTCATTAAGCACAGGTATTAACTATACTCGATATACCTTAAAGGATTATGCAATTGATCCTTATAATCTTCCCAATTTCTCTAATGGTATTGTAAACAATGTCAACTTTAGAATTGCTTTACAAAGAACTTCTATCGATCAACCTTTATTCCCTCGTACAGGTTCCACCTTTTTATTAAGTGCGCAATTAACCCCTCCCTATTCTTTATTCGACAAGGGATTTGCAACGAAACAAAATCCGTATGAACTTTTGGAATATCATAAATGGAGATTTAATGGCGAATGGTTTGTGCCATTAGGTAAACCAGCTGGAGAGGATCACAACAAGCAATTCGTATTACGTTTTGCAGCTAAATATGGTTTTGTAGGTCGTTATAATACAGGCTTAACTATTTCACCTTTTGAACGTTTCCAATTAGGGGATGCTGGATTGAGTAATCAATTTGCATTATTAGGATATGATATCATTGCTCAAAGAGGTTATCCTGTCTATGAAACTTCTAACCCTAAAATTAACCCTGATCAACAAACAGCTCGACAACACTTTACAATATTTAATAAATATGCAGTAGAATTAAGATATCCCTTAAGCTTAGCTGCAAGTAGTACCATTTATGCTTTAGGATTTTTTGAAGCAGCTAATGGTTGGTATAGTATGAAAGAATACAATCCATTTAATTTACGTAGATCAGTGGGGGTAGGGATGCGTTTTTACTTACCTATGTTTGGTTTGTTAGGATTTGATTATGGAGTTGGTCTAGATCGTATCAATGGAACTAATACGCTTAAAGATGCAGGAAGATTTACCTTTATGTTAGGTTTTGAACCTGAATAGGCAAACTAAATAGGCAAAATAAACAGGTAGAAAAAAGGTAGAAAAAATGACAGACTCAAAAATATAGTATCACTCAGTTATATAAAAAATTAATAGATATCACCCCATTTTAGAATTTAATTTATTTACTATGCGAATTCAAAAAATATTTTTAATACTAGCTCTTAGCTTAGTATCTTTTTTTTCGGTAGAAGCGCAAAGCCGTTACGCTATTATTAATACTAAGTATATTTTGGATAAAATACCAGAGTATAAAGAAGCGGACAAAAAATTGAAAGCTTTAGGGGATCAATGGCAACAAGAAATTGATCAAAAGCAATTGAACTTGGATAAAATGTACAAAAACTATGAGGCTGAGCAGTTTATGTTATCTGAGGACCTTAAAAAGAAAAGAGAAGACGAGTTATTTTTGAAGGAAAAGGAGTTAAGAGATTTGCAAAAAAAGCGCTTTGGATACGAGGGGGACTTGTTTAAAGAGAGACAAAAACTAGTTAAACCCATTCAAGATAAAGTGTACAATGCGGTCCAAAAAATGGCTGCAGCGCGCTCATATGACTTCATTTTAGATAAAAGTGAAGGAATTACCATTATATTTGCAGACCCAAAACTGGACAAAAGCGATGACGTTTTAAAGGAATTGGGTATAACTAATTAATTTAAACATTAAGATAAACAAACATTCAAACTATAACTTTATGAAAAAAGGTTTCCTATTTGCTGCCATTTTATTCGTTGCAGCTTCTTTTACCAATACTGCTTCAGCGCAAGTAAAAATTGGTTATTTTGATGATCAAAGCGTATTGGCTTTATTCCCAGGCATTCAAGAAAAATTGGATACAGTTTTAAAATCATATGCTCAGGATTCTTTACAAGATGAGTATAACTATACTTTAAAATCGTATCAAAATCAAGACAGTATCTTTAAAAAAGATTCTGCTAATTTATCTAAGCGTCCAAAAGCTTTGCAAATGGCTACAGACGAATTAAATAAATTAAAGTACAAATTAATTAACTGGCAGCAATACCAACAAGAGTCAATGCAACAAAAGCAAGAAACTTTATTATTGCCTTACAGACAAAAAATTGCAGCTGCTTTAAGTGAAGTAGTAGCAGAGCAAAAATATAATTTTGTATTAAAAGCAGATGCGTTGTCACCCTACGCACAACCTTCCATCGCTGATAACTTAACCATTCGCGTGGCTATGAAGTTAAAGCTTCCTTTACCTAAGGAAATTGAAGATGCATTTAAAACAGCTACAGGTGCAGCACCTGCAAAAGCAGCAGCTCCAGCTAAAAAAGGATAATATTTTAAAAATATATTTTACTAATAACCTCGTTGATTACAACGAGGTTATTTAGTTTTACAGCATAAATGATTATTATGGCTTCTGCGCCCATCGGAGTTTTTGATAGTGGTTATGGTGGATTGACCATTTTAAAGGAATTGAAACAGCAATTGCCTGAGTTTGATTATATCTACTTAGGGGACAATGCCAGAGCTCCTTATGGTCCTAGATCCTACGACACGGTCTATCAATATACTTTAGAAGCAGTGAATTGGTTTTTCAAGCAAGGTTGTTCCCTGGTCATTTTAGCGTGTAATACGGCCTCTGCAAAAGCATTAAGAACGATTCAGCAAAAGGACTTACCTAAAATAGCTCCCGACAAAAGAGTATTGGGCGTGATTCGCCCCACTACCGAAATCCTAGGGACATTATCTACGACACATCAAGTAGGTATTTTAGGCACTACAGGAACGATACAAAGTGATAGTTATCCTATAGAATTGGCAAAATTTTTCCCTGAATTACAAGTATTTCAACAAGCTTGCCCTTTATGGGTGCCTTTGATTGAAAATGGAGAACATATCCATCTCGGGGCGGACTATTTTGTTCAATTATACTTAGATCAATTATTTGCCCAATCCTCCCATATTGACACTTTATTGCTTGCGTGTACCCATTATCCGCTCTTAGCAGATAAAATTAAGCAGCATATACCCCAGGGGGTAAACTTAGTGACCCAAGGGGCTATAGTGGCTCAAAGCCTGGCAAAATACCTTGAAAATCACCCTGCTATGGCCCAACAATGTAACCAACATGGAAAGCTTCAATTTTATACCACCGATAACGCTGAAGCCTTTGAAAAGCAGGCCAGTTTATTTTTTGGCCAAAAAGTTGAGGCAAAACATACAGATTTAGCTTAAAAAATCAAAAAATACCCTATTTTTGCCGTCCTTTCACAGGTAGTGGTATGGTGACTGCTATTAGGAACAGGATGAAAACGAAATTTAAGTACCGAAAGAAAAAATTTAAGACACACTATGAAACGTACATTCCAACCACATAAACGTCGTCGTAAATCTGTTCACGGATTCCGTAAACGTATGGAAACTGCTAATGGCCGTAAAGTTTTAGCAAGCCGTAGAAAGAAAGGACGTAAAAAACTTACAGTATCAAGTGAAAAAGGTTTGAAGTAATTTGAATGAATCATTCAAATTAAGCTTCTCGCTTTCACTCGAAATTCAATAATTTTAAAGTCCTTCCCGATATTCGGGAAGGACTTTTTTAATTCTCATCATTGACCAAGACATTTACATATCAAAAAAAGGATAAACTCAAAAGCAGAAAACAAACTCAATTTTTGTTTTCGAAAGGTTCTGCTATTTCGGTAGGTCCCATTCGATTATTGTATACGCTTGAAACCGAAGATGCAGAAGAATTTTCCAAAGAGAAATCTTTGAAAGAGGAATCGCAAAAAGTAACACTTTCAAAAGCGGTATTTTCCAAAGGAGTTCTGCAAGCTGGAGTGGGGGCCCCCAGCAGACATTTTAGAAAAGCTGTGATGCGTAATAAAGTAAAAAGATTATTGCGCGAAGGCTACCGTATGGAAAGACCTGCTTTTATGAATGCGATTAACATTGAACATAAAAGGCTTAATTTATTTTTTTTATATACCGAAACAAAAGTGCTCACACAAGAGGAGATTCAAGAAAAAATAAAAGCGGTGTTGCAAAAATTAGCAGACAAATTAAAATAACAAAATGTCCTTTGAACAACATTATATAAAAACACTTAAAAAAATAAGTGCCTTCCCTTTTGTGATGTTGATTCGTTTTTATCAATATGCTTTATCTCCTTATTTAGGAGGAAGCAAATGTCGTTTTACGCCCACTTGTTCTCAATACACAGCCGAAGCCATTGAAAAATATGGGCCTATTAAAGGCATTTATTTAGGAATTAAAAGATTGAGCCAATGCAGGCCAGGCGGCGGTCATGGGTATGATCCAGTTCCTTAATTTAATCTTGACTCTCATTCACTACACGCTCATTCAACTTATACTTCCATTGGGGGTATAAAAAAATCCGCCTCTTGGAAGAAGCGGATTTTGAAAATGTATTATTATTATTATTATTTCGCAGCAGCAAAACGATCAGCCACTACTGACCAATTTACGACACTCCAAAAAGCAGCTAAATAATCTGCTCTTCTGTTTTGATATTTTAAATAGTAAGCATGTTCCCATACATCAGCACCTAATAATGGAGTACCTTTTACTTCAGCAACATCCATTAAAGGATTATCTTGATTAGGAGTGGAACTCACTTCTAATTTTCCGTCTTTCATAATCAACCAAGCCCAACCACTTCCAAAACGAGTCATACCAGCAGCGGCAAATTTTTCTTTGAAGGTATCAAAGCTTCCAAAAGCTGAGTTGATAGCTTCCGCTAAATCGCCAGTGGGTGCACCACCCGCTTGTGGTGCTAAACTAGCCCAAAAAAAACTGTGGTTCCAATGTCCACCACCATTATTTCTAACAGCAGGACTAATGCTTCCTGCAACAGCTACTAATTCTTCTAAAGATTTTCCTTCATTTGGAGTGCCCGCTACTGCTTTGTTTAAATTATCAACATAAGCTTGATGATGTTTACCATGATGAATTTGCATGGTTAGAGTATCAAAATGAGGTTCTAATGCTTCGTGTGCGTAGGGTAACGCTGGTAATGTAAATGACATATTTTTTTATTTATTGTATTTCAGAATGAAACACAAATTTACACCGCTTTCGCCAACCATAAATGCTTGGATGTATTTTTTTCCAAAAAAGAAAAGAGATTATCGCTTTGCTTTAAAAAAAGCTTGCATCAGCGATGCACATTCATCTTCCAAAATACCACCCAGCAGGGTGGTAGAGGGGTGGAAGGGATTTTTTTCGGTCACCCTTCGATAACTGTTTTTAGTATCATGGGCACCAAATACAATATGCCCAATTTTATTCCAATATAAAGCCCCTGCACACATTAAACAAGGTTCAAGGGTCACATATAAAGTGGCTTCTGGTAAATATTTGGATTGTAAATTTTCGCAAGCACTACTAATAGCTAAAATTTCGGCATGTG
Source organism: Chitinophagaceae bacterium (assembly GCA_037141925.1). GTDB lineage: Bacteria > Bacteroidota > Bacteroidia > Chitinophagales > Chitinophagaceae > Sediminibacterium. The sequence goes on from JBAXBS010000002.1 coordinate 17,804, forward strand.
CTGTTACATCTTTGAGTAATTGAACTTGATTGTATCCTTTGCCTATGACTTGATTATTCATTACAATGATGGCCCCTACGGGGACTTCATCTTCGTCAAAGGCCCTCTGTGCTTGCACGAGGGCCTGACGCATAAATGATTCATGAATATTTTGCACTAATTAAATGATAATCTTTTAAATGATAATCTTTTTATAATCTTTGGATGCGAATGTTTCTGTAGTAAACTCGGTCCCCATGATCTTGTAAAGCAATATGTCCCGAAAATACTTTTCCAAAATCAGGAGATTCCCCTTGAGAGAACTTACTGTTTTTAATCATTGCTCTCCAATTATCATCGCCATATGTAGTTGACAGTAATTCAGTGTCATTTAACTTGAAAGTTAATTTCCCTTTTTGGGCAATGACGTCCACTTTATTCCATTCGCCCACTGCTTTTACAACGCCTTCTTTACCAGCTACCAAGTCGTATAAATTACCTGCTCTGTGCTTAATAATTTTTCCATCAGGATGGCCATCATTATCAAGTACTTGCATTTCGGGGCCTGTATGCCAAGTGTTTTTATATTTTTTTGGATCGTCTTGCACAAAAAAGATAATACCGCTGTTCCCATTTTGAGCAATTTTCCATTCAAGTTGTAAATGAAAATCATCAAAACTATCAGCAGTAACAATATCTCCGCCATCCCTTACCTGCCAATCATTTTTTTGAGAAGGGTCTAATGTTAAAGCGCCGTCTTCTACTTTCCAAGCAGCACCTGCTACTTCTTTACCAAAGCTATGCCAGCCATTGGTTGTTTTGCCATCAAACAAGCTGATCCATTTGCCTTTTTGAGCATTCAATTGGCCAGCAGATAAAAGAGTCATAATCGCTATTGTTATAAATTTCATTTTCATAATGGTTGATTTATTGGTTAAAGTATTCGTTAAGGTAATCATTAAGTGTTTCATATCATTTGTAGAGTATTCTTTATTTCAAAAGTAATGGTTCCTTACTTTTTGAAATAAAGGGCTCCTTATTTTTTTAAAAGCAATATATATTTTACCATCGTTTCAGCATCTTCTTCTTTTACTTGAGGATGCGGTGTCATTGGAATTGCACCCCAATTACCTCCACCTCCTTTGATAATTTTTGCTGCTAACATTTTAATATTGTCTTCGGTATCTTCGTATTTAGCTGCCACATCTTTGTAAGCAGGTCCAATATTTTTTTCATTTACTTTATGGCAGGTTAAGCAATCACTTCCTCCTACTAAGGTTAACCCTTTTTGATAATCAGGATTCGATGATAATGCATTCGCTGGTGTACTTGCAGTATCTGTCTTCTTTTCAGTAGATGCACCACCACCACATGCTATTAAAAAGCTAACCATCACCAATGTTCCCAAAACCTGTTTCATAACTGTCTTTTTTATATTCATTTTAAAATTATTTATATCCCTAATATTTTTTTATTAAATGCTTCATTCGATCCTGTATTGGCAAAATCATCAAATGCTTTTTCGGTCACTTGAATAATATTTTTTTCAATAAATATAGCGCCTTCTGCTGCACCCACTTCAGGATGTTTGATAGCACATTCCCATTCCAACACGGCCCAACCCTTAAAGTCATAAGCAGCTAGTTTGCTAAAGATACTTTTAAAATCTACTTGACCATCACCTAAGGATCTAAAGCGTCCTGCACGATTGACCCAATTTTGGTAACCACCATACACTCCTTGCTTTGCAGTAGGATTAAATTCGGCATCCTTAACATGAAACATTTTAATGCGCTCATGAAAAGCGTCAATGTATCCTAAGTAATCCATACACTGTAAAATAAAATGAGAAGGATCGTATAATAAACAAGCGCGAGGATGTTGATTCACTTTATCTAAAAACATTTCATAAGTCACGCCATCATGTAAATCTTCGCCTGGATGAATTTCATAACATACATCAACACCTACTTGGTCAAATGCATTTAATATGGGCATCCATCTTTTAGCAAGTTCTGTAAATCCTGTTTCTACTAATCCTGCAGGACGTTGTGGCCAAGGATATACCGTATGCCATAATAAGGCACCACTAAATGTAGCGTGGGCATTCAATCCTAAATTTTGTGACGCTTTTGCGGCATACATTAATTGTTGTACCGCCCATTCGGTTCTTGCTTTTGCGTTGCCATGAACCGCGACTGGTGCAAAGCCATCAAATTGTGCATCATACGCTGGATGGACTGCTACTAACTGTCCTTGTAAGTGCGTTGATAGTTCTGTGATTTGTAATCCTGCACTTTCAACGATCCCTTTTATTTCATCCGCATAAGTTTTACTTTCTGCCGCTTTTTGTAAATCTATACAGCGCGCATCCCAACTAGGTATTTGCACTCCTTTAAAACCTAATCCTGCTGCCCATTTACAAATGTTTTCTAAATTATTAAAGGGCGCCACATCACCCATAAATTGTGCTAAAAATATTCCGGGTCCTTTTACTGTTGTCATCTTTATTAATTTTAAATCGAAGCGATTATTTTAAATTACGTAAGGAGTCCATTTTTTATCTGATTGAGAAGAAGCTACCACATGATCAATAAATGCCATTCCTCTAATTCCATCTTCTACATTGGGGAAGTCTAACATTGCTTCGGTTGGAGTAGTTCCCTCTATTTTACAACTCAGTGTGAGAGCGAAGTTGCGATAGATATTTCCAAACGCTTCTAAATATCCTTCAGGGTGTCCACCTGGCGTGCGCGTATTATGAATAGCAATAGGAGATAAATGCGCCCCATAATTTCCACCTGCTCTTAATATTTGTGTAGGTTGATCCAACCATTTTACAAGTAAAGTATTGGGTTCGTGTTGCGCCCATTCTATTCCCCCTAATTCTCCGTAGACTCTTATTTTTAATGCGTTCTCTTCGCCAGCCGCCACTTGCGATGCCATTAAAACGCCCTTGGATCCATTATCAAATTTCAACATCACCGCACCATCATCATCTAGCAAACGTCCTTCTACCATGGTGTTTAAGTCGGCACATACTTCGGTGATTTTTCCTCCTGTAATATATTCTGCTAAATGTGCAGCATGTGTTCCGATGTCTCCCATCACAGAACTCTTTCCTGATTTTGTAGGATCGGTTCTCCATGCGGCTTGTGCATTACCCTCTTTTTCGGACAATCTGCTCAACCATCCTTGCGGATATTCAACCCACACTTTTCGGATCTTCCCTAATTTTCCTTCCTGCACCATCGACTTCGCTTGCTTTACCATGGGGTATCCCGCATAAGTATGTGTTAAGCAAAGTAGCAATCCTGTTTCGGCTAATTTTTGTTTTAATTGTTTTGCTTCCTCTAATGAAAATGTAATAGGCTTTTCAATGACTACATGAAATCCATGTTCCAATGCCATCATGGCTGGAGCAAAATGTGCAAAGTTGGGCGTCACGATGGTTACAAAATCCATACGTTCATCCGCAGGAAGGCTGGCTTCCTTTTTAAACATTTCCTCGTAGGTCCTATAATTTTTTTCCTTTGATAAAAATAGTGCTTCGCCAGAAGCGATGGCAGTATCGGGGTGGGCACTTAAAGCACCACAATTCAATTCAATTAATCCGTCCATATTGGCGGCAATGCGATGGATGGCACCTATAAAGGCATCCTTTCCTCCACCCACCATTCCCATGCGTAATTTTCTGTTCATTGGCTTCGAATTTTAAACTCAAAAAAGAGAATCGTTAGTAGCTAAAACACTGAGTTTTATTATCCTAGCAATTTCCTTATTATTTCGCATAAAACGCCTTTTTTAACTAAAATTATTTTTGCACCCAACAAATAAAAATTACATTTAATGGCTCAAACGATTGCTCACATAACGATGCTTTATTATGTCTAAAAATTTGAATCGAAGAACGATTATCAAACAAGTTTTAACGGGATCTGCAGCGCTTGCCACTGGGGCAGCGGTTCCTTCTAATTTATTTGCCGCTATGTCTTCTAAAAATGAATCTACAAACACTTCAGCACTCAAAGGAAACATCCATCATTCTGCTTGCAGATGGTGTTATAATCAATATCCCATCGAGCAATTGGCTAAAAATTTTTCCGATATGGGACTTGTAGGAATGGATTTAGTAGGTCCTAAAGAATGGAATGTGTTGAAAGCAAATAATTTAATTTCAACCATGTGTAATGGTGCCGAAATTAGCCTTACCAAAGGGTTTAACGAACCTAGCTATCATGATACTTTAGTAAAAAACTACACTGACCATATTAATTATGTGGCAGATGCAGGGTATAAAAATTTAATTTGTTTTTCGGGTAGTCGCAATGGCATGGATGATGAAACGGGTTTAAATAATTGCGTTACAGGACTTCAAAAAATTATGGCTTTAGCCGAAAAGCGTGGTGTAACCATTATCATGGAATTATTAAACTCGAGAGTAGATCATAAAGATTATATGTGTGATCGTTCTGTTTGGGGGGTAGAACTTTGTAAGCGTTTAGGGTCTCCTAATTTTAAATTGTTATTTGATATCTATCATATGCAAATTGATGAGGGAGATATTATTCATTCTATCAGAACCAATCATGAATATTATGGTCATTACCATACAGGTGGCGTGCCTGGTCGTCATGAAATAGATGAACGTCAGGAGTTGTATTACCCAGCCATCATGCGTGCTATTGTGGAAACTGGCTTCAAAGGATACGTAGCACAGGAATTTATACCTGCTGATCAGGACCCTATGGCTTCTTTAAAAACAGCTATTAAAATTTGTGACGTATAGAATTTATTCATTCCTTATATAAATTTGGGAAAAGCAGCTGATAAATTCAGTATCTTAAATTTCCAAAAAACCAAACTAAAAAAATCATTACAATGGCTGAACAACATTACGATGCTATCGTGGTAGGTTCTGGAATTAGCGGCGGTTGGGCTGCGAAAGAACTCACTGAAAAAGGCTTAAAAGTTTTAATGCTTGAGCGCGGAAGAAATATTGAACACATCAAGGATTATGTGAATGCGACTAAAGAAGCTTGGGAACATCCTCATCGCGGAGGACGCACTCAACAAATGATTCAGGATTATCCAGTGTTAAAAAGAGACTACCCTTTAAATGAAACCAATTTAGATTATTGGTGTTCCGACAAAGACAGTCCTTATACTGAAACAAAACGTTTTGATTGGTTTAGAGGATATCATGTGGGAGGTCGTTCTTTAATGTGGGGTCGTCAAAGTTATCGTTGGTCCGATTTAGATTTTGAAGCCAATGCAAAAGATGGTATTGCTATTGATTGGCCTGTTCGTTATAATGAAATTGCACCTTGGTATGATTATGTAGAAAAATTTGCGGGCATCAGCGGTAATCGTGATGGCATCGCTGTTTTACCCGACGGACAATTTTTGCCACCCATGGATTTAACTTGCGTGGAGAAGGATGTGGCTGCTCGATTAAAAGAGGTTTACAAAGGAACGCGTCATTTAATTATTGGTCGTACTGCAAATATTACGGTACCTCACGAAGGACGTCCAGGATGTCAATTCAGAAATAAATGTTGGTTGGGTTGTCCTTTTGGCGGTTACTTTAGTACGCAATCTTCTACACTTCCTGCTGCAATGGCGACGGGTAATTTAACTTTAAGACCTTGGTCCATTGTGACAGAAATTAAATATGATAAAGATAAAAAACGTGCAACGGGTGTAGTCGTGTTAGATGCTGAAACCAATAAAACGATCGAATACAAAGCTAAAATTATTTTCTTAAATGCGTCTACCTTAAACAGTACTTGGGTGTTGATGAACTCAGCAACAGATGTTTGGGAAGGTGGATTAGGAAGTAGTAGTGATGCTTTGGGTAAATATTTAATGGATCACCATTTAGGAAATCGTGCAGCGGGTATCATGGAAGGCTATGAAGACAAATATACTTTTGGTCGTCGTGCCAATGGTTTTTATATTCCTCGTTATAGAAATGTAGGTGATGATAAACGTGATTATTTACGTGGTTATGGGTATCAAGGTGGGGGACACCGTGCTGGCTGGGGTCATGAAGTGGCTGAAGCGAGTATTGGCGGTGCTTATAAAGATGCTTTATCCGAACCAGGGGATCATTGGAATGTAAACATGATGGGATTTGGTGAGATGTTGCCAGATGCTACCAATAAAGTCACATTAGATAAAACTAAAAAAGATAAATGGGGATTGAACGTCTTAAACATTGATTGTGAATTAAAAGAGAATGAAATTAAAATGCGTAAAGACATTTTAATAGATGCACAAGAAATGTTAGAAAAGGCAGGCGTTAAAAATGTAAAAGCATCCGAAGGAGATGGAACTCCTGGTCGTGGTATTCATGAAATGGGTACTGCTCGTATGGGGCATGATCCTAAAACATCGGTGTTGAATAAAAACAATCAAATATGGGATGCGCCTAATGTATTTGTAACAGATGGTTCATTTATGACAAGTGCTGCTTGTGTGAATCCTTCATTAACCTATATGGCATTCACAGCGCGCGCTGCAGAATTTGCAGTAAACGAATTGAAAAAAGGAAATTTATAAAAAATAGTATTAAAAAATAATTTTATGATGACAAGAAGAGAAGCCTTATCCAGAGTCGCCCTTATTATGGGAGGTACTGTATTAGGCGCTGAAGCTTTTTTATCAGGTTGTACCACAGGAGTCACTGGGTTGCAATTTTCAAAAGACGATATTGCTTTTTTAAATGAAGTAGCTGAAACTATTTTACCTGCTACCAATACACCAGGGGCGAAGGAAGCAAAGGTGGGTCAGTTTATGCAAGTGATGGTGACCGATTGTTACGATGAAAAAAATCAAGGTATTTTTATGCAAGGCATCAAATCCTTACAAGAACATGCGAAAACTAAAATGAACAAAAGTTTTATGGAGGCAAGTGCTCCAGAACGTCATGATTTATTGGTAGCGTTGGATGCAGAAGCGGCTAACTATCAAAAGAATAAAAAGAAAGAAGATCCTAAGCATTATTTCACCATGATGAAAGAGTTAACTTTAACTGGGTTCTTTACCTCCGAAGTAGGTGCTACCAAAGCTTTGCGCTATGTCGCAGTTCCAGGAAGATATGAAGGTTCTATTCCTTATAAAAAAGGAGATAAAGCTTGGGCGACCACTTAGTTATATATGAGTTCGCCATTAAGTTTATCTTTCAGTGGGTCTCTAAGTTTATTTTCGATTGCTTACTTATAAATATTTTTATGTCACATTCAAGAAGAAGTTTTTTACGCAATACTGCATTAGCTGGTATGGCGATGTCCGTTCCTTTTCGCAATGAATTACTAGCGTTAGCGCCTGGTAAGAAACAATTTGGTATTCAGTTGTGGACGGTAAAGGAGGCGCTTTACAGAGATACTGCAAGCGTATTTAAATTAATTGCGGATAGTGGCTTTAAGCAAATTGAAAGTTTTGAAGGGGATAAAGGTATTTTTTGGGGGATGAAAAATACAGAATTTAAAAAAACAATGGATGGATACGGCATGAAAATGATTTCTACGCATTGTGATATAGAAAAAGACTTTGAACGCAAAGCAGCACAAGCAGCTGAGATTGGAATGAGTTATTTAATTTGTCCGCATAAAGGAGCACAACCCTCCATTGATGATTTTAAGCGTTTTGCAGATCAGTTTAATAAATGCGGCGAAATTTGTAAAAAGAATGGAATACGTTTTGCTTATCATAATCATGATTATTCTTTCAAAGCCATGCCTGGTGGGATTCCACAGGATGTCATGATGGATTTAACCGATCCTCATTTAGTGGATTTTGAAATGGATATTTTTTGGGTGACTGCTGCAGGGGTGAATCCAATTGATTATTTTAATAAATATCCCAATCGTTTTACATTATGTCATGTGAAGGATTTGACTAAAACAGCCAATGGAGAAGTAGAATCTTGCGTGATAGGCAAGGGCACTATTGACTTTAAAAATATTTTACATGCTGGTGCAGCCAAAGGGTTAAAATACTTTTTTGCAGAACAAGAAGCTTATACTGGCAGTAGCGAATTAGGATGTACTAAAGATAATGGAGCTGCCATGTCTAAAATGACTTGGTAATCGTTTAATTACTTTTTAATTTTTAAAGTTCACCTTTCTTTTTTAAGTCAGCTAATGCATGATATAAAGCATCTAAATTTTCGATGGTATTAAAGGCATTTATAGAATAACGCATATACACATCGTTTTCCTGACGCATAATTGGCACTTCAATTTGATAGTCCGTGAATAATTTTCTTTGTAATATTTCAGGCTCTTTAATAGCTATTGGAATGCTTATCATTTGTCCAATCCATTCGCTGGTTAAAGGACTCAATGGTTTGCAGTTGAGTAAATCATAAAAACGTTGTGCATTGTCTAGCACCATTTGATGACACACTTGTGAAACCTCTTTCCAATTATTTTCTTCCATAAATTGAATACAAGCTGGAATCGTTAAGAAGGCCGAGAAGTCGCGTGTTCCAATCATTTGATTATAATCCAAAAATGTAGAATGAGAAGGCTTAAGTGCTTTGTATCCCCAACTTACAATCATAGGGTCACACCATGTTTGAACAGATTTATGGGCGTATAAAAAACTGCAACCTTTGGGTGCCATCATCCATTTATGACAAGCTCCCGTATAAAAGTCTGCTTCCAGTTCTTTTATATTTAAAGGTACATGCGCAGGGGCATGAGCGCCATCTACAATGGTGATCAAACCTTTTGATTTCGCAATAGCACAAATTTCTTTCACTGGGAATATCAATCCTGTAGTAGAAGTTAAGTGACTAATAAAAATTGCTTTTGTAGTGGGACGTAAACCTTCAAAAAAATCACTAATAAATTGTTCCTTAGTAGTGATAGGTAAATTTATTTTTTGTCTGCGATAAGTGGCTCCTGCTTTTTCACAATAATAATTCCAGGTTTTATCACATGCACCATATTCAATATCGGTGGTTAAAATTTCATCCCCTGCTTGAAGCGAAAAATTTTTAGCAATCAAGTTCACTGCAAAGCTAGGGTTGGTTATAAAAACCACATCATCTTTATCTGGGATGCCTACAAAATTAGACAAAGCAGCACGACTATCTGCCAAGTATTGATATCCGTCAAATGCTATAAACTGAACAGGTTCGGCTTCTAACACTCTTTGCCAGTATTGGTAGTTTTCAAAAATAGGTTTAGGGGTAGCACCAAAGGATCCAAAGTTTAAGAAATGAATATCGGGGCGTAATAAAAACTGATCTCGTAAATTTTTCATAGTCTCATTTATATAATTGAAGATAATCAATTATAAGATGCATCAAAAAACCTCTCCCCGAATTTTCGAAGAGAGGTTTCATATTTTTATTTAGAAATGTATAATATTGGCCTATTTATTCATCCTTTAGTATTCTTTAATAAACTCCTCCATTTTATACTCCTAAGCTCCAACCATCACGATAAGTGCGTTTTACAAATTGGTTCGCTTCGTCAAAGTTGGTGATCTTCATATTTGGACCATCCCACATTAATTGAATATTACGACCTGGATAACTAGCGTCCCCTTTCTTATCTATATTTTTAATATCATAACTACGTATCGCTAAATTACCCATCAATACAGATTCCGTTAATGGTCCTGCAATATCAAAATGAGAACTTAAGTTTTTTGCTAAGTCACTTCCTGGGCCTGCAATACAAGCCTCTACCCATGCTGCGTAATGCCCTTCAGCACCACCTTTCACACGAGCAACAGATTCTGCCACTTTTGTGGTTTTCGTTAAATTTGTAGGCAATAATTGTGGGTTCACGCCATAAGTTCCTGCCATCATTTTTCCTTTGGTTCCTTCAAAAATCACACCGTTACCACCATCACCCATCATTTCATTAGGTCCTAATTCGGCGGGTCTTTCAGGTTGAATACCTCCATCCATCCAATGTAATTTTACATCAGGCTTCCCATTTTGACCTTTGAAAGTTAAAATAATATGAGATGCTGCTGGTGGACTGTCTGGTGAATATACTCTTTGCCAAGGGGCTGTATAACGAGTGGCTACACTACATTCTGCAGATACTGGATAGCCTAATCCCACTACTGCAAATGCGGGTGCCATGATATGACATGCCATATCACCCAAAGCGCCGGTACCGTAATCCCACCAACCTCTCCAGTTGAATGGCAATAAGTCGGTGAAATAATCTTTTTGAGGAGCAGTCCCTAACCATAAATTAAAATCTAATTCAGAAGGGATAGTAGAGGCAGTCGTAGGACGTACCACTCCTTGTGGCCAAACAGGACGATCTGTATAACAATAAATAGTATGAACATCTCCAATTAATCCTGCATTATACCAATCTTGTAACACACGTACCCCATCACCCGAAGAACCCTGGTTCCCCATCTGCGTTACTACATTATAATCATGTGCAGCTTTGGTCATCATCCTTGCTTCATAAATATCATGTGCCATTGGCTTTTGAACATACACGTGTTTGCCTAATTGCATGGCGGCCATCGCAGCAACTCCATGCATATGATCAGGTATAGAAACAGAAACTGCATCAATGAATTTGCTTTCCTTATCTAACATCTCACGATAATCTTTGTAATATTTTGCGTTAGGATATCTTTTACGACTAGTCACTGATTGGCGATCATCCACATCACATAAAAATGCAATATCTGCTTTCCCTGATTTATAAAAATTATACAAATCACTTTCTCCTTTACCGCCTGCACCTATACCTGCTACTTGAAGTTTATCACTTGGAGCAATAAAACCTTTTCCGCCTAAAACGTGTCTAGGTAAAATATAAAAACCACCCAAGGCAAGGGCCGAGTTTTTGATAAAATCTCTACGTGTATTATTTGATTTCTTTTTGGACATAGCAATGAATTATTGGGTTATCAATCGTTTCAATCGAATACGTAAATTATAAAAAAAAGAGGAAAAAAGAGAAATATTTTTAGGAGTGGGTAAAACCTGATTTCCTTTCATTTTTTAGGCTTAAATTGAGTGATAATTCAATCTTATGAAGACTCAAATGGAAGCTTTAAGACAGTATTTTCAATCCGGTGCAACACAACCTTATGCCTTCAGAATACAACAACTAGAACGACTTAAAAAAGCAGTATTAGAATCTGAAAAGGTGTTATATGAAGCTTTATATGCCGACCTCAAAAAAACAGACGAAGATGCATGGGCTACTGAAATTGGCTTTTTCTTAAGTGAATTAAATGATACCATTAAACATTTGAAGGAATGGATGCAGCCTAAATATGTATCCACCAACTTGGTGAATATGCCCTCCACAAGTTTTACTATCCAAGAGCCTTTGGGAGTAGTTTGTATTATTGCCCCATGGAACTATCCATTTCAATTATTATTCACTCCTTTAATTGGAGCTATTGCTGGAGGAAATTGTGCGGTATTAAAGCCAAGTGAGTTTGCACCTGCTACTGCAAAAGTGATGGGTAAAATTATTGACTCTTTATTTCCAGATAACTTTGTGCTTTATTTAGAAGGAGAGGGTGCTACGGTATTGCCTCCCTTATTATCCGAATATAGATTTGATCATATTTTTTATACAGGCAGTACTGCAGTAGGAAAAATAATTTATAAATATGCCGCTGAAAAATTAGTTCCAGTCACTTTGGAGTTAGGCGGTAAAAGCCCTGCTGTGATTGCTTCTGACGCGAATTTGAGAGTCGCTGCACGTCGATTAGCCAATCCTAAATTTTCGAATTGTGGTCAAATGTGTATCGCACCTGATTATATTTTAGTGCCCACTCATTTAAAGGATGCTTTGATTCAAGAACTAATTATTGCATTACAATCTTTTTATGGAGTAGATGCTGAAGCGTCTGAACATTATGGAAAAATCATCAACGACAAACAATGGTTGCGTTTAACCAGTTATTTATCGGATGGTGACATTGTGTATGGCGGAAAATCAAATAGAGAAAAACTATTTATAGAACCAACTATCATGACAGGCATTCATCCAGATGCAAAAATAATGCAGGATGAAATATTTGGGCCTATACTTCCTATTCTTACTTATGAATCTAAAGAAGAGGCTTTAGCTGTGATTCAAAAAAATCCAAACCCATTAGCTTTTTATGTGTTCACTGAAAATAAAGTAGATGAAGACTATTGGTTAACGAATGTGCCATCGGGTGGCGCTTGTGTTAATAATGCTACTATGCATATTACCAATCATGAATTGCCTTTTGGTGGCAGAGGTTTTAGTGGAACCGGAGGCTATCACGGAAAATCAAGCTTTGATACATTTACGCATACAAAATCGGTCTTAAAAACACCTACTTGGATAGATCCTGGTTTTAAATACCCTCCTTATAAAGGCAAGGCTTGGTTACTTAAAAGATTAATTGGGTAATTTATTGAGTTCTATTTTCTGTTACGAATTTAAAAATTGGGTTGTGAAAAATAAAAAATCAATCATGATAAAAATTGCTATTGCTTTTGGCATTTTAGTGTCGGCTACTTTGTTAATGAAAAAAAAGGACATGTCCTATCGTCAATCTATTTTGAAAACCTTGTATCCTATGATTATGTGGTCAAGTCATTCAAGTGGGGCGAAACAAGTATTAAGCAATCAACAATTGGTGGTTGCTCCTGTTTCATTTTATACTTTGCATGCTAAAGCCATTGACGGAAGTAATTTAGATTTAACCGCTTTTAAAGGAAAAAAAATTATGATCGTGAATACCGCCAGTGATTGTGGGTTTACAGGTCAATATGAAGCGCTTGAAAAATTACATCAACAATATAAAAACGAATTAGTGGTGATTGGGTTTCCTGCGAATGATTTTAAAGAACAAGAATCCAAAGACAATCAAAATATTGCTGCGTTTTGTCAAAAAAATTACGGAGTTACTTTTCCTTTAATGGAAAAATCTATCGTGATTAAAAAGAATCACCAAAATGAAGTGCACAAATGGCTTTCCGATATGACTTTAAATGGATGGTGTAATCAAGAACCTGCTTGGAACTTTTGCAAATATTTAATTAATGAAAATGGGATATTGGTGAATTACTTTCCTATGACTATAGATCCTTTGGATCCCTTAGTGATCGCGGCTATTGAGAAAAAATAAAATGGGCAAGTAAAATTTACCTTAAATAGTGGTAGCCTTAAAGGTGGGTAGTTTTTAATTGATAGGGCAGTGTTCGTGGTAATTTTCTAAAATTATTTTACCAGATTCAATCACCATGTCCTTGTACTTATCTTTGATTTCATCTAAAACAGCTTCAATTTCTTTTTGTTCTGTAATACGCACCAATTTGTTTCGGTATTCTTTAATATTAGGTAAGCCTCTCAAATAATTGGCATAGTGACGACGCATTTCATTAATGCCTGCAATAGGTCCTTTCCATTCCAATGATTTAATTAAATGTTTACGTGCTACTTCTACACGTTCTTCAATGGTTGGATCGGCACACTTAGTTCCTGTTGCTAAAAAATGTTTGATTTCACGAAAGATCCATGGATATCCAATAGCGGCTCTACCAATCATGATGCCATCTATGCCGTATTTATTTTTATACTCCAATGCTTTTTCGGGAGAATTAATATCGCCATTTCCAAATATGGGAATTTGAATGCGTGGATCATTTTTGATTTCACCTATCAAGGTCCAATCTGCTTCTCCTTTATACATTTGAGTTCTTGTTCTTCCATGAATTGCTAATGCTTTAATACCTACATCCTGCAATCTTAAAGCCACTTCATGAATATTTTTGGAACTATCATCCCAGCCCAATCTTGTTTTTACTGTGACGGGTAAATTGGTGCTTTTCACAACCGATTCGGTTAAGCGAACCATTAAATCCAGGTCCTTTAATACCCCTGCACCTGCACCCTTAGTGACCACTTTTTTCACAGGACATCCAAAATTGATATCTATTAAATCGGGGTTAACGGCATCTACAATTTTAGTACATAGTGCCATCGCTTCCTCATCTCCTCCAAATATTTGAATTCCTACAGGGCGCTCGTAATCATAAATATCTAATTTCTGCTTGCTTTTAATGGCATCTCTAATAAGTCCCTCACTACTAATAAATTCGGTATACATAAGGTCCGCCCCATTGTCCTTGCACACGGCTCTAAAAGGAGGGTCACTTACATCCTCCATAGGTGCTAATAATAGCGGGAAATCGGGTAATTGAATAGGACCAATAGAAACCATATGAATTCATTATCTTGCACCTTATCAGATGCGGTTGCAAATGTACCAATAAATCATTGACATGTCTCACTCTTCACCACACCTTTTTGATATGCGCCCAGGGTCCAAAATGGCGCTGTTAATTGCATTTACCGGTATTGGTTTAATCCTTGGCGGATTTTTAGCCTTTTCATTAGTCGCTGCCTGGTTACATGTGGGGTTGCGTGATATTCAATCTTATTTATTACAACCTCAATATGCTAGTTTGATGCAACTGGCCAATGCGTTGGCATCTATCATTGCTTTTGGTTTACCCAGTATTGCTTTGGCTTTATTAAGTAAAGGAAAGCTGGTTGCTAACTTAGGATTTAAAAATTTCTCCTCTAAAGAACAATTAGGATGGGTGATTTTATTAGCCATGACAGGATTATTATTGAGTGGGGCTTTAGGCGATTTAACCGAAAAAATTCCTGTTCCTATATCATTAAAAAACTGGGCCACTCAGTTAGAAGATCAATATAAAAAAGCATTGTACGCGATGACGCAAATGCATTCTATTGGGGATTTAAGTATTGCATTAGTAGCAGTAGCGGTGGTTCCGGCCATAGTGGAAGAATTATTTTTTAGAGCGACTTTGCAAAAAACAATTATAGAATGGTCTGGTAAACCTATTTTGTCTATAGTTATTACCGCTATTATTTTTAGCGCTTTCCATTTTTCTTATTTTGGGTTTTTATCAAGAATGTCATTAGGAATTGTATTAGGGCTTGTTTATTATTATACCAAAAATATTGGGGCACCAATGCTGATGCATTTTATTAATAATGGCATTGGAGTATCTGCACTTTATTTTGTTCGTCAAGATCCTCAAAAAACAGAAAAAGTGGTAGAAGGTAATTTTAGTTATTACTGGGCTATTATAGCTTTGGCTGCCATCTTTTATTTATTACAAAAAATTAAAAACACAAGTGATGCAGGATTGGAAAAAAGTTTATAGCAATAGTCAATTAGCGACCGCTAGTTTGGTGGCAAGTTGGTTAATTGAAAATCATATTGAGGCGAAAGTCATGAACAGAAAGGATTCTTCTTATGTTTTTATGGGAGAAGCGGATGTATATGTACCTGCTATTTTATCAGACGATGCTATAAAGTTGATCGAACAAATGCAATTCACTTAAATCTTAATCCAATCATCTAAATAAACTTACATGGCATTTAACTTTTCTATTTTTAGAGTACGCGCCCTTTCTGCAATCGTTTTTGTGATCATCATGTTGGGAGGAATTATGTATAATCAATGGTCTTTTTTTATTTTATTTACTGTGATTCAAATAGGTTGTTTATATGAATTCCAAAAATTAATGACAAGTATTGAACCTACTTATGCCCATATTTCATCCGTACATAAATGGGGTACTTTATTCATTGGAACTTTATTTATGATAGGGCTGTCTCCAGCGACTTTGAAAATAGGTGGGTATAGTATTGCATATTATGGAAGATTTGCTTTGTTAGGAGTGATTGCATTAGTTCTGATCATTGAATTAGTCACTCGCAAGTTTAATTTTAAAGCAGTGACTACTTCGGCTGTTGGATTAATTTATATATCCATGGGACTTTCTTTATTCTTTCAATTAAGAAGTATCATGGCGGATTCAATTTTTGGTGATTTAGGTTTTGCTTTTCCCTTATTATTAATTGTGTCTATTTGGGTGAATGATTCTGCTGCTTATATTGTAGGGTCTATTATTGGGCGAACACCACTTTCCTCTATGTCTCCTAATAAAACTTGGGAAGGGACTATTGCGGGGGTGGTTATAAGCGTATTTCTTGTCACAAAAACATTTGGAGCATATATTCCTGTCAATCAAAAAGTGATCTTTTTAGTGAGTTTGGTCGCTGCCGTAACAGGAACTTTAGGCGATTTAGTTGAAAGTAAATTAAAGAGATTGGCTGGGGTAAAGGATTCGGGTAAAATGATGCCAGGTCATGGTGGCTTTTTGGATCGTTTTGACTCCATATTATTGGCTGTACCTTTTGTGTGGTTACTGATTCAACTTTTACATTAATACTTTACATTTGCGTTTTAAAATTATCCTATGACAATTCATAAAGAAGGGACGGCTACTATATCATTAATGGCTGTAATAGTGGGTCTTATTAACTTAGCTAATTTTTCTTATCTATATCTTGTAAGTGCATGTGGAGCTTGGGCAGTATTAGGAGTCACATTTGCATTTTTTCTTTTTATTGTTTCTTTTTTTAGAATACCCAATAGAGTACTTACCATTAATGATGCTGCAATAGTAGCACCAGCGGATGGCAAAGTAGTCGTGATTGAAGAAGTGCAACCCGATGAATATTATACCGAAAAACGTATTCAATTAAGTGTATTTATGAGTCCTGCGAATGTGCATGTAAATCGTTTACCCATTGCAGGTAATATTGTGTACAATCAATATCATGCAGGTAAATATTTGGTAGCATGGCATCCTAAATCATCTACCGAAAATGAAAGATGGTCTGTGGTGGTTGAAAATAGTAAAGGAAATATTTTGTGTAAACAAATTGCAGGAGCTTTAGCAAAACGTATTTGTAATTATACATCAGTAGGTCAACACTTTGATCAAACAGCCGAATATGGGTTTATAAAATTTGGAAGTCGTGTAGATTTATTATTACCCTTAGGTGCTAAAATACACGCTAAAATAGGGGATAAGGTACAAGGTGGGGTTACTGTTTTGGCAAGTTGGTAAGATACTTGAATAACTTTCTTGTTGACTAGATAGCTAAGCAACTATCTATCTATCTATCTAACTATCTATCTATGTTTTTATCTTTTTAGTGATCTATAAGATACTTTCCAATTCTTTCAAGTGTGTAATGGTATACGTAGCAGGTACGGTAGGAACAGTTTGTAAATGATTTACAAAAATAGTATCCATGCCAGCATTAATGCCTCCTTGAATATCGGCTGATTCATTATCTCCAATCATAATGCTTTGATCTAATTGCGCATTCGCATTTTTTAAAGCGTATTCAAAAATCTCTTTTTGGGGCTTCAAGCTATTACTCGCTTCGGAGGTTACCACTTCATTAAAAAAGTGTGCAATATTTGCGTTGTTGATTTTTTTAAATTGAACTGACTCAAATCCATTGGTGATTAAATGCATTTTGTAATCCTTATTTTTTAAATAAGTCAAAATTTCAATCGTGTAAGGAAAAAGTTTTTTCTTAGTAGGTAGTATTTCTAAAAAATCAACCGACATGTCGCGCGCTAATTTTTCATTGCCAATTTTAAAATCTAATAAGCTTAAATAAATCCTTTTCCATCTTAATTCATCTTGTTTGATAAACCCTTTGGAGTATCTATCCCATAGGCGATGGTTGTGGGCAATATAAATAGTAAAGAAAGCTTCAAAGTCGGTAATTCCTATAGATGCCAATTGATGGGTATCGTATAATTCCTGCATAGTCTCCTTAGAATTTAATTCAAAATCCCAAAGTGTGTGGTCCAAGTCAAAAAACAAATCCTTATAAGCCATAGAGGGTAGTTAAGAATGGCGAAAATACAATTTTGCTTCTTATCTTTAATGAAATCATGACAATTCATTAAAATATAATACGGTATGAAAGTAGTTATTACAGGGGCATCACAAGGAATAGGCTATGCCATTGCTGAAACATTTGCGAAAGCCGGGCATGATTTATTTTTAGTCAGTAAAACGGAAGGTTCCGTTCAAAAAGCAGCATCGCAATTAAGTGCCTTATATAACAATGTGACTATTCAGCATATGTCCATTGATTTATCTGTCAAAGAAAATTGTATTGCTTTTTCAAAGTGGGTACTTGGTTTTGGAACTCCGGATATTTTAATTAACAATGCAGGATTTTTTTTACCAGGCAGTTTAGAAACTGAAGAAGACGGATTGTTGGAAAAATTGATGAATGCAAATTTGTTTTCTGCTTATCATACTACAAGAGGTTTTCTTCCTGCAATGATTCAAAAAGGGAAGGGACATATTTTTAATATTTGTTCTATTGCATCTTTAAAAGCATATCCTAATGGAGGATCTTATGGCATTAGTAAATATGCATTACATGGTTTTTCGCAAAACCTTCGCACAGAATTAAAAGATAAAGGAATTAAAGTGACAGGAGTTTATCCAGGCGCAACCTATACCAATAGTTGGTTGGGTAGTGGAGTGGCACCAGAAAGAATCATGGAAGCCAATGATATAGCACATATGCTATATGCAGCAACACAATTAAGTCAACAAGCGGTAGTGGAAGAAATTATTTTACGACCACAATTAGGAGATTTAGATTAAGAGATATGTGTTAAAAATAATCTTGTTAGATTAGATCAATTAATCTTATTAAAAAAGGGTACATAAATAAGAATAAAAATAATAAGAAACTGAGTGCTTAAATAAATAAGATTACAATATCGAACATCGGATATCAATCATTATCTTAAGATTTCTAAATTACCATCTTTCTTCTTCATCTGAAATATTTCCCTGACTAAATTGTTCTCTTGCTTTTTTGGTGGCAGCCAACCTTTCTATGATTAAGTCAGCTAAAAGAATGGCCGCATCTAAATCGGGGTGGGCTTGTAGTGTTTTTTTGATGGTTGCTTCTGAAACATCAATGCGATATAATAATTGTACGATTTTTGAAAAATCAGTTTTGATATATTCATTGATGTATTCAATCAATTTTTCTTTAGACAGATTTTCTAAAGTTTGTATATTCATTTCCATTACTGATATTTTTCATTTACGCCCATGCTAAATAAAGCAAAGTCATATTTTACAGGGTCTTTAGGATCTAAAGTTCGGCAATAATTGGTTAATTCTACTGCTGTTTGCCAATCAGTTTGTTTTCGTTCTATCATTCCCAAGGATCTTGCTACTCTTGCCACATGTACATCCACAGGACAAATCAAGGCAGAGGGTGGAATTGCTTTCCAAATACCAAAATCAACCCCTGTATCATCCTTACGCACCATCCATCTCAAAAACATGTTGAGTCTTTTACAGGTGGATCCTGATGAAGGATGCGCTATATGTTTTTTGGTTCTTGTAGGAAATAGATCTAGTGAAAAAAAGTATTCATGAAAATGATTAAGTGCAGCTTCTACTGTTTTTATTTTTTCACCTGACAAATGATTTTCAAAAAAAGCAGACTCTAAACTGGTGTGATGAGAATAATGATTTTTCAAAAATGCAACAAAGTATAATAAATCGGTATCATTAAAGGTTCGATGAACAAATCCTACTAATTTAATTAAATCCTGATCCTGATGTTGTGTACAAAATTCAAAGGGAGCATTGTCCATTCTTTGAAGTAATTCCCTGGACTTATTGGTGATGGTCGTACGATTTCCCCATGCAAACACGGCAGCGAATAAGCCTGCTATCTCAATGTCAGCTTGCTTTTTAAAAGCATGCGGTATGACAATAGGATCCTTGGCAATAAAGCTAAGTTGATTGTACTCTTTTACTTTTTTGTTTAATAAAGCCGAAAGTGATTGCTTCATTATCCAATGGCTTGCGCTAAATCTGCGATGAGATCATCGGCATCTTCAATGCCTACACTTAATCGTATTAATCCATCTGATAATCCGTTAGCGATTCTTTGTTCTCTTGGAATAGATGCATGAGTCATGCTTGCTGGATGATTGATCAATGATTCTACACCTCCTAAACTTTCTGCCAATGAAAATACTTTGGTGCTAGATAATACTTTTGTAGCAGCTGCTACGGTGTCATCTTTTAGCGTAAAGCTCATCATGCCTCCAAATCCTCTCATTTGTTTTTTAGCAATATCATGATTGTGGTGATCTTCAAAACCACACCAATAGACTCTACCTACTTTTGGATGTTGTCTTAAGTAATGTGCAATTTTTTCTCCGTTTTCGCAATGTCTCTGCATGCGCACATGTAATGTCTTAATTCCTCGAAGCACTAAAAAGCAATCCTGTGGCCCTGGAACAGCTCCTGTACTTTTTTGTATAAAATAAAGCTGGTCTCTTAATTTTTCATCATTCATCACTAAACATCCTTGTATCACATCACTATGCCCGCCTAAATATTTAGTAGCTGAATGCATAACTATAGTCGCTCCAAAATCTAAGGGGTTTTGTAAATAAGGAGAAGCAAATGTATTATCTACACAAACGATGCAATGATGTTTATTACCTATCGCAGCGACTGCTTCAATATCAGTGATATTCATTAATGGATTGGTAGGTGTTTCTAACCAAATTAATTTGGTAGATGGGGTCATCGCTTTTGCTACATTATTGGCATCAGAAGTATCTACATAGACAAATTTGATACCCATTTTTTCATGCACTTTGGAAAACAATCGAAAAGATCCTCCGTACATATCATGTGCTGCAATTACTTCATCTCCTGGAACTAACAATCGCATCACGGCATCGGTAGCTGCAACACCACTTGCAAATGCCAATCCAAATTTTCCATTTTCTATCACAGCAAAAGCTTCTTCCAATGCAAATCGAGTAGGATTTTGACTGCGCGCATATTCATATCCTTTATGCACGCCAGGGGCGCTTTGCACATAGGTAGAAGTTTGAAAAATAGGAGTCATGATGGCACCTGTACTTGGATCAGGATGCGCTCCAGCGTGTATATATTTTGTACCTAATTTCATAATGAAAGATTGAGGTACAAAGATGCGGAATATTTAGGGAACTACTATGCTTGGTTTCCGTTTTTAAACATTCGGTAAGAGAATATCGTAGGAATTAACACCATCACAATCATACTTGCAAAAAATAGAATAAAAGAGGGCATGGAATCTAATAGGAGTCCTGCTAAAATTTGAACCATCCCGCCATATAACCATACTTTACCTGCCACTTTATGAGTTGCAATCCAATTGGCTTCATTTTCTAAAGTCCAAGGAAGCTTGAATCCTGCAAAGTAGTTTTGTTTTAATTGAGGCATAAAATAACCCATCACGGAAAATGCCAAACCCATTACAGGGAATAATAATTTATCGATACCCACCCCCGGATGTATGGTCATGTATAAAATGACTAGAGATAACGCTGATAGAAAAATGACTGTTACTAAAGCCATATTTTGAAACAAACGATCTTCCACTTGAGCACTTCTTTTGGGGTCTAATTTTTTAATATTGGTGAGTAAAAAATAAGTGAATAAACCAGCAAAAGCCATGATAATCGGCCCCAAGTAAATACTATCTCTGCCTCCAAATCCATCTGCTTCCCCTTTTAAGTTAAAATGAGTGGGGATGGTTTCGGGTAAATGGGGGTATAAATAGGCTGCATAGGCAAAAGGAATAGCTAAGCAGATAAGGGCTATAGCTAAGTGAAGCTTTTTGTTGTTCATGGTCTTGAATTGATACTACAAGGTAGCATTTTTTCTATTTTCTACAATTAAGGCAAAGTCACTAAAAAAATTTACTTTTGCTTCAAATTTTAAAACATGAGCAAAGGACCCGTTTCCCAGTTTATTGAGCACCATTATCGTCACTTTAATGCTGCCTCTTTGGTGGATGCTGCTAAAGGGTATGAGACCCATTTATTAGAAGGTGGTAAAATGTTAGTGAGTTTGGCAGGCGCCATGAGTACCGCCGAATTAGGTATTAGTTTGGCCGAAATGATTCGTCAAGATAAAATTGCTATTATTAGTTGTACAGGGGCCAACTTAGAGGAAGACGTGATGAACTTAGTGGCTCATAGTCATTATAAAAGAGTTCCTAATTATCGTGATTTAACACCTCAGGATGAGTGGGATTTATTAGAAAATCATTACAATCGCGTAACAGATACTTGTATCCCTGAAGAAGAAGCGTTTAGAAGATTGCAAAAACATATTGTCAAATTTTGGAAAGCTGCTGAATCTAAAGGTGAACGCTATTTTCCACATGAGTTTTTATACCAAGTTATTTTAAGCGGTGAGTTAGAACAATATTATGAAATTGATCCTAAGGATAGTTGGATAGTTGCTGCTGCCAAAAAAAATATTCCTATTGTGGTTCCAGGTTGGGAAGATAGTACGACCGGAAATATTTTTGCAAGCTATGTGATCAAAAATGAATTAAAAGCGTCCACAGTTAAAAACGGTATTGAGTATATGGTTACATTAACAGAGTGGTACCGTGCTAATAGTGGTGGAAAGGGAGTCGGATTTTTTCAAGTAGGGGGCGGTATTGCAGGAGATTTTCCTATTTGCGTAGTACCTATGATGTATCAGGATTTAGAATGGCATGATGTTCCTTTTTGGAGCTACTTCTGTCAAGTAAGTGATTCTACCACTTCTTATGGATCATATTCGGGCGCAGTGCCTAACGAAAAAATTACTTGGGGTAAATTAGATATTCATACGCCTAAATTTATTGTTGAAAGTGATGCTACGATTGTAGTACCATTAATATTCGCCTATATTTTAGGACAATAAAAAAGATGATTTCAAAATGATGGGTATTAATTGATGTAAGACTTATTAATTTAGAATCAAATTATAAAAAAAGACCTTCCGAAATTTCGGAAGGTCTTTTTTTATGTAAACACTTTTATAGTCCTTTATAATTAATGAGCTATTATCTCGCTGGCATATTTAATTTAAGATCTCTCTTCAACATGTCTTCTCTTTGTGCAATTTCACAAGCAGTATAATATACCATTGTCACTCTTTTTTGCATCAACTCGAAATTAATTTTTTCAATCGTATCGGTTGGTTTATGGTAATCGGCTAATAACATTCCATCGTAGAAGAATAAAATAGGCACTCCTTTTTTAGCAAAGTTATAATGGTCGCTACGATAGTAAATCATATTCTTATCTGCAGGATCAT
The DNA here is from genome assembly GCA_037141925.1 of Chitinophagaceae bacterium. Lineage (GTDB taxonomy): Bacteria > Bacteroidota > Bacteroidia > Chitinophagales > Chitinophagaceae > Sediminibacterium. The sequence continues at coordinate 40,831 of JBAXBS010000002.1, forward strand.
CATATTTATAATCTAATGTGATATTGCTAGAAGCTTTATTTGCTGCTTCGTTGATGATAGGTAAATCGGTACTTAATTTATCATGACCAATGACGTAAACATAATTTAAACTATCTCCTGTAGTACGTTCTGTATCTACACGACCCACCATATCCGTATTTAGATCGGCAGTTGTTTTATCTAAAGGGAAAATAGGGTGCTCCGAATAATAATCTGATCCCCATAAACCTTTTTCTTCACCACTTACAGTCATGAATACAATGGTTCTTCTTGGTTTATTCCCTTTTTTAGCAGCTATAGCAAAAGCTTCTGCCATTTGCATCACACCCACTGTTCCTGATCCATCATCATCTGCGCCATAATAAATTACATCACCTCTTTTACCTAAATGATCATAATGTCCTGTCAACATTAAATATTCATCTTTTTTATCGGTCCCTGGAAGCACTGCAATGACGTTACTACTTTCTAAATTTTCAGTCGTTTTAGTGGCAGCAATTGTGGCATCAGTCGTATAATTTCCTTTTTTGATTTCTTTTAGTGCAGCTAAGGTAGCAGATGCATTACCTAATAAAGTACCAGCCACTTCAGCAGATACATTTGCCATTAAAAAACCAGCATTCACATTGGCTTTCATGTACATATTGCCTTTTGTTTGTGTTGGGTTTTTACGTGGAAAATCGGCCGAAACGATCAATAATCCAGCTGCCCCTTTTGAACTTGCTTGTCTTAATTTAGACATAGGAGAGGCAGGGTTGGCATTAAATGCACGATTACCACCTTGCCCCATTGTTACAGGACCATTAGCAGTCCCATCTAGTATCACTACTAATTTTCCTTTTACTTCTAAATTTTCATAATCGTTGATTCCCTTTTCGGCATCCACAATACCAAATCCAGCAAATACTACTTCTTTGAAATTTGCATTACCATTTGCGATGGTTTGTAAATTAAAGTTGAAGTCCTTGTCCCATTCGAAAGAACGTCCGTTGACAGCTAATTTTTTTTCTGTCAATACATCTTGATACACAGGATATACCTGTTGGTAGCTATTTCCATTTCCAGGCAATAGTCCCATTCTTTTAAATTCAGATTCAATGAAAGCAGCAGCACGCTTTTGTCCTGGAGATGCAGTTTCACGTCCTTCCATTTCGGCACTAGCAATCACAGATAATTTTTCTTTCAATCCTTTAGCGGTGATGACATTTGCAAATTTGGTAAGGTCTTTTGTTGTTTGAGCAAAAGACATGGTGCTTACAAGAAGCAACGAAATCCATAGTAGTTTTTTCATAAGGCTAATTTAATTTTTTAAGCGCAGGTTATTTTATTGACTCTATTTTGATGACGGCCCCCTTCGAAAGAGGTACCCATAAATTTTTCAATCATTTCAAAAGCTAATTCCAAACTTACAAAACGAGCTGGAATACAAATCATATTGGCATCATTGTGTAATCGAACTAGTTCAGCTACTTCAGTGACCCAACATAAACCGGCTCTAATGCCTGCATGTTTATTGGCTGTCATTGCTACGCCATTGGCACTTCCGCAAAATAAGATTCCAAAACAAGCTTCTCCGGTTTCTACACTGCTTGCAGTGGGGTGAGCAAAATCGGGGTAGTCCACTGAATCGGTATTATAAGTCCCAAAATCCTTGGTGCTATATCCTTTGTCCTCCAACCATTTCTTGACTGCATTTTTATAATCTATTCCTGCATGGTCACATCCCAAGGCGATAGGTTTTGAAGCATCAAATACAAATGACATAAGTTTTTATTTAGTGGTTAGGTGAAACCTTTATTACTATCGTTAATTTATTATTCTGTTTGCTTTATTTGGTTCAGTATTCAATCTGTTAGATTAATCCCATTCCTCATCTTCTTCAGTCTTCATTTTTTTATGTGCCCATCTTGAAACAATAATACTAAATTCAAATAGAGCATATAATGGAATGAAAACAATCGTTTGACTATACCAATCGGGGCTTGGTGTAATAAAAGCTGCTACAATTAAAATAATCACTACTGCATACTTGCGCGTTGTAGTTAACAATTTAGGTGTTATGATACCAATTTTTGTAAGTAAAAACACAATGACAGGTAATTCAAAAGCAATACCACATCCTAATATTAAATTAGTTAAATTATCTAAATAATCGGCAAAGGTAGGGATAGTCACAATGGCACCTCTTGTACCTAATTGGAAGCTAGCTAAAAAGTTAAAAGTAAAAGGACCTAAAACAAAAAAGCCAAAAGTCGCGCCCATAAAGAAAAAGAAGGACACCCAAAAAATCATGAATCGAGTATTCTTTAATTCCTTTTCTTTTAAAGCAGGTTTAATAAAAGACCAAATTTGCCAAAATATATAGGGGAAGGCTATAATAATTCCACCCACAAATGCCATACTAATAGCGCTTAAAAATTGCCCTCCAAAAGTGGTGCTTTGTAAGGAAACTTTCACTGGAGGCATACAAAGTGAATCTCCTAAATGCAATAAATGACTAAGTCCGCAAAATGCACGGTAAGTAATAAAATCTGGATTCACGGGGCCCATAATAATATGGTCCATGATCCAATCACGGTATATAAAAATAATAATAGAGGTAATTAATATAGAGGATAGAGAACGGACAATAGTTCCTCTTAAAACTTCCAAATGATCAATGAATGACATTTCATCATCACCTTCCTTTTTAAATCTGTCAAATATAGCCATGAGTATAATTCAATGAGGGTTAAAGTTAAGGCTTATATGCTAAAATGTGTAGCCAAACCTTAAAAATAGTACTAATGGATTTTGATTTTCACCTTCTCGATTCGGGTGTCGCTCACTGCTATAATTTCGGCATCAAAATGGGACAGGTGGAGCACCTGCCTGAGCTTGGGAATGGACTCGTTTTGGTGGATCAAATATCCGCTTAAAGTTTCAGTGGTATCTGCAGAAAAGTCAATACCGTATTTTTCATACAGGTAATCCAATTCCAAGCGTCCACTAAAAATATACTCCGTATCCGACAATTTCTTTTCTAAAAATTCTTGCTCATCATATTCGTCATCTATTTCTCCAAAAATTTCCTCTAAAACATCTTCCATTGTTATAATACCTGCCGTTCCCCCAAATTCATCTACCACCCAAGCAATACTTTTCCTTTTTTTAGAAAATAAATTAATGAGATCTGCAGCATTCATACTTTCGGGAACTAATATAATAGGAAGTAAAATATCTTTAATTTGTTGTGGTTGTTTGAATAAATCAAGTTGATGCACATATCCTACAATCGTATCTAAGGTCTCTTGATATACTATGAGTTTACTTAATTTGGTTTCTATAAAAACCTCTTTTAATGCTTCTATACTTATATTTTTATCTACTCCCACGATTTCGGTACGAGGCACTAAACATTCTCTAATTTTGATAGTAGGAAGACTTAATGCATTTTCGAATAAATCGGTGTTTAAGTCCTGCTGCTGTTGTTGGTTTTTGGTTTGTTGTACAAAGTGCGCTAAATCGATTTTTGTAAAAGCTTCTTTTTTATTCACTAATCGCACTTGAAATAAAGTACTCACTACCCATTGCGCTAAACTTACTAATGATTTAGTGAGGGGGCTAAAAAACACATGAAAGAATTGTGCTAAGGGAGCAAAAGTGCTTATCATAGCATCCGCTCTGGCTTTGAATATCGCCTTAGGAACTAATTCGCCAATCAATAAAATGACTAAAGTAGATAAAATGGTATTGCTTAGTAAAATAGTATAAGGCCCTGCTTGAATATGTTCCCAAATGAGGGTGTCCAATAATTGTTCAAATAAAATACCAAACACCACTAAAGAGATATTTAATCCTATTAAGCAGGTGCCAATAAATTGCGCAGGATGTTCTAAAAATTGAGCAATGATTTTTCCAGCCTTAGTGCCTTGCTTTTTTTTAAGTTCTAAGGTTAGTCGATTGGCACTTACGAATCCAATTTCATATCCCGAAAAAAATCCTATTAAAATCAATGAAGCAATGATGGCAAATAACATAGTGATAATTTAAAACTAATAATCTGCTAATTTGGGTTTTGTCTCAATGATATTTTCAATTTGCTCCATGATCTCAGGGGTTAATAATTGCATAGTATCTAACGCAGTTAAATTATCTAATAACTGTGCCTTACTGGTGGCTCCTAAAATTGCAGTACTAACATTCGGATTTTTAATACACCAAGCGATGCTTAATGAGGCAGTGCTTACTTGAAGCGCTTTAGCTAATGCAGCTAATTGTTGTACTTTTTTAATTTTATCTTGCATGATCCATCTGTCTCTAAGCCACTCAAAACCTTCTAATTGAAAGCGAGACCCATCAGGTATTCCATCATTGTATTTACCGGTCAATAAGCCAGCTGCTAAAGGACTCCAGATAGTAGTTCCAAGCCCCACATTTTTATATATTTCAAGAAAATCATTTTCCACTTTATGACGCTCAAACATATTGTATTGAGGTTGCTCCATGGAAGGGCCTATTAAACGATAAGAATCGGCTATGCGATGTGCTTCCATAATTTCTACACCACTCCATTCACTCGTTCCCCAATATAAAATTTTACCTTGTTGTATCAACGTATTCATGGTTTGTACCACTTCGCTAATAGGGGTGTTTTTATCTGGACGATGACAAAAATATAAATCTAAATAATCGGTCTGTAATCTTTGTAATGCTTCGTGACAGGCTTCTGTTAAATGCTTACGGCTTAATCCTGTTTGGTTGGGTTTATTTTCCTTGCCTCTCCAACCAAAAAAAGCTTTAGACGAAAGTACAATAGAGGTACGGTCCCAATTTTTTTGATGCAAGACTCTGCCCATCATTTTTTCACTTTCTCCAGCAGCATACACTTCGGCGTTGTCAAAAAAATTTACACCTTGATCATAAGCGACACCCATTAATTCATCTGCAATACGATCGTCAATTTGTTTATGAAAAGTAACCCAGCTTCCAAAACTAAGGGTGCTTAATTGAAGCCCGGTTTTACCCATTTTTCTGTATTCCATATATTATTTTTGAGGGTTTAGTCCACTACTATCGCTAATGATGGCGTAACTATTTGATTGCGGTTTTAGGATATGAATATCGGTTAAATTTTGATTCGCTTCAAAGCCTTTCCCATATATTTTAGCAATGGGACTATGTTGTTTTACAATTACATCTTTATCGGTATGGAACATACTTGTATTTTGATCCCAATACATTTCCTTACACCATATGGTATCCCCTAAAATGTTGTAAACCACCACATCGTCTCTTAAAAATACTTTATTTTCGGCCTCTATGTACTTGGCATATTTGGCGTAAAGTTTACTTTCTATGATCAAGCTATCTTTGTAAAAATCAACATTTAAGTGATGTGGGAATTCAATCATCTTACCACTGTCTAATAAATATTTATTCATGAGTGGTGCCATTAATTTCGCAGTGATTTTTCCGTCCGTACTTAAATAAATAGCAACATCTTTTCCCACATCAATGCCACCCACTCTGGCACCTAAAGCTTTCACTTCATTTACATTGTTCTCGCATGCGAACAAAAAAATGCAGCTACTCAAACAAGCAACTGCTATTTTTAATAAGTGATATGATATACGATTAATCATATTTGCGTTTGTTAAACCAAATATCGCTTAAGCTGTATCCTAAAGTAAATTGTACAAAGTTTTCTGTGAAATTGTTGACACTGGTTCCTCTTTTTCCTATTTGCATGGCTAAATTGATCAATGTAAATTGATAATCGTAAGATCGGTATTTACGAACAGGTAATCCCATACCAAAAGTAAATCCAGATACTTTCAATCCTTTATTGTCAATGTTGGCGTAATCCTTTCCGCTAAAATAACCAGCACGATAAGTAACTGTTGACCAGTAACTTTCATAGTTGTTGGGGTTAGGGCATAATTGAGCACCTAAGCGAACCATATAAGAATTAGAGACTAAATCCTTTTGACCATAAAAACGATATTTGTCATTCCATGCGGCACTTGAATATTCGACTCCCACTACCCATTGGTCATAAGGTCCACGTGGATTAATTTCTTTTTTATGTAATGCAAATCCCACACTATAAAAAGCAGGAAGTGTAATTGTTCCAGGTAGATCCGTTTTCAAGGAAGCGGTATCGGTAGGGGCATCTAATGTAGTGGAATAGATACCTGTTGCTCTTAAAATATCTTGTTTGCCTTTTAAATTTTGATCCGTTGATGCAGTCGCTCCAAAGCTAATGGTGTATTCAGTTTTTTCAGTAGGAAGTGGGTGCGCAATGGTTTTAATAGGGAACTCTCCTTGAATTCCTAAATTTAAAAAGAAACCACCAAAGGCTGTATTCGTACTTGAAATGGATTGATAAAAATAAGAAGAGTCAGGATTGTAGACAATGGCTTTTCTGGTTTCAATTTTCTTTCTACCAAAATTATATCCTGTATTAAATCCAAGGTTGACATGTTTCCATGCTTTACCAAAACCAATAAATAATTGGTTTAAACCACCATCTCCACGATAATTATTTAAAATAGTATCACCGGTAGAAGGGATGGTGGTGATTTCATTTACTGAATAATTGATCGTTGACAAAGGTCTTAATCCAAATGCCATTCCAATTTTTTTCTCTTTACTAATAGGCACCCCAATTGCTAAATAATTAGGGGACATGTAATTTGAATTTTCACGACCACTAGGCGTATTTCTTTTTAAAGTAGTTCCTGAAATATTTACACCTAAATCAAATGTGGTTAAGTAAATACTACCATATGAAGCAGGGTTATTAAAGTTGATACTTTGACCATAATTGCCGTTCATAGATGAAGTATAGGCTGTGGTAAAACCACCCATTGCCTGACTAGCAGCATTTTGACTATTGAAAACTTCATTACCTAATCCGTATCTAGAAAATGGAGAATTAATTTGAGCCTGAGTGGGGGTTAAAAAACACACTAAACCAATGATAGTCGTTAACCTAATTATTTTTTTTGCAAATAGCATACAGTCCTTTAAATATTAAATTTTGGTCGGCAAATATCCTCTTTTTTAAGTGAGGTACAAAATAACAAATGTCTCCACCGGTTAATAGCACGTTAAAGTTCCCATATTTCTGCTCATATAGGTCAATAATACCGTCTATTTCGGCTGAAATTCCCAAAATCACCCCACTTAAAAGGTTGGTTTTAGTGTCATAACCTACTAGGGTAAATTCATTGGAAGCCTCCACTAGGGGTAAAAGTGCTGTTTGTTCATGCATAGCTTTAAAGCGCATTTGCATCCCTGGAGAGATGCTACCCCCTAAAAATTCATGGAATTTATTGACAAAATTATAGGTAATACAGGTGCCTAGAGAAATGATCAAATTATGCTGAAGTGGGAAAATATCAACTGCTGCAGCCACTAAAGCAAGCCTATCTGCTCCAATTGTACCTGGTTTTCCTACCGGAGTGGTAAAATTAATCTTAGAATCAGGTCCTAATAGGTGACATTGGCTATGTTGCTCTAAAAGGTTTTCTAGCTCCTTGGAATGATGAATCACCGAGGATAAAATGGTTTTTTCAGGTTTGAATTCATCCAATAAGGCTTGTAGCGTGGAGGTTTCCATATTCTCCAAAATACGAACGCTCACCAGTTCATTTTCGTCAAAAATGGCTGCTTTTAAACGGGTGTTTCCAAAATCAAAACAAATGCTTATTGACATAGTACCTCTTGTGCTTCAAAATTAATCTGTTTGTGTCAAACTTGCCCGAAATCTAAACCTTAGTTCAAAAAAAGTTGGAGTTATTTAGATTGTAGAAGGAAGTAGTTTAAATTGAGTCTATTTTTGTGCGAAGTGTTAAAAAAGATGCCATGAAAGTAGCCGGGTTTACCATTATTAAAAATGCAGTCGTGAATGATTTTCCCATTGTGGAAGCCATTCGTTCGGTGTTGCCTGTGGTAGATGATATGATTGTATTAATTGGCGATTCTAATGATGAAACCATTGCCTTAATAGAATCTATCGGGGATCCTAAAATAAAAATACATCATAGTGTTTGGGATAAAAATTTACGTAAAGGTGGAGTGGTGTTAGCGGTTGAAACGGATAAAGCGTTTCAATATATTGATGATTCTTTTACTTGGGCTTTTTATATTCAAGGAGACGAAGTGGTGCATGAAAAATATCACGATGCCATTAGAAAAGGTTGTACACAATATGCAGATGATCAAGAAGTGCAAGGATTATTATTTAAGTACAAACATTTTTTTGGCACTTATGATTATGTGGGAGATAGTCGCAAATGGTATAGTCATGAAGTTAGAATGATACGAAACAATAAAAAGATAAGCGCTTATCGTGATGCGCAAGGCTTTAGAATAGGTAAGACTAAATTACCTGTGGCTAGTATTGACGCCTCTATTTATCATTATGGCTGGGTGAAAAGTCCAGAACAAATGCGCAAAAAACAAAAAGAGAGTAGTGTTTTTTGGCATGATGATCAGTCCATGGAAAAAATAAAACAGAGTCCCGATTATTATGATTTTACTGGCTTTGATTCCCTTGAAAAATTTACGGGCACACATCCTAGTGTGATGCTAGATCGAATCCATCAAAAAAATTGGGTGATTGATTTAGATATCTCAAAGAAAAAGTTTTCTTTCAAAAATAGATGCTTGTATTATTTTGAAAAATGGACTGGTATTCGTCCTTTTGATTTTAGAAATTATAAAATTATCAGATAATACAGTTATAAATAATTTGGTAACACAGATATAAGTAATTAGATAGTAAAGATGTTGGATATAGCGAACATACAAAAAGGAGTTGCAGAGGGTAATTTTTTATCTCTTGCTAAAGCTATTTCCTTCATTGAGAATAAGGAAGAGGGGTCCCCTATTTTGCTGCAACAATTACAACCTCAGTTAGTCCCCGTGATTGGATTTACAGGTCCTCCAGGGGCTGGGAAAAGCACGCTGGTTTCTGCCATGATAGAGCAATGGGTGGTCGCAGGTAAAAAAGTAGCAGTATTATCGGTAGATCCGTCCTCGCCCTTTCACAAAGGAGCCATTTTAGGAGATCGCATTAGAATGAAGGAATGGTATACGCATCCACAAGTATTTATTCGATCCTTGGCTACAAGAGGACATTTGGGAGGACTCATGAGTGGCATCATTGAGTTAAGTACTCTATTACAATCGGTGGGGTTTGATATTGTTTTAATTGAAACGGTGGGTGTGGGACAATCCGAAATAGAGATTGCACATTTAGCAGATACGACTGTGGTGGTTTTAGTTCCTGAAGCGGGGGATGAAGTGCAGATGATGAAATCAGGATTAATGGAAATCGCAGATATTTTTGTAGTGAATAAAAGTGACCGACCCGATGCAGCCTCTTTTGAGAATCATATCAAGCAAATGGTCATGGAATCACATACAACTAATCATCTTCCGCCAGTGATTGCAACTATTGCGACTCAAAATATAGGGATTCAAGAATTAGCAAATGCTGTGATGGAAAAAGCAAGTTTACCTATTTCTCTTCCCCAAAAAAAGCAGATGCTTATTCGTAAAATGTATCAATTAATTGCAGCAGAAAAAATGAGACAAATTGATGCCGCTGAAATGGAAGCACAATTAGATATAGTATTTGCACAACCGCACTTTAATATTTTTGATTTCGCGAAGCGGTATTATAAATAAGTCGGGTAAGTTTATAAAGGAAGGAGATTCCCAATTTTCAAAATAGATAATTTTTAATAAGGGAGGGGTCATTTTATAAATGAGGGGTTTGAAAAGAAGCCACCCATTTTTTAAATCCTTGTTTCAAGGATTTAAAGACACTCATTTTATATTCAGGTAAATATCCTGTAAAATTTGCTCCTCTTTGTAAGATGTGTTTGGTAAGTATACTAGAAGTGAATCCCCATTTATTGATGAATTGATGATATCCTTTATTGGATTTCACACGTTTCACGGACTTGGATCCAAAATGGTAAGCTCTACTTTTACTGACTCCTTTAAAATAGCGAACGCCGGCTTGCCATAGCTTCATTGAAAAATCAGGATCAGAATATAAGCCAGGACTAAATTCAATACTATAACCTCCTACTATATCCCAAAGTGAAGTGGGAACAATGTTGGGAGGCCATGTAGCACCCGCCCAGTCTGCTTTTTCGAAATGATCGTAATTTTCTAAAAGCGCTTTTTCATCAAAATTTTGAATATTGGTTCCGTAATTTTTTTCAATTACGCAAATGCTTGAAGCTTTTGGCTCAATGACAGTACTTGATAGAAAAAACATTTCATGACCAATGGATTGAATCTCTTCCATTAAAGCAGTATCCCAACCTGGACATAAATACATATCATCATTGAGGTATAAAAAATATTTAGTTTGCACTAAAGTACGCGCTGCATTTAATGCATAACAGACTCCTATATTTTTTTGGCTAAAAGTATAGTCAATATCTTTTTCTTGTTCTATCCAAGCTAAACTCCCATCTTTTCCTTCATTAATATGTACAATAATTTGATGGGCAAAATGTGAATTTTTGCGAATGCTTTGAATGCAATTTTGTAAATATGGTAAATTGTTCCAACTAGGTATGACAATTGAGAATTGTGCGTTGTTGATTGGGGCACGTTGGCAATAAACTTGTATGCGCTCCTCCATAAGAAATGGGTTAATTAGCCTTTTTCATTTTTCCACCACTTGTAGGCGATGTAAGAAGCTATTCCAAAAGGCATGGCGGCTAAATATAAAATGCCCGCGTTAAAACCACGTCCGGCTTCTTCTCCAATTTGGCCTGCGGTTTTAGTACAAATAGAGCATTGCGCCATGGTCCATGTCGAGACGCTCATTAAAATAATAATTGCGAATAGCTTTTTCATGATGATGCCATAAAAAATCCCTCAAATAATCCTTTTAAAAAGAGGCGCTTCCACTGGATTAAGCGAGGGAGTGTTTATTAGTTTGAATTAAGCAGTTGCTTTAGGTGCAGCAGCTTTCTTTCCTTTAGTAGCAATTTTGTGTGGTCTGCTTTTGCCAAATGATCCTTTAAATCTTTTTCCTTTAGCTGTTTTTTTATCTCCTCTTCCCATGATATTTTTTGGTTTAATTTACTGTTAAGGCTACAAAAGTAAAAAAACCCCTTGAATATAAGCATATCCGAGGGGTTTAATTTCAAAAAAGAACAGTTTAGTGCCTTTCGACGCTGTAACTATAACTTTCCGCTTAATTCTTTACCAGCTTTAAAGCGAGCCACTTTTTTAGCTTTGATTTTGATAGCAGCTCCTGTTTGAGGATTGCGGCCCATACGAGCAGCACGCTTAGAAACAGAGAAAGTACCAAAACCTACTAAAGTAACTTTATCCCCTTTTTTCAAGGCTTTAGTTACTGCTTCGATAAAAGCGTCTAATGCTGCGTTAGCTTGTGTTTTTGCTAGCTCTGCATTGTCAGCAATGTGAGCGATCAATTCTGCTTTGTTCATAGATGTGTTTTTTATAGTTTAGAACGATAAAACAAATTTATTGGGTTTTATCAATTCAAACAATATTTTTTTTCATTTTTTCATTTTTATTTTTCCTTTGAAACCCTTAAATAGTAAGGTTTTCAGGGTAAAAGGGTGAATTTGACTCCCATTTGAATAAAGTTGTAAAACGCTGAAACCCTTTGTGGTATTGAGTTTCATTTTAAAAATTGCTGTAATATAGGCCTGTAGCGGTTTTTAGCCAATTATATATCCACAATCAATTCACAATTTTCATTTGCGTACTAAAGTGATAACATTGTTCTCCCCATTGGGCGGGGATTTCAGCCAATAGCTCAGAAGCATGCTGGGTAAGGTATTCCTCCATTTTGTCTTTACTAAGAGTAAATAATTGTAAAGTATAGGTAGGGTATTGATCTGCTGTAACGTCAATATTGTATAATTTGGAGTCCGTAAAACAGCTTGTGTGAATACATTTTGGGATGAAATTAGATTGCATCCATGCGATCCAAATAGGTTCAATTTTAGGGTCCACTTGAAAACTGATATTACAAACGTGCATATTATTCTTATTTAATATCTACAACTATAGGACAATGGTCACTATGTTTCACTAAAGGTAATATACTAGCTGAAAGAATTTGTTTTTCCATAGCTATTGTGGTACATAAATAATCAATTCTCCAACCTTTGTTTTGTAAACGAACACTAGGGAAACGTTGACTCCACCAGGAATAAGCGCCAGTGCTTTCGGGATTTTTATATCTAAAACTATCTATCCAACCACTTGCTAAAAATTGTTCCATCCAATCTCTTTCCTCGGGTAAAAAACCAGATGATTTTTTATTACCCTTTGGATCATGAATATCAATTTCGCGGTGTGCTATATTATAATCACCTGCTAAAATGATATTTGGTCTTTCCTTTTGCAATTCAGTTAACCAAGGTTGTATTTCTTTTAACCATTGGTATTTATAAGTTTGTCTTTCCTCACCACTGGTACCTGATGGAAAATAGGCGTTCACAAAAGTGTATTTACCTATATCCACTCGAATCACTCTGCCTTCAAAATCACTCATTTCATGTCCCGTGCCACAAACTATTTTAGTGGGTTTTTGCTTGCTAAAAATGGCCACACCACTGTACCCTTTTTTTTGAGCGGGATGCCATGCAACATGATAACCCAATGAAGTAAATAAGGATAAGTCAATATCATTTGGGGTGGCTTTGGTTTCTTGAATACACAAAACATCTACAGGATATTCTTCAAGCCAAGAGATGAGCCCTTTTTTAATGGCCGCTCTAATACCATTGACATTATAACTAACAACACGCATCTTGAAGGGGGTTAAATTGAATATATTAAATGGGCAATTGAAAAATTTCACTAAAAGACATCATGAGTAGAAAATTTTTAAGCTCGATATCTTCTACAGGGGAAACCTCTACCATTTGGGAAGGTTTATTTTTTCCTTGTACGATAAAAGATAACTGACCATTGATGTAAATCGTTTTTAAATTATTAGCATAATTAATATGTATACTAAATAATTGTTGCTTAAAACGACCATTGATTACTTTAGCAGAGAAGATTTCCTTTTTTTCAAATAAAGTACCTATGTTATATTTTTTGGTACTATCGTATCCATTCCATAATACATTAGGGTTGAAAAATTTATCTTTTTCTTTTACGGTTTCCAAAACACTAAAATAACCAATGCTATCACGATCTAAATAAATCGTATGCATTGAATCCGGTAAAAAAACAATAGGGGATAGGAAATTCCCGGTTTCGCTGGCATGCGTATTAAATTCAATAAATGAAAGCAAAGTATAATCTTTGTTATTATTCACATCGCGAAGAGGCTGTGTGACTTCGTAATATTCATTATCAAAATAGTTACTGCGTTTTTTTATAGTGGGGATCAAATCAATAAAGGGATTATTCGGACTCTTGTCTTTATAATTAATTTTATTCATGATGGCACTGGGGGTTCGTAATAATTGAACACCAGCGGTAGATACATAACTACTAAATTGTTTATTCGTATCTATTGGAATGCGCACTTTACCTTGAATGAGTGGCATCCAGTAGTTATCTGTCGCATAGGCAGTGGGCACTTTTGCTTCTACAAATAAAAGGTCATCTATATCTGCAGAAAATAAACTGATTCCTTTTTGCAGGGCTTGAGTAATGGCATTGGGCGTGGAAGCAGGTTTCTCGAAAGTGAATCCCATACCCACAGTAGATTGTGGTATTAAATTCATCAGCAAAGTTTTTTTAAAAACCGCTTCTTGCTTTTGATTGAAAATATTAATCGTAATAAACCAAATAGAAACAATGCTGTCTTTTTTTGATTCCGCAATATTTATAAGTTTATTCTGATACGCGAACTCGGGAATCATTTCATACCATTCAATGTAGGCGTGAAAAGGAATATGCGCAGTTTTATTCCAATTGATAGCGAGTTTACCAATTTGATTCAGCTTGTTGATATTATTGATGACGGGATCTATATTTTTATCTCGTACCAAATGCAAGTCGGCAAATAATCCAGTGTCGAGTGCTTCTAATATGCCTGTAACATTGCTAGGTATATGCCAATAATTGGAAGTAGGTACCATGACCGAATACGACTGAATTTGTTCTACTGCAACGGTAGATTGAGCGGTCAATTTTTGAGAGCAGATGAGTCCTGCGATAACCAAAGAAAAAGTAAAAAGTGATTTCATAAGGATTCCAATCTTAGTGATTCAAAAGTAACTATTTTTAAATTAGCCTTGTTGCTTTTTTGGTTTAACTTCACTCGTATAAAAGTGAAATAATCATGGCTGTTTCTCCCAAACGACGCATCATACCGGCCACAAAATCCTATGCATTAGAGGGTCCTAAACCAAGGATGAATGAATTATTTTTCGCCTTTCAAATTTTCATTCAATTTATTAAGGGGTTTAGAGCATTACATTTTAGTGGACCCTGTGTAACCGTTTTTGGTTCGGCACGTTTTAAGGAAGATCATCCCTATTATATATTGGCTCGTGAAATGGGCAAAAAAATTGCAGAGCTAGGCTTGGTGACGATGACGGGTGGGGGTCCTGGAATTATGGAAGCTGCCAATAGAGGAGCGTTTGAAAATGGAGGTAAATCGATTGGCTGTAATATTAAATTACCTTTTGAGCAAGAGCCCAACCCTTATGTGAATCATTCCATTACCATTAATTTCTTTTTTATAAGAAAAGTTTTATTGGTGAAATATTCTTATGCTTTTGTAATTATGCCGGGCGGTTTTGGTACCCAAGATGAATTTTTTGAAACACTTACTTTAGCGCAAACAAAAGTGATTAATGATTTTCCAATTGTGGTCATGGGCCGTCAATATTATCAACCCTTTCAAGATTGGATGGATCATATGATACAAGAAGGCACTATTTCACCTGAGGATAAAAAGTTTATTTTATTTACAGATAGCTGTGAAGAAGCGATTAATCACATTCGTAAGTATGTCGAAAAAAATTATACAGTCAAACCACGCAAGAGATTATGGTGGTTATTTGAAAAAGTATAATCCCGCCAAATCTTGACACTTTAGTCAATCACTGGCTGCAACCATCTCGTGATATACTCTAAAGATTTTTGTTTTCTTTGAGCATAATCTTCTACTTGATCCTGTTGTATTTTACCTAACCCAAAATATTGGCTTTGTGGATTTGCAAAATACCAACCACAAACACTAGAAGCTGGATACATGGCTAAGCTTTCGGTTAAAGTAATGCCAGTATGCTTTTCGGCGTCTAGTAATTCAAACAAGCTATATTTTTCGGTATGATCAGGACAGGCTGGATATCCTGGTGCAGGACGTATACCCACATATTTTTCACTGATTAAATCGTCGTTGGATAAAGCTTCATTGCTTACATAACCCCAATATTCTTGACGTGTTTTAGCATGTAAATATTCGGCAAAGGCTTCTGCTAATCGATCCGCTAAGGCTTGTAAAATAATTTTATTGTAATCATCTAAATTCGCTTCAAATGCTTTGATATGTTTTTCGATACCATGTATGGTCACGGCAAAAGCGCCTAAGTAATCTTTTTTATTTTCAGTAGCGGGACAAATAAAATCGGCTAATGAATAATTGGGTTGTCCTGCTGCTTTTTTAGATTGTTGTCTTAAAAAATGTAAATCCACTTTTTGTTCTCCATTCATTAAAGTGACATCGTCATCATTTGCACTAGCAGGCCAAAAACCAACAGCGCCTTTTGCAGTCAACCATTTTTCTTTTACAATCGTATTTAATAAAGTAGTTGCATCTTGATATAATTTACTTGCTACTTCTCCTACTACCTCATCCGTTAATATAGCAGGAAAATTGCCGTGTAATTCCCAAGCAATAAAGAAAGGTTTCCAATCTATATACTCTACTAGTACTGATAAATCATTTAATTCTATTCCTTTGTTTCCTGTAAACTTTGGAGTAGGGGCTTCAAAGCTGCTCCAATCCATTACCACTTTATTTTTAACAGCATCCTTGTAAGGAGTAAATTGCTTCACTGTTTTTTTATTATCAAATTCTAATTTTAAATGAGCATATCCTTCTTCTAATTCTTTTAAGAAAGGAGCTCTTTGATCCTTGTTTAATAAGGATCCAGCAACAGTCACACTTCTAGAAGCATCCAAAACATGGATGACGCCATTTCCATATTCAGGTGCAATTTTAACAGCAGTATGCATACGAGAAGTGGTGGCTCCTCCAATCATTAAAGGAATTTGGATGCCACGACGTTTCATTTCTTTTGCAATATGAACCATCTCGTCCAAGGAAGGGGTAATCAAACCACTTAATCCAATAATATCTACTTGATGTTTTTCGGCTTCTGCTAAAATTTTATCAGCAGGAACCATCACCCCTAAGTCAATAATTTCATATCCATTACAACCTAATACCACACCCACAATATTTTTACCAATATCATGCACATCTCCTTTCACCGTTGCTAATAATATTTTAGCAGGTCCCGCACTCGGTCCATTAGGATTGATAGACAATAATTTTTTTCTTTCTTTTTCAGCTTCAATAAAAGGAGTTAACACCGCCACACTTTTTTTCATCACACGTGCACTTTTTACCACCTGTGGTAAAAACATTTTTCCGGAACCAAATAAATCACCCACTTTATTCATACCGGCCATTAAAGGCCCCTCAATGACTTCAAGTGGTTCACTATACTTTAATCTTGCTTCTTCGGTATCTGCATCAATGAAATCGGTGATTCCATTCACCAAGGAGTGCGCTAATCTTTCTTCCACCGATGTATTACGCCAAGCCATTTTGGTAGTATTGTCTTCTGCCGCTTTTCCACCGTCTTGTCCCTTGGCTTTTACGTCATCCGCATATTGTATTAAAGCTTCCGTTGCTTGGTTGTTATCGTTATTCTGATTTAAAATAACATCCTCGCATAATTGACGTAAGGTGGTTTCAATTTGATCATATACTTCCAGCTGTCCTGCATTCACAATACCCATATCCATACCCGCTTTAATAGCATGGTATAAAAACACAGCATGTATAGCTTCTCTTACAGCATCATTTCCTCTAAATGAAAAAGAAACGTTAGAGACACCACCACTTACTTTGGCTAAGGGCATTTTTTGTTTGATCACTCTAGTCGCTTCAATAAAATCTACTGCATAATTATTATGTTCTTCGATACCCGTAGCGACTGCAAAAATATTGGGATCAAAAATAATATCCTGTGGTGCAAATCCTACTTGCTCTACTAATATTTTATACGCTCTTGTACAAATTTCAATTTTACGATCCTTGGTATCAGCTTGTCCTTTTTCGTCAAAGGCCATTACAATCACAGCGGCACCATAGGCTTTACATATATAAGCTTGTTCAATAAATTTAGCTTCCCCTTCCTTCATGGAAATTGAATTCACAATACATTTTCCTTGTACACATTTTAACCCTGCTTCAATGATTTCAAATTTAGAACTATCAATCATGATAGGAATACGCGCAATATCTGGTTCACTTTGTAATAAATTCAAAAAAGTAGTCATGGCACTCACTCCTTCAAGCAATGCGTCATCCATATTTACATCAATAATTTGCGCACCACTTTCAACTTGTTGGCGGGCTACCGATAAAGCTTCTTCATATTTATTTTCTCGAATAAGTCGTGCGAATTTTTTAGAACCTGTTACATTGGTTCTTTCTCCTACGTTCACAAAATTAGTTTCGGGACGAATCACCAAAGGCTCTAATCCAGCTAAACGTAAATATGGTTTGATATGTATCATAATTTCTTAATTAAATAGAAGGCTCTAAAATGGGAAGAGGACGTGGTGTAATATGGCGCACATTATCAGCCATATGTTTAATATGCTCTGGTGTGGTACCGCAACATCCGCCTACTATATTTACAAATTGATTTTTTGCCCACTCCTCAATAAAATGTGCTGTTTGATGCGGTGCTTCATCATATTGACCCATAGCGTTAGGCAAGCCTGCATTGGGATACGCTGATGTATAGCAAGTTGCTATTTGTGAAAGCTCTTCTATATGACTTCTCATTTCTTGTGCTCCTAATGCACAATTCAATCCTACACTTAATGGTTTTGCATGTTCAATAGAAGTATAAAATGCTTCTAAAGTTTGTCCACTTAAAGTACGACCTGATGCATCGGTGATGGTTCCGCTAATCATGATAGGTAATTCAGGAATTTGATTTTTTCTAAAAAATTCCTTCGTTGCAAATATGGCCGCTTTAGCATTCAATGTATCAAAAATGGTTTCAATTAAAATCACATCAACCCCTCCATCTACTAAACCTTTAATTTGTTCAGTATAGGCAACTACGACTTCATCAAAAGTAACCGCACGAAATCCTGGATTATTTACATCCGGAGATAAACTCAATGTTTTATTTAAGGGACCAATGGAACCTGCAATATATTTTTCGGTACTATTTGGATGTTTGCTTTTGTATTGTTGAATGGCATCTTTCACACATTTTGCAGCGGCAACATTTAATTCATAAGCGAATTCCTGCATATCATAGTCGGCCATGGCAATAGTGGTGCTGCTAAAAGTATTGGTTTCGATAATATCTGCGCCAGCTTCTAAATATTGCAAATGAATTCCCGTAATGATAGAAGGCTGTGTAATGCACAACAAATCGTTATTGCCTTTCACATCACAATGCCATTTCGCAAAGCGTTCGCCACGGTAATCTTCTTCGGTAAGTTTATGACGTTGAATCATAGTGCCCATGGCACCATCAATGACCAAAATTCTTTTTTGTAGACTCTCTTGAATAGACATAAATATATTTTTATGCATACATCCAAAAGAAAGCAAAGAAGCTAATAACAAAGGGGGGCGATAATAGTATCGTTTATTAGTTCTTTTTTTTCCTTTCGGAGGCAGGTTGAACAATAAACAAATCCACCTGCAATGCGGGGCAAAGTTAATACACTATGGTATTATAGCCAAATATACAGGGTGTCTACTTTTGAGTATAAATGAGGGTTTATTCAAAGGGTGCAGTGATGCTTACATTGATTTTATCAGCCACCATTTTGATCAGTAATCCGCCAATTCCAAAGTCCTTTAAAGTCACTACAAATTGAGCTGTTGCTTTAGGAACACCTCCTTTAATCTCGATGAAACCATTGGTTTGCATGGCTTTATTCACTCCATGCACTTGCATATTACCTGAAACGGTTACAGAGTACTTACCATCTTTTGTAAAATCGACCGACTTTAGGTTGGTGATTTTGCCGTTGAAAAAAGCACGTGGAAATTTATCAGATTCCATGTATTCGGTATTGAAATGGTTTTGCATACCTTCCATATCAAATTTGAAATCTTTAATAAGCATAATGAAACTTAAGTCTCCATTAGCTTGTAGACGACTGGTGACTTGATTATTGACAGCGTCAATATCTTGATCGTCTGCTGCTATAAAATGAACAGTCGCTTTATTCGTAGCATAGTTTTTTTGGGTAATTGCCGGGAAAACGGCTAGCACAAAACATAAAAGAGGAAGACATTTTCTCATAAGTCAGTGTTTGAACATTAAAAATACATTATTTCAATGAAATAGGCATTCTTAGATAGATTTATTTGGATCTATTTAATATACTGTTGGATGGGTTGTCGGTTAGAAATACTCTTCCCTAAGGTCATTTCATCTGCATATTCTAGTTCTCCCCCAAAGGCGATGCCTCTAGCAATGGTGGTGATAGCACAATTTGCATTCGCTAACTTTTTTTGAATATAGTAGATAGTAGTATCCCCCTGAATGGTTGGATTTAAGGCAAAGACCAATTCAGTAACTTCATCTTTTTTGACTCTTTCAATGAGGGGATCGATTGTTAATTGCTCTGGACCTATTCCATCTAAGGGCGAAATGATTCCTCCTAGCACATGGTAAGTGCCATTAAATTGTTGTGTGTTTTCAATAGCAATTACATCTCTGATATTTTCTACGACACAAATGGTATTTTTTTGACGACCCGAATTTGCGCAGATAGAACAAATAGTTCCATCGCTAATATTATAACAACGTTGACAAAATTTAATTTCCTTACGCATCTTTTGCAATACTTCACTAAACTGAGTGGTGACTTCAGTTTCCTGTTTCAGTAAATGCAATACTAATCGAAGTGCTGTTTTTTTTCCAATGCCAGGAAGCTTCGCAAATTCTGCGACTGCATTTTCTAATAAAGTAGAGGGTAATTGCATTTGTTATTTGAAGAGTATAAAATTACATTTTTAAAATCACATTCGCCTCGTTCTCCCAATTGGCTTTAATATTTAAAATAGTCGATAATTTAATAACAATTTCGGGTTGCTTTTGTTGACTGAATTTTCCTGTATCCCAAACGCCATCATTATTATCATCTAACAATAATTTTAATTGGTAGTCTCCGGGAGGTAATTTTGAAATTCTTAAGATGGCTTGTTGAAGCGGGTAACTAAACTTTACTTTATTATCCTTGGTGAGTAATAAAATGGGATTTTTAAAACTTTGATAATTATTCATTCTTATTAAAGCGGTTCCATAAGCCGATTCGCTCTTGGTTTTAAAAGCCAAGGTATCCGACTTAAGCAACGTATTTCCGAGGCTATCTTTGACGCTTTTTTTAGGAATAATCAAACGAAGTTTAGTGGACTCCATCCAATCATGTTTGATGGTGATGATCTTTTGAGTACTGTCTAAGCTCAGCGTCACATTGTCGAGTGGTTTATTTAAAGTATCACAAAGTTGAATGGGGAAACTGTCATTTAAATGAATAGGGGTGTCAAAGCTTAATAATAAATCGGTTAATAAATCTTGCTCCGATCCATCTAAGCTTTTTGCATATCTCAAAGAAGTGATTCCTTCTTTTTTTGCATTTTTATTACTGGAGCTGGTGGATGTCTTCTTCTTTTCTACTTTTTTGGCTCCTTCAAAAACATAAAACATTTGTGTATCTGTTTGCGCCTTTATTTCAATAGGCGCCTTTAAAAATCCAAATACTTTAGTGCTATCATCATATCGCTTTGTGAAATCATTAGGAACCACGAATGCATTAAAACTTTGTGTCGGTAAAAATTGAAATTCAAACTGACCTTTCCCATTGAGCTTGGTATAGTAGAGTGGTTTGTCCTTAAAAATTGCGGAGTCCTTATTGACAGGGTGTAATACCACTAATAAAGTGCTATCCACTTCCCCTGTTTCTGCGACACGAACACTTCCTTTAAAAGTACCTGTGTCTATGTGATTCCCAGTGCTAAATACATAGGTAAAACCTTTGGCAATATTTCCTTCATTCACATCTTTAATGGCATTTCCAAATTTTAAACTATAAGTTGTATTACTAGCAAGAGTGTCATTGATACGAATACGCAATACATTTAATCTCGCATCAATTAAAGGAACGGTTTTGATGGTAGGAGAGAAAATTAAATTTTCTTGAAGGGCATCGGCGGTAATGAATTCGTTAAAAGCAATCACAATTTCTTTAGGATTGATTTGAACACTAGAATCGTGTGGCTTGGCAGCTATTAAATAGGGAGGTAAGCTATCTCTAGGTCCGCCAGAAGGAGGAACAATATTGGCACAACCTTGCAATTGTACCAGCCAAATGAGGGCTACTAAAATGATGGTCATGGGTTTCAAAAGGCTTCCTATTCTCATATCCTGCAAACTTAATTAATCTTCTTCGGTTTCTTCTATTTCCTTGGTTTCGTGGAGGGCCACTGCCAATTCATTCGTTTTTACAAATTGACACCAGTGGCAATCTTCCTTTCCGCATCCTGTATAAAAGTCTTTTTGTTGAATTTTTGCCCAAACAGTTTGAATTTGTTGTGTGACCGTAGTGATGTCCGCATCCGTAATAGGCAGGTTTATTTTTTCAAATTCCTTTTTCTTATTCGGTTCTACAAAATCAAATTGCGCCAAAGTGACTTCCCAATTTTTAGGATGGTGGTTCAATAGTATTTTATAAAATACGGCCTGTCTCCAGTAATCTCCACCTAAAGGATTTTTCTCATGAGGACCTTTTAATTTTTCTCTAGCATTTTCAATATTTCCTGTTTTATAATCGATCACTACCACTTGCTTGCCCGTAAATTCAATTTTGTCTATGGCTCCTTTTAAAGGAATATCTTTCACCACCACATTATTAATTCGATATTCGGTACTCACCACTTTATTCCACTCTTGCACATACTTTTGATAATATTGTAATAAAACAGTTTCGCCCAGCTCCAATTTATCTTTGAATTCCTGTTGTGTAAATGCCTCTCGATGCCTTTTCATGTAGTAATTAAAGTCTTGCACCAAGGTTTGCACATCGGGGAATACATTATTCGCCTCCTGCATTTTTTTAAACAATTTGTTTAATGCATCATGAATGGCAGATCCAAATGTGGTTGCTTCGGATTTACCTGATGGAACTCTTATTAAACTATTGTAATAAAAATGCAAAGGGCATTTTAAATAATTATTTAAAGCCGTTACGTTCATGGCGAATTTTTCCAGCTTAGGGCTGATAAAGTCATCTTCCAATTGCGCAATTTCGGGTTGTGGTGCCGATTGTAAACGCAATAGTTTATAACTTGATTTTAATGCAGCATCTACTTCTCTTTTTTGAACAATTACCTCTTTACCTTCTAATAATTCAATAATAAATTGACTCGGTTCTGCTTCCTTCCCGTCTCCTTTATATTGACTATATGAAATATGTAAATATTGTTTGGCTCTTGTAATAGCGACATAAAATAATCTTCTTAATTCTTCTTTATCATCAGCATGTTCTAAGCTGCTTAACACGGTATCGGGAAGTGTATATCCTGCAGAAGCAGTACTGCGTTTCTTTTCCCAATAATGCGCATTGGTGCCTGCTAAAAAAATATGTTTAAATTCTAGACCCTTACTGCCATGAGTGGTTAATAAATTGACGCCCGCATCATTGCCGGTAGTGATAGGCAGTGGCATACGTATATCTTCTCTGCGCATCAACTTAAACATCTCTACTAAACTTGGAACATCTAAGCTAGGATGTCGATGTGTTTCTTCTTTGATAAAATCAAAAAAGTGGCTTACTATTTCTAGCTCATATCCTTTATTGGGACCCGACAATACTTCATTGATAATGCCTGTCTTTTGAAGTATTTGTTCTATCAAATTTACAAGTGTCACATTAGGAATTTGCCCTATTAAATCCTCTAATACATTGATTGCTTTTGCGAATTCTGCCATGCCTCCTTTTGAAAACAAGTCGGTTTGAATCCCTTGCGCTTTATCTACCAATACTTTTCGAAAAGTATTTTCGGGTGCATTATATTTTAATTGATTTGCTTCGGTGGTCAACATTGCAATAGTGATGGGGGAGATGTTCCAAAACTTGAAATGTAAAATTTCAAATAATATATTGGCGCCTTCGTTAGGTTGATCCCACTCACATGCTAGGTAATCTAATATTTTAAGTATTTGCTTCACTAATACTTGATCTAATAAATTAGCAGTGCGCTTGGAATAAATAGGAATATTTTTTTGTTGTAAAAAATGAGTAATCTCTTCTCCGTATTTATTTTCTTTATAGAGTACGGCAATATCTTTAGGTGCTGTGCCCGATTGTACGAGTTGATAAATTTGCTCCGATATATCAATCATTTCATCCTGCGGATCATTATAACTGAAAACGGAAGGAACAATTGCAATGTTTTGATTTTCAGGTAGGGCAGCTTTTAAATTTTTAGATAAGCCTTCCATTTTATTCACCAATCTTTCTTGATTGTTTTGAATTAAAATAGTAGAAGCGTCTAATATAGGTTGTGTGGATCGATAATTATTTTCAAGTACAATAGTGACTAAATCATCATGATATTGTTTTTGAAAATGCAACATGTTTTCAACATTGGCTCCTTGAAAACGAAAAATACTTTGATCGTCATCCCCCACTACAAATAAATTAGGTTGGTCCCAATAATTCACCAGCAATTGCACTAATTCATTTTGGGTTCCACTCGTATCCTGAAATTCATCTACTAATAAGTACAAATATTTTTCCTGATACTGTGATAATAAGTTTTTATGTTCTTTGAAGGCTTTTAGCACCCAGTTAATCATATCATCAAAGTCATACCGGCTATGATCTTTCATGAGTTGTTGATAGGTATCAAAGGCAGCAACGGCCGCTTTTAATTTTTCCATTTTTTCGATAGCAGCATCTACTAAACCTTGCTTTAAAGAACCTGCTTCAAATTGTTTGTATTTGCGACGGTATACAAATTCGTCTCGTTGGGGGATGTCTTGAATGTAAACATTAATTTGTTGAATTAAGTAGTCCGAAGTCCAACCTTCTTTTTTCATGGCACTAAATAACCTACTTAAATTACCCATCTCATAATATACATCACCACGATACCTTTTTAAAGGATTATTTTTATCAAATTGGTCAATAAGTTTTTTTAATA
Source organism: Chitinophagaceae bacterium (assembly GCA_037141925.1). GTDB lineage: Bacteria > Bacteroidota > Bacteroidia > Chitinophagales > Chitinophagaceae > Sediminibacterium. The sequence continues at coordinate 65,279 of JBAXBS010000002.1, forward strand.
GTTCTATTTTTTCTAGTTCAGAAATGGGATCCAAATTGGGCTTTTCAAACAAAGACAAATTATCCTGAATGATATCATTACAAAAGGAGTGGAAAGTAGAAATATTTACTTTGTATGCCCCAGCTCCAATAAAGTCAACCAAACGCTTACGCATCGCAATGGCTCCTGCGTCAGTATAGGTTAAGCATAAAATATTTTCGGGTGCCGTATCGGTTTCTAATAAAATTTTTCCAATGCGTGCCCCTAATATTTGAGTCTTGCCAGTACCTGGCCCAGCAATCACCATCACGGGACCTTCAATGGCATCCACGGCTACTTTCTGTTGCTCATTTAAACCTTGGTATAGGGTTTCAAATGCTTTTTGCTGAGCGTCTTTACTAATCATGGGTTAAAATTAATGGCTTTAAAGGGAATTCTCACAACAAAAACCCTAACAACTTGTTATACTAATTATGTCAAAAGTATATACCCTCCAAACGGAGCAATTTATTCCCATTCCCTTGACCGAAGCTTGGGATTTTTTCAGTAGCCCTGCCAATCTTGCTAAAATCACCCCGGCACACATGGGGTTTAACATTATTAGTAAACATCACGGTGAAAAAATGTATGCGGGTCAAATTATTGAATATACCGTTAAGCCATTATTAGGTATTCCTTTGTATTGGATGACCGAAATTACGCATGTTCAAGAGGGCGCCTATTTTGTGGATGAACAGAGGTTTGGGCCTTATATTATGTGGCATCATCAGCATCATTTTAAAGAAGTGACTGGCGGTGTGATGATGACTGATATTGTTCATTACAAAATTCCTTTAGGTTTTTTAGGGGACATCGCCCATTGGCTTTTCGTCAAAAAGCAATTGCAGGGAATTTTTGACTTCAGATTCAAGGCGGTTATCGATAAATGGGGGAACTAACAAACTTTAGCACTTTATTTTCAAGATTTTAGAAAATAATTGGGTTAATAGTCTGTTTCTAAGTTTAATTTTTATAAACTTTGTCAACCAATTACTAATCTTCATGACACAATCATCTGGTGGACAGCATGCGCACAAACTTTCAGCCGCAGGTTTAATCGTTACTCTTGGAATTATTTATGGAGATATTGGAACTTCCCCTTTATATGTTTTTGGTGCTATTATTAACACCGCTATCAAAGGAAATAATCCAGTAAATACTGAATTAATTTACGGTGCCATATCATGTGTTTTTTGGACACTTACTTTACAAACTACTTTTAAATATGTTTTTTTAACACTTCGCGCCGACAATCGCGGAGAAGGAGGCATCTTCTCTTTATTTGCTTTAATACGTAGATATGTGAAGTGGATTTATATACCTGCTATTATTGGAGCTGCGATGTTGTTAGCGGATGGAATGATCACGCCTCCTATTTCGGTAGCTTCTGCCATTGAAGGTTTAAAAGATGTGAAGGGCTTGGAAACCATATTTGTTCCAGGAAATAATATTACAGTAGGAGTGGTACTTGCCATTATTTCGTTATTATTTTTCTTTCAACGTTTTGGTACTAAAATTATCGGATTTGCATTTGGACCCATCATGTTGGTTTGGTTTTCTATGATTTTAGTTTTGGGGTTGAATCAAGTCATACAGAATGTAGGCATCTTAAAATCCATCAATCCTTATTATGCATATGAACTACTCACACATTATCCTAAAGGCTTTTGGTTATTAGGCGCTGTATTTTTATGCACTACAGGAGCAGAAGCATTATATAGCGATTTAGGACATTGTGGTAGAAAAAATATTCAAGTAAGTTGGATGTTTGTTAAAGTCGCCTTAGTGATGAGTTATATGGGACAAGGCGCTTGGTTATTAAATAACATGAAAGATGCAGTAGGTGGGGTGAATCCTTTTTTCGAATTAATGCCACATTGGTTTTTAATTCCGGGTATTGGTATTGCTACCATTGCCACTATTATTGCAAGCCAAGCTTTAATTAGTGGTTCTTTCACATTGATTAATGAAGCGATCAGTTTAAATTTTTGGCCTCGTGTGACAGTGAAGTTTCCCACGGATCAAAAAGGTCAAATTTATATTCCTAGTTTGAATTTAATTTTATGGGTGGGTTGTGTTACCATGTTATTATATTTTAAGAAAAGTGATAATATGCAGGCTGCTTATGGCTTTTCAATTATTATCACCATGATTATGACCACCATGCTGATGAATTTTTACATGCTCAATGTAAAGAGATGGAGCCAGGCCACTGTGGCGATTATTATTTTAATTTTCACAGTCGTAGAAATCTCTTTTTTTGTAGCCAATATTGTTAAAATTAAGGAAGCTGCTATTACGTTTGTCTTTTCATTGAGTATGATTTTTGTAATGATGATTTGGCATAGAGCGCGTAAGATTGCCAATCGTTATTTGGATTTTGTAAAAATTAAAGATTATCTAACTCCAATGGTGGAGTTGAGTGCCGATAAAGAAGTGCCTCGTTATGCGACACATTTAGTGTATTTGACAAAAGCAAATAATCATAGAGAAATTGAACATCGTATTATTGATTCCATACTGAATAAAAAACCAAAACGCGCCGACATCTATTGGTTTATTCATATTGATCGAACGGATTCTCCTTATGGAATGGAATATTCTATTCGCGAATTGGTAGATGATAAGGTGATGCGTGTAGATTTTAAATTAGGATTTAGAATTCAACCTAGAGTGAATGTGTTATTCAAGAAAGTAATGCAGGAATTAAATGAATGTCAAGAATTAGGTATTTATAGTAAGTACGAATCCTTAAAGAGTAAGGATTTTCATACAGATATCACCTATGTTATCATAGAAAGCTTCTTCTCTATTGAAAATGAACTTACCGTAAGAGAAGACTTTATTATGGATGTGTATTTTAATATCAAACATTTATCTCAAAGCGATCAAAAAGCCTTTGGTTTGGATAATGATATGACGATAGTGGAACATGTTCCATTAATCATCAAAGCCAATGAGAATCTTCCTTTAAAAAGAATTTTCGAGTAAATGCAGGGTCATTGATGCTTTGTTACTTAACTAATGACTCCTCTAAGGAAGCAACACTAATTTACTTAATTGATTTTGTTGTCCTATCGCTACTAACCAATAGTAAGTGGAAGGATTTTTTTGAATCCCTAAACTTTTGAATTGGATGGAAGTGACAGGTCCATTGACAATAGCTTCTACACTGTATACTTCTTTTTCTTTTTTCAAGATGGCGTATTGCTTGATGCCTTTTTTTTGGGCATTGCTAATGGTGTATTCGTCCCCCGATTTTTTAATGACAGTAGGTGTTTCCATTGCATATTGCACTAACCAAGGCATAGTGGGAAGGAGCGCTGGCTTTTGATAATAATGTTGTTGTAAACTATCATTCCAACCATTCGCGTTCGTGTTGAAACTTTTACTGCTAAAATAAATACTGCCGTTGGTGTTTTTTAAATTTCTAACACGATTAATTTGGTAAGGTATTTCGTTTTTATCTTTCCATCCAGGATTGCTGCCCGCACGATAAATTCCATGACCGATATATAAATTTTTGCCATAGCTATTATTATTCCACCAATCAATAATTTCATCATAGTTGGCTAAGGGGTGACCATGTTCCCAATAAATTTGTGGGGTTACATAGTCTATCCATCCTTTTTCTAACCACAATAATATATCAGCATACAAATCATCGTAATTGGTTTGCCCTGCTTTGGTATTGCTACCTCGAGGATCTACCGATTTATTACGCCAAACACCAAACGGACTAATTCCAAATTGCACACCTGGATTAGCACGACGAATAGTGGCGTTTAATTGTTTGATGATGGTATCACAATTGCTTCTTCTCCAATCGTCTTTATTTAAACCTCTTGCATATTTGTTATAGGTCGCTTCATCTGGAAATTCTTTTCCTGCAATACGATATGGGTAAAAATAATCATCCATATGAATGGCGTCAATATCGTATCTGCTTACAATATCATACACAACACGATTAGTGTGTTGCCATACTTCTGGCAATCCTGGATTAAAATATTTTTTATCGCCGTAAGTTAAAAACCAATCGGGATGTAATCGAGTTAAATGACTGGGTGCCACACTTGATTTATTAATATTAAATACGGCACGATAAGGATTGATCCATGCATGAAACTCCATACCTCTTTTATGTGTCTCTTGAATCATAAAAGTTAGGGGATCATAAAAGGGACTAGGAGGTAAACCTTGAGTACCCATTAAATATTCACTCCAAGGTTCCAAACTAGAAGGATAAAAAGCATCCCCTGCGGGACGAACTTGCATCACAATGGCATTCATTCCGTTTTTTTGATGCATATCCAACAAGGCAATGAATTCTTTTTTTTGATCTTCATTACTCAATCCTCTTTTACTGGGCCAATCAATATTTTCCACCGTAGCTACCCATACACCTCTAAATTCAAAAACATTTTTATCAGACACAATAGGTTGTGCTTGAATACTTAACCCAAATCCCAATAATAAAATAGGAAGTAATAATCGCATCATAAATAGTTTAATTAAGATTCAGAAGAAGTTCTTAGTTGATCTAAGATTTTATTCATCTGTTGTGCTTCTTTTTCATCAATGCCTTTTAACATATTGTCTATGGCTTCGTTGAGGCCATCTAGTTTTTCAATCAGTTGAATCCCTTTGATGGAAAGGGTAATATCAACTAATCTTTTATCTTTTTGACAGGCCGATTTTTCAACCAATCCTTTCGCAATCAATCGGTCTACAATTCTACTGGTATCACTCATTTTATCTAACATGCGCTCCCTTATTTTCAAAGTGCTTAAAGGGCAACTGCTTCCTCGTAAAATTCTTAAAATATTATATTGTTGCAAAGTGATTTCTTCATTTGCTAAAAGACCAGCCAATTTTTCATTTAACCAATTAGCGGTGTAAATGATATTAATTCCCATTTTTTGAAACTCATTTCTAAAATTGGTTTGTTGTATGTCTTTTTCAATTCCCATTGCTTAAATGTACTTATTATTCTATATTAATTAGACCCCATTTTTTTAATTTTTTCAAACAAAGGCAGCGCCAATATAGCACCCACAGCGTCTGCCAGCATATCAGCTACTTCAAATCCTCTGCTAGGCACATAATATTTTTGGTAATATTCCATACCAATACCATACAGTATGCAAACAATTAAAATCAAAGCTTTGGCTCGAACTGTTTTTAAAAAGGGTTTATTCCCTCTTTCAAAATATACAAAAAAAGACATGGATAAACTTCCGAAAAGCAGGACATGCACAAGTTTGTCAATAGGGAAGTCGCCAAACAATTTTGCATGGCTTGAAAAGTTATCGCCTGGTAAGCTGAGTAATACAAATACGAGTAATACCTCAGCCACCACCCAAAATAAAGTTTTCATGTAAAAGGATTAATGAACCAATTGGCTATACGCTTCGCTGGTTAATAATGCATCCACGTCGGCAGCGTTTGCAATGGTTACTTTCACCATCCAACCTGCTCCATAAGGATCGGTATTTACTAATTCTGGTTGATTGCCTAAAGCTGGATTAATTTCCAAAATAGTTCCTGCAACAGGTAAAAATAAATCACTCACAGTTTTCACTGCCTCCACAGTTCCAAATACAGCTTCTGCTGCTAAACTTTGGCCTACTGTGTTAATATCAATGTACACTATATCGCCTAATTCACCTTGTGCAAAATCGGTAATACCAATGGTGGCAACATTGCCTTCCACTTTAATCCATTCGTGATCTTTCGTGTATTTTAATTCAGCTGGAAATTGCATATGTTTATTTTTAATTGTTTGCAAAGATTCATAAAAATCCCTAAAAACCAATCTACTAGAACTGATTGTTTTCAAAATATAGTAAAATATGATCTTTTAGAAAGGCCTCCTGTTCCATGAGTTCCATTTCTGGCACATTTTTGGTTTGTTTAAAATGGGGCCAACCTTCCTCATCTTTTCCTTCTAAAAGGTAATAACCGCTACTAGAAAGGATTTTACAGACTGCTACATGCATTAAATCCTGCTTTTGTTCCTTGCTTATTTTTTCGCGGATAAAACCGGTTTCTTGAAGACCAATTAAAAATAAAATGGCTTCCACATCGGGCTTTTTCCCAAATTTGTTCATTAATTTTTCTTCCAAAGCCCACCATCTGGTTTGAAAGTCATCTGAAATGTTCGCCATACCCTCTTTTATGATTTTATGGTCAAAGGTACGGGATATCTAGGCGTGGTTAGTTGGTTTGATTATCTTTGCCAAAAGTTGACCTCATGCTACAAGTGAATTTTTTACGCCAAAACCGTGATTTAGCTAAGAAAAAGCTGGCTATCAAGCATTTCCAAAACCTGGATTTGGTGGATACCGTTATTGCTATGGATGACGAAAGAAAGCAATTACAAGCCTCTTTTGACGAGACGCAATCCAAAGTGAATGCGGCTTCTAAAGAAATTGGAGCATGTATGGCTAAGGGGGAGAAAGAGAAGGCGGAGGCATTAAAAAACGAGGTAGCCAATTGGAAAAAAGAATTAGAGCCATTAAAACAAAGAATGGCCGAAGTGGAGGAGCATTTACAAAAAACCATTGTACAGTTCCCTAATTTACCCCATGATTTAGTACCCTTGGGCAAAACGCCAGAGGAAAATGAGGTGCTTCGTGAAGGAGGATCTACCCCAACATTGCCTGCAGGGGCTCAAGCACATTGGGACTTGATTAAGAAATATAATTTAGTAGACTTTGAAACCGGTGCTAAAATAACAGGTAGCGGCTTCCCATTATATATTGGCAAAGGCGCTAAATTCCAAAGAGCCTTAGTGCAATACTTTTTAGATTTTAATACCGCAGCAGGATATACCGAATATTTACCTCCCTTTATGGTTAATGCAGCATCTGCTTTTGCAACCGGACAATTACCAGATAAAGAAGGTCAGATGTATCATGCTACGGAAGATGACTTTTATTTAATACCTACTGCAGAAGTGCCTGTTACCAATGTGTATCGTGATGTGGTTTTAAAGGAGTCTGATTTACCTATCCAAATGACAGCCTACTCACCTTGTTTTAGAAGAGAGGCGGGAAGTTTTGGTAAAGAAGTACGTGGATTAAATAGAGTGCATCAATTTGAAAAAGTAGAGATCATTCAAATTGTTCGTCCTGATACTAGTGATGCTGTTTTAAATGAAATGGTATTGCATGTTGAAAAATTATTACAACAATTAGGTTTGCAATATCGCATCTTAAGATTGTGTGGTGGTGATATGGGTTTTGCATCTGCTATCACTTATGATTTTGAAGTATACAGTGCCGCGCAAGAAAAGTGGTTAGAAGTAAGTAGTGTATCTAATTTTGAATCCTATCAAACTTACCGAATGAAGTGCAGATATAAGGATGCGGAAGGCAAAATTCAATTTGCGAATTCTTTAAACGGAAGTTCATTAGCCTTACCAAGAATTTTTGCAGCAATCGTGGAAAATTATCAAACTGAAAATGGCATTGCTTTACCTAAAGTACTCCACTCTTATTTTGGAGCGGAGCAATTAGTTTAAATCAGCTTGATCTCATCTTAAGAATGAAATAGTTAATCCTTTTAGAATTTACTAAATCTAAGTCCTATAGTGATAGGGCGCATATCAAAATAAGTGGCTTGTTTGTCAAACAAATTGGTTAAGCCGTATGATCCATATAAACGAATTCCTCCTATTCCTAATTCCGCAATGGTAGCGACTCTCCAGTTGTTTAAATTAAAGTTGCCATCGTATTTTTGTTTCCCTTTTTGAGCGCTAATTTGTTTGTTACGAGAGTCAATCAAATATCCGGCACTCATCCCGGCACTCATATAAAAACTTCTTTTGTTTTGAGGATTGGATTGATAGCTGAATTGGAAGGGGATGGTTAGATATTTTGTAAATAATTTATTTTTTGTAAATGAAAAACTTTCCATAACCATTTTGGATGACAGGTCATTTCTGAAACTTACAGGTTGTTCCAATCTAAAATTAAACATCTCAAAACCAATGCCATATTTTACATTGATTTTATGTTGATATAAATTTACTTTTTGTTGCACAATCCAAACATTAAAATTACTTGATTTACTATTGTTTAATTTTAAGTTATAAGGGGTAACATAATTAGGGGGCATGATCATGCCAGGGTATAACATTGTATACAATAAAATAGGAGACTTGTCAATATAGTTGGCGTAGCCTAAATCAAAAGCAAACCAATTGGTGCTAATATCGCTCAGTTTTTTTGGCGTTTTGTAAATTTTTACTCCTCCAATTTCACCATTGACCCAACCATTATTAAATCGAGTAATACTGTTTTCGGATTTGACAATTTTATAACGGCCCAACTGTAAGGTATCTGTATTAAACATGACAGTGGTATCATTCTTATCTTGTTTAAAAACCTGCAAATTTTTATTTCCTTGTCCTTTGATAATGGAAATACTTCCTACTTTAATGGTATCTGATGTTATAGTTATTATTGTATTGTTGCTACTATCCGCTTGAGCCATTAAACCTATTGTAGTAAATAAAATAGCGACTACTAAAAATGTTTTTTTCATAATTGTTTATTTTTCTTTTTCTAATTTATTTCTTTTAAAAATAGCGGTTAGCTTGCGGCTTATCTCTCTAAATTTAGCGGCATCTAATTCTAAGTTTCCAATATATAAAGTGCGCTCCTCCTCTTCTGTATTTAGGTCCACTTCCTTGTAAGAAACGGGTATCATTTTTACAGCTTCGGTTGTTTCTAATCTTGCATTTTCATTTACGATGGACTCATTCTCTTTTGCGATGGACTCATTCTTTCTAGCATTTATTGATTCATTTGCGTTTGTCAAATCACTACTCAATACATTGATATTATTACCAAATGTCACGCTTTGGTTTTCGGTTATTTTTTCAGTAATTGGGTTCGCATTATTTGCAAGCACATTTTTAGCAGTCAATGTTGAAGTATAACTTTTTTCCGCCAAACTATTGATAGATAAGCTTTTAGAAATGACCGAAGAGTTGGTTAATGATGCTTGACTTCTATTATTAATATCCTCGGCATTTTTTTCAAGACTCTTCTTTGATATGGCCGTATTATTGGTCTGAACAGGGTTGACCACAATAACATTTGGCGTCATCTCCTTTTTGGAAATCATGGAGGACGTATTTAGCCATTGATACCCCCACCAAAGTATCAATAGAGCTGCTACCGAAGCGATACGATAGGTATTATTCCATTCCCATAATGGTTTCGCTTTTATAGAAATTAATTCCGCCTCTTTTTTATACAATGAGTACTTAAAGGCAGGGTCTAATTTTTCATTTTCACCTATCTCATTATATCCTTTCTCGTTTTTACCTAGCTCATTATAATTGTGTGAGATCAAAGTCTTCCTCCAATTTGTTAAGGAGATTTGTAAATGGGGATCCTTGGCTAATTTTTCTTCGAATTGGGCTACTTCACTTGCCGACATTTCATGCTCTAAATAAAGAAGACATGCTGTATCTGATTCGCTTATTTGGTATAAACTTAATTTATCTTCAAATATGATTTTTTCTTCTGCACTTTCTTCACTAGTATTTTCACTAAAACCCAACTTTGCATTTTGCAAAAGTGTCAATTCCTGTTGATAGGAAGGATTTTGTTGAATAAACAATTCTACTGTTGCTTTTTCGGTAGCAGAAAGTTCGTTGTCGATATACAACAAAAAATACGTCTCGTAATTTTGTACATTAACTATCATGATTGATTTACTTTTTCAATGTTCATCAATCTTGTTTTCAAAAATAATCGAGCTCGATGTAAATACACTTTTACTTGACTCTCTGATAAATTCATAATCTCCCCAATTTCCTGATAGGAATAGCCTTCGTAATCTTTTAAGAGCACTAAGCTTTTTTGAGTGGAATTTAATTCGTTAATGGCTTTGAGCAGTATTTGCTTCAATTCATTGTTGGAAGAGGGCTGTGTTACAAAATCTGATTCACTATAATGGTCTGAAGTTTGATTTCTTTTTCCTTTTCGGATGACATCAATCATTTGATGATACGCCACCGTAAATAAGTATGATTTTGCTTTTTCAGAGGGGATATTTTGTTTATTCATCCATAATTTTTCAAAAGCAGTTTGTACAATGTCTTTGGCGTCATCTGCATTCCGAATATTTTTTACCATAAAGCGGTAAACTCCATCGGAGTATTCGTCAACACATACATTGTATTCCTGTTCTGTCATGGATAAAAATAGGGGATGAGCCCCTTATTGATCGTTTAACGAGATAGGGTTGAAAATGTTACAGTTTCATTGACCTTTTTTTCACTCCGAACCTATTGATTCTTAATAGTTAATGATTTGCTCCTGTATATTGGCAGGGAGTTCACGCCATTCGTATTGTTGGTTACGAAGTTGTGGTTCAAAACCGGCTTCAGCAATGGCTTCTTGAATAGATTTATAAGTGAATCTATGTGGAGCTCCTGCAGCACTCACTACATTCTCTTCCAACATAATACTTCCAAAATCATTCGCGCCTGCTTCTAAACAAACCTGCGCGGTCGCTTTACCTACTGTCAACCAGCTGGCTTGAATATTTTTAATATTAGGTAACATGATACGACTAATGGCGATCATTCTAATATATTCTTCGGTGGTGGTTAAATTATGAACCCCTCTAATTTTAGTAAGCAAGGTATCCACATCTTGGAAGGTCCAAGGAATGAAAGCCAAAAATCCTTTAGCATCTGCTGGTTTTTTGTCTTGCACTTCACGAATACGAACCAAATGAATAAATCTTTCTTCTAAAGTTTCTACATGACCAAACATCATGGTAGCACTTGTAGTGATATGTAATTGATGCGCTGCTGCCATGACATCTAACCATTCGTCTGCGCCACATTTTCCATTGGACACTAATTTACGAACACGGTCCACTAATATTTCAGCACCTGCACCTGGTAAGGAATTCATACCTGCTTCCAATAATGCTTTTAAAACATCGGTGTGACTCATTTTTTCCAACTTGGCAATATGTGCAATCTCCGGGGGTCCTAAAGTATGTAATTTGATATCTGGAAATTCAGCTTTAATTTGTTTGAAGATGCCGGTATAAAATTCCAATCCTAATTCAGGATGGTGCCCTCCTTGTAATAATAATTGATCTCCACCCCAAGCAATGGTTTCCTTAATTTTTTCTCTATAGGTATTCATGTCCGTGATATAGGATTCAGGATGTCCTGGGATACGGTAGAAATTACAAAATTTACAATTCGCAATACACACATTCGTGGTATTTAAATTGCGATCAATTTGCCAAGTGACTTTACCGTGGGGTACTTGTTTTTTTCTTAATTCATTGGCGACATAACTCAATTCTGTCAAAGGAGCATTTTCAAATAAAAACATACCTTCTTCTACACTTAAATGTTCAAAATTTAAGGCCCTTTGGTACAGTGCATCTAGTTGCATAACGATTGTATTAATGGCCACAAAGTTAATTGAATTATCGGGTTTCGAAAAGTTTTAACAATCGTCTTCATGATTCGTAAAGGAACTGTTGTACTTATTAAGTAATTTTGACCTCTTTATGATACAATTTGAAAAATTTGAATTAGACAATGGCTTAAAAGTTGTTGTTCATCAGGATACCAGCACCCCCATGGCGGTGGTGAATGTTTTATATAATGTGGGCGCCAAGGATGAAGATCCTAAACAAACTGGGTTTGCTCATTTGTTTGAACATTTAATGTTTGGCGGAAGTGTCAATATCCCAGTGTATGATGAACCCTTGCAAAGAGCAGGGGGTGAAAACAATGCCTATACCACGAATGACTTAACCAATTATTATTGTCAAATTCCTGCCGAAAATATTGAAACTGCTTTTTGGCTTGAAAGTGATAGAATGTTAAGCTTGGCATTTAGCGAGAAAAGTTTAGAAGTGCAACGCAAAGTAGTTTGCGAAGAATTTAAGGAGCATTATATCAACAAACCCTACGGAGACGCTTGGCACAAGATGCGTACTTTGGCTTATACACAACATCCTTATAGATGGATGACCATTGGAGCTGCTTTGTCGCATGTTGAAAATGCAACGATGCAAGATGTGAAGGATTTTTTCTTTCGATTTTATCGTCCCAACAACGCCATATTAGTAGTGACTGGTAATGTCACTACCGATCAAGTTAAAACATTAGCTGAGAAATGGTTTGGTCCTATACCTGCAGGAGAACCTTATGTTCGAAATTTGCCAGCAGAGCCTGAGCAATTAAAAAGTAAAACTTTAGATGTTCGTGCAGATGTCCCATTAGATATGTTGATGATGACATGGCATATGGGCGACCGCAACGACCAATATTATCATGCCACCGATTTATTAACGGAGGTCATGGGAGGAGGAGCGAGCTCAAGACTCTATGAGCAATTGATTAAAGTGAAACAAATTTTTTCTTCTATTGAATGTTATCATTTTGGCACCATCGATCCAGGATTATTGGTGATTGAAGGTAAATTAGTAAAAGGGGTGACCATGTCGGTTGCAGAAAAAGCAATATTGGATGAAATTGAGCATATTAAAAATGAAATTCTCCCCTTAAAAGAGGTACAAAAGGTGATCAATAAAACAGAGAGTTTGATTTGTTTTGAAGACATGAGCATCATGAATCGCGCGCATAGTTTGGCGTATTATGAATTATTGGGAGATGCTTCTTTAATGAATAGTGAGTTGAAGAAATATCAAGAAGTCACGCCTCAACTCATTCAAGAAACTGCTCAACGCATTTTCAAGGATACCAATAGGAACACTTTATATTATTATAGTAAAAATTAAAATCATGGCATTAGATCGTACGGTAACCCCCTTGATAAAAGACGCTATTGATTTTGATATTCAATTGAAACCTTATCAAAACTTTCATTTAGATAATGGAGTAGAAGTATATACTTATGAAGGTGGTGCAGAAGAAGTGTTGTCCATGGAAATGGTTTTTTATGCAGGGAATACTTATGAGCAAAAAAACTGGGTCGCTGCAGCCACTAATTTTTTATTAAAAAATGGCACAAGTACGAAGTCGGCATTTGAAATAAACGATGCATTCGAATTTTACGGTGCCTATTTAAATAGAAGCTGTTATAATGAAACTTCAACTATTTCTTTACATTGTTTGACCAAACACTTCAAAGAAGTGTTACCAGTGATGAGTGAATTGGTTTCTGACGCTAGCTTTCCCGAAAAGGAGTTGACTATTTATCAGCAAAATCAAATTCAAAGATTGACCTTAAATTTAAAAAAAGGCGATTTTATCGCCAATCGATTTATTGATGAATATTTATTTGGTATTGAACATCCTTATGGGAAATATTCCACCGAAGCGGATTATAAAAATATTACTCGTGAGGATGTAGTCTCGTTTTATAATACTTATTACAAACACGGAAAATGTATTTTATTTTTAGCGGGGAAGTTTCCGGCTAATTTGCAAGCTTTATTAAATCAACACATTGGTCAATTACCATTAAATGCGGTGGTGATAGAAGAGCCCACGCATCCCATTATTTCTGCGGCACAAAAAAAATATAGTATTGTGAATGATGCCGCATCGGTGCAGGGTTCTATTCGTTTGGCACGTCATTTTCCTAATAGAAATCATCCGGACTTCGCACCTGTGCAAGTGTTGAATAATATATTTGGTGGTTTTTTTGGATCGCGACTCATGAGTAATATTAGAGAAGACAAAGGGTATACCTATGGGATACATAGTTACTTGCAAAATCATGTGCAAGCTTGTGCTTGGATGATTAGTACCGATGCGGGTAAGGATGTATGTGTGCCCACTATTACTGAAGTGTATAAAGAGATGGCCAGATTAAGAAATGAATTAGTAGAGCCAGATGAATTAAAGTTAGTTAAGAATTATATGTTGGGGGGATTGCTAGGAGATTTAGATGGTCCTTTTCAAATCATAGCTCGTTGGAAGACCTATATTTTGAATGGCTTAACGGATGCTTATTTTTACAACACCATTGATGTGGTAAGACATATACAAGCTCCACAACTTCAAGACTTAGCTCAAAAGTATTTGCAAGAAGATGATTTTTATGAATTAGTGGTGTACTAAGTTTTTTATGTAATAGGAAGCTCTTACATTTATTATAAAAATTACTATTTATAATTGGATCCTGATGAATCATTAATTATGGGAAAATTTTTTACTAAAACAGTCGCGTCAGCATTAGCGATTTTATTTGTAGCCTATTTTATGAAGGGGGTGACTGTAGATAATACTATAACAGCATTGTTGGTAGCAGTAGTATTGGGACTCCTAAATAATTTTGTGAAACCTATCTTAGTGGTTTTAACGATTCCTTTCACGGTATTTACCTTAGGATTGTTTTTAATAGTGATTAATGTTTTCATTATTTATACGGTGTCCGAATTAGTCCCAGGTTTTCATGTAGCTGGATTTTTTACAGCTTTTATATTTGGGTTGCTCGTGAGCTTTTTTACCTCTATTATTGAATCCATTATTGGTCGTCCGCAACAGGTATAGTCAATCCTTTTTACTACCATTTATCATTTCTCCTGCGCGTTTGTAATTTTAATATATTTCTAATATATTGATTATTAAGGGTATAGATAATTATTTTAAAATATTATAGTACTATGTATTGCATAGTACTATAATAATACTTAGCTTTGCTGAACAATTAAAAGTTATGGATATTCAAAATACACAGAGTCAGATGCGGAAAGGCGTTTTAGAGTTTTGCATATTATCGATTATTGGTCAAGGGGAAGTATATCCTAGTGACATTGTCGAAAAAATGAAAGCGGCCAATTTGCATATTTTAGAAGGAACACTTTATCCTTTGTTAACTCGCTTAAAAAATGCAGGTTTATTAAATTATCGTTGGGTGGAAAGTGTAAGTGGCCCACCTCGTAAATATTTTATGATGACACCCGAAGGTCATCAAGCTTTGGCCTTGTTATTAAACACATGGAATGAAATGGCTAATGCGGTTCATCAAATTACACAAAATACAAACCCTATTGAATCATCTGAAGCAAGCTCTGCTTTATCTTAATTATAACCCACTATGAAAAAAGTAATCAATATTAATTTTCAAGGACGTATACTTCCCATTGAAGAAGTAGCGTATGAAAGTTTAAAACAATACATTGAAAGTTTACGTGTCTATTTTGAAAAAGAAGAAGGCAGCGATGAAATAATAAATGATATTGAATGTCGTGTTGCAGAATTATGTGACGATCGTTTGAAAAAAGGGACGGCTTGCATTACCGAAGAAGATATTCAATTAATCATTTCTAGTATTGGACGCCCAGCTGATTTTGAAGCCCAGGATGGGTTTGAAGCTAGTACCTCTCAAAGTCAGTATCAAGATCAGCACCAAAATACAAGACCTAACGATCATAGCTATCGTAACGCATCTCATACTGCTCCTAAAAGATTATTCCGAGATGAACATAATAAAGTATTAGGTGGGGTATGTAGCGGGATTGCGAATTATTTTGGAGTAGAGCCATTATTAATAAGAATTTTATGGTTCTTTTTAATAGGGGTCAATATATTAGGGTATCTTATCTTATGGGTCGCAGTTCCAAGTAGTTCGGTGAAAGAAGTGGGTGGTGTGAGAAAAAGATTATTCAGAGATATTGATAATAAAGTAATTGGTGGTGTGGCTTCTGGATTGTCCAAATATTTTGGGCTTCAAGTATGGATTATACGAGTGTTGTTTTTAATTCCGTTTTTTCGTTTTTTATTTAATTTCAATCACTTGCATTTATTCCAGTTTTGGGAAGCCTCTGATTTTGGTGATTTTTTAGATATTACTTTTAGTCCCGGTGCTGTTTTTGTTTATATCGTGTTATGGTTGGTGATTCCAGAAGCTAAAACCAGTGCAGATAAATTAGAAATGGTAGGAGAGAAAGTGGACATCAATAGTATTAAAAATACCATTCAAAATGATATGGAAGGATTTGGCAAGAGAGCGAAATCATGGGGGGATGACTTATATCAAAAAACAAAATCAAATCGTAGTGAAAGCAGCAATGCTCGTCGTGAGGAAAGAAATGAAAGAACATATGGATCAAATGCAGAAGAAGGTCATCATGAAAACAGAAATGTTTCCAAAGGTTGTCTGTATTATTTTGGAAGAATAATCACGATTGCAGTAAAAGGCTTTGTGTATTTTATTTTAGCAATTGTTGGGGTTTCTTTAGTAGCTGCATTATTTGGAGTGGGTGTAGCTGCAACTAGTTTATTGCCTTTAAAGAATTTTATTTTAGAAGAAGGCGCACAATCCTGGTATGCAGTAGGGGCTATTCTATTATTTATTTGGGTACCTGCAGTAGGAGTAGTAACTGCGATTGTCCGAAAAATAGCAGGGTATAAAAAAGCCAATATATGGGTGCGTTCTAGCTTTTGGGCCTTGTGGATAGTAGGCTGGTTACTATTTATTCTTTTCTTTAATAGTCTAGGAAAAAGTTTTTCTAAACATAATGTCCCAGAAGAAAAGGGAATGACATTAAGTAATCCTAAAATTTCTTATTTGGAAGTGACTGCAACGCCTAAAATGAAATATTATGAAAATAGTTGGTTTCGCATCACTCCATTTAGTGATCTAGGTGAGGAGGATACGGTGTTTGTTAGAAACTTAAAAATTAGAATCGTACAATCTAAGACAGATAGCTTTGATGTGAAAGTGGTGAAATTGAGTAACGGAAAATCTATTGCAGAAGCGAATGCATTAGCCCAAAAAATTAATTTTGATTTCACTCAAAAGGACAGTCTGTTATTTTTAGACAAAGGAATTCATATTAATAAAGCTGATAAATTTAGAAATCAACATATTATTATGACCATTGCCGTTCCCATTGGTAAACGAATCAAAATAAATAATAAAGGTTGGTCGCAAACTAATATTAGCATTCACAGAACAGGCATGAGAACCGAAACGATTGATCAAATTACTTCCAACGAAAACTGGTTCAACGAATGGAATGAACCTTGGGATAATGAATCCTTTGAATTTGAACATGGGGTAGAATATATTATGACAGCCACCGGTTTAGAAAAAACAAATCGTCAGGATGCCATGGAAGATTCATCGGATCATATTAATAAATCAAGTCGTTGGAATAAAGATTCTAAAAATAACATGGACGAAGTGCAAAAGGAATTAGATGCATTGAGAGAAGAACGCAAAAAATTAGAAGATCTAAAAAAAGAAAATAAGAGTACCTCTAATAATACCAGCGCTACTCCTGGGATAGACAAAGTGGGTAAAGTGGTATCCAGAATTGGAGACCTGCAATGGATAGTAGAGCGATTTACTTATTAAAATAAGGGGGGATTCTTATAAATAGGCGATTCTTCTATAAAGTGGTTTTTTAGGACCCAATATTTATTTTCGAAACACCCCAATGATAATCGTTATAGAGACCATCGTTGGGGTGTTTTTTTTTCTTTACCTTTGAAAAAATCAATAATAATATGAGCGAAGTTTTAAATACTCCCTTTACGCATCACCACATTGCATTAGGCGCTAAGATGGCACCCTTTGCGGGTTATAATATGCCCATTAGTTATACTGGCATCAACGATGAACATGCATGTGTTAGAAACAATCTAGGAGTCTTTGACGTAAGCCATATGGGTGAGTTTGTTTTAAAAGGAGGAGACGCTTTGGATTTAATTCAAAGAGTGACTTCAAATGATGCTTCGGTGTTGGAGGACGGAAAAGCGCAATATAGTTGTTTGCCTAATGCAACCGGAGGAATTGTAGATGACTTATTAGTGTATTGTGTGGAGAAAAATAAAGTATATATGTTAGTGGTGAATGCATCTAACATTGAAAAAGATTGGAATTGGATCGTGCAACATAATACAAAGGGCGTAGAGATGCATAATATAAGTCCTAAAACTGCTTTGTTGGCAATACAAGGCCCTAATGCTACTAAGTTAGTGCAAAAGTTAACTTCTATGGACGTGATGAATATTCCATATTACAGTTTTGTGAAAGGAAAATTATTAGACATCGATAATGTTTTAATTAGTGCAACAGGTTATACTGGTGCAGGTGGAGTAGAGATTTATTTTGAAGATATAAATGACAATGCGAATAAAGTTTGGAATGCTCTTTTTGAAATAGGGAAGCCAATGGGATTGCAACCCATTGGTTTGGGAGCGCGCGATACATTACGTTTAGAAATGGGCTTTTGTTTATACGGCAATGATATTGATGATACGACCAGTCCATTAGAAGCAGGATTAGGTTGGATCACTAAATTCACTAAAGATTTTACCAATTCATCAGCATTGGCAGTTCAAAAAGCAAATGGGGTTGAAAAAAAATTAGTGGGTTTTGAAATGATAGATCGTGGTATTCCTCGTCATTATTATATTATTAAAGATGAAAATGGAAATGAAATAGGAAGCGTGACTTCTGGAACACAAGCCCCTACTTTGGGTAAGGCGATTGGATTAGGTTATGTTAAAACAGAATTCGCAAAACCAGAAAGCATTATTTATATTGATATCCGAAATACTTTGGTGAAAGCTAAAGTGGTCAAGATTCCATTTAAATAAATTTCATTTAATTTATCACTTTTTTTATTTTCAACTTTTATTTTCAACTTTTATTTCCCACCTTTGAATACCCCCTTTTTGGGAGGGTATAAATACGGTGTTTATATATGGTACTGAATTGCACTTTTGTGTCTTAATAAAACATTAAAATATGAAAGCAATTAAAAACCGAGTTCAATTAATGGGTCATTTAGGCGCCGATCCAGACATCAAAATTTTTGATGCTACAAAAAAGCTAGCCAATTTTAAATTAGCTGTGAATGACCGCTATAAAAATGCGAAAGGGGAGTGGTTAGATGAAACACAATGGTTTAATGTTGTGGCATGGTCTAAGTTGGCTGTGTATGCAGAAAAGTATTTAGGAAAGGGCACCGAAGTAGCCATAGAAGGCCGCTTGATAAACAAATCTTACACCGACAAAAATGCAGTGAAACGCATTAGTACCGATGTGATTGTTTCAGAAATTCTCATTTTAAGTAAGAAAAAAGAGGTCGTATAACTTCCTGCATTTTGTATCTTTGTGGGTATGACGTCGAAAAAAAATAACCTACCCCATTTACATACGGTATTAACTCCTCAGTTACTTGACTTATACGAAATACAAGATAGTATTGTAGTGATCATAGATGTCTTTAGAGCAACATCCACCATGGCGACTGCTTTATATAATGGTGCTCGAAAAATTATTCCGGTAGATTCACCCGAACTCTGTATTGAAATGGGAAAGCAAACTGGAGGAGTTACTGCTGGGGAACGCGATGGAAAAATTATTCCAGGATTATCTTATGGAAATTCTCCTTCCGAATATCCACGCTCCTTTATTGAAAATAAAACTTTAGTGATTACCACGACCAATGGCACTAAATTATTACATATGTGTTTGAAGCAGGGAGCACGTGAAATTGTAACAGGATCTTTTCCTAATTTAACTGTAGTCGCTGAATTCTTAAAAAAACAAAAGGCAAATGTTATTTTAGGTTGCTCAGGTTGGAAAAATAGATTCAATATTGAAGACACTTTATTTGCCGGTGCATTAATTCAGGAAATTCAGGAATATTTTACCATACATTGTGATAGTAGTTTGATGGCTCAGCAATTATATATGCAACACAAAGACCATTTAACCGAATATATTAAAACCACGACCCATTGGCACCGTTTAGCGGCTTATGGTTTGGAGGAAGATATGTTGTATTGTATTTCTAAGGATACAGCGCCTTCTTTACCACTTTACAAGGAGAGTGCCTTAATCAATGCCCTTTAAATTTTAGCGTCTTTTTATCTATAAAAGACTATGAACTTAGCCCACAAACCCGTACATTTGCAGATTGCCCTTTTTTTAGGGCTATTTGTATCCTATGGCATTACCCTATTTAGTCAAACACATCTACAGCTACGGCACCGAAGAGGTCATTCGTCGCGGTAAAAAAATATACTCCCTTAAAAACATCGAACTTATTAAGTTTGATCCTTTAATTGGTAGTATTCATTGCAGAGTTAAAGATGATGGGTATAGTACCTATTATAAAGTAACTATTGAGAACTTCAAAAATGCCGCAACGCTTTCCTTAAGATGCGGATGTCCTTATAATTTATCTGAAGTATGTAGACATAAAGCAGCAGCTTTATTTCATATACAAGATTTATTAGATAAGAATTTATTGGATTACAAAGCGGCTTCTTATAAAACGACTCATACCCTTTTACGCACTAAAACATTGGATTTGAAAATGATTCGAATGTTATGTGCTAAATCTACTTTTGAAAAAGCAGAGCTTACATTAAAAACAGTTCGTCCGCATATTATTAGTAGTGAAAATGAAAAAGTCGTTGCCGAAGTAGATGAAAAAGGGAAAACACATCACCTTATTATTCAGAAAAACGATGAAAGATTTTTTGATACTTCATGTGATTGTCTTTCTGAAACTGAATATCCTTTATGTGTGCACAAAACGATGGTTCTTTTATTATTATTTCAATTAAAAGGAGCAGATTATTTTGAAACCATCCGAAATTGGGATCGCGAAAAAAACAAGCTACTTGCTTTATATGGGTATAGCTTAGAGGATAACCTTCAGGATAAATTTGAATTCATTTATCATGACGGCAAACCTTTTTTGAAAGTATTAGATACGCATATTCATAAAATAAATGAAGTTGTTAAAACGGCTATCAAAAGACCTTCAGGAAATGATTGGGATTTAGAAGAATTAGATGAAAAAGTGGTTCCACCTCAAAAGACGATCGAACGTTTTGGTTTGGTTTTACAACATCAGCCTAATGAATATCCACATATTGTTTTCAATGTAATTAAGGGTGAAGTCAATGAAGAAGGCACAGCCTTTGTAGGCAAAGTTGAAAAAGTGGATTTAGCTAAACTAGTAACCCCGGCCGATATTAAAGAAGAAGATAAATTATTAGTGCAACTGGTACGCAAATTGCAGCCCAGTGAGATGACTAAATTTTTGAATAAAAATTCTCCATTCCAAGGGATATGGGATACGATTGTGCATACAGATGAAGCAAGTTTACCCGAAGAAACCAGGGAATTAATTCAAGAATATTTGCAACCTAAAATTGCTATTTTGTGGAGAGATTTATCAGAACATCCTTTTAGTTTTATACTACCTCCTAATAAAGCATTTAACACTGCTAATTTGCAAAAAGCGGAATTGGTTTTTAATACCATTCAGCCTTGCTTTAGAGTTGAAAAGGAAGAGGATCGATATATTATATATGCACAAGTGAATTTACCTGAGGGTTTATTGCCTATTGAGGAAAATCATGCTAAGACACATTATATTTATCAGCACAACCATCAATTTTTTTCCTGGAAAACAAAAGAAGATCTTACTTGGGTAGAAAAATTTATGCCTAGTGGTTGTCATGAAATTTTATTGGAAGATTGGCCTTCCTATTTACAAACTACTTTATTGCCTTTATCCAAACAATATAAGGTAGAACTTGAAAATGTATTACAGGAAAAAATAAAAGGAGTCAAGCCAACACTTCAAATTTTATTAAAAGAAAGTGGCGATTATTTATTTTTTGAACCTTTGTATGTTTATAATGATATCATAGTAAACAAAGAAGACGGACCTTCTGTGATTCAGCAGGTAGGGGATAAAATAGTCATCTTAGAGCGTGATTTAGCTACGGAACGCCATTTGATGAATGCTATTGAGCAATTACATTCTGGATTTGTACGCCCTAATCAAGGAAATGTATTGGCATTAAAAGGGGCAGAAGTTTTAAAAAATAACTGGTTCTTTTTATTCATTGATACACTTCGTGAAAAACAAATTCCTTTGTTTGGTACTGAATACTTGAAACAATTCAAGTTTAATACTGCAAAACCTTCAACTCGCTTATATATTAGTAGCAATACCGATTGGTTTGATGCTAAAGTTGAAATTTCATTTGGGGATCAAAAGGTCACGATACAGGATATTAAAAATATGTTGGCCAATAAGCAACAGTTTATTCCATTGAAAGATGGAAGTTTAGGAGTGCTTCCTGAAAAGTGGCTGAATAAGTATTCCTTGTTGTTTAAAGTAGGAGAAGGGAAGGCAGATACATTAAAGTTAAGTAAATATCATTTCTCAGTTTTAGATGAACTCTATCAACAAAGAGATGAGGAGGAAATAATTTTCCAATTAGAAGGTAAGTATGAAAAAATTAGGGAGAAATATACCATCGCGGATGTCACTCCTCCTGAACATCTTTTTCCTATACTTAGACCCTATCAAGTAAGTGGGTTCCAGTGGTTAAATTATTTACATGATGTACAGTGGGGTGGAATCTTAGCCGATGACATGGGTCTTGGAAAAACAATTCAAACACTTTCTTTTTTACAACATTTGAAAGAAAAAAATGGCAAATTAGTGGCCTTGGTAGTTTGTCCAACGACGCTTTTATACAACTGGCAAAATGAATTAAAAAAATTCACACCAAGTTTAACCTATCAAATACATCATGGAGGCACTCGTAGTCGTAAACAAATTTTAAAAGATGATATTGAGGTCATTATTACTACTTATGGAACATTACGTAGTGATATTAAAATGTTTGTAGAAGTTAATTTTGATTATGTGATATTGGATGAGAGTCAAGCTATTAAAAATCCATCAAGTAAAGTCACTAAAGCTGCATGTTTGTTAAACGCAAAAAATAAATTGTGTTTGAGTGGTACTCCATTGCAAAACAATACGTTTGATATTTATGCGCAAATGAATTTCTTAAATCCAGGTATGCTAGGTTCGGTTGAATATTTTAAGCATAATTTCTCCATGCCTATTGATAAGTTTGATGAGCAAGAACAAAAAGAGCATTTAAGAAAATTTGTATTCCCTTTCATATTACGTAGAACTAAAGAGCAAGTAGCCAAAGATTTACCAGAAAAACAAGAGATGGTCTTGTATTGTGAAATGGGTGATGAGCAACGTAAAATTTATGAAGCCTATCGAAATGATTATCGCGATAAATTAATTGGAATGGTAGAAGAAAAAGGAATTCAAAAATCACAATTATCAATTTTACAAGGGTTAATGAAACTTCGTCAAATTTGTGATAGTCCGGCAATTCTAAAAGACGAAAATTATCCTAACGCTTCGGTAAAGTTGGAAGAACTAACTCGTGAAATAGCTGAAAACATTGGTGGTCACAAAGCTTTAGTGTTCTCTCAATTCTTAGGTATGTTGGCTTTAATAAAGGCGGAACTTACTAAATTAGGAATCGATTATGAATATTTTGATGGAGGAAGTACCATACAAGAAAGAGAACGTGCTATTGAACGTTTTCAGAATGACGATAATTGTAGAGTGTTCTTAATTTCATTAAAAGCAGGTGGAGTGGGGTTAAACTTAACCGCTGCAGATTATGTTTATATAGTGGATCCTTGGTGGAATCCTGCGGTAGAACAACAAGCTATTGATAGAACCCATCGTATTGGACAAACTAAAAATATATTTGCATACCGAATGATATGTAATGATACTGTTGAAGATAAAATTCTAAAATTGCAAGATCGTAAAAGGACCTTAGCAAAAGAATTGATTTCGGATGAAGAAGGTTTTGTAAAGTCTTTGTCTAAGGATGATATTGCTTATCTATTCAGTTAATCTTTTTAAATCAAAGACCCACTTTCTACTTCTTTAATGCTGCTGCCGCTAAACCCGCTTTGGGATTTTTCAAAAATTCAGTCTTGCATTCTGTAGAACAAAAGCCGATGACCTTATTTTCGTAATGTGCAGTATCACTCACGCCTGCTGTCACTGGCATGCCGCAGGTAGGATCTTTTTTATTATCTAAATACACTATTTCATAATGTACTGGTGGGGCTGCGGCAATCGTATCTGCCTTATTTTGTGTAGTGATATCTGTGCTATTGTTTTTGTTCGAAGTGCTATTACATGCTGTGAGTATCATGCCAAAAGCTAAGATTGAAAGCGTGGTTATTTTTTTCATATGTTGAGTAGTTGGAGAGATGGTCTAATGAATTGTATTCCAAATCTTAGTACAAAATTAAGGACTAATGTAGCTCCAAAAAACTAACAGTCATTCTTTTTACAGTCCAAATCAGTCCTGAAAAGGGTTTTTCAGCAAATTATAAGTCTAAACCCCCTTCATTTCTATATTTATTTAATACTTTTACACCTCATTCCTTAAACAGGATTTTATCAATGAAACAGGTAACCACTTTTACTTTTACAGCGAGTGCTTTTTTAGCACCTGTGCCTGTTTTGAACAGCCCTATTAGGTTGCCGCTTGCGGCTAGATGCCGACGTGGATTCTGATAGGACGAGCAATTGGCACTTGCCCCTATCAGTGGAAAAAGCCCCGAAATAGTCTTAATTGAAGCCAAAACTGTTCATTCATTTAAACCGTTTACATCATTGGAACAAAATATTATAGTTCGTATAGCCCATAGTGGCGACACTTCCTATGCAATCGCCATTACCGACGAGATGGCATCCTCCGCAAAAGCGCGTGGCACTGGTATTGCCAAAAGAAGCCCCGAATATGTGGCTCAAAAAATTGAAGAAGGTAAAGCCGTCATTGCACATACCGAATTTGGCGAGTGGGTTGGATTTTGTTATATCGAAGCATGGCAACATGGTCAATTTGTAGCGAATAGTGGATTGATTGTAGCACCTTCATTTAGAAAAAGTGGAATTGCTAAAAAAATCAAACAAACTATTTTTCAATTATCCCGTGAAAAATATCCCGATGCCAAATTATTTGGATTGACCACGGGGTTGGCGGTCATGAAAATTAATAGTGAATTAGGATACGAGCCGGTTACCTATAGTGAATTAACAGATGACGAAGAATTTTGGGCTGGATGTAAAAGTTGTGTGAACTATGATATATTAATGAGTAAGGATCGTAAAAATTGTATGTGTACTGCCATGTTATATGAACCTAAAGCAACACAAGAAGATGTGCCAACATCAAGGGGTGATAAACAAAATAAATTTTTCAATTGGCTTAGAAAAAAATAAAAGTATGGAAAAAGTAGTATTAGGGTTTAGTGGTGGTTTGGATACCACATTTTGTGTCAAATATTTATCTGAAGATAAAGGATTAGAAGTGCATAGCGTGATCGTGAATACAGGCGGGTTTACGGAAGAAGAATTAAAAAAAGTAGAAGCACATGCTTATGCTTTAGGAGTGAAGTCTCACACTACAGTCAATGCGGTCAAAGGATATTACGATGACATTATCAAATACTTAATTTATGGTAACGTTTTAAAAAATAACACCTATCCATTAAGTGTGAGTGCCGAACGTTTAAGTCAAGCATTGCACATTGCAGCACATGTGAAAAAGATGGATGCTAAATTAGTTGCCCATGGAAGTACCGGTGCAGGAAATGATCAAGTCCGTTTTGATATGATTTTTCAAATCATGATTCCAGGAGTTGAAATTGTAACACCTATTCGTGATTTACAATTAAGCAGAGAAGCGGAAATAGAATATTTAAAAGGAAAAGGAGTTGCTATGAATTTTGAAAAAGCAGCTTACTCTATCAATAAAGGACTTTGGGGAACTAGTGTGGGGGGCAAAGAAACCTTACAGTCTAAAGGAATGTTACCAGAATCGGCATGGCCTACTCCTATGAGTAAAGAAGGGCAAGAGGAGGAATTAGTGATTGGTTTTGAAAAAGGAGAAATTAAAACGGTGAATCAAAAATCATTTACACATCCAACAGAAGCGATTCAATATATTCAATCTATCGTAGGGCCTTATGGCATTGGTCGCGATATACATGTGGGCGATACGATTATTGGCATTAAAGGCCGTGTAGGTTTTGAAGCAGCGGCACCCATGGTGATTTTAAAAGCGCATCATGCTTTAGAAAAACATGTGTTAACTAAATGGCAATTATCATGGAAGGATCAATTGGCGCAATTTTATGGCAACTGGTTACATGAAGGACAAATTTTAGATCCAGTGATGAGAGATATTGAAGCATTTTTAACGCATTCGCAAGAACAAGTAACAGGAGAAGTTTTTGTTCAGTTACATCCTTATCGTTTTCAAATTATTGGCATTGAATCACCCAATGATTTAATGAGTTCCAAATTTGGAAAGTATGGCGAAATGAATACTGGTTGGACAGGAAATGATGTGAGAGGCTTTACCAAAATATTTGGTAATCAAACGAGCATATTTCATCAAATTAAAGCGGCCGATAAAAAATAATTTAAACATCTATTATGTCACATCAAATTAAAGTAGGTATTGTGGGCGGCGCTGGCAACACTGGCGGTGAACTCATTAGACTTTTATTGCATCATGAAAAAGTGCAAATTGCTTTTGTACATAGTACGAGTCATGCAGGAGCTTTGGTGAGTAGTATCCACACCGATTTATTAGGAGATACCCATCTTGCATTTGCATCTGAACTAAATGCCGATATCGATGTTTTGTTTTTATGTGTAGGTCATGGAGATGCTAAAAAGTTTTTAGAAACAAACACAATTGCATCTTCTACTAAAATAATTGACCTTTCTCAAGATTTCAGATTGACTTCGCAAAATAAAATAGGAGACAGAACTTTTGTATATGGTTTACCTGAATTACAAAAAGCAGCTATTCAATCTGCCCAAAATATTGCTAATCCAGGATGCTTTGCTACAGCGATTCAATTAGGTTTATTACCATTGGCAGACAAAGGAATGGTAGTAGATGTATACACAACAGGTATCACAGGATCTACAGGTGCGGGACAAGGATTCAATGCAACGAGCCATTTTAGCTGGAGAGCAAATAATATACAAGCTTATAAAACATTGCAACATCAGCATTTACATGAGATTCATCAAAGTTTGCATCAATTGCAGGGCGATGCAAAAGCGCAAGTTCATTTTGTGCCATGGAGAGGAGATTTTACCAGAGGTATATTTGTCACTTCAGTTTTAGATACCAAAGAATCACTTGAGTCATTATATCATTTATA
This sequence comes from Chitinophagaceae bacterium, assembly GCA_037141925.1. GTDB lineage: Bacteria > Bacteroidota > Bacteroidia > Chitinophagales > Chitinophagaceae > Sediminibacterium. The sequence goes on from JBAXBS010000002.1 coordinate 92,341, forward strand.
TACATCTTTTTTTGCTTCACATCCTTTTGTACAGGTTTCAAAATCACCTATTGATTTAAAACAAGTTGTGAATACCAATAAATGTTTTATACAGCTCGAGCAACAAGGAAATAAAATTGCCATTCATTCTGTGATAGATAATTTATTGAAAGGAGCGGTGGGGCAAGCGGTCCAAAATATGAATTTATTATTTGAGTTTCCTGAAACGACTGGCCTTCAATTAAAAGCAAGTCAATTTTAAAAATAGTATTATGTCATTATTCAATGTATATCCTTTAAATCCTATTGCTATTACGAAGGCGAGTGGTAGCCGAGTGTGGGATGAAAAAGGTCAGGAGTATTTAGATATGTATGGAGGCCATGCTGTCATAAGCATTGGTCATACCAATCCGCATTGGGTAAAACGTATCGAAGATCAATTGCATGCCATTGCTTTTTATTCTAATTCAGTGATACTTCCTATACAAACTCAATTGGCTGACTTATTGAACGAAGTAAGCGGAAAAAAAGACTATCAATTATTTTTATGTAATAGTGGAGCCGAAGCTAATGAGAATGCATTAAAACTTGCGTCTTTTCATACCGGTAGAAAAAAAATAGTAGCGTTTAAAAAATCTTTTCATGGGCGTACATCATTAGCAGTAGCCGCTACTGATAATCCTAGTATTGTTGCTCCCGTAAACGAAACAAATAACATTATTTTTCTTCCATTGAATGATATCACTGCTTTAGAAAATTGTTTTAAAGAGCAAGGCGATCAAATTGCAGGAGTGATAGTGGAGGGGATTCAAGGTGTTGCTGGAATTTACGAAGCGAGTGATGCTTTTTTACAAAGTATCCGTTCCTTGTGTGATATACATGGCGCTCTTTATATTGCGGACAGTGTTCAATGTGGTTATGCTAGATCAGGTCAATTTTTTGCACACGATCATGCAGGTGTGCATGCGGATATTTATTCTATGGCAAAAGGTATGGGGAATGGTTTTCCTATAGGTGGCATATTAATTGCACCACATATACCTCCTAAGTTTGGAATGTTGGGAACCACTTTTGGAGGCAACCCCTTAGCATGTGCTGCAGCATTGGCGGTATTAGAAGTGATACAACAAGAAAACTTAATTTCTGCTGCAGAAGAGAAAGGAAAATATTTAATGGAGGCATTGCAACAAACCAAAGGTGTTAAAGTAGTAAGAGGAAGAGGATTAATGATTGGTTTTGAGATGGAAGAAGCTTTTACAGATATTAGAAAAGTGTTATTAAACGATTTTAAAGTATTTACGGGCGAAGCCAAACCCAATGTCATTAGATTACTTCCCTCCTTAGCGATTAGTATGGAGGATATTCAATTGTTCTTAGAAAGATTGAACCAAGCCATTCATCAAATTTCAAAAACGCCTCTTTAATTTTATGAGACAATTTATATCAGTTAAAGATGTCGCTCATATAAATGAGTTAGTTGCTAAAGCGCTAGCTTATAAACAACAACCTTTACTTCATAAAAATTTAGGAGTGGGCAAACGTATTGGATTATTATTTCTAAATCCAAGTTTGAGAACGAGATTAAGTACACAAATTGCTGCCCAAAATTTAGGCATGGAACCTATTGTATTTAACGTTGATAAAGAAGGGTGGGCTTTAGAATTCAATGAGCAAGCCATTATGAATGGAACCACAGTTGAACATATTAAAGATGCAGCTCCTATTTTAGGCCAGTACTTTGATATTTTATGTATCAGAACTTTTCCTGGATTAGTGAATCAGTCAGAAGATTATAGCGAAAATATTATTCATCAGTTTATTAAGTATACAGGTATTCCAATGATCAGTTTGGAATCAGCCACTTTACATCCTTTACAATCATTGACTGATATTATAACGATACAAGAAATAATGACGGCCCCACCTTTGATGACTAAAAAACCTAAAGTGGTTTTAACTTGGGCGCCTCATATAAAATCTATTCCGCAATGTGTTGCCAATAGTTTTAGCGAGTGGGTAAATGCATGGGGTGAAGCCGATTTTGTAATTACACATCCTGCAGGATATGAATTAGATGAAAAATTTACTAAAGGAGCCACTATTACGCAGGATCAAAATGAAGCACTAGCAGGTGCCGATTTTGTATATGTGAAAAATTGGAGTGCCTACCATGACTATGGGAAAGTATTATCAACAGATGCTTCTTGGATGCTTACGAATGCTAAATTAGCAACTACTAATTTGGCGAAAGTGATGCATTGTTTACCTGTGCGACGTAATGTTGAATTAAGTTCGGAAGTTTTAGATAGTGCATATAGCATTGTGACCCAACAAGCTTCTAATAGAGTGTTTGCAGCACAAGCAGTATTGAGTGAAATATTAAATGCGTTGAAGTAATGAGTTGATATGGAAAAATTATATGTCATTAAAATAGGAGGAAATATAGTAGATGACCCTACTGTATTAACTACATTTCTCAAAGCCTTTGCTGCTTTGGAAGGGCATGCTATTTTAGTACATGGAGGGGGTAAATTAGCGACTCAATTAGCGAATCAATTAGGGGTCAAACAACAAATGATTGAAGGAAGAAGAGTGACAGATGCAGAGACTCTCAAAATAGTAACGATGGTGTATGGGGGATTGATTAATAAAAATATAGTCACACAATTACAAGCAGAGGGTGTAAATGCGATGGGGGTAACAGGGGCTGACGCAAATTTAATAAAAGCACATAAAAGAGTACATCCCACGATTGATTTTGGCTTTGTGGGTGATGTAGATGAAGTAAATGAAAACGCTTTTATTGATTTATTGCAAAAAGGAACAAAATTAGTGATGGCTCCATTAACACATGATGGGGAAGGACAAATTTTAAACACCAATGCAGATACCATTGCACAAAGTATTGCTACCGCTTTATCAAAACACTATGATGTACATTTGATCTATGGTTTTGAGAAAGAAGGAGTGCTGCTAAATGTTCAAGATCCTGCATCTGTGATGGGGAAAATTAATTTTGAAAAATACCAACAATTAAAATCTCAAAACATCATATTAGAAGGGATGCTGCCTAAAATGGACAATGCTTTTAAAGCATTAGAACAAGGGGTACATTCCGTCATCATTGGGAAAGGAGAAAAATTAAATGAATTAATACAGGGTACTGCAGGTACCACTATTCAATTATAATGTCAGATTTGCAAAACATATCACCTATTATAAGTCAACTTCAAAAGGAAGCCATTGATTTATTGAAAACTTTAATTACGATTCCTTCGTTTAGTAAAGAGGAAGATCAAACTGCGGTATCCATTAAAAATTATTTGCTGCAAAAAAATATTCAGGTTCATCAGGATAAAAATAATATTTGGGCATACAATTTACATTTTAATGAAGCCTTGCCTACACTTTTGTTAAACTCCCATCACGATACCGTGAAACCCAATCAGGGATATACTTTTGAGCCCTTTAGTCCATTTGAACATCAAGGTAAAATATATGGATTAGGAAGTAATGATGCGGGAGCGAGTTTGGTGAGCTTATTAGCTACTTTTTTATATTTTTATGATCAGGCTTCTTTGCCTTACAATTTGGTTTATGTGGCTTCGGCCGAAGAAGAAATTTCGGGGCAGCATGGTATTGAAATGGTTTTACCACAATTAAAAAATGTTACGTTTGGTATAGTAGGGGAACCTACTCAAATGGAAATGGCTATTGCCGAACGCGGATTATTAGTTTTAGATATAGTGACTACTGGAAAAGCGGGACATGCTGCTCGTAATGAAGGGGACAATGCCATTACTAAAATGATACCCGTATTACAATGGTTCAATGAGTATCAGTTTTCTAAAGTGTCCGATTTATTAGGTCCTGTAAAAATGACGGTCTCTGTTATTGAAACCGACAATAAACATCATAATGTAGTACCTGCTTCTTGTAAAATTGTGGTGGATATTAGAGTGAATGAATTATACAGTTTCCAAGAAATTTTAGATACTATTCAACAAAATATTCAAGTAACAGTCACACCCAGGAGTACTCGTTTAAAATCATCCTCTATCGCATTGGATCATCCCATTGTAAAAGCTGGAATTGCTTTGGGTAAAGGGTATTATGGATCTCCCACTTCATCAGACAAAGCTTTGATGCCTTTCCCTGCATTAAAAATGGGTCCCGGTGATTCAGCACGCAGCCATACTGCAGATGAATATGTTTATACCAATGAAATAAAAGAAGGGATCGTAACTTACATTCAATTATTAGAAAAACTATTTATAATATGAGCAAGCTTTGGCAAAAAAATGGAAAGGTAGCCGCTTCGGTAGAACAATTTACCATTGGCAACGATCCTAGCATGGATATGTATTTGGCTGCACATGATGTATTAGGTTCCATCGCTCATGCTACAATGTTATCTGAAGTGGGATTGTTAACTCCTTTGGAATTAGTTGCGATTAAAAAAGAATTAGTAGAAATATACTATAGCATTCAAAAAGGAAATTTTGAACTATCTCCTGGTGTAGAAGATATTCATTCACAAGTGGAAATGATACTCACAGAAAAATTAGGAGATATTGGTAAAAAAATTCATAGTGCTCGAAGCAGAAATGACCAAGTTTTAGTAGACATCAAACTTTTCTTAAGAGCCGAACTCATTAGCATTGCTAAAGAAGTGGATTCTTTTTTTAAAGTTCTTCAAGTAAAAAGTGAAGCACATAAAAATGATTTATTACCTGGCTATACACATTTGCAATTAGCTATGCCTTCTTCTTTTGGACTTTGGTTAGGAGCTTATGCTGAAAGTTTAGTAGATGATATGACTATTTTACAAGCCGCATTGCAAGTAGTCAATAAAAATCCATTAGGATCTGCTGCGGGATATGGCTCTTCTTTTCCTATCAATCGTAAAAGAACCACTGAATTATTAGGTTTTGATACACTTAATTTTAATGTGGTATATGCTCAAATGGGAAGAGGCAAGGCGGAACGTATCACTGCCAATGCTTTGGCAAATATTGCAGATACATTAAGTAAGTTAAGCATGGATGCTTGTTTATTCATGAATCAAAACTTTGGATTCATTAGTTTCCCTGATGAATTAACAACGGGTTCTAGCATCATGCCGCATAAAAAAAATCCAGATGTTTTTGAATTAATTCGTTCTTATTGTAATCGTATCAAGGCTTTGCCCAATGAAATAATGATGATGACCACCAATTTACCTTCTGGCTATCATCGTGATTTGCAATTATTAAAGGAACATTTGTTTCCTGCTTTTACCGAATTACGTAGTTGTTTATCCATGGCTACTTTGATGATTGAAAACATGAAAGTGACCCCACAAATATTAGAAGACCCTAAATATCAATTTTTATTTAGTGTGGAAGAGGTCAATAAATTAGTGAATGCGGGGGTGCCATTTAGAGATGCGTATAAAAAAGTAGGTGAGGCTATCGAAGAGGGAAGCTATACTTATTCTACCCAAGTTTCTCATACTCATGAAGGCAGTATTGGCAATTTATGTACCAGTCAAATAGCGAGCCAAATGAAATGGGTGATGGATAAAATGGAGCTTTCTAAAATTGAAAACACCATTCATCAGCTTTTAACATAGTATTTTTAGTATAAGCCCACTTTGAATCTGTTTCTAACGTATTTTTGACGTCCTCTCTGTAACAAAGCAGTAAAGAGGATATTCTTTATTCAATTATAATTAAACATGAAAAAATTAGTATTCATTATTAGTTCCCTTTGTTTTTTAGTCATGGCTCAAGCGCAGACAACTAAGGCTGTTGCTCCTAAAACCGCAGTGGCTCGAAAAACGGCAGTTCCTACTGCAACAAGTAGCCTTAAAAATACAAAGGATAGTGCTTCTTATGCACTAGGTTATCGTATAGCTCAAAGCTTAAAAGGGCAAGGTTTGCAAGATGTGAATGTCGCTCTTTTTAATAAGGGTATGGCGGCAGGCGTATTAGCAAAACCAGAGATTCCAGATACTTTATTAGATATTTGCATTAAAAACTACCAAGATAAAATGAGTCAAAACAACATCCTACAAAATCGCGCTATAGGCGCTGAATTTTTAGCTAACAATGCTAAAAGACCAGGAGTGGTGAAATTAACAAGTGGCCTACAATATGAAGTATTAGTAGCGGGAACTGGTACACAAAAGCCCACTTTAAACAACAAAGTAAAATGTCATTATCATGGCACTTTAATTGATGGCACTGTGTTTGATAGTTCTGTACAAAGAGGAGAGCCTATCAGTTTCCCTTTAAATGGAGTTATTAAAGGCTGGCAAGATGCTTTACAATTAATGACAGTTGGAAGTAAATGGAAATTATTTATTCCTTCTGAATTAGCTTATGGGGAACGTTCTGCTGGACCCGTTATTGGACCAGGATCTACCCTTGTTTTTGAAGTAGAATTATTAGGAATTGATTAATTCCTTCCTTCTTTAAAAATTTGAACCTTATTTAGTTAAAACACCTCCATTTTGGAGGTGTTTTTGTTGGCATTATGTGGTAATTTTGTGCATTCAAACTAATTGATTCAATATGAAAAAGCTTGTTTTTGTTTTTTGGCTAATGGGTATATTTCTTGCAGCTTGTTCTCCTAATAATGTAATATCAGATGCAGCTATTGGCAAATTGTTTGATAGTGCACAAATGAAGGGAAGCTTTGCACTATTAGAAAACGGAACAGATGTTTTTACTATTCATAATTTATCAAGATATCGTGATTCAGCCTACGCACCTTTAGCTAGCTTTTATGAATTACCTGCATTGATTGCTTTAGATAAAGGCATAATTAATCATAAAGATTCAAGTGCAAAAGCCGTGGATGGAGATGTATTTTATGATTCATTAATTTCAAAATTGGGGAGAACTGAAATCATTAAAACCATTGATTCCTTGCATTATGGTAAAGGAATAGTGAGCGCCAATATGCATCAATTTTGGAAGGATCAGTCTTTGAAAATAACTGCTGATGAACAATTAGGATTGATTAAAAAATTGTACTTCCGTGAATTATTTTTTCAAAAAAAGTCTCAGGAAAAATATAAAAGCATGATTAAAAGAGAACAAAATGCTGCCTATCAATTAAGTTATATTATAGGATCCGACACTACGCAAGCGCCTTATGCAACATGGATAGTGGGTTATGTGGAAGAGAATCAACATCCTTACTTTTTTGTTTTAAACACGGATGCTAATAGTGGGGAACAATTAAAAGAAAAAAATATCCAACTCTTAAAAAATATTTTACTTCAACAAGGATTTTTAAAAGGAACACGATAAGTTTATTTATTTTTCTTTAATTATCTTTATTACGTCATTATGCAATACTATTCTAATTCTTTAACATCCTATCAGCGATTACTTACACGTGAAGTGAAAGTGGGGGGTCTTATCATCGGTAATGGACATCCAGTAAGGGTACAAACCATGACCACGACCGATACCATGGATACCGAAAAAACAATCGAACAAGTGATTCGTTGTATTGAAGCAGGAGCGGAATTAGTTCGTATCACAGCACCTAGTAAAAAAGAAGCCGAAAATTTAGCCAATATCAAAGCCGGTTTACTAGCGAAGGGGTATGATGTGCCTTTAGTGGCTGATATTCATTTTACGCCTAATGCCGCCGAAATTGCGGCTACCATTGTGGCTAAAGTAAGAGTGAATCCAGGTAATTATGTTGACAAGAAAAAGTTTGAACAAATTGAATATACGGATGCTGAATATTTGGAAGAGATAGAACGTATTCGAGAGCGTTTCACACCCTTAGTGCTTATATGTAAGGAGCATGGAACAGCTATGCGTATTGGAACCAACCATGGATCATTGAGTGATCGTATCATGAGTAGGTATGGTGATACTGCCAATGGCATGGTGGAAAGTGCCATGGAGTTTTTACGTATTGCTCGTAGTCTGGATTACCACCAAATTATCTTGAGTATGAAGTCCAGTAATCCTCAAGTGATGGTGCAAGCTTACCGATTATTAATTCAACAAATGCAACAGGAATTCAATGAATGTTATCCTTTGCATTTGGGGGTGACTGAAGCTGGAGATGGCGAAGATGGTCGTATTAAAAGTGCTGTAGGAATTGGAACTTTACTAGAAGATGGAATTGGAGATACCGTAAGAGTTAGTTTAACAGAAGATCCAGAATTTGAAATACCAGTATGTCGTGATTTAGTAAAAAGATATCCTGCCAATAGATTAAAGGGGGAATCACTGATTCCTTTGATAGATCAATTACCTTATAGCCCTTTTGAGTATCAACGAAGATTCACTAAAGAAGTCTCTCATATTGGCGGTAAAAATGTACCAGTGGTGATTGCGGATTATAGTCATCAAACATTATTGAAACCTTCCGATTTAGCTTCGATTGGATATCAATATGATGAAGTCACAGACAAATGGAATATTGGAGATGCGGCTGCCGATTTCATTTATTTACCTAAAGAGACTTTGTCTTTTGAATTACCTGGAACTTTGCGAGTCATTACTCATCCTGAAACATGGGAGACCGTCAATGATCGTACTAAATATTTGCCTCTTTTTGATTTTAGAAATTATATAGCAGCTCCGCGTAAAAGCGCCTTTGTGAATTTTGTATCAGTAGATTGTTTTGATACCAAAAATGGAATTAGAGAAGATCAATTATTGGAAATTGCCAAAGATAGTTCGGTGGTATTTTGTTTGAATAGTGCCATCGCACACGCCATGCCTGCTGTGAGAAGAATGGTGATACGTATGATGGAATTAAAAATAAAGAACCCTGTTATTTTAATGACACAAAGCGCATGGAACAGTGCCGATGAGCATTTAATACATTTTGCTACTGAAACAGGAGCCTTGTTTTTGGATGGAATGGGCGATGGTATTGGATTAAGTGTCACTGGGAAAGTATATCAAGCCTATCAAAATGCGGACTCTAATTCTAAAGTTTCTGGACGCAATTATTTCAACAACGCTACTATTGAGCAGTTTTTAAATACAACAGCTTTTGGAATTTTACAAGCTACTCGAACTCGAATTTCAAAGACCGAATATATTTCTTGCCCAAGTTGTGGTCGCACTTTATTTGAATTACAAGAGACCACTGCTAAAATTAGAGCAGTCACCAGTCATCTTAAAGGACTCAAAATAGCCATCATGGGTTGTATTGTAAACGGTCCTGGTGAAATGGCGGATGCTGATTTTGGTTATGTAGGAAGTGGAGTTGGGAAAATCACTTTATATAAAGGCAAAGAAATTATGAAGCGAAATATTGATAGCGAAATTGCTGTGGATGAGTTAGTTCAATTATTAAAAGAGCATCAAGCTTGGGTAGATCCTAAGTAATAAAATATAAATAGACAGGAATGTATAGAGTAGTGTATGGATTTTTTTATGTTTTGTCTTTATTGCCTTGGAGACTAGTTTACATCATCAGTGACTTTGTGGCTTTTATTTTAGAATATGTTGTAAAGTATCGTAAGGAAGTTATTCAGAAAAATTTAACGATTGCATTTCCTGAAAAATCAGATCAAGACCGAAAAAAAATTGCGCATCAATTTTATAGTCATTTCACAGATTCTATTTTAGAGACTATTAAGCTAATTTCCTTATCGGATGAAAACTTTCAAAAAAGGTTTACTTCCAATGTGGAAGTGCTAAATGATTTATATGCAACTGGTCAAAATGTTCAAATCATGGCGGGTCATTTTTTTAACTGGGAATTCGCTAATTGGGGAGTTTCTAAATATGGCAAGTATCCATTCATCGCTGTATATATGCCTCTGAGCAATCCTTATTTTAATAAGTTAGTATTATCTATGCGTCAACGTTATGGAAGCATCATGGTTCCTGCCACTAATTTTAGAGCCCATTTTCAAAAATTTGCAACAAATGGTCATTATGCAATGGCTCTGGCTGCAGATCAAAATCCAGGCAATCCTATATCAGCGTATTGGCTGCCTTTTTTTGGCAGGATGACTCCTTTTGTAAAGGGGCCAGAAAAAGGAGCAAAGCTCAATAATACAGCACAAGTTTTAGTTCATTTTTATCCGACAAAGAGAGGGCATTATCATATGCAATATGAAGTCATGACTACTTCCCCTAACAATTTTAAAGAGGGTCAATTAACGGCCTTGTATGTGAAAACGTTAGAAGAAAAAATTAAGCAAAATCCTGCGAACTATTTATGGAGCCACAAAAGATGGAAGTATGAATTTGATGCGGAGAAGTATGGAAAGTTGGTAGTAGCCTAAGCATTTGGCAGAAGCGTAAACTTTAGACTTAAATGATGTTCACTTAAGTATTGCAGACTTCTATCATTTTAGTACTTCAGTAATTTGGATCTTGAAATAATCTTAAAGTGTAAAAAATTTTATACTATTTCTGCCTCGTCATCACTAGGCTTAGTTTTAGAAACTTCTATCTTGAATTTATCCTTCAAAAACGTGACTGCTTCCCATCCATCCTGAACGATTCTAATATTATGAATCCCTTCTTTTTTTAAAATACTTGCTGCTAAAGTATGGGTGTCTCCATTATCACCAATAATATAAATATTAAAGTGTTCATCTAATTCAGAAAAACTTCCTGGGTCAACAAATTCCAATAATGGAATGTGAACCGAATCTTTAATATGCCCTTTGTTAAAATTTTCTTCTGATCTTATGTCTAGAACCATTAAAAATTCATCAAAAGGGATATCCATAGCAAGTTCATCCACTTCTACTTCAATGACTAAATCACGAGCTAAATTAGCGGCAGACCAAGTGGGGTAACCACCTTCTAAGTATCCTTTGATATGAGAGAAGCCTAGTTTTTCAAAATAAGCAATAGCAATTTTTTCATGGTCATCATCTCCCACAAATAATAAAGGTTGATCAAACTTAAATAAGCCCAATGCAGCAGCTTCTTGAATGATGCTAGGTTTGAAATGGATGGATCCTGTAATGTAGCCTTCTAAAAATATAGTTTCATCACGAGTATCTATGATGAGGACATTGTCTTCTTGAATGATATGTTGAAATTCAGCTAAAGATAAAACCATACTATCCCACTAAGGTTTCTACAAATTGGTTCACTTGATCAATGCGCGTGTAATCCACGTTATAGAAAATAAATTTTCCTTCGCGAATAGTAACCACAATACCTGCTCTTCTTAAGATCGCTAAATGTTGTGATGCCACTGATTGTTCTAATCTCAGTTTGACATAAATTTCAGTGACAGTCATTTTTTTATGTTCGTCAATCAGCTTCACTATTTGTTGACGTAATTTGTGATTCAATGCTCTCAAAATCATTGCAGCTTTTTTAGCATGCAATAAATCTACCTTTAATGGACTTGGTCCGTTGGCTAAAGTTAGGGTGGGTAATGATTGGTTCATAACAATAAAAGTAAAGGGGGTTTATAAACTAAAATTGCAAAATCAAAGTTATGACTTTATTCTAACTTGTTTGTTTTTTTAATGTATATATTGTTGGTTATTATATCAGTTAAAGGGTAAATGGTTAAACATTCTTCTTTATATGTTTAGCCTTATCAAAGTTTAAATATTACCTCAATTGGTACTTAATTATTTGACAAGCGGTTTGAAATAGTACTCTTTTAAGTAACTGGGGCTCACATACGCTAAATCTTCAAATTGCTTTGCCTCCCATTTTACGGTAGCAAGGGCTAATAAATCATCCATAGAATAATGCTCTTCTAGGAATTGAATTTTTTCATCTTCTAGGATGGTTTTGGTTTTAGTAATCCCAGAGCCAATACAAACTATTTTGCCTTTTGATAATAGTGATTTTAGTAAATCTTCATTGATCTCAAATGCTTGCTCAGCTTGTATTTCATTCAACGATGTATCGTATACCCCTCCAAAAACTTCCATCCTTTTTGCATCTAACATGGAAAATATTTGAACCGCATCTTGATCTAAAGTTTGTAGGGCCCTATGAGCCAATAATTGAAGGGTAGATAATCCAATAAGTGGCTTTTGTAAGGCGTAGGCAAGTCCTTTGGCACTGGCAAGTCCCACTCTTAAGCCTGTATAACTACCCGGTCCAAGTGTTACTACGACGGCATCCAATTCACTCACCGTCATGGAAAGGGAGATAAGTAATTCTTTTACAGCAACTTGTACAAATTCGGCATGGGTGGTAGAGACTTTATTTTCTCTGAATCCTAAAATTTCCTGGCCCTTGCTAATTCCTACAAGAGCATCAGGTCCAGCGGTGTCTATATATAGTAAGGTTGCCAAAGTAGCTGTATTTTGTTTTGCAAAAATAGGCGGTGAATTGATAGAAAAATAAGAAATTGCAAGTCTTAATTAAAATATATGTCAAAACAGATCATTCAGTCCAACAAAGTTCCTACTCCTATTGGCCCTTATAGTCAAGCAGTGATTGCCAATGGCTTTTTATTTGCTAGTGGCCAAGTAGCTTTTAACCCTGCAACCGGTGAATTAGTGCTATCTGATATTCAGGCAGAAACACGCCAAGTGATGGAAAACATCAAAGCCATTTTAGAAGAAGCTTCTATCCATTTTGGCCACGTAGTGAAGACTTCTATATTTTTAAGCGATATGCAATTATTCGCTCAAGTGAATGAAGTATATGCTAGTTATTTTGCAGCAGATTTTCCTGCTCGCGAAACTGTAGCAGTGAAAACTTTACCTCGTAATGTTAATGTTGAAATTAGTGTGACTGCTGTAATTGCTTTATAAATTATTTCAAAGCAATTTGATATTGCGTTTCTAATAAAATTGTTTCTTGGGGCTTCAATATTTGAAGCCCTATTTTATTATTAAAAGCATTAGGTGCCCCACTTAAATTTTCAATAGCAATACTCTTGCGATGGGGGGGAGTATATATTTGCAAATAAGGGTAGGCGGCTGAAGGTTGAATGTTGAGTATATATTTCTCACTTTCTAAGTAACAATTATGATCATTAGTTTCTAATTCAAATCCATCGTCTAATTGTAACTCTTTTAAATATTGGCCTTTTTCAAATCTTGTTTCTTTTAATAAATTTCCGGTGGGTAATAAATCTGCATCGTATTCCATTTTTCCTTTGCAAGAAAAACGAAGTTTACATTCGTCAATACTTTGACCTAATTGAAAATAGGGATGCCATCCGTCCACAAGAGGAATTGTTTGTTCGCTCAGGTTTTTGATATTCGTTTTTACTTCAATTTTATTTTCTTTTTGCAAGACCCAAGTAATTTCAATTTGAAAATGGAAGGGATAGCCTGGATCAGTTCCTTGATAGGTATGCATTAAAGTAACTGAAGCACTTTTTTCATTTATGTAATTACGCATCACAGAATAATTGGCATCGTAAATCAATCCATGTATTGCATGCTTTCCCAGAAAAAACTTTTCTATGGTGTATGCATGATTTAAATAGGAGTACTTTCCTTCATGCAAACGACAAACAAAGGGAGTCATTTTGGCGCTTTTAAATCCATTAGATTCAAAATGACTCCAGCTGTCTTGTAAATTATTACCATCAATAAATTCATTTAATTCTTGGTTTTGTTTCCAGGTCCAACTATTCAATAATGCCCCTTTTGTAGATATTTGAATGGTAATATTTCCTTCATTGTCACTTAGTTGGACAAGTTCCGAACTACCTTTGTCAAGAATTTCTATGGAAAAAGACATAGTTGCTTTGTTTAAATGGGAAATTAAAACTATTCTATTAACTTTGGATAGTAAAGAAAAAAAAGTATGAAAAATTGTTTGCTCATTGGCTTAATCTTTTCGTTTCAATGTGTTTTAGGACAAGTTTTCCCTAAATATGATAGTACATTGAAAATTGGTAAAACCGGCTATCGTATTAATTGTTTAAATAAATCTAACGATCGCAACATACTTAATATTAGACCCATTGGTTTTAAAGCCGAAGTGCGTGAAGCCTCTCTGGAAATTAAGGCAAGAGTATTATCTGCGGAAATTGATGACTTGAATAATGATGGATTCCCTGAAGTAGTCATCTTTATTCAAGAACCAAGCGGTAAAAAAAGTTTGTTTTGTGTAAGCTCTAAGGAAAATGAAAGATTAGAACCTATTTATTTTCCAGATATCACGGATGATATGGTTTTAAGTAAAGGATACCGAGGCCAAGACGATTTTAAATTAGTAGAAGGTATTTTATTTAGAAAGTTCCCCATCTATGAAGCTGATACAGCCATAAAAACACCTACTAAGAAAGTAAGACAAATATTTTATCGAGTAGTTGCAGGGGAGCAAGGGACTTGGAAATTCAAAGCTTTTAAAAATTTTGAAATGAATGCTGAAGATTCTAAACAGTAGGTTTCAAAATAAAATTTCAATAATGATTTATTGACAATGAGTTATTTATAATGGGTTATTTATAATGTGGATAAGCGCTTTCTATTTATTGTGATGTCATGTGTTTATAGTGTCATGCAATTATTGTCTGATGCAACATTTAATTTTTATAATTTAGTTTTTCTAATTCTTATTACTGTCCTCCCGAAGTCATAATAATTTTCCCCACAGATTTTTCATAGCCTTCTTCGTCCCTAGCAAAAACTAAATAAATTCCAGTCGCGACTTTATTTCCTTCGTAAGTTTTTCCATTCCATATGGCTTGTCCACCTAAGGCCCTGGTTTGGTAAACTAATTTTCCATCCAATGTTGTAATTTTTATAATGGCATTATTAGCAAATCCTTTCATTGCAATGGGTCCTTCATAATAAGGAGCCACAGGATTGGGAAAAATAGTAATGGAATAGCTTGTTGCAATTGTTTCGGTAGCGCTACTTCGATAGCTAACTAGTTGATTGTTGGTGTTCATGAAAACCTCACCGCTCAATGGTTCTATACTAATTTGTACTAAGGAGTCATTTGGTAGAGGGCTATTATTTTTTGAAAATCTTTGTAGTATTTGTGTTCCATCTTCACTTAATAACCAACAACCATTATTGGTCCCCACCCATTTTTGATTTGCGCCATCAACTGCAATCGTATTGACAATCTCTTTTTGAAAAAGAAGTCCTGCAAATCCATTGCTATTTTTTATTTGTGGTAAGTAGGCTTTACAATTATTGAGTTCACTACAATCAAATAATCCTATTCCATTATTAGTACCCACCCACATGGTTCCTTTTTTATCTTCCACAATACTCGTAACTGCACTACTAGGTAAATTGTTATTTAAAGTGCTAAGTTGATTCCATGTATTGTTGATGGAATTGTACACTATAATTCCTTGGTTATTGGGTGCAATGATCCAAATTTGACCTTGTTGGTTCACTACTATTTTTTGCGCACCACTCAATGATATATTGGTAGGGGGTTGTATATTTTTCCAAACATTATCTTTCTTTTGAAGCAAACCCTGTTGATCCACTAAAACCCATAAAACACCTTCTTTATCAAATTGCAAATCGGTATAAGGGCCCTTCATATTTAAAGGGGTTAGTGATTCTGCAGCAGATGCCTCATTATTGGTATGCCATACTCCATTTTGATAGGTGAACCAATAAGTTTTATCTAAGGGATCTATAGCGCTAAAATTAAGGGTGGGTATCAAAGCTCCTTTATTTATTGAAAAACTGCTCCAACCTTTGTCACTATATTGAGACCATCCATTACTCCCACTACTAACATTGCCATAGGCGGCTATGATAACAGATGCCTGAGATGCCATTTTCCCTTTGATGTTAAAAAGAGGCCCTCTTAAGGAAACCCATTGTGAAGAAGCTGTTTGCGTGCTATTATTTTTTAAATAAAGTCCACGCAAACTATCTGCAATCCATATATTATTTCCGTCCCAACAAAAATCCTTTGGATTACTAAGTGTATTACTATCAATAATGGTGGCAGTTGATTTATCGCTGTTCAGTTGCAACAAAGCACCTTTTGCTCCCCAACTGCAAGCCATAAAAACACCTTCCTTACTTGCTTTGCATACATTGATGACACCACGACTCATATTGAAAGTGGCTGTTGTAGAAGGGTAAGTATAAATGTTGGCAACATTATAAACCCAAACCTGGTTGTTGTACTGTGTGATTTTTTGTATCCCTAAATTATTATAACTAGCAATATTTTGCCAAGCATTCGTGATCCAATTATTTTTTAGGGGGCAGGTCCAAATTCCATTTTCAGTGACTGCAATCAAGTCGGTAGTAGTGCAGGAAACCTGGTAAGTAATTGTATTTTGACGATTGTTATTAGGAAACCAAGTGTCTTTAATTTCATGCTTTGTTAAATCAATGACTACTATTCCAAAATTGGTAGAAACAAAAGCCCAATTATGTAAAATGAAAATATCATTGATTTTTTTATTGCCATACAAGGAAGAAAGAAGTAGGTCGTTGATACTAAATACTTGATCTCCTTGTACGATATCAATATTGCTATTTTGATAAGCGATGATCATTTGTGATTGTTCGCTATCCCAAGCAGTAAAAGCAATACCCATATCATGTAAGCCGTTGGACTTTCCTATTAAATCAATTTCATTTTTACTGTCCACAAGGGCAATTTGATAGGGGGTAGTGGCTATCAACCATTTTGCACTTGTGTTGTTTGTTTTGGTGCCTATTGTTGTGCCTATTGTTGTCCCTGCCCCTGTAGCTATTGCAACTTGCTGAACCGATTGATTGTTGTAATGTTCTCTCCAACTGCCAATTCCTCCTAATTTATTTTGACACCATACGCTACTGCATAAAGTGATTCCAATAATAATGGAGAAAAATTTGAACATAATATTTTATTTTAACGCATTGCGCTATAGATCGCCTCCTGAATATTAGGACGTAAGTTTAATTCGCTAAAAGCTTTATTGTTGCGAGTGGGATACACTCTATTAGATAAAAAGATATAAAGCAATTGATGTTCTGGATCGGCCCACACACATGTCCCTGTAAATCCCGTGTGACCAAAAGTAGAAAGGGAAACACTAGCACTAGGATAGGGATCTTTCAAACTTGCATTATTTTTTTCAGGCTTATCAAATCCTAAACCTCTTCTACTATTTTCCGTATTATAAGAAGTAAAATTTTCTACGGTAGCAGGTTGAAAATATCTTTTCCCTTCCCATTCTCCTTTGTTCAGTAACATTAAATACAATTTAGCTAAATCGGTTGCATTGCTGTATAATCCAGCATGCCCGGCAATTCCACCCATTACCGAAGCGCCTTCGTCATGTACCGTTCCCTGAATTAATTCATTCCGATAATAATCATCCAATTCGGTGGCTGCAATATTTTCCAAGCTTGTTTTTTCAAGGGGTAAAAATCCAGTAGTACCCATTTTTAAGGGATTGTAGAATTGTTGGGTCGTGTATTCGTTTAAGTTCATCCCTGAAACTTGTTCAACAATTTGCCCTAAAAAAATAAAATCATTATCACTATATACATATTTACCAGTAGTCGTGATAGGACTTTTTAATATTTTTTGTTGAATCGTATCTTTCCAGCTATCTAATAAATATTTACTAGGGGTAATCATTTTATGATGAAGCTGATCAGGTAGGGTAGTCACCAAATTGGGTAAATAACCGCCCTCTTTTTTTAATAGAGATTCGTAAAATTTAATATATGGGAATAAGCCTGCTTGGTGTAATAATAAATCACGTAAAGTAATATTGGCTTTTGCATTACCTCTTACCCAAGGCAAATAATCACCAATTGTTTTATTGATATCTACTTTTCCCTCTTCCATCAGTCTCATGATAGATACGGTAGTAGCGCTTACTTTGGTGACTGATGCTAAATCGTAACTAGTAGCTAGGGTAACAGGCGCTGAATTTTCACCTGCAATTTTTCCATAAGCCTTATTAAAAACAATCTCATTATTTTTGGCGACTAATACTTGACATCCAGGGATGGCTTTTTTTTTAATGGCATCTTCTACTAATGAATCAATCACGCCTAATTTTTGAACATCAATGCCTAATTCTTTTTTTAAGCCAGGAGTATTCGAATAAATAGGGCTTGTTGCAATTGTATAATGCGCACCTTCTTCCAATCCTTCGCTTACTGTGACTGGTAAATTTCCCGTGGCTTGCATTTGCCCCATCAACCATCTCATAGCAGCTTGTTGTGTAAACGCGTTGTCCTCGTAGGCGAATAAAATATTTGATATTTTATTGAAATCGGCCACTGCGTAGGGGTTTCCAAATATAAGATGTACCCAATTGCTTGGATGCGATTCATTTAAAAATTGAATGACCGCTGGAGCTATTTCAAAATGATTTGCTGGACGTCTGTTGTAATTATGCAATCCAATAATAACTTGATCATAGTCATTTAAGGTAGTATTAAGAGCAGTAACTTCAGAACTTATATTGCCATTTACAAGTAACACGGTTACGCCAAATTGTTTTAATTGTTGCGTGAATGTATTATCCTTAGTTTGATTTAAAGCAACGTATACTATTTTTTTATTTTTATTTAAAATGGGATGAGTTTGATTTCCTCTTACAAAGGTGAGAGATTGTTCTGCCATATTTTGCTTAATAGCAGCAACTGATTGGTTTAAATCAGCGGTGAGGTTGGTAGTATCAATAGGCGTCCAGTTGGACAGGCCGTATTTGTATTTAGCTGCTAAAATCTTTTTTACACGATCTTTAATATCTTTTCTTTTTAATCTTCCTTCTCTTATTGCCGATCTTATTTTTTTTATGGTTTGTTCTACATCACCAGGTAAACAAAGCATATCATTGCCCGCAATGAGGGCTTGCACATTTGCTTCTCCTTGTGGAAAGTATTTACTAATAGCTTTCATTTCTAAAGCATCAGTAACACTAATTCCTTTAAATCCCAATTCCTTACGTAGTAAATCATTCACGGCTTTAGGAGAGAGTGAAGTTGCAAAATTGGGAGTTGGATCAATGGCTGGAACAGATAAGTGTGCTACCATGATAGAAGCAATACCCGCGTCTATTAAGGCTCTGAAAGGCACTAACTCTAAGGAATCTAATTGTGCACGATTTTTGTTAATGATTGGAATATCTAAATGTGAATCTACATTCACATCACCATGACCAGGAAAATGTTTAGCCGTTGCCATCACTCCATGATCTTGTAATCCTTTCATGTAGGCAATGGAATACTCGGTCACCGTTTTTTTATTTTGTCCAAAACTACGATCGTTAATGACTGGATTCGCTGGATTATTATTGATGTCTGCATCTGGTGCATAATCCACTTGAATGCCTAATCTTTTACATTGCGCTGCAATAGCCGCCCCCATTTGATAACTTAAATTGCTAGAAGGTATAGCTCCAATTGAAAGTTGACGAGGAAACATTTCAACACTATCTAAACGCATTCCTACACCCCATTCGGCATCCATAGTCATTAACAATGGAGTTTTTACAATAGATTGATAATAGTTGGTTTGCATCGCTTCTCTCACTGGACCTCCTTGAAAAAAACACAAACCACCCACATCATATTTTCTTATTAATTCTCCTAAGGAATCCACTTTTTTTGCATCCCAATTACTATGCGCTCTGATGATCATTAATTGCGCAATTTTTTGATCCAACGAAAGTGCATTGTATTGCTTTCGGATCCATCTTTTTTCCGTTTTGGATTGAGCCTGCGTATTTTGAAATATCAAAATACCTAACAGTAAGAATAAGGTCGTTTTTTTGAACATAAGACTATCATTTAAAACCCGATGAACAGGTGTACTTTATCATTGCAATTTAAGGATAAAAAAAAGCTTACACTTGATTGTGTAAGCTTTTATATGAATTTTTTATCTCATTTTTTGTATCACTTTTCTTTAGGAAAGCTTTCGATCTGAAGATTTCTATGCTTCTTCAGTACTTTCCTCGCCTTCTGTTTCTTCTTCCGGTAAAACAGGTTCTACACCAGCTGCCTTTAATTGCCCAAACCATTTGATCATTTTCTTCATATCACTGGCATAAACGCGTTCAAAATCCATGCTAGGGAATACCTTTTTGAAATAGGCTTGTGTTGCTTTGGCATCCTTTTCTGTAGGTAGTTTTTCGCTGGATTTCCCCATAGCAATAAATACTTCTGCTAAAAACACGTTATCGTGGGTCGTAAACACTTCAATGCTTTCTAAATGAGAGAATTGGTGTGCTCTTGAGCTAATAAATTGAGTGTTATTATTTTCAAGTGAACGGGCAATAGCGCCATCACTTTTACTAGTCAATAATTCAAATAATCCTGACATTCCCGATACCGCAATCAATTTGTTGTATTCCATATAAGAGTTGTGCTTTTTTACGGGCGCAAATTACTGAAAAACCCCCAATTTTCATTTTTTAAACTACCTTTGTTTATCTAAAAAATCAAGCATATGCCAGGTTTTGAATTATTTGATGACGCCGAAAAAAAAGAAGTGAATGAAGTCCTTGAAACAGGGATTTTAATGAGATATGGATTTGATGGTCCAAGAAAGGGAATTTGGAAATCTAAAGAGTTAGAACAAGCCATTTGTACCACATTTGGGACTCAATATGCTCAACTCACTTCTAGTGGCACAGCAGCTTTAACCACTGCTATGGCCGCTTTAGGTATTGGAGCAGAGGATGAAGTCATTATGCCGGCATTTACTTTTGTGGCAAGTTTTGAAGCCATTTTAAGCATGGGAGCTGTTCCAGTTTTGGTAGATATTGATGAAACTTTGACACTTTCACCCGAAGCGGTAAGAGCCGCCATTACGCCTAAAACTAAATGCATCATGCCGGTACATATGTGCGGTAGTATGGCCGATTTAGATGCTTTACAAGAAATATGTAAAGAACATGGTCTATTCTTATTAGAAGACGCTTGTCAAAGTATTGGAGGCACTTATAAAGGGAAATGCCTAGGCACTATTGGACATGCAGGTACTTTTTCCTTTGATTTTGTAAAAACAATGACTTGTGGGGAAGGTGGGGTAGTGATGACGAATAATGAAGAAGTATATATCAAGTCAGATGCTTTCACCGATCATGGGCATGATCATTTAGGAGTGGATCGCGGAGCAGATTTGCATCCATTTTTAGGATACAATTTTAGAATTAGTGAATTACATGCTGCGGTGGGTCTAGCGCAAATTAGAAAGTTAGATCGTTTTTTAGCCATTCAAAGAAAAAATAATAGCATTTTAAGATCTTATATGGAGCAAGTGCCAGGTATCAGTTTTAGAGTGGTGCCTGATCCAACTGGAGATAGTGGAAGTTTTTTATCTTGGTTTTTACCTTCTGCAGAAGCGATGGAAAAAGCAATTGCTGCTATGAAAGAAGCTGGCATCATGCCGGGTAATTTTTATTGGTTTGCAAATAATTGGCATTACATTAAAAAGTGGGATCATTTAAAAAATCCACATAGTTTATATCCATTCAGTCAAGTGCAACAAACTGCATTGAAAAAATTAGCGAATACTTCTTTTGCAAAAAGTGATGCCATCATGAGTAGATGTATTTCAACGGCCATCAGTTTGGTTTGGACGGAGGAACAAGTACATCAAAAAGGCGCTACATTTTTAGAAGTATTAAAAAAAGCACTCTCCTAAAGTAGTTATCTATGTCATTAGGACAGTCATTGCAACAAAGACAGCTACAACGCTTGTCGCCTCAACAAATACAATTGATGAAGTTGTTGCAAATTCCGTCTGCACAAATTGAACAAAGAGTAAAGGAAGAGTTGGAAGAGAATCCTGCTTTAGAAATGAATTCAGATTTATTAGACAATGACTCATTGAACTCTGAGGATGCCAATGATGATTTGATAGGTAATTTAGATGCAGACGAAGAAGCAGTTCCCGTAGATGAATTTGAATTGAGCAATGAAGACTTGAATGAATACAATTATGATGAGGATGTGGCTGATTACAAAACGAAAGATGATTTTTATCCTGAACTAGATAATGATACTGTCATTCCCATCAAGGCCGAAGTGAGTTTGCATGAAATGCTCATGGATCAATTGAGTATGTTGGCTTTGGAAGAAAAAGAATATATCATAGCGGAACAAATTATAGGAAGTTTAGATGATGATGGCTATTTAAGAAGAGCCTTACAATCTATTGCAGATGATTTAGCTTTTAAGCAAAGTATGTGGGTAGAAGAAAAAGAGATTGAAATATTATTACTAAAAATTCAACAATTTGATCCACCGGGGATAGCTGCTAGAAATTTGCAGGAATGTTTATTGTTGCAGTTATTAAGAAAACAAGAAGAGCACAAATCTGCTGACCCTGTTCTTACTTTAGCCATCAATGTAGTAGAAAAACATTTTGAAGAGTTTACGAGAAAGCATTACGATAAAATTCAAAAAAGTGTACACTTGGATGATGCTCAGATGAAAGGAGTGCTTCATCAAATAATTAGTTTGAATCCTAAGCCTGGTGCCGAAACGGGTCATCAGAACGAAGCTGAAATGTATATCATTCCTGACTTTACAGTTGCTATTAATAATGGAGTAGTTGAGTTAACCTTAAATAGCCGCAATGCACCACCTCTTATTATAAGTGATGATTACAAAATGATGCTTAAGGAATACGAGCATAGTAAGAAACAAGATAAATCACAAAAGGAGGCCATTTTTTTCATCAAACAAAAAATTGATTCTGCAAAGTGGTTTATTGAAATGATTCAGCAAAGACAACAAACTTTGTTAATGACTATGAAAGCGATCATGGCGCATCAAGAAGCTTTTTTCACCAGTGGCGATACCACTCAATTACGTCCAATGATTTTAAAGGATATTGCAGCGGTAACCAATTTAGATGTTTCTACAGTAAGTAGAGTAGCGAATAGTAAATATGTACAAACCGAATTTGGTACTTATTTATTAAAATATTTTTTTAGTGAATCATTGACAACAGATTCTGGGGAAGAAGTGAGCACGAAGGAGGTGAAAGCGATTTTATTGGAATTGATTGTACAAGAAAGCAAACAAAAGCCGTTGAGTGATGATGAGTTGACCGAGCAATTACAACAAAAAGGGTATAATATTGCACGAAGAACCGTAGCCAAGTATAGAGAATTATTAAACATACCGGTAGCAAGGCTACGCAAAGAACTTTAAGTCCTTACCCATGGAAAATAATACACCCTCTAGAGTAATCAAGTATATAGGAAACTTTATTTCATATACTTTTCATCCCTTATTTATTCCCACTTATTTTTTACTTTATCTCATTCAAAATATTCCCTACGAATTTGCAGGCATCACCCCTTGGCAATTGCAATTAAGAGTTTTTAGTGTGTTTTGGTTAACCGCATTTTTCCCTGCTTTTTCTGTTTTTTTATTATGGAAATTAAAATTTAGCGATAGCATTTATTTAAGAACGCAAAAAGAACGTATTATTCCCTATGTGATTACTATGTTTTTTTATTGGTGGATGTATTATTTAAGTCGTCATTTTAATGATCAACCTCTTGCCTTAAAATATTTTTATTTTGGAATATTCATTGCTAGCGCGATTGGATTGGTTATTAATAATTTTATAAAAGTGAGTTTGCATGGAATAGGAGTAGGGGGCATGCTGATGGCAGTAATATTGGCAGGTATCATGTATCCTATTCAAAATATTTTTTGGGTGAGTTTTGCAATAGTAATTACTTCCTTGGTGATGAGTGCACGCATGATGGTAAGTAATCACACTAATAAAGAATTGTGGGTAGGATTATTGGTGGGAGCCGCTACCCAAACCATTGCTTATTTTTGGGTATTATAAGAGTAATAACACGATCTTTAATCAAGGATCATTTAAACAAACAGTATGTGGTATAAATTAGGACAAAACATATTAAAGTATAAAGTAAGGTATTTATGCTTTTTAATTTTGGCCACGATTGTAATGGGTTATTTCGCTTCGCAAGTAAAACTAAGCTATGAATTTACCAAAGCCATACCAGAGGATAACCCCAAATTTGTTATTTATAAAAAGTTTGTACATCAATTTGGGGTAGATGGGACTACTATTGTGATAGGTTTTCAAACAGAACATTTATATACTCCTACTGTTTTCAACCACTTGTTTGAACTACATCAGCAAATTAAAAAAATACCAGGGGTGACGGATGTATTAAGTATTCCTAACGCTTATACGCTTACAAAGGATACAGTCGCTTCTAAATTCATCGCCCAAAAAGTGTTTCATGCACCTTATACTTCCGATAGTACATTGAGTAAGGATCAGCAATTATTTGAGCAATTGCCTTTTTATAGAAATCTATTATATAACCCTAGTACACATGCTTACATGATGGCAGTTAGTTTTATGCCAGATTCTATCAACAGTGCCTCTAGGTCTCATTTAATACATCAGCTGGAAGATCAACTAGATGCTTTTACTAAACATACACAACTACCACTACATATTAGCGGGTTACCCTATATTAGAACCATTTTAGCAGATCGAATAAAAAAAGAAATGCTCTGGTTTTTAATTGGCTCTTTAGTTTTATCCGCTATCACTCTTTTATTATTTTTCAGATCTTTTTCTGCCATGTTAATGAGTTTAACTGTGGTGGCAATGGGAGTGATTTGGAGTTTTGGCACGATGGTTTTGCTAGGACAAAAAATAACTTTGCTCACTGCATTGATTCCTCCTTTGGTGGTTGTTATTGGCATTCCTAATTGTATTTATTTTTTAAATAAATATCATACCTCTTATAGTGAAACGCAGGATCGTGAAAAAGCGTTAGTGCAGATGGTTGGAAAAATGGGTATCGTGACTTTATTTTGCAATATTACTGCTGCCATTGGTTTTTTTGTATTCGCCTTTACTAAAAGTCCTTTACTAAAAGAATTTGGTTGGGTTTCTGGTGTGAATATTATGGCATTGTTTTTTATTAGTTTGTTTTTTATACCTCCCGTTTTAAGTTATTTACCTGTCCCTCAACCCAAGCATGTTAGATACTTAGACAATAAATATTTGACGCAGTTATTAATCCGCATTGAAAAATGGACATTCCATCATACCAAATGGGTTTTTGCTTGTACTATCATTTTGGTCATTATGGCCTTAGCTGGTGTGGTTCAAATAAAGAAAGAGGCCTTTATTGTTGACGATTTACCTCAAAAGGATAAATTGTATATGGATTTAAAATGGTTTGAACAAAATGGAGGTGGTGTGATGCCCATGGAAATCGTGATAGATACGAAGAAGAAAAATGGATTAACAAGAAGTATCAAGCCATTGGAAAATATGGATGCACTGCAAAATTTTTTAAGTGCACAACCAGAGTTAGGAAAACCATTAGGTTTATTAGAAGGGATGAAGTTTGCAAAACAAGCTTTTTATGATGGAGATTCAAATGCTTATTCAGTTCCTTCTGGAACAGAAATGGCATTTATTGCTCCTTATTTAGCTATTGGAAATAATAAAGTAAATGATAGTGCTACTAGTCAAGCCAAAAATAGTCCTCAACCGATCCGTCAAGGCCCCGCACAATTATTAAATAAATTTATAGACAGTTCTAAACAAATGACTAGGGTGAGTGTGAATATGAAAGATATAGGAAGTGCTAAGTTGCCTGCTTTTATTCAGAAAATAGATAGTGCGATACAAAGCATTTTTGATACTAGTAAGTATAAGGTGGAGATCACAGGAAGTAGTGTTACCTTTTTAGAAGGAAGTAATTTTATCATAAAAGGTTTAGGGGAATCTATTTTCTGGGCATTTTTACTCATTGCTATTTGTATGTTATTTTTATTCAGATCTTTCCCCATACTTATTTGCTCATTGATCCCTAATGTGGTACCTTTATTAATTACAGCAGGTATTATGGGTTGGGTAGGAATTTCCTTGAAACCGTCCACTGTATTGGTATTCAGTGTGGCATTGGGTATTGCGATAGATGTTACTATTCGATTTTTAATAAACTATAAGCAGGAATTAGTAAGGTTTGACAATAAAGTACATCCTACATTAATACAAACAATTCAACATACGGGTATTAGCATTATCTATACCAGCTTAGTTTTGGTTGCAGGGTTTGTCATATTCTGTTTTAGTGATTTTGGAGGAACACAAGCATTAGGTTGGTTAACATCTCTCACCTTGGTTGTAAGTACTTTAACTAATTTAATATTATTACCTGCTTTAATAAAGACTTTTATTAAAGAAAAGTAACGAAATAATTGGAATCCATTTTGAATCCAATCAAGTTAGGCTAAGATTATATAAATCTAATCTAATCTAATAGAGTGCATGTGTATAGCATCCCTACTGTATTAAATTCCATCCATCGGGAGGACTTATTATTTCAATAAAGTAGACAATTATTTCAATAAAGTAGACAAGGTATTTTGTAAAGCTTCTCCTCTTAAATCGGTCGCTACAATTTTTCCCTCGGGATCAAGTAAAACATTAAATGGAATGCCATCAATTTGATAGGCACTGACAGCAACACTTTCCCATTTCTTCAAATCGCTTATCTGCAACCAATTTAGTTTGTCTGCTTTTATCGCTTCCATCCAATTGGCTTTATTATCATCAAGGGAAACACCCAATATTGTGAAATTTTTATTTTTATATTTTTCAAAGGCGTTCACTACATTGGGATTTTCTGCTCTGCAAGGACCACACCAACTAGCCCAAAAATCAACCAATACATATTTTCCTTTCAAGCTACTCAAAGTTTGAATTTTACCTGACACGTCTTGCAAAGCTATTTCAGGTGCCATTTGCCCCACTGCGATAGCCGTATTAGGTGCATTGGCTTGAACTTGTCTGCTTAAGATATTCGCAAATAAAACTAATGGGTCTGCTTTTGTTTTTTCAGCCGCTGCTTTCGCTAAGGCTAACACTTTAGCCCCTTCCATAGATCTCAATCCTAATCCTAATGTATAATATATTACTGCAGGGTGGGTGCTGGTAGTCACTTGATTCTCCACATAATCATTTAAATCTTTGAGCTTGGCTAATTTTTGTTTTTGCAACCAAAATATGGAACTGTCTTTGCCATTTTGTTTTTGTAAAACATCTAAACTATATAAAGTCGCAAACAAGGAAGAATCTTTTTTTCGATACTCTTTTAAAAGATTGAAAATTTCGGTAGTGCTTTCTGATCCTTTAGTAGTATATGTTAAATAATTTTCAGTATCGGCATTCATCTGAATATTGTCTGCATCATTTATAAAAATAAGTTCTACATTATTTTGATTCGATAGTTTATAAATTCCTTCTTGTTTAGCAATAAATTCAAATTTATATTTTCCATCTTTCCCAATAGTCACTGAATCTAATGTGATGATAGGTTTTCCGCCATAAGGAACTTCTTGAAGTAATAATTTTTGATTTTCTGCATGTGTAATAATCCCCGTCACCATAAAGCTACTGCCATTTGAATTGCTTTTGCAGCTATTAAAACTCACCACTGCAATCAGTGCTATTAAGGATAAAAATGTACGAACAGGTTGCATGATGTTTTATTTTTTTGTGTTTCTACAAATAGGTGCCCTATCAAAGTCCAAAAATACACCTCCATATAGGTACTCATAATAGGTCCTAAAATTAGTATTATTACTTTAATTTATGGGTTAATAATTGACTGGTTATTTTGGGGTCTGCTTTACCCTTGCTTATTTTTTTAACCTCACCCATAAATAATCCTAAGAGTGCTTTTTTTCCTTGTTGATATGCTGCTACTTGTTCTGGCATATTAGCTAATACTGCATCTATCCATACGCTTATTTCATCCTCTGAATTATTCTGAAGTAGATTGTTTTGAATAGCATATTGTAAAGGAGACTGCGGGTGAGTGATGATACCGGGGAGTACTTTACTCGCTGCTACCGCAAAGCTCAATTGATTGGCTTCTACTAAGTCCAATAACTCACTTAAATAGGGGAGTAGCGGTGTAAGATGTTGATAGGAAATGGAGGATTCCTTGATAAATTCTCTTAAGGGACCTAGTATCCAATTGGCAGCAGCTTTATATTGAGTAGTGTTTTGAATCCATTGCGCATAAAAGTCGGATTCGGATTTGTTTTCGGTAAGTTGTGCTGCGTCATATTCTGATAGGCCTAATTTTTCCTTCCATTCTTTTTTTAAGGAATACGGCAAGGCTGGTAATGATTTTTGAATTTTTTTTATAAAATCATCGTTTAATTTAAATGGCGCCAAGTCGGGATCAGGAAAATATCGGTAATCATTAGCATCCTCTTTGTCTCGGATAGAAAAGGTGATATCATTATTGGCATCAAAGCTTCTAGTTTGTTGAATGATTTTTTCACCCTTCTCTGTGATATCGATTAATCTTTCAATTTCAACTTCTATCGCTTTTTTAATATTACGAATTGAATTCAAATTTTTAACTTCCACACGGGTGCCTAATTTAGTATCGCCTTTTAAACGAACCGAAATATTGGCATCGCATCTTAAACTTCCTTCTTCCATATTACCATCGCAAACTCCTATCCATCTTACTAGTTTTCTTATTTCAGTGACAAATTGAAAAGCGTCCTCGGCTGAATGTATACAAGGCTCGGTCACTAATTCAATAAGTGGAGTTCCTGCTCGATTTAAATCAATAAAAGTGTGGGTAGGAGATAAATCATGTATACTTTTTCCTGCATCTTCCTCTAAATGAATTCTATTGAGTTGAACTAATTTTTCACCTTCGGTGGTTTCAATTAATATTTGACCACCCACACAAATGGGTGTCTTATGTTGTGATATTTGATAGCCCTTGGGTAAGTCGGGGTAGAAGTAATTTTTTCTCGCGAAATAATTTTCATTTTCAATACGAGATCCACAGGCCAATCCCATTTTGATAGCATATTCCACTGCCTTGGCATTGGTTTTAGGTAAAGTTCCTGGATGACCTAAAGTGATGGGGCTAATTTGAGTATTGGGTTCCGCGCCAAATGGAGTCGCATCTCCACAAAATAATTTTGTATCGGTGGCTAATTGGGCATGAATTTCTAATCCTATGACAGCCTCGTATTTCGTGGAATAAGTCATGCGCAAAAGTACTGCATTTAAGCCTAAAACGAAAACCCCTTCACCTGAGTTAGGGAAGGGGTTAGGTGCATATTTAAACTTATATTTTTATGAAAACGATATTTATAATATCATCCCTTCCTCTCATTTTTACAAGTCTGCAGTTTTCAATTTCTTAGGAAATTTGACTTCTATCACAGTTGCTTTACCATTGCGATTGATGTTAAATTTAAAAGTGGATCCTTCTACATTATTGTTACCACTAATAATAGGTTTAATACCATCTACATCTTTCACTTTTTTATCATTTAAGCTGGTGATCACATCGTTTTTTTGCAAACCTGCTTTTTCAGCGGGAGAACCTTCTGTAACAGAAGTAATTTTTACTCCTTCACCTGCTTCTAAATCTTCAATAGTGATGCCTAATTTCGGTTTTCTTACATATCTATCCATGATGCCGTTGAGTTCAGGCATATTGGGTAATTCAAAATTAAATCCAGGACGTCTTTGATTTCCTCTGCCATTATTCATTTCAGGCTCCCCAAAATTAAAAAATTGTACCTGTGGCCCTTGATTTTTATTCTTAGCTAAAGTAGCTGCCACTATCATCTTTTTATCATTTCGAATTAAATTAATGTTGACTTGTTCATCTGGCTTACACTTTCCAATAGTTGCATATAAATCTTCTGGTCCTGTAATTTTCTCTTCCTTTACTTGTGTTATGATATCATCCACTTGAATTCCAGCTTTTGCTGCAGGGCTTCCTTCATTCACATCTTTCACTTTTGCACCTTTTTCTGTAGACTCTGTAATGACACCTAAAAATGCTTGATTTGCTGGAGGCATATCGGTCATGAATCCTTCAAAATCATCTTCGTCACCTTCCTCCTTGTCTTCATTATTTTTTTGATTTTTATCTAATTTAAAACCTTCCACTTTTTTGGGAGCAGTGATCATTCTTTGAATTTTCACGCGTTTATTTCCGCTGCCATTAATGCGTGGATCATTTTCATTCACCTCCTCTCCATTAATCATCACATGATCACCATCAATCACAATATTCATTTCCTCTTCTTTATTGTTTTTGTCATGTCCCAATTTTGCAGTGACTTTTACTGTTTTTGATTTTGCTGTATCTCCTATTGTCTTACCATCCTGTTTAGCAAGTGATTTAGTCGTGATCAACACCACACCATTCGCTCCTTTTTTACCATATAGTTGAGTAGCTGATTCCCCTTTTAACACATCTATTTTTGCGATGTCATTGGGAGAGATAGTATTGATATTATTATTGCCTGATTCCTTGCCATCAATAATGTATAAGGGAGCTTTTTCTTTTTTAATAAGAGTATCTGTTATTTTTACAACAGTCGTTTTTTTAATCACATGAGGTGAAGTGATTATTTTAATGGAATCTTTCTTATTGTTTTCTTGATTTTGTGCAAAGGCACTCACTGTTATAAAACATAATAACAATAAACTGATTACATTGAAACGTTGGATAGTCGGGTTCATTCTGTAGTTTTTTAAAATAGTTTTAAAACAAATATTTTAGAGGTCAAATGTAAGCTAAAATTTTTACTACGAAAAGATTCGCAAATGTTAAATTTTATGAAAATTATCTAATTATCAGGATGTCTTTGTGAATTCCTGGTAGAAAATATTTTAAACAAAAAAGGCCTCCCGATTTATTGGAAGGCCTTCGTAATCAATAATTTATTAGTGGTTTTTACTTTATAAGGGCTTTCACTGCCTCTATCACTTTATCTAATTGGCTGGCATCCTGCCCGCCAGCACTTGCTAAAGTAGCTTGTCCACCACCACCCCCTTTGATAAATGGAGCAATGGTCGTTTTGATAATTTGTGGAGCTTGCCAGTTTTTAGAGTTTACTAATTCCTGACTTATATATAATGCTACGGCCGCTTTCTCTTCAATGTTATTCACTAATACTACAACTGCATTATTCTTTTCAGATCCTAATTGCTGTGCTAATTTTTTCAAATTATCTGCACTATTTAAATTCACTTGAGTCCCTAAAAAAGAGATTCCGTTCAATTCCATGAATTGAGTAGATAATGTTTCAGCAAATGTATTTACCCATAATGCTTCCTGGCTTTCTTGTTTTTTCTTTAATTCTTTTTGTTCGTTTTGTAATTGTGTTACTAAAACATTTAACTGATCCATATTTAAACTATCATTCGCATTTGCCAAAGTAGCTTTACTCTCCATAGCTGCTGCCATTCCAGCATTTACTTTTTCTAATTGTTGAATTTGCTTGATTAATTTATCTTTTGCTTCTGTAACAAAGGTTTGCGCGGCTTCACCCACCACGGCTTCTATTCTTCTCACCCCTGCTGCCACTGAAGCTTCTGCTTTCAACAAAAATTGGGCAATTTCACCTGTGGATCCCACATGGGTCCCACCACATAATTCAATGGAATATTGAGGATCCATTATAACGACTCTTACTTTGTCGCCATATTTTTCTCCAAACAGTGCCATCGCTCCAAATTGAATAGCTTCCTCTTTATTCATTTCTTTAATGACTACAGGGATATTTTCTCGTACTTTATCGTTTACTATTTTTTCTACTGCACTAATTTCCTCGGGTGTCATTTTTGCAAAATGTGAAAAGTCGAAACGTAATTGTTCCTGATTCACTAAACTTCCTTTTTGAGCAACGTGTTTTCCTAAAACTTGGCGTAATGCTGCATGTAATAAGTGTGTTGCTGAATGGTGTAAAGTAGTATTTTTTCGGGCAGTCGTATTAATATTTGCCTGTACCTTATTTGAAATAGTCTGGGGAAGTCTATCAGTAAAATGAATAAATAAGTTATTCTCCTTTTTGGTATCAGTTACTTCAATGATTGTTCCATCTTCAAAAGTAAAAGTTCCAATATCACCTATCTGGCCGCCACTTTCAGCATAAAAAGGGGTTTCCGCTAATACCCACTGAAAGGATTCTTTTCCTTTGGCTTTAATACTTCTATATTTTACAACAGTGGTCTCAGCGGTGGTTTGGGTATATCCAGTAAAGGTGGTCACCACATCAGGGCTTACTTGTATCCAATCGCTAGTATCCACTGCTGTTGCGGCTCTACTTCTATTTTTTTGTTGCAACATTTCGTTTTCAAAACCAGATTCATCTACTAATAATTCATTTTCACTTGCAATCAATCGAGTTAAATCAACGGGAAATCCATAAGTATCAAATAATTCAAAAGCCAATTTACCTTCAATCGTTTGACCTTTTTGATGCGTATGTATAATATCATCCATACGCTTTAATCCTTTTTCTAAAGTTTTTAAAAAACCTTCCTCTTCTTCTTTCACAACTTTACTCACAAAATCAAGTTGAGCAGTTAATTCTGGAAATACATTTTCAAATTGTTTCGCTAATAATGGCATCAATTGATGCAATAAGGGTTGTTTGTAATCTAGGTAAGAGTAGTAATATCTTACTGCTCTTCTTAAAATCCTTCTAATAACATATCCTGCGCCTGTGTTAGCGGGTAATTGCCCATCTGCAATAGTAAAGGCAATCGCTCTAATGTGATCTGCTAATACTCTAAATGCAATGGCTTGTTTACTGCCGCTAAAGTCATAAGTTTTCCCAGTGATATTGGCTACTGCATTAATTGTTCCAGTAAATACATCTGTATCGTAGTTGCTTTGTTTGCCTTGAATCACGCGCACTAATCTTTCAAACCCCATCCCTGTATCAACATGCTTATTAGGCAAGGGTTCTAGGCTGCCATCTTTTTTTCTATTATACTGTATGAATACGTTATTCCAAATTTCTATAACTTGAGGGTGATCTTTGTTTACTAAATCACGTCCAGGTATTTTTGCTATTTCTTCTTCCGAACGCATATCCACATGAATTTCACTACAGGGCCCACAAGGTCCGGTATCTCCCATTTCCCAAAAATTATCTTTTTTATTTCCGTAAATAATTTTTTCTTCTGACACCCATTTTTTCCATTCTTCTAAGGCGATACTAGAAGGAGGTAAATTTTCGGAAGCATCCCCTTCAAAAACAGTAATATATAATTTGGCAGGATCAATGCCATATACTTTGGTTAATAATTCCCAACTCCATGCAATCGCTTCTGCTTTAAAATAATTTCCAAAGCTCCAATTACCCAACATTTCAAACATGGTATGATGATAAGTGTCTACACCTACTTCTTCTAAGTCATTGTGTTTTCCACTCACGCGCAAACATTTTTGAGTATCTGCAATACGAGGGTGGCTAGGAGGCTGATTCCCTAAAAAATAATCTTTAAACTGATTCATCCCTGCATTGGTAAATAATAAAGTAGGGTCGTTTTTTAATACGATAGGGGCAGACGGAACAATAGCGTGACCCTTAGATGCAAAAAAATCTAAAAATTGTTGTCTTATTTCGGAGCTCGTCATGATGTATCTCAATTTTAATCAGTGTCCTAAATTAAAAAGCTATATTTGTAAAGCATTTTAAATGGACCTCAAAGGTAAGGAATTGGGGCTTTTTTATGGCCATTAAAGCCAAATAATCGGGTATTTCAAATGAAGAAAATTAAATACTACTTTAATACACATACCCTTCGTTTCGAGAAGGTAGATACCCCCTTGAAAGTAAGGCTATTGCAGCTTTTTGGTTTCATTGCTGCTTCCATTGTGACGGGGGTGGTCATTGTCGCTATCTTATTTCAGTACATCGATTCTCCTAAGGAAAAATTACTTCGTCAGCAAAATGAAAGTTACAAAGCCAATTACAGTCTTGTTCAACAAAGATTGAAACAACTGGAATTACAAATGACCGAGTTGGAGAGTAGGGATAATGAAGTGTATCGTTCCATTTTTGAATCTAGCCCTATTCCCGATAGTGCTAGATTGAAAGATATGGACGCATTAAAAGAAGCAAAACTAATTCAAAATTTATCAAGTTCTGATTTGCTTCAAAACATGATAGATCAACTGAATAATTTAAGTGTTAGAACTTCTTTTCAAGATAAGTCCTTTATGGAAATTACTTCCATGGTAAAAAATAAAGAGAAACTATTAAGAGCTATACCAGCCATTCAACCCGTAAGCAATAAAAATTTGAATAGGATTGGAGGAAGTTTTGGTTATCGAATAGATCCTGTTTATAAAGATTTTCGCTTTCATCAAGGATTAGATTTTACTGCACCTTCAGGAACACCTATTTATGCGACAGCGGATGGAGTGGTTCAAATTGCAGGATTTAGTACGGATGGATATGGCAATAAAGTGGTGATCAATCATGGCTTTGGATATCAAACTTTATATGGGCATATGTTTCGAGTGAAAGCCAAAGCAGGGCAGACTGTAAAAAGAGGGGAAGTGATTGGCTATATAGGAAACACAGGCAAGAGTACGGGACCCCATTGTCATTATGAAGTAATTAAACGTGGAATAAAAGTGGACCCTGTGTATTATTTTTATAATGATTTAACGCCTGCTCAATTTGATAGAATATTAAAAGCGGCAGCCGCGAACAAACAAAGTTTAGATTAATAGTTGCAATATGGATCCAGAAGTATTGGCTTTTTTAAATCGCATTTCTAGAAGCATAGGGATTGCTTTAGTGATAATGGTATTAAATTCTACCCTTGGCATCATGTGGGGCTATGCCTTTGTAGAAGATCATTGGAAATGGAGCAATACTCTATTTTATATTTTTGCCTTAACAAGTTTATTTGGCTTGTTTTATGCTTTATATAAAATATGGGGAGCCCATTTAAAAAAGGATTAACCAAAGGGGCTTAACTGCTATGATCCGCAATAATATTCCATTTACCATTTATCTTTTTAAACAGCAAAGTATATACACCGCTGGCATCTCCTACTTTGCGTGATAAATGCCATTTACCAATTACAAAATAATGGTCAGTGGTGAGGGGTCTTACTTGAATAATTTCAAAAGAAAGCTTTCCCATATAATTAATATCAGGATAATTTTTTTTATAATTGGCTAAGGTTTGCGCATAACCATAAGTAGGACCACTACTCCCAATAAAAACTAAGCTGTCATTTTTCCAATAGCCTTCCATAAAAGAAGTTAAATCACCGCTATTCCAATATTTTATTTGATTATTTAATACTGCTCGAATAGCTTGTTCGTCTTTGTTCTGCGCATTTCCTAATATTGAAATGGTGCATAAAGCAATGATCATAAAAAGGGGGAACCAACTTTTTTTCATACTATCATTTTTTAGTTTATAATTGGGTTAACAAAAAGGAGACAAGAGCTCTTTTGTTTTAGGTGTCAGGTATACATTAAATCCTTTTGAAAAGTTAAGATAAATATTTAAAATGACCTTAATTTGCAGTCATGAGTTATAAAGCGCACTTAAAAAAAGACCCAAAGTTATCGTCCATATTGGATGAGGATACCCATATTATAAAACGCAGGAAGAATACCTCCATTCGATTAATGGCGAGCATTATTAGCCAGCAATTGAGTACTAAAGTGGCTAAGATTATTTTTGAAAGATTTTTGGCCTTGTATCAAAAAAAAGAACCTACCTGTCAGCAAGTGATAGATACCCCCGAGGAAACATTGAGGGCTATTGGATTGAGTTATTCCAAAATTGGGTACGTCAAAAATGTAGCCCAATTTTTTATTGAACATCATTTGACCGACAAGCAATTATATCAAATGCCCCCAGAGGAAGTGATTGATTTGTTGGTGCAAATTAAAGGCGTGGGGAAATGGACGGTAGAAATGTTATTGATGTTTAGTTTGGGTCATGAAAATGTTTTTGCAGTAGATGACCTAGGAATTCAACAAGCTATGATAAAGTTGTATCGTTTTAAATATACTACTAAGAAAGAATTGCAAACCAAAATGTTGGCAAAATCAAAAACATGGGAACCTTATAAAACCTATGCTTGCTTACATTTATGGAAGTGGAAGGATGGAGGTGCAGTTTAAAGCTGGAAAGTAGGTGTTTTAAGATCATGGTAAAAGGCAAATTTCCAATTTTCTTGTTGACCTTGTTCCCACCACTTTTGTCTCCATTGCATAGCCGTTTTGCCATCAACATCATACTTGGCAACAAACCTGGATTTCATCTGTTGTAATTGAGGTGCCACATCTCCCCCAAAAAATATTATTTCACCTTGTTCTTTGATCCATGCTGCTTGATGGAATAGGCTATGGCCCGCTGTTAATTGATAATGAATCAAATTTTCAATGACTCCCTCATCCTCAGTAAGCCAACTCACTTTGCTAAATTCATCTAAGATGGCAACTTGTTCTAAAATATAAGAAGCGTTGGAATTACTTAAGGCTAATTCATATTCGCGTCTTTGAATATAATGTGTTGCATAGGGGAAACTTATAAAACGATCACCATGTGTAGGATGCATATAACTCAAACCCCCAGCATGATCCTTATGCAAATGGCTCATAAAGACTTTCGTTACAGAAGTAGGATCAATACCTAGTGCCATCAAATTTTCATGTATTTGTAATACACCGTTTGAATTAAAATAACCTAAGCCTGTATCGAGTAAGATGATATCTTTTTCGGTGATGACCACAAAGGGCTGAATTTCTACTAATAAACTTCCTTTCGTTTTTTCAGCCAAA
The DNA here is from genome assembly GCA_037141925.1 of Chitinophagaceae bacterium. Lineage (GTDB taxonomy): Bacteria > Bacteroidota > Bacteroidia > Chitinophagales > Chitinophagaceae > Sediminibacterium. The sequence goes on from JBAXBS010000002.1 coordinate 128,825, forward strand.
TTTTCGGCAGAAGGATTAAAAGGCACAAACACTTTGGTGTGATCAATCGTAAAACTCCCTTCAGATAATGGATGAATGCGCATAATAAAAAATGAATTTAGCGAAGTACCATTTGTCTATCGGCATCTAACCTGAGTAAAATAAAAACTAATACGGTGAACGTGAGTAAGGAAGAGCCTCCATAGCTTATTAATGGTAAGGGAATACCTACTACAGGGAAAAGTCCAATGGTCATACTAATATTGACTGCAATATGGAAAAAGAAAATACCTACCACGCTATAGGCGTAAACGCGTGAGAAAGTACTTCTTTGTCTTTCAGCGATTCGAATAAGTCTAAATAGGAAAAATAAATACAGTCCTAAAAAGATAAAAGTTCCCACAAAACCAAAAGCTTCTCCCAATGAAGTAAATATAAAATCGGTATGTTGTTCGGGTACATACTTTCCTCTTGTTTGTGTTCCTTTTAAAAATCCTCTACCCCAAAAACCGCCCGATCCAATGGCAATTTTACTTTGCTTTACGTTGTAATCATCTGGTTTTTTACCGCCTTTTTTGCTGCCCGTTTTGTTGGCTGATTTCACATTTTTGCTACAGTCGTATTCCTTCCCCATCATACTAAAAATGCGCGTACTTTGGTAGCACTCCAATACATTATTGAAAATATAAGGAACCGCATAACGAATAGTACCAAAACAAATAGCCCAGATAGAAATAATAATCAGAATTATATTTCTATTGCGCCTGAATCTTTTAATTAAATTTAAAATAAATAGTCCGGCTATCACTGTTAATATGGTGGACAAAATAATGGGTTCTATTAATAAGGTTGCAATGACTAAAATTGCAAAGGAAAGAAGTGCCACTAATATTACCGGAGGCAGGCCTTCACGATACATTGCAAAAATAAACGCACTATATACCAAGGCTAAACCTAATTCATGTTGCATGATCGACAATACTGCTGGGAGACCAATCATAACACCAGCTATAATATAGGACTTGACTTTAGTAAAATCGGTACTTGGGTTGGATATAAATTTAGCTAATACTAAAGCAGTGAAAATTTTACATAATTCAGCAGGCTGTAAATTAAAACCTCCCGCAATGGGGATCCAACTTTTGGACCCATTGATATTTTTTCCTAATATAAAAGTCGCTAGCATTAATAAGATACCACCACCATATAAAATGTTGGCAAGTGCGGTGAACACTTTGCTGTCCATCAATAAAATAAATATGCCAATAAAAGCACAAAAGAAGGCAAAGTAAATTTGTTTGCTATAATTCGTTTTAGCCGTTAAAAAAGAGTTACTCCAATTTAAGCTAGGGTTATATTCCACCATAAAAATGCATAATATACCTATCGCTACCATGACTAAATAAAGTAGGATAACAGCAATATCAGTTCCTTTGGAAAAATTATTGTTTGGGTTGCTGGACATTTTTCTTTTTAATAGCTTTTTTTACTTTTATATTCTTTTTCTCCACTGGGTTTAACGCACTATCTTTTTTAATTGCTGGGCGAGGAATGGGAATAGGGGCGGTGGGACTATCTTTTTGAATCGCTGCGGTATCTATTTTAGGAGTCACTTTACTTACAGGAGTAATTTCAGATAACATTTCCATATCCCAAACATCCGAAAGCTCATCATTGTTGTATTCTAAAGGCGTTAATAAATCATTTCGATTATTACGAACATACCAGGCTTTAATAGCAGCTGGCATTAAATCTACTTGTGATAAATTATCTGCTTTTAGTTGACTTTCTTTGGTTAAAGTATCATTGATGTATTTTTCCATCATCAATCCTGCAATGGGTCCTGCCCAAGTCGCACCAAAACCAGCATTCTCCACCACAACAGCAACAGCGATTTTAGGGTCATCCTTAGGAGCAAAACAAACAAATAAAGAGTGGTTTTTACCATGTGGGTTTTGTGCAGTTCCTGTTTTGGCGCAATATTCAACTCCAGGGACTTTAATAAATGCTGCCGTACCAATTATTGTTACATCATGCATGCCATCTTTTACGATGTCAAAATATTGTTTAGATATTTTAGTGACAGCATTTTTAATTCTAAATTTTTCTAGTAATGCTTTATCTTCTTCATCTTCATTTTCAATGCTGTCCACAAAATGGGGGGTATAATAATATCCTTCATTAGCAATAAATGCCATTGCATTGGCTAATTGCAAAGGTGTCGCTGTCATTCTATCCTGTCCAATACCTAAGGTTAACATATAACAACTATTCCAATATTTTGGATTGCCAAAATCACGATTGTATTGAGCCGTATCAGGAATACTTGCTTTATTTTCACTCGGCAAGTCAACCCCTAATTTTTTACCAAGACCAAAGGAATTCACATATTCTTTCCATTTTAAATATCCTGTTTTTGCATTATGATATTCAGGATTATCGATTGCTAATCTAAATACTTGTAAAAAGTAAGAGTTGCAAGAATTGGCTAATGCTAATTGTAAAGTAGAAGCGTGTCCTGGATTATGGTGCTCACATTTACGTGGGTCACCGCATGATGCGTAGGAGCCTCTGCAATTATATCCGTAAGAAGGAGTGATTAAACCTTCATCCAAAGCAATTAATGCACCTAATGGTTTGAATGTAGATCCTGGCGGATATTGCCCTTTAATAGCGCGATTATAAATAGGACGCGCCGTATCTGTTAATAAACGACCAATAGTTTTTCGTCTTTGATTTCCTGTCAATAAATTAGGATTATAACCAGGGCTAGATGCCATCGCAATAATCCCTCCTGTTTTAGGATTAATGGCAACTGCACTTCCTATTTTATGTTGTAATAATTTTTCTGCTAACTGTTGCACTTCAACATCCACGCTTGTAAATAAGTTTCTACCTGCCACTGCGGCAGTATCAAACATTCCTTTTTCAAAAGCGCCTTGTATTTTTCCTTTATTATCTCTTAAATATCTAGTCACACCTCTTTGACCCATTAAGACAGGTTCGTATTGCTTTTCTAATCCTGTCATACCTGCATAGTCACCCATTTCATAACCATCTTCCTCATGCTTCTTTAAAAAATTAACATCCACTTCGGCTACATAGCCTAATACATGGGCAGCAGTATTATAAGGGTAGGAGCGAATACTACGTTCGGTTAAACTGAATCCAGGGAAACGATATAAATTTTCGTTGAGCTGTGCGTATAATTCTGCGGAAAGAAAAGGCTCAAAGGCACTTGCTTTCACACGCGTGTTTTTTAAGATGGCTTCTAATATTCTCTTGGAGTATTCTTCCTTATCAATTTTTAAAATTTGACACAGCATCGTGGTATCAACACCTCTAGCTTCATTGGGGATGACTACTAAATCATAGCTGATAGTATTTTCGAGTAAGGCTCTTTTTTTACGATCATAAATAATGCCACGATCTGGATAAATAATTTTTCTATAAATAGCATTATTGTTCGCCGCAATCACATATTTAGAAGAAAAAATTTGAAGTCCAATTAATTGTGCAATAATAATAGCGAAGATGATGCCAATGATGATTTGAATAATACCACCTCTGTTCTGATTATACACTGACATGAATTATCTTTTTAGCTTTCTTCGATTCATAATAAGCTCCACTAAAAAAATTAATAGGATGCTCATGATGCTCGTAAGTAATACCTTTCCTAGGAAGTATGTAAAGCTACCAAACTGCAACCATTCTAATAACACTAAGTAAAAATGGTGGATAAATGTAAGTGTAAAGATGTAAAAAGCATAAGGGCCCCAACCCATTGTTCCAATACTAGGCTCCTTATTGACTTCTTCTGAAGCTTCTTGTGCTAACAATAAATTCAAAATACTTGGACGGATATAAGCCATCAATCCGCATGCTGCTGCGTGAAGACCCGGTGTGTTAGAGAAAAGGTCTAATGCAAAGCCTAAGATAAAACCAAGTAGGGTGAGGGAAAGTCTACTGATTCCAAAGGGCAACCAAAGAATACACAAAAAATATAAATACGGGGTAATGAACTGGTGTATAGGAGGCACTTCATTTAAAATGACCACCTGTATGATTAAAAACAGGGCAAAACGAATACTATTTTTTATAAAGTTATTCATTGGGCTCTTTGTTTTTTTCAATGCCTAATTGCTCTGCCATTCTTTTATTTTCTACTAAGTAGATATATTCCAAAGTATAAAAGTTAGTACTAGATTTTAAATTCAAGGTTAAGAAGTTGCTCGCAGGATCGGCTATGATCTGAGTGACTCTTCCCACCATTAATTGTGGAGGGAAACTTGCAGAGTAAGGACTGGTATAAATGGTATCGCCTAACTTAGGGGCAGCGCTTTTGGAAATATTTTTAAGTGTTAATATTTCAGGATCACTTCCATCCCATTCTACGGTACCTGCAACTTTATCTCTTTTTAACATCGCACTCACTTTGCTGTTACGATGTAATAAACTCATAATCTTACTGTAATTCTCGCCCACTTCCACTACGATACCCACAATACTACCATCAGGACTAATGGCCGCCATGTCTTTTTTAACACCCTGCAAAGAGCCTCTTTCGATGGTGATATAATTTTTTTGAAGGGTGAAAGTATTGCCCACCACTTTAGCAGGTAGGTAGAAAAACTTTCTTACTTTTTCTAGACTATCTTTTCTTAAAATGATAGTGGCTAATTTTTTACTCGTGTCGTAAGGAACAAAATTTTGTTTTAGTTGATTGCGCAGTTCAATATTTTCTAATACCAATTTTGCATTGGTTTCTTTTAATCTGAAAAAGTAAGACCAATTATTATAGCGTGTATTAATTTCTCCAATCATTTGATTGGTCCAGCCTCCTAAAAAAGTTTGATGTGATTTGCTAAATGAAGACAGCATCACTAATGATACAATTTGTAGTATCAAAAAAGTAAAAAAGGTGAAGTTCTGCCGTATGAACCCAATGATATTCTTCAAAGGAGATCGACTTTTAGCGGTTTAAGAAATAGTTTATTATCTCATGATGAAAGGAAAACGTTGATAATTCTTCAACGCAATACCTGTTCCTCTAACCACACTCTTAAGTGGATCTTCAGCAATATGCACAGGTAATTTAATTTTAGCACTTAAACGTTTGTCTAATCCACGAAGTAAAGATCCACCACCTGTTAAGTATAATCCACGACGATAAATATCTGCGGCTAACTCAGGAGGCGTCGTCTCTAAGGCTTTTAGAATCGCTTCTTCAATTTTGAAAATGCTTTTATCTAAAGCTTCTGCTACTTCTTGATACGTCACCATAATTTGTTTTGGAATACCTGTCACCAAGTCACGACCATTTACTGGCATATCATCTGGTGGATTATCTAAATCCTTGATAGCAGCACCAACATGAATTTTAATTTGTTCTGCAGTACGCTCTCCAATTAATAAACTATGATAACGTCTTAAAGATTCCATAATGTCTGCAGTAAATTCATCTCCTGCAATACGAATACTTTGATCACACACAATTCCTGCTAAAGCAATGACAGTAATACCAGTAGTACCCCCTCCAATATCAATGATCATATTTCCTACAGGTTCTTCCACATCAATACCAATACCTAAAGCTGCAGCCATAGGTTCGTGAATCATATATACTTCTTTAGCACCTGCTTGTTCTGCACTATCACGCACTGCTCTTTTTTCAACTTCAGTAATGGAAGAAGGAATACAAATAACCATTCTCCAACTAGGAGGGAATAAAGGTTTTTTTGGATAAATCATTTTCATCAACTCGCGAATCATTAACTCTGCAGCATTAAAGTCGGCAATAACACCATCTTTTAAGGGACGCACTGTTTTAATACTCTCGTGCGTTTTTTCATGCATCAACAAAGCTTTTTTACCTACACCCAACACTTCCTTCATGTTGTTCCTGTTTAATGCAATAATGGAAGGTTCATTCACTACGACTTCGTCATTGTGAATAATAAGGGTATTTGCGGTACCTAAGTCCATCGCAATTTCCTGTGTAAAAAAGTTAAATAATCCCATTGTAAATCAGTGTTTGAATAATGTCAGTTGAATGTAGCAAAATTCCACTAAAATTATCGAACTACAAAGCTTTTTACAAATGATTCAAAAAGTTTTTTGGTGAAAAAACTTATGCAAATTCGTAACCAATATCTTTTCGGAAATACTTGTCGGTAAATTGGATGAGCTCGCATCCTTTTTGAGCAGTATTCACCGCTGATTGCAAATCATTTCCAGCGGCAGTAACGGTAATCACACGACCCCCTTGAGTAACAATCTCTTCGTTCTGAAATACAGTCCCAGCTTGAAATACAAGGGTTTGAGGTAATGCTTGTGCTTCTTGAATTCCTGTAATGGGATATCCTTTTTTATACTCTCCAGGATACCCACCACTCACTGTCATCACCGTTGCAAAGGAAGCAGTATGATATTCAATATTAACATCTTCTAAGGTGCCATTGTCTACGGCAGCTAATAAACTCACTAAATCGGTTTGTAAACGAGGTAAAATCACTTCCGTTTCAGGGTCACCTAATCGACAATTGTATTCGATTACATAAGGAGTTCCATTTTGATTCATTAAACCAAAAAATACAAATCCTTTATACACTAACCCCTCTTTTGCAATTCCTTCAATGGTAGGCTGAATAATGGTTTTTTCCACCTTTTGCATAAAAGCATCATCCATAAAAGGAACTGGCGTGACACAACCCATTCCGCCTGTATTTAAGCCCTGATCGCCTTCTCCAATTCGTTTATAATCCTTAGCATGGCCAATAATTTGATAGTTTTTGCCATCAGTAAGGGCAAAAACACTTACTTCAATACCTGTTAAAAACTGCTCTACCACTACTTTAGCGCTGGCTTCTCCAAATTGCTTTTGCAAAATCATTTCATCAAAACTTTGCAGTGCCTCTTGCGTTGTTTGAGCAATAATGACTCCTTTTCCGGCAGCTAAACCATCTGCTTTTAAAACAATAGGTAAACTATGTTGACGAAGATATTGAACCCCTTCCTCATAGTTATCTGCAGTAAATTCGGCATAAGAGGCAGTGGGGATTTGATGCCTTTGCATGAAATGTTTACTAAAGGCTTTGCTTCCTTCTAATTGTGCCGCTTGCGCACTGGGTCCTATGACATTAATATGTTGTGTAAGGGGGTTATTAGCAAAAAAATCATAAATCCCTTTGACCAAGGGATCTTCAGGTCCAACTACAATCATCCCAATTTGATGTTCTAAAACTGCTTTTTGTAATCCTTCAAAATCCGTGGTGGCAATAGGCAAATTGGTGCCAATGCTTGCTGTACCTGGGTTGCCAGGTGCAATAAATAATTGATCGCATTGATGACTTTTAGCCATTTTCCAGGCTAAAGCATGTTCTCTCCCCCCCGATCCTATAATTAAAATATTCATATTTGATGGATTGCAGCACGAAAGTAAAAATTATTGAAGGGATTTTATTAATTTGAGTCAATTAAATAACAAATTGATTATGTCATCTACTACTCAAAAACACCCCAAAGGTCTATATGTATTGTTTGCTACAGAAATGTGGGAGCGTTTTAACTATTATGGAATGCGCGCCATCTTGGTTTTATTCTTAACCAAAGCGTTGTTATTAGATAAGGTGTTTGCTTCTCAATTATATGGGAGTTATACAGGGTTGATCTATTTAACACCTTTATTAGGTGGTTATATTGCGGATAGATACTGGGGGAATAACCGATCCATTATAGCAGGAGGTTTGGTGATGGCTATGGGTGAATTTGTCTTGTTTTTTTGCGGTCATTTTTATGAGAATGCAGCTATTGCCACTCCTTTATTTTATACAGGCTTGGGTTGTATGATTGCAGGGAATGGTTTTTTCAAACCCAATATTTCAAGTTTAGTAGGTCAGTTATATCCTAAAGGAGACAAAAGAATAGATGCGGCGTATACCATTTTTTATATGGGTATTAATACGGGTGGTGCTTTAGGTCCTTTTGTATGTGGATTGGTAGGAGAAACTGGAAGATCTGGAGATTTTAAATGGGCATTTTTTGCAGGTGGAGTAGCGATGTTAATTAGCGTGGTAACGCAAATGCTTTTTCAGAAAAAATATTTGAAAGATCCAGAAGGCAATGCTTTGGGAGAAGCGCCAGCCAATGCTCCTAAATGGTTTCAGAAATTACCGGTGATGGTAGGATTTTTATTTTTGTTATCCTTAGTCACCATTGCATTAGTATACATTGATGTCAAAGTAGTGAGCTATTTATTTTATTTATTATTAGGATGCATTACTTTAATTGCCTTTATTGTTTTCTCGGACAAAACTTTAAATAGTATTGAGAAACAAAAAATATTAGTCATATTCGTTGTCTCCTTTTTTGTTATTTTCTTTTGGAGTGCTTTTGAACAAGCAGGCGCCAGCTTAACATTTTTTGCAGAAGAACAAACGAATCGGAATTTAGGTTGGTTCACAGTGCCAGCGAGCTTCTTCCAATCATTGAATTCCATTTTTGTAGTGGGCTTTGCTCCCGTATTTGCTTGGTTGTGGATCAAATTAGGGAAGTATGAACCTTCTTCTCCTTACAAAATGGCAGCAGGTTTAATGTTGTTAGCATTGGGTTATTTTTGGATTGCTACAGGCGTGAATGGAGTGGGAACAGGTGTTAAAGTAAGTATGATTTGGTTGATAGGGATGTATATGATGCATACTTTTGGTGAGTTATGTTTATCACCTATTGGATTATCATTAGTGAATAAATTAGCCCCCGTTAAATTTGGCTCTTTGTTAATGGCGGTATGGTTTACAGCCAATGCATTTGCCAATAAATTAGCAGGTGTATTTAGTGCCTTGTATCCAGAGAACGGGAAAATAACTTCATTTTTGGGATATCAAATTTCAAACTTGCACGAGTTCTTCATGTTCTTTGTGATGATGGCAGGAACGGCATCTATTATTTTATTCTTCTTGTCTCGCAAGCTTCAAAAATTAATGAATAGTTAAACTAGTTATCATTCATTTTTAAATAGCTCCTTTCACAATGTCATCTACAACAGAAGGATCGAGTAGTGTGGAAGTGTCTCCTATGCTTTTTATTTCGCCCTCTGCAATTTTGCGTAAAATGCGTCGCATAATTTTGCCCGATCTTGTTTTAGGTAAGCCAGCTACAAATTGAATTTTATCAGGCTTCGCAATCGCGCCAATAATTCTAGTGACTGTTTGTAAAATATCTTTACGCACTAAATCGCTTGTACCATGCGTGTCTTGACCATGTGAGCCAGTATATATTACAAAAGCATAAATACCTTGTCCTTTAATATCATGCGGATACCCTACGACTGCACTTTCTACTACGCCTGAGTGCATATTAATTGCGTTTTCTACTTCGGCAGTTCCAATGCGATGGCCACTTACATTTAATACATCGTCTACACGACCCGTAATGCGAAATTGTCCTTCACTATTTTTTAAAGCGCCATCTCCTGTGAAATATAAATTGTCATAGGTCGCAAAATAATTAGTGCGACATCTTTCATGATCACCATAGGTGGTTCTTAAAGTAGCAGGCCAAGGTTGTGTGATACATAAATTACCACGCATCAAACCCTCTTCCATTTCCGTGACTTCATTTCCTTTATCGTCTACTAAAATAGGAGCCACTCCTGGCATAGGATAGGTGGCCCATCCTGGTTTGCCGGGTGTAATACCGGCCATATTAGAAATCATAATGCCACCTGTTTCGGTTTGCCACCAAGTGTCAACGATGGGGCATTTTTTATGACCAATATGTTCATCATACCAATGCCATGCTTCTTCATTAATAGGTTCTCCTACAGTGCCTAATATTTTTAAGCTACTTAAGTCATGCCCTTGAATAGGTCCTAATCCAAATCCCATTAAGGATCTAATGGCAGTGGGGGCAGTGTATAAAACGTTTACTTTAAACTTATCAATGATGCTCCAAAAACGCCCTGCATCAGGGAAGGTAGGAATACCTTCAAACATTAATGAGGTACCCCCTGCACTCAATGGTCCGTATACAATATAACTATGACCCGTAATCCAACCTACATCTGCTGTACAAAAAAAGATGTCGTTGGGTTGATATTGAAACACATTTACAAAAGTGTAGTGGGTGTAAAGCATATACCCTGCAGTACTATGTACTACGCCCTTTGGTTTTCCTGTGGAGCCGGATGTATATAAAATAAACAAAGGATCTTCTGCATCCATTTCGGCAGCTTCTACAAAATGAATTCCTTGAGCATCTACTTTTTTAATTTCATCTTCCCACCAAACATCTCTTCCTTCAATCATGGAAACTGCTGTGCGTGTTCGAGTACATACAATCACACGATGAATGGTTTTATTAACAATTAGCGCATCATCAATCACTGCTTTTAAGGGGATGTCTTTAGCGCCTCTAAATGCACCATCGCAAGTAATAATAAAAGTGGCTTGTGCATCTTCTAAACGATCTGCAATACTTTGTGCAGAGAAACCTCCAAAAATCACACTGTGAATCGCACCAATACGCGCACAAGCTAATACTGCAATCGCTAATTCGGGAATCATCCCCATGTAGATACAAACTCGATCTCCTTTTTTCACACCATTATTAATAAGCACTTGCGCAAACTGACATACTTTATGATGTAACTGTTTATAGGTAATAGTGCGATGTTGTTCTTCGGGGTTATTAGGTTCCCAAATAATAGCAGGCGTATCTCCCATAGTATTCAAATGACGATCTAAGCAGTTTTCGGTAATGTTTAATTTTCCGCCTTGAAACCATTTAATGGAAGGCTCTTTAAAATTCCATTCTAAAACTTTATCCCATTTTTTTCTCCAAAAAAAGTGTTCTGCAATCTCTCCCCAAAATTTTTCTGGATTTTCAATACTATTTTTATAAGCTTCGTGATAAGCTTCTAGGTTCTTGATTTGATAAGGGTAGGACATAAGGAATCTTTAAAAAGTATAAGTCAAATTTACATTTTTCAGTTTAAATATTTAACTTGAATATTCACTAGAAAACAATTTAAAATATGAGTCAAGCAAAATCGCAAAATAGTATTGCTTTTGTTATTGGTGCTTCTTCGATGGGCACTTTAATTGAGTGGTATGATTTTTACATTTTTGGCATGTTGGCCACTATTATTTCTAAACAATTTTTTCCGGCAGATGCAGGTACAGCAGCACTTTTAAGCACATTGGCTATTTTTGCCGCAGGTTTTATAGTGCGTCCGTTTGGCGCATTAGTGTTTGGCAGATTAGGTGATTTGATTGGACGTAAACATACTTTTTTACTGACTTTGGTCATCATGGGTGGATCTACTTTTGCAATTGGGTTGGTGCCAGGATACGCCACGATTGGTTGGGCAGCTCCTATTTTAGTTTTAATACTTCGATTATTACAAGGTTTGGCCTTAGGGGGTGAATATGGAGGGGCTGCTACTTATGTTGCTGAACATGCACCAGTAGGTCAAAGAGGATTTTGGACCAGTTGGATTCAAACAACTGCTACTTTAGGATTGTTTTTAGCATTAGGTGTGATTATATTTATTCGATCCGAACAAGGGGTAGAAAAATTTAGTGCAGAGTGGGGTGGATGGAGATATCCCTTTTGGATTTCATTATTACTAGTAGGTGTTTCGGTGCTTATTAGAATGCGCATGAGTGAATCACCTATGTTTTCAAAATTAAAAACGGAAGGAAAAATTTCAACGAATCCATTGAAAGAAAGTTTTGGAAATAAGGCAAATTTTAAAATGGTATTGTTGGCTTTATTTGGGGCTGTGATGGGACAAGGTGTGGTGTGGTATACCGGTCAGTTTTATGCACAAAGTTTTATTGAAACCGTTTGTAAAGTAGAGTTTATACAATCACGCGATTTAATGTTATGGGCGATATTAATGGCAACACCTGGTTTTGTATTGTTTGGTTGGCTAAGTGATAAAGTGGGTAGAAAATGGATCATGCTATTAGGTATGTTATTGGCCATTCTTACCTACCGTCCTATTTATAAACAATTTTTAGTGATCACAAGTGCTCATAACAGAATTGAAAAAATAGATCTTGCTAACACAAAAATTTCTGAGAAGATCGTGGTGGTTGATAAAAAAGACAACACTAAAATTTATGTAGTACAACATTTTGATACTGCCTACACAGATGGCGCTGTATTTAAATATACCAAAACTGACACTCTTCATTTATCTGCTACCTATGATCCTACCATTAAAATAGATTCTTTATCTGCGCTTTCTACTACATTGATTTTAACTCAATCTGCAAAACCCAATGTGGTGATTGAAAAAACAATGGATAAAAGCTCCTACTGGAGTTTGATCTGGTTGGTATTTGTGCAAATTTTGTATGTGACTATGGTGTATGGTCCTATTGCTGCTTTTTTAGTGGAAATGTTCCCTACCAAAATAAGATACACTTCTATGTCACTTCCTTATCACATTGGAAATGGAGTCTTTGGAGGCCTGGTTCCTTTCTTAGGCACACTCATTGTTGAATTTACTAAGAATGAAGCTCACCCTAACGGAGATCCATTAGCAGGCTTGTGGTATCCCATTGGCGTCGCTTCTATTTGTTGGGTGATTGGGATTGTTTATTTAACCAATAAAATAGATAAGAATGTAATGGACTAAGCTCCATTTAAATTTTACGACATTATAAATACAATTAAAATGAATTCGATCAAAAAATTATTAGGATATGTTTGGATGTTATTAGCGCCCGCTATTATTTGCTTTTTAGTATATGAAGCCTTAGAAAAAATGGGAGCGGCTAGTGCAGCACAAAAAGCAAATGTGACATTACAGTGGATGATCATATTATTCATATTTACGCCTATCTGTATTGGCTTTTTTATTTTTGGGAAATATGCAAGTGCGAATGAATATGATCATTTGCCCGAATCTTCTTCCGAAATAGAATAGGTCTTGCAAAAAAAGTCTAAGATAAATAGGCCTATGAAGATTTAAAAGGAATGTTCAATAAGTAGTGAGGGGAATTAATTTCTTTTTAAGGATTGTTCACTACTTTTGAGTATGTCTTTAACGGTCCATCAAGTCAGTAAAAAATATGAAGCGCACCTAGCTGTGGATAGCGTTTCCTTTACTATTCAACCAGGGGAGATTGTAGGTTTTTTAGGTCCTAATGGCGCAGGCAAGTCCACCACATTAAAAATGATTGCTGGTTTTTTACCATCCGATCAGGGGGCGATCACATTAAATGATTGTTCCATAGAAAAAGAGCCTACTGCATATAAAAAAAGAATCGGGTATTTACCTGAATCCAATCCTTTGTATCTAGATATGTATGTGAAAGAGTATTTTCATTTTTTGGCAGAAGTGCATCAACTTCAAAATCCAAATAACAGAATACAAGAAGTGATTGGAGAAGTAGGTCTTACATTCATGCAAACCAAAAAAATAGGGGAGCTCTCCAAAGGGTATCAACAAAGAGTTGGAATAGGTGCTGCCATTTTACATCAGCCTGCTTTATTATTATTAGATGAACCCACCTCCGGATTAGACCCCAATCAATTAATTGAAATTCGACAATTGATCCAATCCTTGAGTTCAAAAAGTATGATTTTGTTTTCGACACATATTCTACAGGAAGTCACAGCCGTTTGTTCCAGAGTGTTAGTGCTTCATCAAGGTAAATTAGTAGCTAATGAGCCCATTGAAAATTTATTAAAGACCTCCCAAAATAAAGTGACTGTCATTTTTGAACAAACTATAGACGCCTATTTACCCGAATTAAAAGCGCTTGGTTTTCAAATAGAATTAGTAGACAAACATACGTTAGTTGCAGAGGCAAACGATACTAACATGTTGAAGAATAAACTGATGAGCTTTGCGCTAGCAAAGGGTTTGAATATACAATCATTGCAATCGCAACAAGCTAGTTTAGAAGAAATTTTCAAATTGCTGACCCATTAAAAAAAATGGGTGTAAATTGCGGTCTGAATTTTCAAATTTATTAGTTCCAATTTTAAATACATTATATGAGTTACATTATTGAAGTACATGCAAGACAAATTTTAGATAGCCGTGGTAATCCTACTGTAGAGGTAGACGTAGTAACAGACGAAGGTGCGATGGGTCGTGCTGCAGTTCCTAGTGGTGCTAGTACTGGTATTCATGAAGCGGTAGAGTTAAGAGACAATGACAAAAAGAAATATGTAGGGAAAGGGGTGGTTAAAGCAGTTAAAAATGTGAACGAACAAATCGCTAAATCCATTATTGGATTTGATGTATCTGCACAAGCAGCTATTGATCAAGTAATGATTGATTTAGATGGTACTCCCAATAAAGGAAAATTAGGAGCCAATGCCATTTTAGCGGTGAGTATGGCGGTAGCAAAAGCAGCAGCTGAAGAAGCCAACCTTCCTTTGTATCGTTATATTGGCGGAACCAATGCAAAAACACTACCTATTCCAATGATGAACATTGTAAATGGTGGAGCACATGCTGATAATAAAATTGATTTTCAAGAATTCATGGTGATGCCCATTGGCGCTCCTAATTTTAGCGAAGGCTTACGTTGGGGGGTTGAAATTTTCCATCACTTAAAATCGGTATTAAAGAAAAAAGGATTTAGCACGAACGTAGGTGATGAAGGTGGTTTTGCACCTAATATCCAAAGTAATGAAGAAGCGATTGAAACAGTATTAGAAGCCATTCATGCAGCAGGATATAAAACAGGTTCACAAATTGCGATTGCAATGGATGCGGCGAATAGTGAATTGTGGGATGCTAAAAAGAAAAAATATGTTTTCCATAAAAGTTCTGGTAAGGAAATGACTAGTGATCAATTAGTAAAATATTGGGAAAAATGGGTAAAGCAATATCCTATTATTTCTATCGAAGATGGAATGGCAGAAGATGATTGGAATGGTTGGAAAGCATTGACTCAAACCATTGGAGATAAATGCCAATTAGTTGGAGACGATTTATTTGTGACGAATGTAGAACGTTTACAAATGGGGATTGATAAAAAAATTGGAAATGGATTATTGGTAAAAGTAAACCAAATTGGTACTTTGACGGAGACGATCAATGCGGTTACATTAGCGCAACACAATGGCTACAATACCATTATGTCTCACAGAAGTGGTGAAACTGAAGATACTACTATCGCAGATTTAGCGGTAGCATTAAATTGCGGTCAAATTAAAACAGGTTCTGCCTCTAGAACCGATCGTATGGCTAAGTACAATCAGTTAATTCGTATCGAAGAAGCGTTAGGCGAAACGGCTATCTACCCTAAAGGAAAGGTGAAGTTTGGCACCAAATAGTAAAGGCTATATTTTTTAAAAGTCTTTGACCAAAAAGGTTGGGTTATAATTAGAACTACGCTAATTTTACTCCAACCTTTTTTTATGGCATTTTTGAAGAAAATTTTACCCTTTGTAACCAATCGCTATTTTTTAGTGTCATTGGTTTTTGCAGTGTGGATGTTGTTTTTTGATCAAAGAGATTATTTCCAACAAAGAGAAAGGTCGGAAGAGTTGAAAAAAGTAGAGGGCGCCAAAAAATATTATCAAGATGAAATTGATAAAACTAAAAAGCAATTAAATAGTATTCAAAATAATCCTGCATCCGTAGAGAAATATGCAAGAGAGCGCTATTTATTGCGCAGAGAAGGAGAAGAGGTTTATTTATTTGAGGATACGATGCACCCCGCTTCCAAACAATGACAAAAAAGGAACGCTACCAACACATACTTCAATATTTTCAGGAGCACATGCCTGTTGCCGAAACAGAATTGTTCTATGATAATCCCTTTCAATTATTAGTCGCTGTTATATTATCTGCACAATGCACTGATAAGCGTGTAAACTTAACCACTCCTGCTATTTTTCAAAAATATCCTACGCCACAAAAAATGGCGAAAGCAAGTTTTGAAGATTTATTTCCCATTATAAAAAGCATTTCTTACCCCAATAATAAAACCAAACATTTAATTGGGATGAGTCAACTATTATTAGCTCAATTTGGGGGCGAAGTGCCCATGACTATTCCCGAACTCATTCAACTTCCAGGGGTAGGGCGTAAGACCGCGAATGTCATTACCAGTGTCATCGATCAGCAGCCCAATATGGCGGTGGATACTCATGTATATAGAGTGAGTAGAAGGTTAGGACTAGTGCCTATGACTGCTACGACTCCCTTAGCTGTAGAAAAAGCACTTATCAAACAAATCCCAACAGCATTAGTACATACAGCACATCATTGGTTAATCTTACATGGTAGGTATACTTGTTTGGCTAGATCTCCTAAATGTGAGGCTTGTGGCTTATCTGCTTTTTGTAAATATTATTCGAACCTATAGTTTGCAATATAAATTGGTCATAAAAAAACCCTCTTGAATGTCAAGAGGGTTTTTTTATGCGCTTATTTTTAAAGTTCAAAAAGCTGTAGGCTCATCGCGAACTCTAATTAAAATAATTCATTGATTGCTTCTAGCAATTCGTGTTTCGCTAAAGGAGTTCCTTTCATTTTATTGAAGCCTTTTGCATCCACAAAATATTTATCACGAATGATTCTGATTAATTGACCATCATTAATTTCTGGTACTAAAACAGTCTCAAAATTCTTTAAAATCTCTCCTAAGTTTTTAGGGAAAGGACGAACATATTTAACATGAGCGTGACTCACTGATTTTCCTTGTTCTTGTAATTCTTGCACTGCACTTTTAATAGTTCCATAAGTAGATCCCCATCCTAATACCAATACTTTTCCTTTTTCAGGACCACTGTCAAGTGTTTGTAATGGAATGTAGTCGGCAATTTTTTCTACTTTAGCGCCTCTCATTTTAATCATGAATTCGTGGTTATCAGATTCATAATTCACATTACCCGTTTCATGTTGTTTTTCCAATCCACCAATACGATGTTCTAAACCAGGAGTCCCTGGAATAGCCCATGGGCGTGCTAATTTTTCATTTCTCTTATAAGGAAGATATTTAGTTTCACCTTCTGCTAATTCTGTTTTGAAACTCACTTCAATATTGGGTATATCACTTGCATTGGGGAATTTCCAAGGCTCTGCTCCATTAGCAATGTATCCATCGCTTAATAAAATGACAGGAGTCATATGTTGTAATGCAATACGGATGGCTTCATAAGCCATAAAGAAACAATCACTTGGGGTAGCGGCTGCTAATATAGGAATAGGAGCTTCTCCATTTCTTCCATAATAAGCTTGCATCAAATCACTTTGTTCCGTCTTAGTAGGCAAACCGGTAGAAGGGCCACCTCTTTGGATATTTATAATGACAAGAGGTAATTCTAACATCATGGCTAAACCCATCGCTTCCGTTTTTAAAGCCATACCAGGTCCAGAGGTCGTTGTTAAACCAATGGCACCACCATAACTTGCTCCAATGGCAGAGGCGATACCCGCAATTTCATCTTCTGCTTGGAAAGTACGAATGCCAAAGTTTTTATACTTACTTAATTCATGTAAAATATCGGTAGCCGGTGTGATAGGATAAGAACCTAAGAATAAAGGCAATCCACTTTTTTCAGACGCTGCAATTAATCCCATAGACAAAGCTTGGTTACCCATGATACTTCTGTAAGTACCTGGTTCCATTTTTGATTTTTCTACTTTGTATCGAGAAGTAAATAATTCAGCAGTATCGCCATAATTATATCCTGCTTTTAATACATCTATATTACTATTCAAAATTTTAGGCTTCTTACCAAATTTTTCTGTTAAGAATCCAATAGTGCTATCCAAGTCTCTATTATATATCCAGTAGATTAATCCTAAGACGAACATGTTTTTTGCACGATCTCTTTCCTTGATACCTAATTCAGGATAATCTTTTAAAGCTTCACGAGTTAATTTAGTAATATCTACTTTAGTTAATTCATATCCATCTAAACTGCCATCTTCTAATGGATTAATGCCATCCGCATAATTTGCTAAACGTAAATTTTTAGTATCAAAACCTTCTAAGTTGGCAATAATTTTTCCGCCTTTTTTTAAGCCCTTTAAATTTACTTTTAAAGCAGCAGCATTCATCGCAACTAATACATCACAAATATCACCAGGAGTATAAACACGATTGGAACTAAAATGAATTTGGAATCCACTCACTCCCGCTAAAGTTCCTAATGGAGCTCTAATCTCTGCAGGGAAGTCAGGAAATGTAGCTAAATCAATTCCTAATAAAGCCGTATTATTGGTAAACTGTTGTCCTGTTAATTGCATACCATCACCACTATCTCCAGCGAATTTGATGACTACATCCTGTAAAAGCACTTCATTTTGCATATACCTTAAATTTTGAGCACGAAGGTACAAATCGTAGCTTTAAAACGAAGTTTTTTTATCATTTTATTATAGATTTCTGACCTAACTTTACAACTTCAATACCAGTTATTTATGGTCTTTGGTTCGCTTTTTTACATATGGGCTCAATTTTTAATAAGTTTGAACACAGGGTATTCCCCCACTCAGGTTCTTTTCCAGGGGGTGGACAAAACATCAAAATCCGCCATAGTAAAGCCTATTGATAGTAATTCAAGGGTGATTTATTTGTCTTTTGATGACGGACCTTTATCAGGTACTTTGAATTGTTTTGAGAT
This sequence comes from Chitinophagaceae bacterium, assembly GCA_037141925.1. Classification (GTDB taxonomy): domain Bacteria; phylum Bacteroidota; class Bacteroidia; order Chitinophagales; family Chitinophagaceae; genus Sediminibacterium. The sequence continues at coordinate 147,416 of JBAXBS010000002.1, forward strand.
TTGTCGTCGGGAAAATGTGGCTGCTACCTTTTTTGAAGTAGGCTTACACCAATCTAGATCTTCTTTTGGAAGGCAAATGTTTCAACAAATTAGTAGCTACCCGGCCTTGTTCACTATCGCTAATCATAGTTATACGCATGCAAATAATAACTATTTAAGTTTTTACCATCATCCTGATACCGCTTTAGCAGACTTTTTAAAAGCAAAATTGGTCTTACAGCCTACCAATAATTTGACTCGCCTTCCGGGAAACAATGCTTGGAACATCACACATGTAAAGCGAGGAAGTAGTTTGGTTAGGCCCTTGGTGGATAAGCTAGATAGCGTGGGTATGAATGTCATTGGTTGGGATTTACAATGGCGGTTTAATAAAGCAGGTCGTCCTGTACAAAGTCCCGAATACATGGCAGATAAAGTGGATAGTTTATTTTTTCATCATCAAACCCTAACTAAAAATCATTTAGTGATTTTGATGCATGATCATATGTTTAGAGCCTCAGCGGATTCTTTGAAATTGGAACAATTTATTCAAGCTTTAAAGCAACGCAAAAACTATCAATTCGCAAAACTCACCCAATATCCTGGTTTAAAGCCTGTTGTCAATTAACCTTTTTTCAGACCATTACTTCGTGGGTATTTTATAACTATTTAGTATTTTTGGTAAAACAATTTTTTATGGCAATGTTTAGATCTAGTAATCCTACTTTAACGGAAAAGATTTTCGATAAAAGTTTACACGAAAATTCAACTGCATTTGGTGTCATGAGTATACGCGGCACCATGAATAAATTTGGTTTTTTATTATTGATGGTGATGGCGTCTGCCATGTACATTTGGAATGTGTATGCCGAAGGTAATGTCTCTACTGCGACTACTTTAATGTTAGTAGGAGCTATTGGCGGTCTTGTATTAGCCATTGTGATGATGTTTAAACCCACTTGGGCAGGATACATCGCACCAGCTTATGGTATTTTAGAAGGTTTATTTATTGGAGGCATCAGTGCTTTTTTTAATGCGATGTTTCAAAAATCTTATCCCAATATTATTTTGCATGCTGTAGGTTTAACTTTAGGAGTGGCCTTAGCCATGTTTTTATTATATAATTTTAGAATTATCAATGTCACCAATCGCTTACGTTCTATTATTATGTCGGCTACTATAGGCATTGGTTTATTTTACTTAATTGTATGGATTTTAGGATTGTTTGGCGTGAACATGGGTTTTGCTTTTGATAGCTCTCCTTTAAGCATTGGCATTAGCTTATTTATTGTAGGTATTGCTGCCATGAATTTGTTATTAGATTTTGATTCCATCGAACGTGCTTCCGAAATGGGGGCTCCCAAGTATATGGAATGGTATAGTGCGTTTGGATTATTAGTGACTTTGGTTTGGTTATACCTTGAAATATTAAAACTTCTAAGCAAATTGAACTCTAGGGATTAATAAGGGGCTTTGGAAATTTTTTAAAGGTCATGTTCCGGCCCGAGTTATCGGGGCGGAACATGACCTTTAATTTTTTATCTATCGTAAAAATGGTAAATTTGGTACACAACTCCCCGCATGCATTTTAAGAGAAACAAATTGGAGGATGCTCAATTAATTCATTTTTATCGTTCCTTGCTTTGGCCTCGAATGATAGAAGATAAAATGCTATTGTTATTACGTCAAGGAAAAATTAGTAAATGGTTTAGTGGGATGGGTCAAGAAGCCATTTCGGTAGGAGCAACATTAGCCATGGAATCCAATGAGTGGATCATGCCTTTACATCGTAATTTAGGAGTGTTTACTTCACGCAATATGCCTTTGACAGACTTGTTTAAACAATGGCAGGGGTATGCATCAGGGTATAGCAAAGCGAGAGAGCGCAGTTTTCATTTTGGAAGTAAAGAACATTTTATTTGTGGAATGATTTCACATTTAGGTCCTCAGTTAGCGATAGCAGATGGGGTGGCTTTGGCGTATCAGCAAAGAGGACAACTCAAAGCAACATTGGCTTTTACAGGAGATGGCGGAACGAGTGAAGGTGACTTTCATGAAGCTTTGAATGTAGCAGCAGTATGGGGTTTGCCAGTTATATTTATAATTGAAAATAATGGATATGGTTTAAGTACGCCTACGCAGGAACAATATCGTTGTGAAAATTTAGTAGATCGTGCAAAAGGGTATGGCATGGAAGGTATACGAATTGATGGCAATAATATTTTAGAAGTGTACGAAACTGTGAGAGGGGTGCGTGATTACTGTATCAATCATCAAAAACCATATTTAATTGAGTGCGATACTTTTAGAATGAGAGGTCATGAAGAAGCAAGTGGAACTAAATATGTTCCTAAAGAATTAACGGAGCAATGGTCACTTAAAGATCCTATTAAAAATTACGAACAATTTTTAGTGAGAGAAAAAGTGTTGACCGAAATGGAAGTGGCTTCTATTCGAAATGAATGTAAGAATTTAATTGAGCAGGAGTTAAAAGAGGCAATGCTTCCAGAAGAAACACATTTTTCAATAGACACTGAAGTGGCAGATGTTTTTGCTCCAGCAAGTATGCAACATCTCATTGCTTTTGATGAATTAAATCATCCTATTTTAAATTCTAAACGTTTTATTGAAGCGATTTCTGATGCTTTAAAACAATCATTGGTTTTGCATCCTGAATTAATTATTATGGGGCAAGACATTGCAGAATATGGTGGCGCTTTTAAAGTCACAGACAATTTTGTAGCACAATTTGGTAAGCAAAGAATTAGAAATACACCCATTTGTGAAAGTGCCATAGTGGGAGCTGCTTTAGGTTTAAGTTTAGAAGGAGTGAAGTCTATTATGGAAATGCAATTCGCCGATTTTGCGAGTGTGGGCTTTAATCAAATCGTAAATAATTTAGCGAAGATTCATTATAGATGGGGACAAAATGCAGATGTTGTAATCCGCATGCCAACAGGCGCTGGTGTGGGTGCCGGTCCTTTTCATTCTCAATCTAATGAAGCTTGGTTCACACATGTGCCAGGATTAAAAGTGGTGTATCCATCGAATCCAATGGATGCAAAAGGATTATTAATTGCAGCCATAGAAGATCCTAATCCTGTTTTATATTTTGAACATAAAGCCTTGTACCGTAGTATGACAGGTGATGTACCAGATGAGTATTATTATACTCCAATAGGTAAAGCGCATTGCGTCAAACAAGGAGAAGATGCTTGTATTATTACTTATGGAATGGGCGTGTTGTGGGCGCAACATTATCAGGAAATGCACCCCGAACAGGCTATTGCTATTTTAGATTTAAGAACATTGGCGCCTTTGGATTATGAAAGTATAGAAGCCATGGCAAAAGCAACAGGTAAAGTGTGTGTGTTGCATGAAGATAATTTGACAGGAGGAATAGGCGCCGAGTTAAGTGCTTGGATTGCCGAACACTGCTTTGAATATTTAGATGCACCCATCATGCGATGTGCGTCATTGGATACCCCTATTCCATTTAATTTGGAATTGGAAAAACAATATCTCGCTAATAGTAGGCTCGAAGAAACAATGGCGAAGTTGCTTGGGTATTGAATTTTAAAAAAAGCTTCTTTTTTTAAATAAATCAAAAAGAGGGAGTATGAACAATCCTCAAATTCCTTATTGAGGATTGTTCATACGATACACGCGTAAAAAATTCCCTCCTAATACCTTTCTTATATCTTTATTTGAATATCCACGTGCGATTAATGCTTTTGTAAATGCTGGATAATCTAATACGGTCTTTAATTCCTTAGGGGCAGAGTTGATTCCGTCAAAATCAGATCCTAATCCTACATGATCCACGCCAATCAATTTTACAATATGATCAAAGTGTTTCATAAGTAATTCTAAATCGGGCTTGATATTTTCGCTTTCCGATGGATATTTTTCGGAAACCATGGTGAAAGCATATTCACGTTGAATACCAGTGGCTAGCAAGGAATCAATTTCTGCAACATGAGCTTTGCGAAATGCAGCATCTTTTTTGGAAAAATTACTATCTACAAAACCAGAGAAAAAGTTTAAGCAAATCACACCGCCATTTTTTCCAATCGCAATAATTTGTTCGTCCTTTAAATTTCTACTTACAGGACAAATACTATAGGCATTACTGTGAGAAGCAATCACTGGCTTAGTCGTTGTTTTAATTGCATCCCAAAAAGTAGTTTCTCCCACATGTGAAACATCTACAATAATTCCCAACTCATTCATACGATGCACAATTTGTTTTCCAAAATCGGTAAGTCCGCGCGGTCCTGTATATTTTGGATTTTTTTCATCCGCATGAGAACTTGCCCAACTAGGAGAGTTGTTCCAAGTAAGTGTCATGTATCTCACCCCTCTATTATAAAAGGTATCTAATTTACGAATATCATCTTCGATCATATGGCCACCTTCTACTCCATATTGTGCCACTATTTTATGTTGTTTCAACGCTTTTTCAATTTCCTTCCATGTTTTGCCTACCATAATCTTATCAGGGTTACGTTTTGCGACGGCGTCTAATGTATCCATTTCGCGCATCGCCCAAGCATAGGGGTATACTTTTTCGCCATCACACCAAATAGAGAATAATTGGTAATCTACCCCTCCTTGTTTGAAGCGAGTTAAATCGGAATGATTAATACCTCTAAGATCCTGGTCCAGGCTCACTTTTTTCTCAATACAGGCGGTGATACAATCGTTGTGTGTATCCACTAAAACAGATTTAAAATGAATAGGTTGTGCCTGAGTTCCTATGGCTAGTATTAGGAAAAAGAAGATTAAATTTTTCATAAAATCTGTTTTGTTTTAATTGACAACTAAAATAACTATTTTTGCTCACCTAAAAAGCACTATGTTAGATAAATTAGAAGCCATACAAGCTAGATTTGAACAAGTAGGGGTGGCTTTAACCAATCCTGAGATCATCAATAAGCAATCTGAATTCCAAAAATTCAGTAAGGAATATCGTTCCTTGGAAAAAATTATGCAACCTTTTGAGAAATATAAAAAAGTAGTTGCTGATTATCAATTTGCTAAGGAAAGCCTGAATGGGGATGATCCTGAAATGCGCGAATTAGGTAAGTTAGAATTACCAGGATTAGAAGATGAAAAATTGCAATTAGAAAAAGATTTAACGAAATTATTAATACCTAAGGATCCACAGGATGATAAAAATGCCATTATTGAATTAAGGGCAGGAACTGGGGGCGATGAAGCAAGTTTATTTGTGGGTGATTTATTAACCATGTACACCAGATATTGTCAAAGAAAAGGATGGAAAGTGGCGATAGCAAGTGAGAGCGAAGGAACTGTAGGTGGTTATAAGGAAGTGATATTAGAAGTGACTGGAGAAGATGTATATGGTACTATGAAATTTGAAAGTGGGGTACATCGTGTACAACGTGTGCCAAGTACCGAAACGCAAGGTCGTGTGCATACCTCTGCTGCAACGGTAGCGGTGATGCCGGAAGCGGAAGAAGTAGATTTTGTTTTAAATCCTGCTGATGTGAAAATGGAAACCTCAAGAAGTGGTGGAGCAGGTGGACAAAACGTAAATAAGGTGGAAACGAAAGTAATGTTAACGCATATTCCTACAGGTACTGTTATTATTTGTCAAACAGAACGTTCTCAATTAGGTAACCGTGAGAAAGCGATGAATATGATGCGTACTAAATTATTTGAAGAGCAAGTACGTAAACAAGAAGATGAAATATCAAAGCATCGTAAAACATTAGTGAGTACTGGAGATAGAAGTGCAAAAATTAGAACCTATAATTGGCCTCAAGGTCGTGTGACGGATCATAGAGTAGGGGTCACTTCTTATAACTTAGATGCTGTTGTAAATGGAGATATAGATGAATTTATTGAAGCATTACAAGTTGCAGAGAACGCGGAAAAAATGTTAGTACAAAATTAATAGCACAAGATTTTAGACAGATCGCTTTTTATTTTACTAAGCTTTGTTCCCAAGCCCAAGCAGTGCGCATCATATCTTCCAAGGAATATTTAATTTCCCATCCCAATTTTTTAACTGCGAAATCATTGTTGGCATATATCGCAACAATATCACCGGCACGTCTAGGTCCAATTTTATAGTTTAAGGAAACTCTAGCTACTTTTTCGAATGCTTTAATGGCTTCTAATACGGTAATACCATTACCTGTTCCTAAGTTGAATACCTCGCAACTTTTTACTTGATTATTTTTGATAGAATATTGCAATGCTAATGTATGCGCGTGAGCAATATCGCATACATGAATATAATCACGAATACAACTTCCATCTCTCGTGTCATAATCATCGCCATATACATGCATAGTATCTAATTTGCCAATAGCAGTTTGCGTGATAGCAGGTACTAAATTTTGAGGACGACCAATAGTAAGCTCGCCAATGGCGGTAGAAGGATGTGCGCCTACTGGATTAAAATATCTCAATAATATGGTAGAAAGAGGTTGTACAAAAGCGGTATCTCTCACCATGGTTTCGCCCATTTGTTTGGTAGCGCCGTAAGGAGAAGCGGCAGGTTTTAATTCAGTTTGTTCTGTGACAGGAATGGCATCAGGATTTCCGTATACAGTGCAAGAAGATGAAAATATAAAATGCTTTGCATTATATTTCACTGCCATCTTTAATAAATGTACTAATGAGAAAATATTATTCTCATAATACTCTAAAGGTTTTTCAACCGATTCTCCAACTGCTTTGTAGGCGGCAAAATGAATGATACCAATAATAGAAGGGTTTTCTGTAAATATATTTTCGGTCGCTATTGCGTCCGTTAAATCCACGCAATAGTTTTTTATTTTTTTACCCGTTATTTTTTTAATACCCGATAGTGAATGTTCCGAAGCTCGGGATAAATTATCCGCAGAAACAACTTCAAATCCATTCTCTAATAAATCAACAATAGTGTGTGCTCCAATATAACCACATCCACCTGTTACTAAAATAGTGCCCATTTAAAAAATTTTAATGCAAAGAAACGAAAAATTATCCTTAAGAAGGGCTATTCGCTAAAGTAAAACCAACGGTAGTACCCAAATTCAGTGTGCTTCTAATATGTAATGATTCTTGATGCGCTTCTAAAATATGTTTACAAATGGCTAAGCCTAAGCCAGTGCCGCCAATATCCCTGCTTCGGGCATCATCTGTTCTATAAAATCTTTCGGTCAATCTAGGAATTTGCTCTTCGGTAATACCAATACCATCATCGCTTATTTCAATCAGTATTTTACCTTCCTCTAATTTATATACGCTTGCAATAATTTGACCATCAATTTTTCCGTATTTGGCTGCATTAGAAAACACATTCACCAACACTTGATAAATTTTATTTTTATCCGCAAATACATTCACTGGGCTTTCACTTCCTTTTTTAAAATGAAATTGAATATTTTTTGCCTGCCACTGTATACTTAAGTTATTTACTACATCTTGGATCACATCCTGAATCACAAATGACTTTTTTAATAAAGGGTCTTTATTAATTTCTAAATTGGTGATCGTATCCACATCGCTTACTAATTGAACCAATCTTTGCACATTAGATTGTGCTTGATTCACAAATTTATAACGCAAGGCTGAATCTGTCACGTCGGGGTCGCTCAGTAATTCTAGATAACCTTGAATAGAAAAAATAGGAGTCTTTATTTCGTGCGATAAGTTTTGTAAAAATTCTTTTCTAAACTCTTCATTGGATTGAAGCTTTTCAATTTCTTTTGCTTTTTGTTCCGCCCAAGCTTCCACATCTTCTCTTACTTCATCAATTCCTTTTTTAGGTAAAACGTATTTTAAATAAGCTTCTTCACGTTTAGTCGCTTTGGTTTGTGCAATAAGTTTGTATATCAATTTTATTTTTCGATAAATAAAATGATCTAGTATTCGATCTAGTAACAAATAGCAAACCACAAAACTGATGCAAAAATAAAAAAGTAAGTAACGCCAATCATACACCAATAAATAGATACTACTGGCAATAATGCTGGATAGCAATAATGCAGTAAGAGCTGCTAATTGTTTAGGTGATAAATTTTGCTGTTTAAACATATAGGTAGGCCATTGGAAGCCTTTACGAAGGTATCAAATTTGACTTAATAATCGAATTTGTATCCTACCCCTTTCACTGTGGTAATGCAGTCGATGCCCAGCTTTGCTCTTATTTTACGAACGTGCACGTCAATGGTACGATCTCCTACAATGACATCATTGCCCCATACTTGTGATAAAATTTCGTTGCGTAAAAAAACGCGTCCTTGTTGCGCCGCTAATAAATATAATAATTCAAATTCCTTTTTAGCCAAGATATGACTGGTTCCGTTTAATGTAGTGCTGTATTGAGAAGGGTCAATGACCAATCCATTTATATTTACAATTTTGTTATCTCCTGAAGCAGGTTGAATACGTCTAAATAAAGCAGTAATTCTGCTGATTAAAACTTTAGGACTAATAGGCTTGGTTACAAAATCATCTCCGCCTAATTCTAGCCCTTTAATATGTGAAGCTTCATCGTTCAATGCGGTTAATAATACAATCAAAGTTTTATCAAATTGACTATTGCTTCTAAGGTATTCGCACACTTCAAATCCAGTGCGTTTTGGCATCATCACATCTAATATGATACAATCGGGTTCAAATTGTTTTGCTTTTTCAATGGCTTCGCTACCATCTTTTGCAGCAATCACTTCAAAGCCAGCTTTGTTTAAATGGAAACTAATAATTTCAATGATATCAGCTTCATCATCTGCAATCAATATTTTAAAAGGTCTCTCTGCCATAATTAGTACAAAAGTAAATCTAATAAAGGGAACCTTTAGCTTACTTCATCATTATTAAATTGTTAACTAAACAGTTTGCTAGTTTTTTAGTATATGTTGTATGTAAGGGTTGTTTCGCTTTTCTCTACCTAGCGTGGTCTTAGGACCGTGACCCGAGTATATAGTTAGGGTTTCGGGTAAGGGAAGAATTTGTTCTTTGATACTTTTGATTAAATCCAAGGGATTGCTTCCAGGTAAATCGGTTCGTCCTACGCCATCCAAAAAAATCAAATCTCCACCCATCATAAAATCCTGTTTTTCGTGGTAAAAACAAACACTTCCCGGGGAGTGTCCAGGGGTCACTAATACTTTAAAGGAATCCTCTCCAAAAGGAATCCATTCATCTTGCTCTATGTATTTAATTTCCCCAGTATATGCTTCCGTAGGGACACCCCATTTTGCAGCAGATTCGGGTAGACGATCTAAAACTATTTGTTCGTTCGCATGAATATGCACTGGTAATTGATAGGTTTCACTTACAAAATTATTTCCAAAAACATGATCTAAATGACAATGTGTGTTTAAAAATAAAGTGGGTGTAAGACCTTGTTCACTGATCCAATTTTTTAATTGATTTTTTTCGGCAGAAAAATAACATCCTGGATCAATAATAATCGCTTCTTTTTTTTTCATTATATAACACATAGGTGTTTTCTTGAAAAGCATTAAAACAAAAACATTTTAT
>JBAXBS010000003.1:0-155114 GCA_037141925.1 Chitinophagaceae bacterium
CCGCTTGTACGGAAGTAATAGAACCATTTTTGGTAGAAGTAATACGCTCTTGCATTAATCCCATTTCAGTAGCCAAAGTAGGTTGATATCCTACCGCTGATGGCATACGACCTAATAAAGCCGATACCTCAGAACCAGCTTGTGTAAAACGGAAGATGTTATCTACGAAAAATAAAATGTCTTTTCCTTTTCCAGTTCCATCTCCATCACGGAAATATTCTGCAATTGTTAATCCACTTAAAGCGACACGAGCACGAGCTCCTGGAGGTTCATTCATTTGACCAAAAACGAATGTGGCTTTTGATTCTTTTAATTCCTCTAAGTTTACTTTACTTAAATCCCATCCACCTTCTTCCATGCTATGTTTGAAATCATCACCATATTTCATGATACCTGCTTCAATCATCTCGCGTAATAAATCGTTTCCTTCACGAGTTCTTTCACCCACACCCGCAAATACGGATAATCCACCATGCCCTTTGGCAATATTATTAATCAACTCTTGAATCAATACTGTTTTACCTACACCCGCACCACCAAACAAACCAATCTTTCCCCCTTTTGCATAAGGCTCAATCAAATCAATTACTTTAATACCTGTGAACAACACTTCTGTTGCAGTACTTAAGTTTTCAAACTTAGGAGGATTCGCGTGAATAGGACGGCCATTAGATTTATCTAATTGAGGTAAACCGTCAATAGCATCACCTGTTACATTGAACAAACGACCATTAATACCTTCACCTACTGGCATTGAAATTGCCTTTCCAGTATCAGATACTTCCATTCCTCTTACTAGACCTTCGGTACCATCCATTGCGATTGCACGAACACTATCTTCTCCAAGATGTTGTTGTACTTCGAGGATTAATTTTTCACCACCTGGTTTTAAAATTTCAAGGGCGTTGTAAATTTCTGGAAGTGCATCTTGATTAGGAAATTGCACGTCTACTACTGCTCCAATAATTTGTTTGATTTTACCTGTTGTTGCCATATTATTCTGTTTCGGCTGCAAAGGTAGGGTTTAGCTAGTTTATTGCAAAAATTTTAGGTAGATAATAGCAGCTAAAATTCCCCCAATAATGGGACCTAAGACGGGCACTAAGGAATATCCCCAATCACTAGGCCCTTTTCCCTTGATAGGAAGGATAAAATGCATGATTCTTGGACCCAAATCCCTTGCTGGATTGATGGCCCAGCCCGTAGGTCCGCCCAATCCAAAGCCAATTCCACCCACTAAAAGTGCCACGGGTAGTGCTGAAAGTGCTCCCAAATTGGTTTCGGCAGGCTGAATTAAGAAAATTCCTATTATGAAAATCAGGGTAGCTAGGGTCTCGGTAATAAAATTTTGAGGAAGATTACGGATAGAGGGGCCTGTTGAAAAAACAGCTAACTGACTAGCCGGTTCATTACATTCGTTGAAGTGATCTTTATAGATCATCCAAACAATAAATGCACCTGTCATAGCGCCTAATATTTGAGCTATGATATAAGAAGGTACTAATGACCAAGAAAATTTTCCAGCGGTTGCCAAAGCCACTGTGACGGCAGGGTTTAAGTGCGCTCCGCTAATACTTGCAGTCGCATATACCCCTACAAAAACTGCGATCATCCATCCCATTACAATCGTAATTAACCCACCATTATTCCCTTTCGTTTTGGGTAACACTACATTGGCAACAATGCCATCTCCAATAGTGACCACTAAAGCGGTCCCTAAAAATTCTGCAATAAATGGTGTCATGTTTGATCAATTTTTAGCTAAACAATAAATTAAATTAAAGAAAATTTATGGAAAGCGAATATGAATTTTATAAAACAAATTCACTTACCAATTATTAGTGGCTTTAATGGCGCGCGCCCAACCTTGTATCCATGCATCTCTATCCCCCGCTTGCGGAGAGAAGGTTTTATCTATTTTCCATTTTTGCTGCAACTCATCTATGTTCTTCCAAAAACCAACTGCTAACCCCGCTAAATAAGCAGCTCCTAATGCAGTCGTTTCTACTAAAGTGGGGCGAATCACTAAAGTATCAAGTAAGTCAGATTGAAATTGCATTAATAAATTATTATTCGTGGCGCCTCCGTCTACTCTTAATTCGGCAATTGGAATGTGCGCATCTGCTTCCATTGCTTTTAAGACATCATAGGTTTGAAAAGCAATGCTCTCTAATGCAGCACGTGCAATATGCGCTGAACTAGTACCACGTGTAATCCCTACAATCGTACCTCTTGCATGTTGATTCCAATAAGGAGCTCCTAATCCCGCGAAAGCCGGCACTAAATACACTCCGTCTGTATTTTCAACTTGACTTGCTAAAGCTTCTACCTCGGATGAATTTCTGATTAAATGAAGTCCATCTCTCAACCATTGAACTACTGCACCTCCTATAAATACACTTCCTTCCAAGGCATAATAAGTTTTGCCATTTATTTGTAGCGCAATAGTAGTTAATAAATGATGTTGTGAAGTCACTGCTTTTTCACCTGTATGCATTAACATAAAACAGCCTGTTCCATAGGTATTTTTAACCATCCCTGGAGAAATACACATTTGACCAAACAACGCAGCTTGTTGATCCCCTGCAATACCTGCAATAGGGATTTCTTGATGTGCAAATAATTGTGTGGTATGTCCGTACACTTCACTACTACTTTTTACCTCAGGCATTATATTAGCAGGAATGTCAAATAAATTTAATAATTCGGTATCCCATTGTAGTGTATGAATATTATAAAGCATGGTGCGTGAAGCGTTCGTTGCATCCGTAACATGCACTTTGCCATTGGTTAATTTCCAAACCAACCAAGTATCAATGGTTCCGAAACATATATCTCCTTTTTTAGCTAAATCTCTGGCACCTTCAACATGATCTAAAATCCATTTTATTTTGGATCCTGAAAAATAGGCATCAATTACTAAACCTGTTTTTTGTTGGATCATCGCTTGATGTCCATTTGCTTTTAACTGATCACAAAAATCAGCTGTTCTTCTATCTTGCCAAACAATGGCATTGTAAATAGGAGCCCCCGTTTTATTATTCCAAACCACGGTAGTTTCTCTTTGATTGGTAATACCAATAGCTGCAATATCATTTAAGGAAAGTCCTTGTTTACTAATAGCTTCGGTAGCAACACCCATTTGGGTACTCCAAATTTCCAAAGGGTCATGTTCCACCCATCCTGGTTTTGGAAAATGTTGTGTAAACTCTTTTTGTGCAATGGTATGAATTTGACCTTCATGATCAAATAAAATAGCACGACTACTCGTCGTACCCTGGTCAAAGGATAAGATGTATTTTGACATAACAAGCATTTTTTATATTTCCTAAGATAAAACTATTGTTAGATGATTAAAAACTATCGTTTTGTTTTTAACCAATTCTCAGGGTCCAATGGGGCCCCTTTTTCATTATAAATCATAAAAGACAAAGCACCTTCGCCATCTAAATTCACACCAGATTTTCCTAGCACGGTACCCGCTCTTACTTCTTGCCCCACGTTCACTGTAGCATTATTTAGATAAGTAAACATGGTGAAATATTTACCATGTTGAACGATGATAGTTAGATCTCCATTCACATCACCTACATAAGACACTTTACCATTGGCAACACTTTTAATAGAAGAACCTTTAGGTAAAGCAATTTCAATACCATCACTTTTTCGGTTGAGTTTAGTACCAGGGATATTCTCCACTCCAAAATGTACATACACATACCCTTTATCTGCAGGCCAAGGAATAGCCCCTTTATTACTTTCAAAGGAAATAGAAGTTTCACGTCCTTCTTCGGTGGTTTCTAAGGCAGAATAAGGTCGATTATCGGTAGTACTTTTTAAACCACCCTCAGGTGCGTTGATTTTATTTTCGGATTTAACAACTGCTTTATTTTCATTGATAGGCTTAGGTTTAGGGGCTGCTTCATTGCTCGCTTTCAACTTTGCCAATCTATCTTTTTCCTTTTTTTCGGCTTCTAAAGTTTCTCTTCTAATGATTGCCAAGATAGCACCCTGCATTTTTTTTCTTTGAGATTCTTTTTGCTTTACCTGTGCTGTAATCTCTTGCTCTTTGCCCTTTAATTGAGTCACAATTTTATCCTGCTCCTTTTGATCTACCACTAATACCTTCAATTGATCACTTTGCACATTCAATGTTTTCAATCGATCATTTTTGTTCGTACTTAAAGTATTTATTTTAACACCCAAATCCTTTTGAGACATATCTATTGCCTGCGCTTGGGCGGATCTATTTTGGCGATAACTTTTTAAATAGGTAATTCGTTTTACTGCATCATTAAAACTATTTGCAGAAAATAAAAAATTCAAATACTCGTAACTACTTCTGCTTTTATAAGCAAAAATAATACTCTTAGCATAACGATTTTTTAAAGTATCTAAATCCTTATTTAATTTTTGAATGTCTTGTTGATTATCGGCAATGGCTTTATCTAAAATATTTACTTGTTTTCTAATTCCATTCACTAAGGCTTGTCTTTTAGCAATCTTACTTTTAATAATGGCTAATTGTGCTAATGAACTATTTTTATTTTTTTGAATTTGATTTTTTAAATTATTCAACTCGTCTAACTCCTTGCGCAAGGTTTGTTCCTCTTTTTGCAAATCTTCCCTAGAGGCATTGGTTTGAGCCTGCGCAAATACAACCGAAGTAAGCATTATAATAAACAAAGTGGCCTTAATGATTCTATTTGTATGAAACATGTGTATTATTTGCGTTTGCCGGGTTTAGGAATAGAGAAAGCGTATTTGATAGGATCATTAAAAGAATATTCTTTTATTTCCATATGAATATCCAATTTGCTATTCGCAGAAATAGAAATGTCTCTCATTAAAGGAAATTGATATTGATTGACAGCGGCATGACCACTATATGCGATAATGCAAGTGCGATGCTGAAAAACATCCATGTCATCTAATTTCAAATTGAGGACTTTCGTATTGTCCTCATTCAAAATTATTAAATTCTTAAATAAACTCCCTATCAAACTCACTTGTAATTTATTATTGGTCAACTTATAGGAAGCCAATGTATTATTATCCATAAAAATGGGATTGCCAATCAATAAATCTTGGATAGTTTTAAAAGTAAAAGGGATTTTGATGACTTCTTGTAAATAGCTTAAAGGTTTTCTCTCTACCTTTTTACTCAAAGGATAGATTAATACTACACTATCTTTTTTAATCATTGCTTTGATGCCTATAACTCCCATAGCGCCTCGAATCGTGATAAAAATAGCACTGTCTTTGAGCATACTTAAATTAGCAATGTAAGAGTCTGCATTTTTAGGAGACTCGTAATCTACCTTTATGCGCGCATTCATTGTTTTGAAGTCTAACTTGGAAGAATTAATTTTTTGTAAAATATCTTTTACAATGGCGACAGAATCTACCTTTTTTATTTCGGACACCAACTGAACCTGAATAGTATCTTTTTTAGAAAGCGCCTCCTGAATCACTTGCACTTTTTTCATAGTAGTACATGAAAATGCGATTAGGATTAAAAAGAAAAAAAGATATGATTGTAGTTTCATTAATTATTATTTTTTTCCAGTATGCCCAAAACCACCGGCACCTCTTTGGGTTTCATCTAATTGTTCCACTTGCTGCCAAGTCACTTTATCCACTGATTGAAAAACGATTTGGGCAATACGATCTCCATTATGAATAGTTTGTGCTTCATTAGAAAGATTAATTAAAATCACTTTCAACTCCCCTCTATAATCGGCATCTATAGTACCAGGTGAATTTAAACAAGTGATGCCTTGCTTAATTGCTAACCCACTGCGAGGACGCACTTGAGCTTCCCAATTTTCGGGGAGTGCTATGAACAATCCAGTAGGAACTAAAATTCTTTGCATTGGATCCAACACAATAGGTTCGGTTAAAAAAGCACGAAGATCCATACCAGAAGAACCAGAAGTGGCATATTCAGGTAAAGGATGATGACTTTTATTGACGATAGATACTAGGTTAGACATGTCAACAAAAATAGGTAAAAAAGAAAGGAAATCCCGCCTTCACAAATTGGAAGTCAAAAGGAATTTGTTAAAAATAAAAGATGGACCCAAATCGAAGGGTGTTAGAAAGTGGATTTCTTGACAAACCGCCTCCAGAAGGGACCAAATAAGATATATTGAACTTGTTATTTAAGTATTGAAAACTAGTTCCCAATGTAAAATATTGTCCATTTCCACGAGACTGATCTTCATATAAATAGCCTCCTCTTAAATAAAACTGATTGGTGTAATTATACTCCAAACCTATTGAAGCACGCAAGGACTCGCCCATGGAAGGGCCATATTTGCTGCTAAAAGAATTAAACCAACTGGAAACTACAGATTGTGCAAAATATTGATCCCGCTCCCCATTGGAGTTAATAGTAGGATAAGCAGGCACTAATAAACGATTTACATCAATGCCAAATTCTACTGAATTTTCTTTATCAAACTTATTTAAATAGGCCAGCCCAATTCCAATATTTGCAGGGATAAAATATTTATTAGTCGTCTCATTGGAGTAACTTATTTTGCCCCCCAAATTAGAAAGCACTAACCCTCCATGAAATCCTTCCATGTTTTCATTTTGCTTATAAAACAAGGAAACATCTGCAGATAATGTATTGCCAGCACGATAATTAATATTGGAGTTTAATAAAGAACCTTGAACTAATTTGGAATGAATATATCTTAATGAAGTACCAAAACTAAATTGATCAGATAATAAAAAACTATACCCAAAATCAAAACTAAATTCGGAAGGTTTGGTAGAAGGAAGCTCTGTTCCATTTTCATCAGAAAAAGTAATATTACCCAAACTGAAAAAACGCAAAGAACTATTAATAGCACTTCTATCGTCTAATTTTTTATAATAACCCATACTCGCTAAATACACATCATTCAATCCTAAATCTTTTAGCCAAGGTGTGTAATTAATAAGGAAGCCACTTTTTTCTTTCATCAAAGGAAGCTTTGCAGTATTACCAAAAAGATCATTGGCTTCGGGGGTCATTGCAATAGATAAATTTCCCATCCCCCCGGAACGTGCATCGGGTGAAATCAACATAAAAGGAACAGCAGTACTCTGAATTTTGATATTATTTTGTGCGCTACTTTGAACACTCAATAAACACCCACCTACTAATAAAAATACGACTGCTTTTTTCCACATAAAATGTTTGTTTGCTTTTGAAAATAGCATCTTTAGGCCAAGCTATTGACATAAAACCCATACTAAAGATAACTATCAAATTTCAAATGTTTAATACTTTATGAATTTATTTGTAGCAGTTAAAATAGAAAGGCTGTTTTTAAGGGTAAGCTTATAAAAATAAACGCCAGCTTGTAATGCGCCTATTGCCTCAAAATCAGCAATAACAGTCCTATTATAAGACGGAGGATAATCAAAAATTTTAGCCGCCACTCTCACCCCTTCTTGATTAAATACCTCTAAACTAAAACTTAGATTTTTATCTAATATTTTGGTTTGACTTATTTCAAAACTAAATCGGGTAGATTGTAAAACTGGATTGGGGTAATTCGTCAAATTTCGAATGACTATATTTTGTTCATTTGGTACCACAACATCTATGGTATCCTTACTAGAATTTCCGATTAAATCCCAAGCCTTAATAATGAATTGATGCGCCCCTTCGGTCAATTTGGGTAAAGCATACATGACACTTCCTTTTTGATAGGTATTCACGTCCGCTGAAAAATAATTATTTAATAAAATAGGCGTATTCACCGCACCATCTATGACCAAACTTAAATCATGTCCTAAGGAATTACCTGATGCTTGAATACCAGAACTATCTGCGAGTTTTAAATACAAAGTAGAACTAGGTAAAATCCAAGTTTGTTTTTTATAATCATTCGAAGTGTCATTCATGAAAACATGAACCAACTGAGGGCCTGTGGTGTCTGATGAAATATTACTTGAATAATCATTTACCCACAAACTATCGTATACACCTAAGGCATCTTTGTCAGACAATTGAGTGGCGGCATACAATTGCATTCTGCAGGTTCCTTGCTTTAAAGTCACTTCTTTGGGTAAAATAAAATCAATCGAAAACAACCCCTTACTCACAGTAGCTTTTCCTTTGAATAAAATATTTTCTTGTACCAACACATCTACAGCCATACTAGTGGTAATATTAGCTAAGGTTTTTTGTGTTTTGGGGGCATCTAATAAAGTAAATTCCACCACACCGTCAAAATTAGAAAGGGTTTGTTGACGAGAACCAATATGTCCCGATAACTGATACTTCCCTCCGGCTTTTAAAGTGTCTTTCCCTATAAAAATTTTCTGATTCAATTTATCAATCACTACTTGATAACTTGGTTTTGCTAAAGCTAATGCAGGGTCACCTAGTAAATTAAATTTAAAGACATTTAAATGATCTCCCCCTTTTTTCCAATGACTCATTTTCGCATATCTTAGGGCTGCTCCAATCGTTTTATAATTACCTATTGAATCAGGGACTAACAACTGCTGAATGAATTCGTTGTTGATTTCTTTATTAATGTATGCGAATACCAATCTACTTGCTGCCACTAATCCAATGATTCCTTTTTTACTTTTCAATAAAGCATCCTGTCCAATGGGTTGTAATTGAGGTTGATCAAAAGGAGCAAAATCACAAGAGGCCGTTATCATTAAGGGGAGCTTATCTGCATTATCCCATTGTTGAATGTCTTCCTGCGTAATCACAGCTTCTTCGGCCAAACGAGTATAATTTCCATGGCCTGTATAGTTTAATAATAAGCTGCCATTATTCATCATTTGTTTCAATGCAGTGTTCACTAAAGGATAGGTATTACCCCCAGTAGAATTGACTGCAGGAAATAAATCCAAGTATAATTTTTTGGAATTCCATTGTGGCTGTTTCAACTTTAATCCATTTATAATTTCTTCTGCATGTTGTAAGTGTAAATTATAATCCCCATCATCCGCCACCCAGGTTAATTGATTGCGCCAGGACCCCATATTTTTACCTGATTGATATTGTATGATTTTACGCAATGCGGTATCCGCTTCTGCATTAGTTCTTGCAGGAATACGACCTACTGATAAAGATAAATTTTGTATAGCATTAGGAAAATTAATATCATCATTATCATTAATGATAGCAAAAAAATCATCCGAAGTGTAACTTGATAAAATGGAATTAGAAGCCTCGCTTTCGTAAGCCGGTATTTGAAATTGATGATTTGTTTTTTGGAGATCAAAATTTCCCATACCCCATAATAATAAGTACTGAGGTGGATTTATTTTGTTTTTAGCAGCTTGTTGAAATATATATTTTAGGTAATTACGAATAGCGATGGGAGTAGGTTGCCCTCCCCCAAATTCATTAAAAACTCTTGTACTAGAAGTGGTAAAGGTTTTTAAGCCATGTGCGATGTTATGAAATTTAGCTAAGCTATCTGCATAAGGAAGATAATTACTAGCACTAATGATAATGTAGTCTGCCGCAGGTGTATTTAATAAAGAAGGATAATCAACCGTTATTAATTCGGATAGATTAGGCATTTCGTAGGCCTGTTGTTTTAAAGCAAAAAATTCATGTAAAGTGTCCCCCGATTGCTGAATGATAGCATTGGTATTTTGTAGTTGAACTCCTAATTCGATGGGCGTTTCAGGATAGGTAACATCCCATATTTTAACACTCGCATCTGCATTCCCAATTTGATATTGCAAATTTTTGCCTACACCCCCTACTTCTGCATTTCTAAACCCAAAAGTTTTATTGGAGTTGAAAGTAATTTTACGATTAAAGTCTAGTTGAATTTGATCTATCCAACCTGTGGCACTTGAATTATTATTTGAAAAAGAAATTCCTAATACCGCAGTACTTAAATTAGTACTCTGTAAACTGGATCCTACAGTACTTTGAAAAGTATCTTTTACAAAAGTAAAAGCATCATCATAAACAAATCCAGAAATAGCAGGTGCCGAGGTTGATTTTTGCAGCACATCATTCAACCTTAATTCAAAATTGGAAGGAAATTGCGTAGCTGCTGCCGCATATTTCAAGGACCATTTTATGGAAGTGCCTAAAATCAACCCCTCTAAATTCAAATTAAAATTTACTTTAGGCGACCTCCCTAAGCCAACACCCATAGGAGCTCCTACCCAAAGCTTCCCCGTGTTTAAAATATTTAAAGAATCTTTTTCAATTAAAATACGTTCCTGCATGTCATCTACCTGCTGCACGGACAAAAAGTTGTTATTTACTTTTTGAATTCTTTTACCGTCTTTGCCTAAGGTGAAAAAATAATAAACCGAATCACCCATTGCTGGTTTGGATGGCTGATATCTGTTATTGCTAGCATCCCATTTCCAACCCACTGCGCCTTCGCTGTAGAATAAAAAATAATCTTGGGCATCCAATTGACCATCTCCCCCATCTTGAATTTGAATGGCATTTTCAAATAAACCCACTCGCTGATTAGGGACATTTCTTTCTACTAAAAACGCATTATTAAAATTAAATAACTGTAATTGGCTGCTCGTAATAGGCACCGAAAAACCCCATGTTTTTAGTTGCGCCCCTGTCACCTGATAAATGCCTTGTTTAGACACCGCCAATTTGGCCCATTTTCCATTGGAAAGGGCCACCGATTGTGCATTCAATTGCGTGGCAGAAATGAACAAAAACGATAAAAAAAATAGGGCACCCCATCTCATGAGCTAAAATTAAGCTTTTACTAACATAAGAATGTAGTTGTATATGAATAAAATGAAGAAAAACTAGTTATATTCGCGATATATTTTATTACCTATTTGTTCAAATATTTACTATGAATTTTATAAATAGTATTTTACTGTTTTTCGCTCTTTTGATTATCGGCCCTGCTGTGTTGCAAAAAACCGAAAACCAATCTTTTAAAACTATCACTACTGGATTATTAGCTGACAGCAAAAATGATCCTTATGTAGGCATGACTCGTATTCAAGGTGGAACATTTGCGATGGGTATCAACCAAGAAGACGTTATAGGAGATTGGAATAACCGTTTAAGAAGAGTGACTGTAAGTTCTTATTACATAGACCAAACAGAAGTGAGTAACAGACAATATAAAGAATATTTACATTGGTTGGAAAAAGTATACCTCCCTACCAACCAAGATTCTGTGGTTTTACAAGCACTTCCCGACACTTTGGTTTGGAGAAGTGAATTGGCATTTAATGAACCCATGGTAGAAGCTTATTTTAGACACCCTTCTTTTAATGATTACCCTGTAGTGGGTGTTTCATGGAATCAAGCCAATGATTATTGCAGATGGAGAACCGATCGCGCGAATGAAGGGGTCTTAACTAAAATGGGATTTATTGATCCAAAAAATCCTGAAAACAAAGCCTTAGGTGCTAATAATTTTAATAAAGAAGCCTATTTAAGCGAAGAATATAATGCGCAACCGACAGCAAAAATAAAAAATAAAAAACCTGCAAAAGGACAAGAAGCTCCTAAGTTAAGAGTAAGCTTTGAAGACGGTGTAATGACAGCAGACTATCGTTTACCTACAGAAGCAGAATGGGAATACGCTGCTAAAACAAGTTTAATGAGCAATAATTCACTCATTGAATCTTTTAAAAATGGAGTGAACGCTAAAAATAAAAATGCACAACTTACCTCATCTGATCTTCCTTTTCCTTGGAGTGGAAGCGGTAATAATAATATTAGAGAAACTAAAAAAGGAAAAGGCCAAGGATTATTTGTTGCCAATTTTAAAAACAGCAGCGGTGATTACACAGGCATGACAGGCTATTTAAATGATGGAAGTGGATTCCCTGGTAAAGTGAACAATCACTTACAAAATCCAAGCTTACATTTATATAATTTTGCAGGAAATGTGAATGAGTGGGTAGCAGATATTTACCGCCCAATGAACACTATGGATATGGATGATTTTAACCCTTACCGTGGTAATGTATTTCAGTCGGTAGATACTAAATTACCTAAAGGGAGTCGACGTGATGCCAAAGGACGTATCATTAAAGTGATAGAATCAGATTCCGCTATCAAAACTAGAAACTACGATCATGCTGATGCTATCAACGCATTAGATGGTGATGATAATAATAATTCTAGTTACGAATCAGGTATGAATACCTTGATCTCCAATAAATCTAGAGTGTACAAAGGAGGTAGCTGGAAAGATCGTCCTTATTGGTTAAACCCAGGTACGCGTCGTTTCATGGATCAAGATAAATCATCTAGCACTATTGGTTTTAGATGTGCCATGTCTGCATTTTTTGAAACACCTGTAAAATCTGGTTTATTTGGTTTGGGTAAAAAAAATAAATAAGCTTCATGAATATTCGCATTGGATCAGGCATTGACTTTCACCAACTAGTGGTCGGCCGTGATCTTTGGATTGGTGGTATTTTAATTCCACACACAAAAGGAGCCCTGGGGCATAGCGACGCCGATGTTTTATTACATGCTATTTGTGATGCCCTATTAGGCGCTTTAAGTTTAGGAGATATTGGCACACACTTTCCCGATAACGATGCTACTTATAAAAATATTGACAGTAAAATTTTACTAAAAAGAACATTGGATTTAATTACTGCTAAAGGCTATTATGTTGTAAATATAGATTCCACTTTGTGTTTAGAGTCCCCTAAAATAAAACCTTATGTGATTTCAATGCAACAATGTATTGCAACTATTTTGGGGATTGCAGAAGATGCAGTTTCCATTAAAGCCACCACCACCGAGACGATGGGATTCACTGGTCGCGAAGAAGGTTTAGTCGCAATGGCCACTTGCTTATTAGCGAAAAAATAAATTGTTCATCAAATATTATAAAGTATGTCTTATTTCTCCCTTGAAGATTTATATAAGATATACTTACAACATCCACAAGTACAAACCGATACCCGTAAACTAAAAACAGGTGATTTATATTTTGCTTTAAAAGGGCCTCATTTCAACGGCAATCTTTTTGCGGTTGCTGCGATAGAAGCGGGTGCCAGCTTCGCTATTGTGGACGAACCTATTCTAAATAGTTCCTCTTTTGAAAGTAAAATCATTCAAGTAGAGGATGTGTTAAGCACCTTACAAGCATTGGCTAAACATCATCGTGAACAATTTCTAATTCCATTTATTGCTATCACCGGAAGCAATGGAAAAACAACTACAAAGGAATTAGTATCTGCCGTTTTATCAAGTCATTTTATTACTTATACAACGCAAGGAAATTTAAATAATCATATTGGTGTTCCTTTAACTTTATTAAGCATTCAATCAGATGCTCAAATGGCTGTGATTGAAATGGGCGCGAATCATTTGAATGAAATTAAAAGTTATTGTGAATACACTCTACCCAATTTTGGCCTGATTAATAATTGTGGTAAAGCACATCTTGAAGGTTTTGGTTCTTTGGAAGGCGTCCAAAAAGGGAAAGGAGAATTATATGATTTTATTAAAGCTCATCATGGCAGTTTATTTTTAAATGCCGATTATGATTATCTAGTTCAAATGAGCGAAGGGGCCGATACCATTATTAGTTATGGCCATGAAAAAGGAGACTTAACAGGATGGGCCTTTTCGCAAAATGGAATGCTTCAAGTGAATTTGACAAAAGGTTGCAATATTGATTTTGTACAAACGCAATTAGTAGGTGATTATAATTTGCCCAATGTATTAGCGGCCATATGCATCGGGCTTTATTTCAAAGTACCCGAAGCAAAAATAAAAGCAGCTATTGAAAATTATACGCCCAATAATAGCCGTAGTCAATTGGTAAAATGGAAGGATAATGATGTGATTTTGGATGCCTATAATGCGAATCCAAGTAGTATGAAAGTGGCTATTGACAATTTCGCGAATATCCCTTCTACTCAAAAAATTATTTGCTTAGGAGGTATGAAGGAATTAGGTGCCGACAGTATGCAAGAACATCAAGACTTAATTGATTATTTGCAAAAATTTGAATGGAAGCAAGTCGTATTAGTAGGTGGAGATTTTAAAGACTGCTCCCACCCCTTCTTATATTTTGATCAAACAGAGGAAGCTCAAAAATGGCTGTTAGCACAGCAATTTCAGCAACATCATATATTAATTAAAGGCTCCAGAGGCATAGAGATGGAAAAGATAATGGCTTAGCCTTTTTTTTAAATATCTTTGCACCATGAAAACTTCTTACCTATGGAGCACTTTAACCAATAAGTGCCCAAGATGTAGACAAGGAAATTTATTCACTTCTAAGAATCCTTACGATTTATCCAACATCATCAAGATGAACGAATGTTGTCCCGTTTGTGGCCAACCTACTGAAATAGAAGTAGGATTTTATTATGGAACTGGTTATGTAAGTTATGCACTCACTGTTGCTTATTTTGTTTCTACTTTTGTTGCTTGGAAAGTATTATTTGGAATGACTTTTGATTTAGATGACAATAGAATATTTTATTGGATGGGCACGGTCATCGTTTTACTTCTTTTTATGCAACCTTTATTAATGAGATTATCGAGATCCATTTGGCTAGGTTGGTTTGTCTCCTATCATAAAAATTGGAAAGAAGAACCATTGGAATACAACGAAAGAATGGACGAGAACAGAAAAGAAATTTAAAAAACAGGTCGCGATGCGACCTTTTTTTATTCATTCGCTTTGTCATTAAAGCAAGCTTTATGACTCGCGTGGCCCAAACGATGGCCGTCGTTTCACTCCGGCTTCCCGTGTGGGGGAGCTAAAAGAAATTACACATACAACCACGGCGCTGCGCGCCTTCCTTTTTTATTCATTCGCTTTGTCATTAAAGCAAGCTTTATGACTCGCGCCTAAATAAAAAACCACCCCGTGTTCCGGGGTGGTTGTATTGATTTTCTTTTGCAGAGAGGAAGGGATTCGAACCCCCGATACGTTGCCGCATACACGCTTTCCAAGCGTGCTCCTTAAACCACTCGGACACCTCTCTAAAGGGTGGCAAAGATAAATAATTAATTGGGTTATCCTTTGTTTTTATAATTTAAAAATGCCCTCTGCATTGCGGGTAGTTATCTCGCTCACTTCATGTAAAGGCATATTTTTTATATCTGCTAATTTTTTAGCAACTTCTATCATATAAGAAGGTTCATTTAGTTTACCTCTATAAGGAACTGGCGATAAATAAGGTGCATCTGTTTCCAGCACTAGCCATTCCATAGGTATGTCTTTAATAGCTTCTGCGACTCCTGCATTTTTATAAGTTAACACACCGCCTAGTCCTAAATGAAAACCCATTCCAATAATTTGTTCAGCGGATTCTTTACTTCCACTAAAGCAATGAAAAATTCCACGCAATCCTTTTTGCGCAAAAGGTTTCACCGTTTCTATAGTTTCTCCCATTGCATTTCGAGTATGAATACAAATGGGTAAATCATAATCCAATGCCCATTGCATTTGCAATTTGAAAGCTTCTTGTTGTTGAGATACAAATGTTTTATCCCAATAAAAATCTAACCCTATCTCTCCTATGGCACAAAATTTTCTTTGGGCCAACCATTGTTCTACTAATTTCAATTCTGCTTGATAATTTTCTTTAACATAACAAGGATGCAATCCCATCATGGCGATACATAGTTGAGAATATTTCGTTTCTAAATCTAACATAGCATCCATGCAAGAACTATCTATCGCTGGCATATATATTTTATCTATTCCTTCCAATTGTGCACGACGAACTACCCCTTCTAGGTCAGGCTTTAGTTCTTCCGAATAAATATGTGCATGTGTATCTATCCACCTCATTATTAAGCAGTTTTAATACAAAACAAGTGTTTTTTTAGTTACCAACATACTAAAAACACAATTTTACTCGTTTAAGTGATTGACAAGGCACTAACCATTGTCTCCCATCTAATAAACTTTGTTTTTTATAGGGTACGGATTATACCGGCTGAGGTTTCTACCTTGGCCTTTTTTTATGCTGGCAACAAAGCCATTTCGTAGCCATTTTCATGAAAATATTGAAGGGCTTTAGGCAAAGCAATTTGTACTCTATCCCACGCTTTGGCACTATCATGAAATACAATGATGGATCCGGGTCTGCTATGTTGTATCACATTGTTAGCACATTGATCTCCATGAAGTGCAATATCAAAATCGGCGCTTAATACATCCCACATAATAATTTGCTGAGGCAATTCAATGTGTTTTTTGATAGCACGAATTTGACTGGTTTTAATTCTTCCATAAGGAGGTCTAAATAAATTAGATACTATTAAATTAGCGGCACTTTTAATATTATCTATATACCTAGTATCCTCGCTTTTCCAACCATTCAAATGATCATAAGTATGATTACCTACCGCATGCCCTTCTGTAATAATGGACTCATAAATTTGAGCATAAGAAAGTACATTGTTCCCAATGCAAAAAAACGTTCCTTTCGCATTGTATTTTTTTAATTGCGCTAAAACAAAGGGAGTTACTTCAGGATGCGGGCCATCATCAAAAGTTAAGTATACCACCTTTCGAGAACCAGGTATTTTCCATATTCCGCTAGGATACATCCACTTCAACCAAAAAGGTGTTTTGACCAAATACATACACAAAGATAAATAGTTCTTTTGCCCAATTGAATATTATCTTTGTATAAAGAAATAATACATGGATTCAAAGGTCAGAGTTAGGTTTGCCCCCTCCCCCACAGGCGGATTGCACATTGGTGGAGTCAGGACTGTTTTATTCAATTATTTATTTGCAAAACATCATCAAGGAGAGTTCATTTTAAGAATTGAGGATACCGATCAATCTCGATTTGTGGCAGGTGCCGAGGAATACATTTTAGATACTTTGAAGTGGTGTGGATTATCTCCCAACGAAAGCCCTGTTCATGGAGGCGAATATGGACCTTATCGTCAAAGTGAACGCAAAGCTATCTATCATGAATATGCTCAAAAATTAATTCAAGAAGGGCATGCTTATTATGCTTTTGACACTTCTCTAGAATTAGAGGAAAAAAGAAAAGAAGTCCCCAACTTTCAATACAGTCGTGCGCACCGAATGGAAATGAAAAATTCCATTTCATTATCCCAAAAAGAAGTGGCAGAATTATTAGCGCAAAAAACACCTTATGTTATTAGAATAAAAATACCTGATGCCGAACAAGTACATTTTGTAGATATGATTCGAGGTGAAGTTAGTTTTGATGCAAGTACAGTAGATGATAAAGTTTTATTAAAAGCAGACGGCATGCCTACGTATCACTTAGCAGTGGTAGTAGATGATTATTTAATGAAAATAACGCACGCTTTTAGAGGTGAAGAATGGTTGCCTAGTGCACCTGTGCATATTTTATTATGGAAATATTTATTTGGCTTAGATCAAATGCCACAATGGGCGCACCTCCCTTTAATTTTAAAACCGGAAGGAAGTGGCAAACTGAGTAAACGAGATGGAGAGCGTTTAGGATTCCCGGTTTTCGCGATGGATTGGCAGGATCCTAAAACACAGGAACAAACCATTGGGTTTAGAGAAAGAGGATTTTTGCCAGAGGCTTTTGTAAACTTATTAGCTATGCTTGGTTGGAATAATGGAACTGAGCAAGAAATATTTTCATTGGATGAATTGATTGAGCAATTTTCTATTGACAGAGTGCAAAAAGCAGGTGCTAAGTTTGATTACGAAAAAGCAAAATGGTTCAATCAACAATGGATACAAAAAACAGATAACGAAATATTAGCTCCTTTAGTGAAACCCTATTTGGACGCAGCACATATCGAAGTGCATGAATGGGACTATTTAGTGAAAGTAATTGGTTGGGTAAAAGAAAGGTGTCATTTACTTCCCGATTTTGTAACGCAAAGCGCCTTCTATTTTAAAGCTCCAGAAACGATTGATACCGCAAGTATTCAATCCAAATGGAATACCGATAAGCAAGACTTTTTTACAGCATTAGCAAATGATTATGAGAAATTCATTTCCTCCCATGAATCATCTGTCGAATCTTCTACTGATTTTCCTAAAGATGCGATTAGTTTAGAAACTCATTTTAAAAACTTAGCTGCAGAAAGACCTATTAAATTAGGGGAACTTTTATTGGCTTTTAGAATCATGTTAGTGGGTGGGAAATTTGGACCAGGAGTATTTGAAATTGTAGAAGCGATAGAATTAAAAGATGCAATGCAAAGAATTAGAACCAGTTTGATTTTACTTTCCACGAATTAATGTAAATTGAAGTAATCTATTGAAGTAAAGATGAGTCAGTCAAAACCTATAAGAGTATTAGTTGCCAAAGTTGGATTAGATGGACATGACCGAGGCGCTAAAATTATCGCAACCGCTTTAAGAGATGCCGGCATGGAAGTGATTTACACTGGATTAAGACAAACCCCCGAAATGGTGGTTCAAGCTGCTTTACAAGAAGATGTGGATGCGATAGGAATTAGTATTTTATCGGGAGCACACATGACTGTGTTTCCCAAAGTGTATCAGTTGATGCAAGAAAAAGGATTAACAAATGTTTTATTAACCGGGGGTGGAATTATCCCCGAAGAAGATAGTATTCAATTAAGAGCAATGGGTGTGGGCACTTTATTTGCGCCTGGTACCAACACTAGTGACATTGCAGATTATATTCGTAATTGGGTGTCGGGTCAACAAAAGTAGGTGCAGTCAACGCTAAATTGTTTTGTATGTCATTCCAAACATTATTCACCAAAATGGAAGATCACACTTTGATCATTACCATTAATCGTCCAGACAAATTAAATGCATTAAATAAACAAGTCATGCAGGATTTGGATGCGGTCATGGACAGAGTCTATAAATTTCCAGAAATTAAAAGCGTCATCATTACTGGAGCAGGTTTAAAAAGTTTTGTAGCGGGTGCCGACATTAAGGAATTTGAATCTCTTTCAAAAGAAGAAGCCACAGCGGTTGCGAAAAAAGGACAAAATGTATTTTTCAAAATTGAAAATTCTCCCAAACCAGTAGTAGCCTGTGTGAATGGATTTGCTTTGGGCGGAGGTTGCGAATTAGCCATGGCATGTCATTTTATTATTGCTTCCGAAAGTGCAGTATTTGGTCAACCCGAAGTAAACTTAGGAATCATGGTAGGTTATGGAGGGTCTCAACGATTAACACAAAGAGTGGGTAAAGGAAGAGCCATGGAATTAGTGATAACAGGAAAAACGATCAACGCCACACAAGCTATGAATTATGGATTGGTGAATTATGTAGTACCTCAAACCGAACTCCTTGATAAAGCGTTTTCGATATTAAGAGTGAGTCACGAAAAAGCCCCTATTGCAGTAGGTAATTCTATCAAAGCAGTGAATGCCGCTTGGAACGAAGCCGAAAATGGTTATGAAAAAGAAGCCACCTTATTTGGCGAATGTTTTGTAACAGACGACTGTAAGGAAGGGATTCAAGCTTTTATAGACAAAAGACAACCCCATTTTAAAGGCCACTAAAATTGCAATAATTTATCCTAGCTGTCTTACCTTTGCAGTATCAAAAAAAATCCTTTTATGGAATACAGAATTGAGAAAGATACGATGGGTGAAGTAAGTGTGCCTGCTCATGTTTATTGGGGAGCACAAACACAAAGAAGTATTGAAAATTTTAAAATTGCGCAGGATATCAATAAAATGCCGAAAGAAATTATTAAGGCATTTGCTTACTTAAAAAAAGCAGCAGCATTAGCCAATTTAGATGCAGGTGTTTTAGCTCCTGAAAAAGCAGAATTAATTGGACAAGTGTGTGACGAAATTTTAGCTGGAAAATTAGATGACCAATTCCCATTAGTCGTTTGGCAAACAGGAAGTGGCACTCAAAGCAATATGAACATCAATGAAGTGATTGCTTATCGCGGTCATGTTATTAAAGGTGGAAGTTTAACTGATAAAGATAAATTTTTGCACCCTAATGATGATGTTAATAAATCACAATCCTCCAACGACACCTTCCCTACAGCAATGCATATTGCAGCTTACCAAATATTAAAGCAGGTGACTATCCCTGGTATCACTACTTTAAAAGATACTTTGGAAAAGAAGAGTCAGGAATTTATGCAGGTTGTAAAAATTGGACGTACTCATTTTATGGATGCGACGCCACTTACCTTGGGGCAAGAAATTAGTGGATATGTAAGCCAATTAAAACATGGATTAAAAGCCATTCACAATACCCTTGAACATTTAAGTGAATTAGCTTTAGGCGGTACTGCAGTGGGTACAGGCATTAATACACCCAAAGGATATTCTGAAAATGTTGCCAAGCATATTGCGCAATTAACAGGACTTCCCTTTATCACAGCCGAAAATAAATTTGAAGCATTAGCAGCGCATGATGCGATTGTAGAAAGTCATGGTGCTTTAAAAACCGTGGCAGTGAGTTTAATGAAAATTGCAAATGATGTTAGAATGTTATCCTCAGGACCAAGAAGTGGCATTGGAGAATTATTTATACCAGATAATGAACCAGGGTCTTCTATCATGCCAGGAAAAGTTAACCCAACGCAATGTGAAGCGCTTACTATGATTGCAGCACAAGTGATGGGAAATGATGTAGCTATCAATATTGGAGGATCTATGGGACATTTTGAATTAAATGTTTTCAAACCCGTCATGATTTATAATTTCTTACACAGTGCTAGATTAATTGGAGATGGCTGCGTAAGCTTTAATGATAAATGTGCTGTGGGCTTAGCTCCTATCGAAGCGAACATTAAAAAACATGTAGACAATAGCTTGATGTTAGTGACTGCATTAAATACCAAAATTGGATATTACAAAGCGGCAGAAATTGCACAAAAAGCACATAAAGAAGGAACCACATTAAAAGAAATGGCGGTGAAATTAGGCTACGTTACCCCCGAAGAATTCGACGCATGGGTAATCCCAAAAGATATGGTGGGACTATAATTGAGAAAGAATATTTAATTAAAGAAGTATACAATAGAATTAATACCTATTTCTCTCTCTCCATCGCTTCGCTCAAAGTTCGTTCAAAATAGTATTAATCCTATTTTGTAATCATACACTTCTTTTTACAAGAGAATAAACATCTATTTCTCTCTCTCCATCGCTTCGCTCAAAGTTCGTTCGAAATAGTAATTTATTCTTTTGTTCAATATTATTATTACATCTAACTAATGAACCCTCTCCCCATTCAAATAAGTCTTTAACACTTTGATGTGCAAAATACTATCCTCAGGCACTTTCATTAAATCTTTATCTAGTACTATAAAGTCTGCTTTCTTGCCTACTTCAATGGACCCTACTTGTTTTTCCATACGATTGGCTTTGGCTGCCCAAATAGTCATACCACGAATGGTTTGCTCACGCGTTAAAGCATTTTCTTTTTGAAATCCATCAGCAGGAAACCCTTTGGCATCCTTACGTGCCACAGCAGCTAGAAAGGTTTTAAAAGGATTAATTTCTTCTACTGGAAAATCAGTACCCAAGGGCATCCATTCATTTTCTTTCAGTAATTGTTGATACGCATAGCCACCTTGCAATCTTTCAGCCCCTAATCTTTCTCCCGCCCAATACATATCACTTGTTGCATGTGTGGGTTGTACTGATGGAATAATAGAGTTTTCACCAAAATAATGGAAGTCCTCTTTATTCAAAATTTGTGCATGTTCAATTCTCCAACGTTTATCATTTTTACCTTTCAAATATTTGGCGTACAATTTTAAAATAGTACGATTGGCACTATCTCCAATTGCATGTGTACACATTTGAAAATCGGTTTGAATTAATTTTGCAGCAATACTATCAAAGTGTGCAGGACTACTCAATAAAAATCCAGTCCAGTCTTTTTTATCATTGTAAGGATGCAACAAACAAGCACCTCTTGATCCCAAAGCACCATCACCATATACTTTAATGCCTTTTACGACCAATCGATCGGTAACATAGCCTCCTTTAATAAAATAAGAAGAAGTATAAGTAGAAGGCTTATCACTTAACATTACATATAAACGCATTTTTAAATCGGAAGATTTTTGAAGTGCATCAATTTTATCCACTTCATCAGGACTTAAACCACAATCTGTAATGGTAGTTAATCCAGTGGCAAAACAATTTTGTTGTGCTGCGGTTAACCAATCTTTATAATCCCCTTGTGTGGGAGCAGGAATAATACGTTTCACCACGCCAACAGCATTGTCAATTAATAATCCAGTCAATTTATTTTGAGCCACTGTAAATTGTCCACCCTCTATTGTTTGGCCAGGTTTTACTTGTGCTAACTGTAAAGCAATGTCATTGGCTATAGAAGCATGACCATCTACTCTTTCTAAAATAACAGGGCGATCAGGAAATAAAGTATTTAATTTTTCATTTGTAGGGAATGCTTTTCCTGGAAAACGATTTTGATCCCAACCTCTGCCACGTATCCAAGAAGTACCTGGATGTTTTACTGCAAAATCTTGTACGCGCTGTAAGACTTCTTCCCAAGAAGCCACAAACATTAAATCCACAGCGAATAAGGATTGGCCATATCCTACAAAGTGAGCATGTGCATCAATAAAACCAGGATATACTGCCTGTCCATGTGCATTCACTAAACTATCTGATGTGTAGTCTTTTAATATATCGTCATTATTGCCAATGGCAACAATTTTACCATCCTGAATCGCCATAGCTTCCGCTACTGAATAGTTTTTATCTACCGTATAGATTTGAGCGTGATGTACAATTAAATCGACTCTTTGATGAATACAAGAACTGAATAATACCATTCCTAATAATGCATAAATGACGCGCATACTAATTAATTTAGAAAATAAAAGTAAGGAATAAATAAGGAAAAATGAGGAACTAATTCAATAACTCACAAGGCTTTAAGCCAGTATGCTTTTTAAAGGCAGCAGAAAAATGTGAAATGGAAGAATATCCTAATAAGGCAGATACATCTGTTACACTTAACGACTTTTGATAGAGCAGATATTTAGCGTGCTCCATACGTTGTTGTTGATAAAAATCAAATATCGTGGTGCCAAAAACCTCCTTAAACCCTTTTTTTAAATAACATTCGTTCATGGCTACCTTACGGCTCAATTCCTTGATAGTAATGGGATCCCCAATATGTTGCAATAAAAATTCTCTAGCTTGGTAAATACTTTCAACGCCTCTTTCATCTGCTAAAAACTTACAAGTAAATACCTCTTCTTTTTCATCTACCACGCTTTCTAAACTGTACAATAATAGCTCATGAATTTTAGCATTCACAAAGATATTTTCAAGTGACCCCGTATAACTATGGTTTAATAAAGCATCTAAACTCACTCTTTTTTTACGACTGAGAGGAAAAGTTTTAGCAAAAGGTTCAGGATGTTTAAAGGCCAACAATTCATCTTTTTTATTAGTCAACTTTACATGATGTAAAAACTGATATAAAAAAGTAGAAGTGAAATGGAAAGAAAATACATCCACGGTTCTCATGGGGCCGGCACAATCCAAGGTGGGAATTTGCTGACAACTTCCGCAAGTTTTATTCTCGCAGTATCGGTTTCCAGAAATACAAAAACGAAGCTCTAAGTAATTCTCTTTGGGAGTCGCTTCGTTAAAGTGGTAAATGAACATGCCTGTATCCTCCGCAGCCCAACTATCCTGCGCATAATAGCGTCGAATATGGTATTGCGTGGACCCTGGAATATGTTGTTCCTTGTCATACAAAATCTCCATCCCATTCCATCCGAGGGGCGATTTTGACTGCATTAATATTTCTTGTGCTTTTGACATCAGAGTACAAATTTAATGTATAAACATTAAAGCAGTTGATTTGTTCAAAATAATGACCTAAAAATGACGCTTTGCAGCCCCTCAAAACCCCGACTTTAATCCCCTATTTTTAGGCCCTTTTCTAGCGCCAAAAAATATACACAAACCGTCTAAAATGGGGATAACTAAATCGGGGTCAAAAAAGGCTTTAAACCCTTAATTTTCTTAAGTTTGTATGCGTTCGAAATGCCCTAAAAAACAAGTTAAATTTGAATTCATTTATGTCAGAAAATTTATCCTCCAACGAGTCAGCCGAAAACAAGAATTACGGCGCCGATAGTATACAGGTTTTGGAAGGTTTAGAAGCGGTTCGTAAAAGACCTGCAATGTATATTGGAGACGTAGGCTCTAAAGGTCTTCACCATCTAGTGTACGAGGTCGTGGACAACTCCATTGATGAAGCCTTAGCGGGTTACTGTACTCATATCGAAGTCAACATTCATGAAGATAATTCCATAAGTGTCCAAGATAACGGTAGAGGGATTCCTACTGCAATGCATACCAAGGAGAAAAAATCTGCATTGGAAGTGGTGATGACAGTGCTGCATGCTGGAGGTAAATTTGATAAAAACACTTATAAAGTATCTGGTGGTCTGCATGGTGTGGGTGTGAGTTGTGTAAATGCATTAAGTACTAAACTTTTGGTGACCGTTCAACGAGAAGGCAAAATTTTTGAACAAGAATACTGTATTGGTGTTCCTCAATATGCCGTTCGCGAATCAGGTGTGAGTGATAAAACGGGTACTCGTGTTCACTTCTGGCCCGATTTAACCATCTTCCAGGAATCAGTTTACAAACGTGAAATATTGGAAGGTCGTTTACGTGAGTTGTCTTATTTGAATAAAAGAATCAATATCACTTTAACCGACTTAAGAGAATTAGACGATGCAGGCGCTCCCTATACTAAAAACTTTTATAGCGAAGGGGGTATCGTGGAGTTTGTTCAAATGTTAGATAAAAACGGAAATCGCAATCCTATTATTTCACAACCCTTATATGTTGAAGGTTTAGATGAAGCCTCCAATGTCATGGTGGAAGTCGCTCTTACTTACAATGATGATTTTAAAGAAAATATATTTTCTTACGTCAACAACATTAATACGATTGAAGGTGGTACGCATGTAACTGGATTTAGAACAGCCTTAACAAGAGTATTTAAAAGTTACGGAGATAAGGAAGGTTTATTTGAAAGAGCAAAAGTAACAGTAGAAGGAGATGACTTTAGAGAAGGCTTAAGTGCTATTATTTCAGTGAAAGTACCAGAACCACAATTTGAAGGTCAAACCAAAACCAAATTAGGGAACAGTGAAGTAAGTGGTGTGGTGCAAACCACCGTTTCTAGAGTATTAGAAGCTTATCTAGAGGAAAATCCTAAAGAAGCTAAGTATGTTATCTCTAAAATTATTTTAGCCGCTCAAGCGCGTGTTGCTGCGAAAAAAGCGCGTGACATGGTGCAACGTAAAACGGTATTAACCGGCGGTGGCTTACCTGGTAAGTTAGCTGACTGCTCCGAAAGAGATCCTGAAAGATGCGAATTATACTTAGTCGAAGGAGATTCTGCGGGGGGTACTGCAAAACAAGGACGTGATAGAAGCTACCAAGCCATCCTGCCATTAAGAGGTAAGATCCTGAACGTAGAAAAAGCAATGGAGCATAAAATATACGAAAACGAGGAGATCCGAAATATGTACACGGCATTAGGAGTGACAGTTGGAACTACCGAAGATCCTAAAGCTTTAAACATTCAAAAATTACGTTATCATAAGTTGATCATCATGACGGATGCTGACGTCGATGGATCTCATATTGCTACTTTGATTTTAACTTTCATATTTAGATACATGAAGGAATTGGTGCAAAATGGTTATGTGTATATCGCACAACCTCCTTTATACTTAGTGAAAAAAGGGAAAGATCAAGAATATGCCTATAGCGATGAACAACGTAAAGGACTCATTACTAAATTAGGCGGCGGAAAAGATGATTCAGTGACGATTCAACGTTATAAAGGTTTAGGGGAAATGAATGCGGATCAATTATGGGAAACCACCATGGATCCTTCACGCAGAACCTTAAAGCAAGTAACCATTGAAAGTGCTGCAGAAGCGGACCGAATTTTCAGTATGTTGATGGGAGATGATGTAGCTCCACGTCGTGAATTCATAGAAACTCATGCTAAATATGCTAAAATAGACGCCTAAAAGCCTGAATTTGTACGTTTTTTGTGGAATTTAACAAAAAACAAGCACCGAAGGCAAATGAATCCCCATAAATAACCTACTTTCAATCAGAAATTTTCACTTTAAAATTTATACAAAATGGACACTTCAAAAATGCTTAAAGCGTATTGCTTAAAAACAAAAGAAAAAAATGTACCCATGCAGGATGCAGTCATCACAAAAACAGCTAAAGGCGGTTATATGGCTGGCGGTCATGATGGAAAAGGAAATAAAATGGCAGCTATTTTAAGCGAAACAAATGCGCTTAAAGCAATTGCTGATGGAGTTGCTACAAAAGGTTTCTAGTAAGAAAGCTTAAAAACAGTTCTATAAAAAAACCTTCTCGATATCGGGAAGGTTTTTTTATAGGTATAAGTGTTTGTTATCGATGTGATGGCGATAATATATTCCGCGTTTTAATGGGAAGGAATTACAATAACTCCATTATTGATCTTTTTTAAAATACGATGGCAGTCTGCCATACTTTTCACATCTCTAATAATTAAAATAAAACTTTTTCCTACTTGCTTAAAGTTGGCGTTATTCATATTGGTTTGTGCGTAGGAAAGTAATTGTTTAAATGTATTACTTTCAAAATAAGGGGAATCAGGACGATTAATGAAAAAGCATCTAAGTGTTTTATCCTTTAAAGTCATTTTTTCAAAACCCAATGCTATTGCGAGTTTACGACATTTGATGGTCGTAAATAAATCATCTACTGGAGCAGGTAAAGACCCAAATCGATCTGCCATTTCCACACGCATTAATTCCAGCTCTTCATCATTCTCTGTTTGATCCATTCGTGTATATAATGACAATCTTTCTCCCACGCTTTCTACATAAGCATCAGGTATCATAATTTCCAAATCGGTATCGATAGTGCAATCCTGAACAAAATCATCTTGTTGACTTATTTCTTCTTTAAATAATTCTTTAAAGTCGGAACGCTTTAATTCACGAACCGCTTCGGCTAATATTTTTTGATACATTTCAAAACCAATCTCCACCATGAATCCACTCTGCTCTCCTCCTAATAAATTACCCGCGCCTCTTATATCTAAATCACGCATCGCAATTTGAAAACCACTTCCTAGTTCACTAAATTGTTCTAATGTTTGTAAGCGTTTACGAGAATCGTCTGGCAAAGTACTCATAGGAGGCGCTAATAAATAACAAAAAGCTTTTTTATTGCTTCGTCCTACCCTACCTCTTAATTGATGTAAATCACTTAATCCAAACTGATGTGCATTATTGATGATGATGGTGTTTACATTAGGTATATCCACGCCACTTTCTACAATATTCGTAGATACTAACACGTCGTACCTTCTTTCAATAAAGTCTAATATTTTTTCTTCTAACAAGTGACCCTCCAATTGACCATGCGCATATCCAATACTAATATCAGGACATAAACTTTGAATCATACTGCACATTTCAGCTAACCCTTGCACTCTATTATGAATAAAAAATACTTGCCCTCCTCTTTCAGTTTCAAAATAAATAGTTTCTCGAATGACGTCCTCATTAAATACTTGCACTTCGGTATGAATGGGTTGACGATTGGCAGGAGCGGTATTAATGATACTCAAATCTCTAGCGCCCATTAAACTAAAATGAAGTGTTCTTGGAATAGGCGTGGCGGTTAAGGTCAAACAATCTACCGTAGTCTTTAAAGTTTTTAATTTTTCCTTATGTCCTACTCCAAATTTTTGTTCCTCATCTATAATCATTAAACCTAAATCCTTGAATTGAACTTCCTTACCTAACACACCATGAGTGCCTACTAAAATGTCAATTTTGCCTTGCTTTACTTTTTCAATAGTTTCCTTTTTTTGAGCAGCGGATTTAAACCTATTTAAATAATCTACAGTAATTGGGAAATCTTTTAATCGATCTACAAATGTTTTATAATGCTGGAAAGCTAAAATTGTAGTAGGTACCAATAAAGCCACTTGTTTACCATCAATAGCTGCCTTAAAAGCCGCACGTATAGCTACTTCTGTCTTCCCAAACCCCACATCACCACAAACCAATCTATCCATGGGAGCCATTGCTTCCATGTCTTTTTTAACATCTGCAATTGCTTTGGCCTGATCCAAAGTTTCCTCATACATAAAAGAGGCTTCTAACTCAAACACCATATAATTATCAGGAGAAAAAGCAAATCCACTTTGCGCTTTTCGTTGCGCATATAATTTAATTAAATCAAAAGCAATTTCTTTAACCTTTGCTTTAGTCTTATCTTTTAGTTTTACCCAAGCATCAGAGCCTAGTTTATTTACTTTAGGAGGTGACCCTTCCTTCCCCGTATATTTTGAAATTTTGTGTAAGGAATTAATATTGACATATAATATATCACTGTCTTTATAAATAATTCGTACGGCCTCCTGCATCAAACCATTGACTTCCATTTTTTGAAGTCCACTATACACCCCCACTCCATGGTCTATATGCGTTACATAATCTCCTGGCTGTAAGTCACGCAAGGTGCGCAAAGTAATGGCCTTGCTCTTGCTATATGCTTGCTTGACTTTGTATTTATGATATCGTTGAAAAATTTGATGATCTGTATAGCAAACTACTTTATGATCGTGATCTATGAATCCTTCATGAATATTTTTGACGATGGGTGTAAACTGAATTTCAGTTTTTAAATCGGTGAAAATAGCGTGTAACCGCTCTAGTTGTTTTGCCTGTTCTGCAAAAATAAAAATAGTGTACCCCTTTTTTTCATAGGATTGTAAATTTTCAATCAGCATTTGAAATTGTCTATTGAAAGCAGGTTGTACTTGTGTATTAAACACTATTTTATCACTCGTTAAATGTGGCTGAAAACCCCACTCTATAATGCTTCTTTGCAATAATTGATTTTCTGTATCTTCTGTCAAAACTAAATCTGACAACTGCGTATGTTTATGATGCGCATCAGTTTCAGGCAGAGGATTATTTTTATGGTGCGCTAAAAAGTCACTTAATTGCTCCTGCTGTTCTAGCCCTTTTTGTTTAATAACATTCCAATCTTTCAACCAAATTATTGTATCTTTTGAAACGAAATCTAATAAAGGTATTTGTTCTGTTTGCTCAAACTGCGTAGTGACATTTGGAATAATATTTACTTGCAATAACTTTCTTTCACTTAATTGATTAGCAGGATCAAACAATCGAATACTATCCACTTCTTCCCCAAATAATTCAATACGATAAGGCTTTTCATTGCCAAATGAATAAATATCTAATATCCCTCCTCTCAATGCTAATTGACCTGGCTCATACACAAAATCGGTACGCTCAAAACCATAATCCACTAATTGCTGCAACAAATCATTGACATCTAAATGATCATTGGTCTTAATTTGTATAATATTATTTTGAAGCGTTCGAGGTAAAATCACTTTTTCAAACAAAGCTTCTGGATAAGTCACTATAATTTTCTTATTCCCTCCCATCGAAATTTTAGTCAATGCCTCGGTCCTTAACATCACATGGGAAGGATTGAGTAAATTGAAATTATGTGGAGTTTTAAAAGAAGAGGGGAAATAAAAAAGATCCATCGCCTCTGTGATACTCTCTATAGAATTATAAAAATAAGCAGCTTCTTCGGCATCATTTAAAACGACAATATGATTCCAGTGTTGCGTAGAAGGATTGACAAAAATTGATTGCAACACAAAAGCTGGAGAGGAGCCATATAAATTTTGTAAAAAGACTTGAAAAGAATTGGGAGCTACATTGTCGCTATGGGACATACTTATCCTGTCCGCCATTAATTTTAGGAGGGGGGAAACCTGAAACCGCTCAAACAAAGATTGCTCATTCATACCGCTCCCTACAAAGATACTAATCCATTTTTAATAACTCGCTTTAACATTAATAGTGATGTCATTTTTTACAAATGCCCCTTTGTCCACTTTCACTAAAGCCACTTCATTAAATTGTGTAAAATGACTTGCAAAAAAATGTCCTTCATACCCCACTACTACACTATAGTTTCCGGGAGGCAAATACACCTTAAAAAAACCTAGGGCATTGGTGGTTAAACTATCCACTAAAATTCCGTTGCATTTTAACAACAAATTTCCTAGTTTTTCTTCTACAACGTTTGCGTAAAAAGGTTGGTAAAAATAAACTGTTGTGGGATAAGGCTTCCCTTTCGAAATGGGCTTCCCCATGGAAGGCATCTGGTTCCCCATTTGCTCTAAAATTTGTCCTTCAATACCTTGTTGTTCAGGGGTTAGTAAAGCAGCCTGCTTCACAGTATGGCAAGCGATGAGACATAAAAAACCGAGACTCCCCATAAGGATTTTAGAAGAAAATTGAGCCATAAACTAACTGATGTTTTTTAAAGTTAATACTAATTCACTACTCCTTGTTTTTTTATACAAAAATGAGGCTTAAAAATTAAATTAATTTGTAACTTACACTTACCCTATTATTTAGTAATTTTACAAAATTTTTTTGATGAAAAGAATTCTCCTTTTAATGTTATTTTGGGGGCTCGGGTACACTGCCATTTTTGCGCAAGTTGAAACGCGTAAAATTATTTTATTAAATACAGCCAAATTCTTAGACTTAGAATCTCGTGCATCTTACTCTGCTGCCTTGATTAAAGCAAAAGAAAAAGGATGGCCTTTATTTTATCAATCAACCAATAATAGTCAACGTGCCTTAGTGGGTATTGACAACTTTGGAATGCCTATATATTATTCTAGTTTTGCGGATCCTATTCATGCGATTACTGTCAACACCAATAAATTATGGCCCACCAGCAATTATGGATATAACTTAACAGGTGCCAGTGATAGTTTAACCAACACTTTAGCAGTTTTTGATCAAGGTGCTGTTAGAACCACCCATTATGAATTAAGAAATAGAGTGGTTCAAAAAGACAATGCAACTACTCCATATGATCATGGTACCCATGTATTGGGAATTATGATGGCTAAAGGGGTTAATCCAGCAGCAAAAGGGATGTCATTTAATTTAAAAGGGGCTTACTCCTATGATTGGAATAATGATGCAAGTGAAATGGCTGCAGCTGCCGCGAATGGTTTATTAATTTCTAACCACTCTTACGGAATTGTGGCCGGATGGGATTATAATAGTGATTCTTCAAGATGGGAATTTGGAGGAAACTATAACGAAAACGAAGATTACAAATTTGGATTATACAATAATACTGCGATGGTGTATGATTCAGTGATGTACAATGCCCCTTATTATTTAATTGTAAAAGCAGCAGGTAATAATCATGGAAGTACTGGCCCTGCAGTGAATGGCACTTATTGGAGAAGAGATCAAAATGGGAAATGGTACAATGCAGGAAATCGACCATCTATCATTAGCAGTAATGATTCTTATGAAACTCTTTCTTCCGATATTAATGCTAAAAATTTATTGGTCGTAGGAGCTGTGAATGGAATGGCTTCTCCCTATTCTAAAAAAGAAGACGTCATCATGTCAAGTTTTAGCAGTTGGGGCCCTACAGATGACGGACGTATCAAACCAGATATTGTTGCTGATGGTGTTTCGGTGTATTCTTCAGTGGCT
The DNA here is from genome assembly GCA_037141925.1 of Chitinophagaceae bacterium. Taxonomy (GTDB): domain Bacteria; phylum Bacteroidota; class Bacteroidia; order Chitinophagales; family Chitinophagaceae; genus Sediminibacterium. The sequence continues at coordinate 31,522 of JBAXBS010000003.1, forward strand.
ACTAATGATTCTAGTTATGCAGCTTTCAATGGAACTTCTATGGCGACTCCAAATGCAGCTGGATCTTTACTCTTACTTCAAGAATTAAGTCAACAATTAAGCCCTAAGAAATTTATTAAAGCAACAACACTAAAAGCATTAGCTATTCATACCGCGAATGAAGCAGGAGACGCTCCCGGACCCGATTATAAATTTGGATGGGGCTTATTAAATATGTTTGACGCAGCGAATGTTTTAAGAAATGCATTGACCACCAAGAATAGCGAAACCAGTAAAGACTTTGTGTATGAAAATGTTTTAAATAATTTAGATTCTAATATTTTCAGTATTACAGCATCTGGTTTAACTCCGGTGAAAGCAACCGTTGTTTGGAATGATATTAAGGGAACTCCAAAATCTACTTTAAATGACCCTACTCCTCAATTGATTAATGATTTAGATGTCACCATTACGCAAGGTTCTAAATTAATTCAATCCTGGAAAATGAATCCACAAATTCCTTCTAATCCTGCTTACAGAGGCGATAATATATTAGACAACGTAGAGAAAGCTGAAGTAGATACCACTCTAATTGGTAAAACCTATTCGATCAAAGTAAAACATAAAGGAAACTTAGCAAGAGGTCAACAAGCCTACTCGCTTATTATCAGCGGAGCGGGTGGTACTGCATCATGCGTCTCTAATGCTACAAGTAGTGCGGGCACAAAAATAGATAGCGTAAGTATTAATAATATTCAATTCTTACCTAGTGCTGTAAAAGAATATGTTGATAATTCTAACTTATATATTACGGGAGAACCTAATGGCCCTGTCAATGTGTTTGTTAAATTAGGAAGTGCAGACGCTAGTAACAATACGCGCTTTGTAAAAACATTTATCGACTACAATAGTAATGGAACTTTTGAAGACAATGAACTGGTTCTTACTAGTGCAGGGATTTTGAGTAGCAATTATACCGCTAATTTCACTTTACCTGATACCTTGCCTGTAGGTAGATTATTAAGATACAGAATGGTTGTCATGGAAACGAGTGCTGCTGCGAATGTGAGTGCATGTGGCACTTATGCTATTGGTGAAACCCAAGACTACACACTTAAAATTATTGCACCTTCGACCGATATGCAGATGGCGGAAATTATAAGCCCCGATAATAATGCTTGTAAAAAAGATATTCAATATGTGACAGTGCGAATTGTAAATAACGGATCCTCTACCAAAACAAATATTCCACTTTCAGTCACCGTAAGCAAAGGAAGTACTGTAATTTTAAATGCTGCCGAAACTTTTACAGGAAAGTTAGGGGGCGGCGAAACCATGAACTATACTTTCCAAAAATCTTTTAGTTCAGAAGCGAATCAATCCTACACTATTTCTGCAACTGTGAATATTGCGAATGATCAACAAAAGGATAATAATACCCTTTCAAACACATTTACAACTGCTATTAATAATCCAACACCTGTTGGAACCGCACTCAATTGTAATGGGGCCTTTAAATTAGCCGTGACCAATCCCATTGCTGGAAAAAACTATTTATGGTATGACACTGCTGCTTTACTCAACCCTATTGCATTAGGTGCTACTGTAAATACTTCTACCACAAAGTCTAATTTATATTTACAGGAGGGATTCCAGACTGTTGTAGGCCCTGCCACTAATATTACATTAGCAAGTACCGGTGGCTACAATGCCTTTAACGGTAATTTTGTGAAATTTAGTGCCACTAGTCCTCTTACCATTGAAACGACCAAATTATACACGGGATATCCTGGAAAAATTAGTATCATTTTAGCCACTTTATCTGTTTTCAATGCAGATGGAAGTTACTCCTACTACCCCATTCAAACTGCCAACTTAAATGTGGGTGCTAGTAGTCCTAGTCCTGCAGCAGCTTTGACAAGTTCAGGCACTCCTTTTGTTACTGGTGATACTGGACGTATTTACAATTTGAATTTACAAGTACCTCAAGCAGGTGATTATATTTTAATCATGAAATGTGATAGCGCAACGGTATTCCGTAATAACGGATTAGGAGACCCCACTTATCCAATTGGACCTTCTAAAGTATTTTCATTTACTGGCAATAGTGTGACTAGCCCAAGTAATTTTCAAAATTATTTCTACTTCTTTTATAATACACAAGTTAGAACCAACGATTGTTTTAGCCCCGTAGCGACTATACCAGTTTCGGTAGTTCCAAAACCTGTGGTGGTTTATAAAGGAGATAGTTTAACTACCAATAGCGCTGCTAATTACCAATGGTATGTGAATGATGAAATTATTACTGGCGCGACTGGACAAGTGTATCGTCCTACCAAAAATGGATTATATAAAGTGGTTACCACTTCTAATAGTTGCCAGACTATGTCGGATAATAATTTAATACTAGTCACCGATTTAGCCGAAGGGAATACCAAGGAAATTGCTTTAAAAATTACTTCCAACGATTATATTGAAAACATGATAAAAGGAAATAGTTTTTATGTTCAATTTGCTAATATTCAAACGCAGGGAATTACGCTAGAATTGTATAATTCGATGGGTAACAAAGTGGCTCAAGTTAAAAACTTAGTCAATCAAAGAACTCCTCAAAAAATAAATATAGATAATCTCATGACAGGCGTCTATTTTGTAAAAATATATGCCAACAATAAAGTGTATGTTCAAAGAGTATTACTATCAAATAACTAAGGAAACAACTAAGCAAGCAAGCAAACAAAAACTAATAATTTAAAAAAGAAAAAATGGCACTAGAATGGGTCGAAGGCGTTATTACTAAGATTGAAAACGAAACCGCCAATACAAAAAGATTTTATTTTGAAATTCCATCATTGGAGAAATTTGATTTCATTCCTGGACAGTTTGTAACATTGGATCTTCCAATACATGAACAAAAAAATAAACGTTGGAGAAGCTATTCCATCGCATCTTCACCATCAGGCACGAACACTTTTGAATTAGTGATTGTGATACTAGAAGGCGGATTAGGTACCACCTATTTATTTAACGAAGTAAGTGTAGGTACTAAAATCACTTTAAGAGGACCACAAGGTATATTTGTGCTTCCTAAGAATTTCGAAAACGATGTATACTTTATTTGCACAGGAACAGGTATTGCTCCTTTCCGTTCTATGATTCGTTACATTCATGAAAATAAAATTTCGCATAACAATATTCACCTCATTTTTGGTTGCAGAACTTTGGCAGATGGATTATATATTGATGAATTAAAAGAATTAGAAAGCAAAGAGCCTGGCTTCCATTTTCATCCTTGCTATTCTCGTGAAAAGGAAGTCCCTAATGGATCTCATACCGGTTATGTACACCCGGTTTATCAAAAATTATTAGAGCAAAATAAGGAAACAGCCCATGTTTATTTATGTGGTTGGAAAGCGATGATTGATGATGCTCGTAAAAATATGACCGAACTTGGATTGGATAAAAAACAAGTGCACTTTGAATCCTTTGGATAATAAAAACATAGAATATTATAAAGGCCCCGTCCCGAGAATCGAGACGGGGCCTTTAAGTATCTAATACTTTAAGTATTTAATAAGCGTGGCTTTTAAGCAATATGCGCTAAAACTAATTCTTTGATTTTATTCATTGGAATGCGTTCTTGTAACATACTGTCTCTATATCGTATAGTCGCTGTTCCATCTTCTTTAGTTTGATGATCGATAGTGACGCAGAAAGGAGTACCAATAGCATCTTGACGACGATATCTTTTTCCGATAGCATCTTTTTCTTCGTAAAAACAATGGAAAGCCTTTTTGCAATCATTCATTAACTCTTTAGCTAATTCGGGTAAGCCATCTTTTTTTGTCAATGGTAAAATAGCTAATTTATTAGGAGCAATTTTTGCAGGCAAATGAAGTACGACTCTTGAATCGGTTGTGCCATCTTCCTTTTGAATCGTTTCTTCCTCGTAGGAGTTAGACAATATCAATAAGAACATACGATCTAATCCAATAGAAGTTTCTATCACATAGGGGATATAATGCTGATTGATTTCGGTATCGAAATATTGCATTTTCTTTTTACTAAATTCCTGATGACGACTCAAGTCAAAATCGGTGCGAGAGTGAATCCCTTCTACTTCCTTAAAACCAAAGGGGAATTCATATTCAATATCTAAAGCAGCATCAGCATAATGCGCTAATTTAACGTGATCATGGAAACGGTATTTATCTGCAGCAATACCCAAACTTAAATGCCATTGCATACGCTCATTCTTCCAATGTTCATACCACTCTTTTTGAGTGCCTGGTTTAATAAAAAACTGCATTTCCATTTGTTCAAACTCACGCATTCTAAAAATAAATTGACGTGCTACAATTTCATTTCTAAAAGCCTTTCCTGTTTGTGCAATACCAAATGGAATTTTCATCCTTGCAGTTTTTTGCACATTCAAAAAGTTTACAAATATTCCTTGTGCAGTTTCGGGTCTTAAATAAATGGTGTTGGCATCTTCTGCCACCGAACCTAATTCGGTAGAGAACATTAAATTAAATTGTCTAATGTCAGTCCAATTTCCATTACCACTTACACTGCAGACAATCTTATTGGTATCAATTAATTTTTTAAGTCCTTCAAAATCATCCTTCGCCAACAAAGCTTCCATATCTACTAATAACTGAGTAGCAGCAGCTTGTTCTCCTTTTTCTACTAATTTATCAGCGTGTGCTTCAATTAAATGATCTACACGATATCTTTTTTTACTGTCTTTATTATCTATCAAAGGATCGCTAAAACTATCTACGTGACCGCTTGCTTTCCAAGTGGTAGGATGCATGAAAATAGCAGCATCAATACCCACAATATTCTCATTCATTTGAGTCATACTACTCCACCAATAATCACGGATATTTTTTTTCAATTGTGATCCATAAGGACCGTAATCATACACTGCACTTAATCCATCATAGATTTCACTACTAGGAAAAACAAATCCATATTCTTTGGCATGCGAAATAATCGCTTGTAATGTATTTTCGGTGGTTGCTTTGCTCATAGACTACAAATATACTGAGAATGAATTAACGATGTAATTTTTCGTTGTTTTGGTGCCTGCTCGCGTCTCTGAGGGTTTTCTTTTGGATATTTTTTTCGAGTGCTGTGGCTAAATCAATCCCGGTTTGATTGGCAAGGCAAATTAGCACGAATAAAACATCCGCCATTTCATCTGCCAATAACACTTCTTCTTCCTTATTTTTAAAGGACTGATCTCCAAACTTGCGCACCATAATTCGAGATAATTCTCCTACTTCTTCCATTAAAATACCCAAATTGGTTAACTCACTAAAGTATTTCACTCCCACTGTTTTTATCCACTGGTCCACTTGATCTTGTGCTTGTTGTATTGTCATTGTGTTTGCCATAATTATCTTTTTTACTTTTCGATAAAAGTTCTTTTAGTAAATATTTAAGGTACTTTCTATTCGTAGTTTTTATTATTCTTTGTTTTTACTATCCACTAAGATGGTTACTGGGCCATCATTCAATAATTGTACTTTCATGTCGGCCCCAAAAATCCCAGTACCAATGGCTTTACCCAATTCCAATTGAAGTTGTTGAATAAAGGCTTCATATAGAGGAATGGCAATATCCGGTTTGGCCGCTGCAATATAAGAAGGTCGATTTCCTTTTTTAGTACTCGCATGCAAGGTGAATTGACTTACTAATAAAAGATCTCCGTTCACTTCTTTCAAACTCAGATTCATCACCCCTTCGGCATCATCAAATATTCTCATGTTGACAATCTTCCCAGCCAACCACTCTAAATCCTCCGCTGAATCTGCATTTTCGATGCCTACGAACACCAATAAACCCTTTTGGATGGCCCCTGTCACATTGCCTTCTACCGTGACACTGGCCTCCTTGGTTCTTTGAATTACTACACGCATAAAAGCTTGATTTACTACATGAAGATAAACAAAACTATTTTCACTAATTTAGCTGTAATTTCAAGCCCTTGAGTAGTATTAAAAAATTAGTAAGTCAAACCGCCTGGTACGGACTTAGCTCGATTGCAGCTAGGTTCATCAGTTATTTATTGACGCCCTACCTCACTTACAAACTCACGGACGTAGCTTATGGAGAAAACTCCATTGTGTATGCTTTTATCCCTTTTTTAAATGTAATAGTGACCCATGGTATGGAAACGGCTTATTTCCGTTTTGGATCCAAAGAAAACGAAGAAAAAATCTATCATACCAGTGCTTTATCCATGATTGTAGTAACGGGTATGATGATAGCTGGACTCCTCACTTGGAGTGCTCCACTCTCTCAACTTTTACAAATTACAACGCACCCTGATTATATCCATTTAATGGCAGCAGTGGTGGCCTTAGATGCACTAGCGACCATCCCCTTTTCAAGACTACGTTTGCAAGGCAGACCCCAAAAATTCGCCTTCATAAAAGTGGGTGGAATACTTGTCAATATCATTGCCACCTATGCGCTCATAAGTTCGTTGCCTCATTATGCATCTACCCATCCTGATAGTTGGATCACAAAAATGTATCAACCCGGTTGGGAAGTTGGATATATTTTGGTGGCAGGTATTATTCAAAATGTTTTTGTAATGCTTTTATTGCAAAAAGAAATTAGAGCTTTACGTTTTTCATTTGATTTTAAACTTTGGGGTGAAATGATGCTGTACGCATTACCCTTAATTATTGTAGGATTTGGCGGGATGATCAATGAAACATTAGACAGATTAATGTTAGGATGGTGGGCACCAGGAGGAAGTGTAGATGCGAATAAAGCATTAGTAGGCATTTATAGTGCTTGTTATAAATTAGCCATCTTGATAACCATATCTATACAAGCTTTCAGGATGGGTGCAGAACCTTTCTTTTTTAAACAAGCTGAATCAGATAATGCCCCTAAAACTTACGCAAGGGTGATGAAATTTTTTGTCATCACTTTATGTATTATGTTTTTAGGTGTCGTTTTATATTTAGATATATGGAAAGAATTTATCAGAAATCCCAATATGTATGTGGGCTTGAAAGTGGTTCCTATACTACTTATTGCCAATATGTTTTTAGGTGTTTATTACAACTTAAGTATTTGGTATAAACTGAGTAATAAAACCATGTCTGGCGCTTGGATTACATTATTAGGCGCGTTTATTACAATTTTAATAAACTATTTAGCCATTCCTTATTTTGGATACATGGCAAGTGCTTGGGCTACTTTCTTTTGCTATGGAACTATGATGGTGGTAAGTTATCAATGGGGTCAAAAAGTATACCCTGTTCCCTACGCCACAAAAAAATTAATTGCATACTTCATAATTGCATTACTCTTATATGGTATGAATACTTTAATTCATCTAGTATCGCAAAACCAACCCTTCAATTATTTATTTGCGACCATTTTATTATTTGCATTTATTGCTTTTGTGGCAAGAATTGAAAAAAAGGAAATTAAATTATTAATGAACAAGCCCTAAAAAAAATTATTTTCATGGCCGAAGATTTACATATCATACAAGGAGACAAAAAAATCCAATACGAAACTTTAATTCCACAAATACAAGGTTTACTTACAGGTGAAACTAATTTAGTTGCCAATTTAGCCAATGTGGCGGCGGCATTAAAAGAACAATTCAATTGGCTTTGGGTGGGATTTTATTGGGTGATAGAAGATGAATTAGTTTTAGGCCCTTTTCAAGGACCTGTCGCTTGTACTAGAATTAAAAAAGGAAGAGGTGTTTGTGGAAGCAGTTGGGAAAAAGAACAAACTATAATTGTAGACGATGTAGAAAAGTTCCCTGGTCATATTGCATGTAGTAGTGTATCCAAATCTGAAATCGTGATACCTGTTTTTCATGCAGGAAAAGTACTAGGTGTTTTAGACGTTGATAGTAGTGAATTAGCTCAATTTGACAGCATAGACCAACTTTATCTTGAAAAAATAGTTGGAATCATTCCAGTTAGCTCGGAAAATTAAAAAAATCATTTAAGTTTGCACCCCCTAAGCGGATGTGGCGAAATTGGCAGACGCACTAGACTTAGGATCTAGCGCCGTGAGGCGTGTGGGTTCGACCCCCTCCATCCGCACCAAATACCCCAAAAAGCCTTTTCAATCCATTGAAAAGGCTTTTTTTATAGTTCTAAAGGCCAATTCTATTCATAATATCCTACCTTTGCCCCCCTTAAACCCTAGATTTTACTAGAAAAAGAAAGTATATGGCAAGTATAAAAAGAGAAAATATCGCGCTTTTAAATGACAAATTAACGGTAACCCTTACTCAAGAGGATTATTTAAAGGAGTATGAAACCAGCTTAAAGAAGCATGCTAAAACAGCCAATATCCCAGGTTTTAGAAAAGGGATGGTGCCAGCAGGCTTGATCAAAAAAATGTATGGTCAGTCTGTTTTCACAGACGAAATATTGAAGAAAGTGGAAAAGGAATTGAATTTCTATTTATCCAATGAGCAAGTTGAAATATTTGCACAACCATTGCCTTTAGATAGCCAATTAGCCAACTTAGATTTTACGCAACCTGGTCAATATAATTTTACATTTGAAATTGGTTTAAAACCGGCTTTTGAATTAGATACCAAAAAAATCAAGGTCAAAAAATATAAAGTAGACGTAACAGACGAAATGATCCAAAACGAAGTGGAAAGAATTCAAACTCGTAATGGAAAAATGACAGAACCTGAAACTGCTACTTCAGAAGAAAATATTTTGAACGTTACTTTTACGGAATCTGATAAAGACGGAAATGCAATTGAAGGTGGAATTCAAAAAGATAATTCTTTATTGATTAAGTATTTTGCTGCAGCTACGCGTAAAAAATTAATCGGTGCTAAAAAAGATGATACGCATACCATTCAATTAAAGAAGGCATTTGAAGAAAAAGAATTAGAAGTTATTGTAGGTGATTTAGGAATTACAAAAGAAGAAGTAGATAAATATTTTACATTACTGGTTACTAAAGTTGGCTTTGTAGAAAAATCAGCATTAGACGAAACTTTGTTTAAAGCAAGTTATCCAAATCAAGCGATTGCTACAGAAGCAGAATTTAGAGCAGCTATTAAATTAGACATTGAGGGATATTATGAACAACAAGCAAAAAATCAAATTCACGATCAAATATATCATCACTTAATTGATGAAACTAAAATGGAATTCCCTGTTGCTTTCTTAAAACGTTGGTTACAACAAGGTGGAGAAAAAACAAGAACAGCAGAAGAAGCAGAAAAAGAATATCCAGTGTTCCAAGATCAATTAAAATGGACTTTGATTAGCGGCCAATTAATTACAGAAAGAAAGATTGAAGTAGTTGCAGAAGATCTTAAGAATTTTGCAAAACAACAATTATTAAGTTATATGGGTGGTCAATTAGGTGCCATGGGTGATAATGACCAATGGTTAGAAGATTATGCCCTGAGAATGATGCAAGACAAAAAGTTTGTGGAAGATAGCTACCACCGTATTAGTGCTGATAAATTATTCAACACGATTGAAGGGGAAGTATCTGCAAAAGACGAAGCGATAACCGCCGAAAAGTTTGCTGATATGCTAAAGCACCATCACCATTAATCTATTAAAATATTGATAGTCAAAGCCTTCTCTGTAAAAGAGAGGGCTTTTTTATGCTTTTTAGGGAAAGTTTGGCACTGTTTTTGTAGTTCCTTTGGGTACAAGGTTTTACCTTTACCACTGAAATAAGTATATCTATGAACTTAGGAAAAGAATTTGAGCAATTTGCCATCAAAGGACGCGGAATTAGTAGCAATAGTCTGGACCAATATAAAAAAAGTGTAACCAACCTTACACCCTACATTATTGAGGAACGCCCTATGAATGTAGCGAGTATGGACGTGTTTAGCCGATTAATGATGGATCGCATCATTTTTTTAGGAGAAGGCATTAACGACTATGTTGCCAATATAGTGACAGCACAATTATTGTTTTTGGAAAGCACCGATCGTACCAAGGATATTCAAATGTATATTAATAGCCCAGGCGGAAGTGTTTACGCTGGCCTAGGTATTTATGATACTATGCAATTCATCAGCCCCGATGTGGCTACCATTTGTACAGGCATGGCTGCTAGCATGGGAGCTATTTTACTTTGTGCGGGTGTGGAAGGAAAACGAACTGCGTTAAAGCATAGCCGTGTGATGTTGCACCAGCCAAGTGGTGCTATTGGAGGACAAGCTTCTGATATTGAAATCACCGCACGTGAAATTAAAAAGTTGAAACACGAATTATACGAAGTGATTGCACAGCATACCCACAAGGAAGTGGATATAGTCGCCAAGGATTGCGATAGAGACTTCTGGATGACTGCTTCTGAAGCCAAAGAATATGGCTTAGTGGATGAAGTGCTATTTACCAACCCTAGAAAATTAAAAAAATAGATCCTAAAATAATTAAAGAGATTGTATGATACTGACGAATCAATTTATAATGGAAGAAGACGACGAACCAAAAGAAAATAAGAAAGAAGAAAATGGTCCAGGATTTTTGAATAAAAAAATGGAGCAAATCTTTTTCGAAAAAAGATCTATTTATTTGTGGGGTGTGGTAGATGATAAATCTGCAAAAGATATTGTCACGAAATTATTATTACTAGACGCAGATAAGCCAGGTGCTGAAATTAAATTTTATATCAATAGTCCAGGAGGTGTTGTCACAAGTGGCATGGTGATGTTTGATACGATGAATTTAATCAAAAGCCCAGTACATACCATTTGTATGGGATTGGCTGCCAGCATGGGTTCTATCTTACTTAGTATGGGAGAAAAAGGAAAGAGATCTATCTTCCCTCATGGAGAAGTTATGATTCATCAACCTAGCTTAGGAGGTTATTTCCAAGCTACTAGTGCAGATATCGAAATACAAGCAGAACAAATAAGAAAGACCAAAGAGTTAGGTGCTAAAATATTAGCCAAAAACTGTGGTAAAACGATGGAACAAATTATGGCCGATTTTGATAGAGACTACTGGATGAATGCGGAAGAAGCAGTAGCGTATGGTATTGTAGATAGCATCGCTAAAAAATTATAACGAAACTATAAAGATGAATAAAGCAGAAGCGATACAATGTTCTTTTTGCGGACGTAAAAGAGAAGAAGTAAAAATCCTGATAGCAGGACAAGAGGGACATATATGCGAACACTGTATTGAACATGCGCATGAAATTATTGCTAAGGAGTTCCATCAAAAAAAAGGAGAAGGTAAAGCAGGTACTTTAAAAGTGCAAAAGCCAATGGCCATTAAAGCATTCCTAGATCAATATATTATTGGACAAGAAGATGCTAAAAAAATATTGTCGGTAGCAGTGTATAATCATTTTAAAAGAATCAACTTACCTACCTCCAATAAAAATGAAGTGGAAATTGAAAAGAGTAATGTGATTATGATTGGTGAAACAGGAACTGGAAAAACTTTGTTAGCCAAAACCATTGCCAAACTATTGAATGTTCCTTTTGCCATCGTGGATGCCACTGTATTTACCGAAGCCGGTTATGTAGGCGAAGATGTGGAAAGTATGCTAACACGTTTATTACAAAACTGCGATTATGATGTAGAAGCGGCACAAAGAGGCATCGTATATATTGACGAAATTGATAAGATTGCCCGTAAAGGCGACAACCCTTCTATTACTAGAGATGTAAGTGGAGAAGGCGTTCAACAGGGTTTATTAAAAATGTTAGAAGGCACAGAAGTATTAGTGCCTCCTCAAGGCGGTCGTAAACATCCCGATCAAAAAATGATCAAAGTAGATACTAAAAATATCTTATTTATTTGTGGCGGTGCTTTTGATGGCATCGATAAAATCATTGCTCGCCGTATTAACACCAATGCGATTGGTTTTAGTGTAAACAAAGAAGAGCAAGAATTACAAAGAAAAAATTTATTGCGTTTTGTAAATGCACAAGACATTAAAAGTTTTGGTTTGATCCCTGAAATGTTAGGTCGTCTCCCAATTATTACATATTTGGAGCCCTTAGATATTGATACCTTAAGAAGTATTTTGACCGAACCTAAAAATGCTTTAATCAAACAATACACTGAGTTATTTGCTATTGAAAATATCAAATTAACAATCGAACCTGATGTATATGATTTTGTAGTTGAAAAAGCAATGGAATACAAATTAGGAGCTAGAGGATTAAGAAGTATTTGTGAAAGTTTATTTACACAGGCCATGTTTGAATTACCAGGAACCAACGCCACTGAATTTAATGTGAGTTTGGACTATGCAAAAAACATGTTTGATAAAAGTAAATTGAGCACCTTAAAAGTAGCATAACCTTACATTACAATTTCAACTTATACATTTGTATTGTAAGTTCTACAAGAGACTATTTTAAATAAGAAATTCAAAAAAAATAAATCATGCAAGAATTAATCGATCGCTTAGTAAAAGAAACAGGAGTGACTCCAGAACAAGCAAAACAATCTATTGAAACTATTGCCGCATTCGTAAAAGAAAAATTTCCTATGTTAGGTGGTGCCGTGAATCAGATATTTAAGTCCGCGAAATAGAGGATTGAATTGTATTTACGCCATCGTTTTCGTAAATGTAAAATCCTCCCGAAGGAGGATTTTCAAGCAAGCAATCGAAAACTAGGATTTTATTCCTTCCCAATACTAATATTTTTTTTAGTAACTCTTGCCTTTTCTTAATAGAATTTGTTCTTATATCCTGCACAACTCTTTCAAATAACTGATTATCAATCATTTATAATAATTTTGGAAGTGAGTATTGTAGCCTGATCTTGGGTTAAATCGAACATTATTACCAGGTTTTTCCAACCTATCTCACCTCCCTGTTTTTTTCTGAGCGCTAAGATTTGAAAGATTTGTTGGTCGGAAAACAAATCCAATGACTTCCATTGATTAAAATTCATAGTACGACTATTCAAACTATTTTTTACGTTTTTGTGGACCCTTAAATGTGCTTTTAAGTCTAGAAACAAACTATCTGTTATGCCATATACCTTAGTTAGTTCGTAAATAGAATAAAACATGCCATGACTTTTTTGATACTGTTCAATACTTTGAATTTGTAAATCAGTCAAAGCTGTTTTTTGTTTCCACTCTAAAACACTCGCTTCATTTAAATTAATGGTCCATACTTTTTCTTTACTATTGTTGGAATGAATTTGAATGTAGGGAACTAAAGCATTTGCTAAAAGGGAATCCAACCCATAGAGTTTAAATATATCTTCCTTTTTATAAAACCTTCCTCCCCTACTTCTATATTTTAATAAGGTTTTGGCTTGCCTGGAGGACATGCCTAATAATAAAGCTTGCTGGCTATCAATCGTATTGGGATCAAAAACAAAAAAGGTTGCAGGCAAAGAATTCGTTTTTTTTGAATCATATGAGTGATTACTTAATGATTCATATTGACGTCGACTCCATTGCTTTTGCTGATTGGGAACAGCATTATTACGATACGATAATAACCCACTCCACATAAAACTGATGGTTAATAAAATGCCTAATATCCACACCCCTCTTTTTTCTTTTTTAGAAAAAATGAAATAATCACCCTTAATACCTAACATACAAATGTTTGGCACTAGATAATGATTCTATCATTTCTTTAAAAACGTATTAATTCGAGCTAGAATAGGTGTAATTACCCTCTATAATGAGAACTGTAGCCCATCATATGCTAGATGAACTCCTTTAGGCAAACTCGCTTCTACTTCTTGATGGAGTCCAATTTGATGGCTAAAATGTATGAAATATACAGTAGGTATAGATAAAGTGGCCACTAAAGCCAATGCTTGTTCTAAAGTAAAATGAGTAGGATGTGGTTCTTTTCTTAAAGCATTTAAAATTAAAACTTGAGACCCTTTTACTTTTTCCAATTCGGCTTCCGCAATATAATTGGCATCTGTGATATAACTCAAGTCCCCCATTCGATACCCCAATACAGGCATATCACGATGCATTACCTGAATAGGCTGAAAATGTATATCACCCACCGTAAAATTATCTTGATTAATAGTATGCAAAATCATCTCCGGCAATCCTACCTCTTTCCTTTCTTCAAACGCATAATAAAAATCACGCTTAATCGCTACTTGTGTAATTTCATTTGCATAAATATGCATCGGCTTTTGTGAGAAAAAATTGAAAGGCCTAATATCATCTAATCCAGCATAATGATCTCGGTGAGGGTGGGTAAAAACAACCGCGTCCAATTTAGTGGTATTTGTTCGCAGCATTTGATATCTAAAATCAGGAGTGGTATCAATCACCACCGAAGTAGTAGCTGTTTCAATTTTCAAACTGGTACGCAACCTTTTATCCAATGGATCATTGGAAGAACAAACCGCACAATTACATCCAATTAAAGGGACTCCTGTGCTTGTTCCAGAACCTAAAATGGTAAAATGTAACAATGCAATTTGAATTGTATATAATTTAAAATATGCCCCACACCACTTACGCTTTAACTAAGCAGTGACTAAAGAAAGTTTTTTTACCTCTTCGTATAACTTTTGAGAATCGTGTGTTAATTTATCAAATTGAATATCCAATTGAGGAATTAACTCTATTAAAGTATTAATACGTGCTTCTAAATTTAGAAATTTATTCAACACCACAATTCTTTTTGATTCTAGTAAGCACCAGCCACTTTGGAAGTTTCCGCGCTCATATCTTACCACAAATTCTGATTCCCCTAAAATATCTTCTAATTTGTCTAAAGTAGTTTGCGTCAATTTCATATTATGCATTGATTTATAAGGTAGTAAGTGGACATACAAATATAGTTTTTTGTGGCACTGAGGCTCGAAATAAACGGGATGAGTTATTCACATTTCGTACCTTTGTGAACACGAAACGCTTATGGCAGTCCAACCAAGAAAAATAATCAACGACCCGGTTCATGGGTTTATAACAATCAATGACCCGCTCATTTTTGAAATCATCTCCCACCCCTTTTATCAAAGACTCAGGAGAATTCACCAAATGGCATTGGCCCAATTAGTCTATCCTGGTGCTGTGCATACCCGTTTACATCATTCCTTAGGGGCATACCATTTAATGTGTACCGCTATTGCCGAATTAAAAGATAAAGGAATTGACATTACAGACGAGGAGGCTCAAGCGGCAAAAGCAGCTATCCTTTTACATGATATTGGACACGGCCCATTTTCACATGCCTTGGAACATGTTTTATTAAAAGGAGTTTCGCATGAGGACCTTTCCTTACTTATTATGAAGTCCCTGAATGCTGAAGAAAATGTAAAACTGAAAGGGAAATTAAGTTTAGCGATTCAAATTTTCACTAATCAATACCCTAAAAAGTTTTTACACCAATTAATTAGTGGGCAATTAGATGTGGATCGTTTAGATTATTTATCTCGCGATAGTTTTTTCACTGGAGTAAGTGAGGGCGTGATTGGCTATCAACGTATTTTAAAAATGTTGACGGTACAAGATCAAGCATTAGTGGTAGAAGAAAAAGGAATTACAAGTATTGAAAAATTTTTAGTTTCAAGAAGACTTATGTATTGGCAAGTATATATGCATAAGTCGGTAGTGGCTGCAGAAAAAATGTTGGTTAAAATTATGGAACGTGCGCAATGGCTGCATCAACATGCTACCGAAAGTATTGAAACAGGATCCGCTTTAGATAATTTTTTAGCCCCCTTTTCGGGAAAGATAGAAGATATAGACTTAAAGGCTTATTGTCAATTAGACGATATTGATATTTTGAGTGCTATTAAAAAATGGCAGCATCATTCGGATAAAGTATTATCTATTTTATGCAGTCGAATTTTAAATAGAAAATGTTTTAAATGCAGAATGCAATCTGAACCTATTAGTGATCAAGAATGGAATAAAGCCTGCCAGCAAGTGAAAAAGCAATTTGATTTGAGCGATGACGAATTAAGTTATTTGTGTTTTAAAGGAGAAGCCTCCAATACTTTGTATAAACAAGGGGATGAAACCATTAAAATTTTGCTAAAAAACGGAAATTTAAGCACTATTTCAGAGATAGATAACGCATTAATCAATGAAAGTCTTTCTGCCCCCATTAAAAAATTTTACATTTGTTTACTCAATGAATAACCCCCCAATTAATTTTTAGCGCATGCTTCCATTTAGTGCACAACAAATAGCTTTAATGATTCAAGGAACTATCGAAGGCGACGCTTCGGTATCTGTGCATAATTTTGGCAAAATTGAGGAATCCCAATCAGGAGATATTTCCTTTTTAGCGAATCCTAAATACGAAGATTTTTTATATACCACCAAGGCATCAATCATTATCATAAATGATTCCTTAGTTTTAAAATCTGCAATCACGGCCACTTTAATTAGAGTCCCAGATGCCTATGCTGCATTTGCTACGCTATTAACACAATACCAAACATTAAATGCTCAGCAATTAGTGGGTATTCAACAGCCTTCTTATATAGCTGCAACCGCCAGCTTAGGGGAAAATATTTTCGTTGCTGCATTTGCACATATTGGAGACCATGTGGTGATTGGAAATAATGTAAAAATTCATCCTAGTGTAGTCATTGGAAATCATGTTCGTATAGGAAATGAGGTCGTGTTGCATCCCGGTGTCATTGTGTATGCGGATTGTGTGATTGGAAATCATGTAACCATTCATTCTAATGTAATTGTTGGAAGCGATGGATTTGGTTTTGCTCCTAAGGAAGATGGCAGTTATCAAAAAATTCCACAATTAGGAAATGTAGTCATCGAAGATCATGTAGAAATTGGATCCAATACCACCATTGATCGTGCTACAATAGGTTCCACTCATATTCGAAAAGGAGTTAAATTAGATAATCTTATTCAAGTTGCTCATAACGTAGATATTGGAGAAAATACCGTGATTGCTGCTCAATGTGGCGTGAGTGGAAGTACCAAAATTGGAAAAGGGGTTATGATGGGTGGCCAAGCAGGAATTATTGGACACCTCAATGTCGCTGACGGCGTTAAAATTGCAGCCAGAACAGGTATCACAAAAACCATCAAAAAAGCCAATTCAGTGGTGTCTGGTTTCCCCGCTACCGATCAAGTAAACGACTTCAGGAGTCAGATAAACGTCAAAAACCTGCCAAATTTGGAAAAAAGGGTTAAAGAACTCGAAATATTAGTCCAACAACTGTCCCAAAAAGGGTAAATCAGTTAATTTTGCTGGTATTCATTGTATTACCCCCTCGAGGACTTAAACCAAACAAGTATGGATCAACATTTTAATCCCGATAAGCAGCACACTTTATGCGAAAGCGTTAGCATAAGTGGTACTGGATTACACACGGGTGTTTTGGTGGATATGACCTTAAACCCAGCCAACCCTGGTTACGGGATCCAATTTCAAAGAGTAGACCTTCCTAATAAACCTGTTATAAAAGCAGACTGCGATTTAGTCACTGACACTAGTCGTGGAACCACCCTACAAATAGGTGAAGCTAAAATAAGTACGGTAGAACATATTTTAGCGGCATTAGTAGGGATGGGAGTAGATAATGTTTTGATAGAAGTAAACGGACCTGAAATCCCCATCATGGATGGGAGCTCTACCCCTTTTATTGATATGATTGAAAAGACTGGAGTGTTAGAACAAGACGCCGCAAAAGCTTGGTATAGTATAGATGAAAATATATTTCATTACGACGATGAAAAGCGTGTTGAAATGGTGGCACTTCCCGCATTGGATTATCAAATCACCACATTGATTGATTTTAATAGTCCGGTTTTAGGGACACAACATGCTGCCCTTAAAACCATCAAGGATTTTAAAGCAGAAATTGCTCCTTGTCGTACCTTTTGTTTTTTACATGAATTAGAAGCTTTATTAAAACATGATTTAATAAAAGGAGGTGATATTAACAACGCCATTGTGGTGGTTGACAAAGTCATCACTCAAGAAGAAATGAGCCGTTTGGCAAAAGTATTTAAACGTGAAAAAATTGAAGTAAAGAGCGAAGGTTATTTAAATAATCTTGAATTAAGATTTCCAAACGAACCTGCAAGACATAAATTATTAGATGTGGTGGGTGATTTAGCTTTAATTGGATATCCTATTAAAGCACGTATTATCGCGAATCGTCCTGGACATAGTAGCAATGTGGAGTTTGCTAAAAAAATAAAGCAGTACATCAAAAAAAATAAACACGTAAAAGACGTGCCGGTGTATGATCCAACTGCTACACCCGTGTTTAATTTAGAGCAAATTGAAAAAACCTTACCGCATCGTCATCCATTTTTATTTATAGATAAAATCATTGAGCTTACTGATACTTCTATTGTAGGCGTTAAAAATGTAACCTACAATGAATGGTTTTTCCCTGGACATTTCCCAGGAAATCCCGTGATGCCAGGGGTTTTACAAATTGAAGCTTTAGCGCAAACAGGTGGTATTCTTTGTATCAACGCGATGCCTAAAGGTCAATATGATACTTACTTTTTAAAAATAGATAATTGTAAATTTAAACAAATGGTAAAACCGGGTGATACCATGCTATTAAAGATGGAATTAACCGCTCCCATTCGCAGAGGAATTTGCGAAATGAGAGGAACTGTTTATGTAGGAGGTAAAGTCACTACCGAAGCTGACCTAGTTGCTCAAGTAGTAAAACGTGCTGACTAAACATTCTAAAAAAAAGCTATGACACATCCATTTACTTATATTGATCCGAATGCAAAAATTGCACCCAATGTAAAAATTGATCCATTTACTGTCATACATGGAGACGTCACCATTGGCGAAGGCACATGGATTGGGAGTAGCGTGACCATTATGAATGGTACTAAAATTGGAAAAAATTGTCGCATATTTCCTGGCGCCGTAATTGGTGCTGATCCACAAGATTTAAAATTCAATGGCGAAAAAACAACTGTTGAAATTGGAGATGGCACTACCATTCGTGAATTCGTAACTATCAATCGTGGAACTTCTGATAGATGGATTACTAAAGTAGGAAGTAATTGTTTAATCATGGCTTATAGTCATATTGCACATGATTGTATTATTGGCAATCATTGCATATTAAGTAATAGTGTTCAAATTGCAGGCCATGTTACCTTAGGTGACTATGCTTGGATTGCTGGTGTGAGCGCCGTGCATCAATTTGTGAATATTGGACAGCATGCTTATATCGCAGGAGGAAGTTTGGTGAGTAAAGATGTTCCCCCTTATATTAAAGCAGTGCGTAATCCATTAAGTTATGGTGGTGTAAATAGTGTAGGTTTAAAAAGAAGAGGATTTGATTTAGAAAAGATCAACCACATTTTAGATATCTATCGTTATATATTTAATAAAGGGATGAACACCACACAAGCCCTAGAGTTTATTGAAGAAGAACTTCCAGCAACCGATGAGCGCGATGAAATTGTTACTTTTATTAGAGAAAGTGGCAGAGGAGTCATTAAGAGATTTGGTAAAGGAGTAGTGGAAGAAGATTAATCAAGTATGCAAATTAGCCTCCATCAAGCAGGTAAGAAATTCAATAAAGAATGGATTTTTCGACACCTAGATTACACTTTTGAAAAAGGGAATCAGTATGCATTGATTGGCAACAATGGCTCCGGAAAAAGTACATTATTACAAGTCATTTCAGGCTATGCTACTTTATCAAAGGGACAAATACAATGGGGTACTGAAACTTCAGAAACTATTTTCAAACAATTGACGATAGCCGCTCCTTATCTAGAATTAATTGAAGAATTTACAGCCATAGAACAGCTCGCATTTCATATTACTTTTAAGCCCTTCCTTGCAAACATCACTTTTGATTTTATTTTAGAAAAAGTGGGCTTACACAACGCCGCCAACAAACAGATTAGATATTTCAGTAGCGGTATGAAGCAAAGATTAAAATTAGCGATTGCGATTTTTTCGGAGGCTCCTATTTTATTGTTAGATGAGCCTTGTAGTAATTTAGACAAAGAAGGGATTGAATTATATCATGAATTGATTCAACAATATGCACTGCATAAATTAATTATTGTAGGAAGTAATGATCCACAAGAATATTCTTTTTGCAAATATCAGGTCAACTTATTGGAATATAAAAAGTAAGTACATTCACTACTTCTCAAATATTAACTTCTCCACCCTTTATGGGTGCTAACTTTTACTTGCGATCAATAAATTTAAATCGGTATACTTTAAATTGAATCTTTCACTGATATAAAAATCGGTCAATGCACCTTTGTATAAATACACGCCTTCTCTTAAATGTAAGTGTTGCCAAACCATATCTTCCAATCCACCCAAATCACCCATTTGAATTAACAAAGGCATCAATACATTGCTAATGGCTTGACTTGCGGTACGCGCAAAACCACTGGGGATATTAGGAACTCCATAATGAATCACATTATGTTTTATAATAATCGGATTTTCATGATTGGTTAATTCACTCGTCTCAAAACATCCGCCACGATCAATTGCTACATCAATGATGATACTACCGGGACGCATAGCAGCTACCATTTCTTCGGTCACAACAATGGGTGCACGACTATGATCATTCCTCAAAGCACCTACCGCTACTTCACAAGTTTTAAGTTGCTTTGCTAAAATTTTAGGTTCTAGCACACTCGTCCAAACTCTTTGTCCTAAATTATTTTGTAATCGTTGTAAACGTGATACATTATTATCAAATACTTTTACGCTAGCGCCTAATGCCAATGCATTTCGTGTCGCAAATTCACCAATAATATCAGCGCCAATAATGACTACTTTAGTGGGAGGAACACCACTAATACCTCCTAATAAAACTCCTTTCCCTTGATTGAAACTACTCAAGTATTGACCCGCAATGAGCATCACAGCACTTCCTACAATTTCACCCATGCTTCTTAAGATAGGATAGTTTTGATTTTCATCTTTGATATTTTCAATTGCTAAAGCGGTGATTTTTTTAGCCATCAATTTTTCCATCAATCCTTTTTCCAATGCCGTTATATGCAATGGAGAAATAATCGTTTGATTCATTTGTAAATAAGGCAAGTCCGCTTCCACAGGAGGAGCTGTCTTCACTAATATGGGACATTTATACACCGATTCTTTATCAAATACAATTTTAGCCCCTGCTTCGGAATAATCATGATCCGAATAACGACTCCCCTCTCCCGCATTATGCTCCATTAATACTTCATGACCATTCGCCACTAAAACACTTACCGCTTCGGGAATGAGCCCTACTCTATTTTCTTGAAAGGCTTTTTCCTTAGGAATCCCAATGAGCATGGGTTTAGTTTTAAATTTAATATCTAAAACCTCCTCCTGCGTTTCATACAAAATGGAACTATCAATTTGGGGTTTCACCGAGCTCATAATGAAATATTTTTATGAAGATACAAAATTGAAGGATGCTTTAAGGGATATAAATTCGACGATGATCTTTATCTATGATGTCAATTTTAATAAACTGCGTGTCAGAGGGTAATAATCCTAGCGCTTTTTCGGGCCACTCCACTAAACAAAAATCAGCCTCGTCTAAAGTCATTTCTACCCCTGCTCTTTGTGCTTCAGCTTCGTCTTTTAACCGATACCAATCCATATGGTAAATGACTTTCTCGTTGGCATGGTATTCGTTCATAATAGCAAAAGTGGGACTAGACACTTGATCTTTCACCCCCATATTTTTACAAATGGCACTTATTAGAGTGGTTTTACCTGCACCCATGGGAGCCTCTAAAGCCCATACTCTAGTGTGACCGAATTGAGTCAATAATTCGGAGGCTATTTTCTCTATTTCATTGATGTGATAAAACCATTCCATAGGACAAAGATAAGCTATGCAATTAAAATGTTCATGTACCTTTGTAAGGTAAATTTGCACCTATGGAAGAAGTACAGTGGAAAGTAGATGGAATGAGTTGCACCAATTGCGCATTGTCTATACATAAATATTTACAATCAGAAGGAATCAAAGAGCCTAAAGTAAGTTTTATGGAAGGCGAAGTTCAATTTCAACTTCCCGAAAATGTAAATAAAGAAAATTTAGCAAAAGGCATTAAAGGCCTAGGTTACAAAGTACGTGGAAATGAGGAAGCCACCCCTGTCAAAAAATGGCTGGATACCCAAGGAGAACGATCTGCTTTTTGTTTCCTATTTACATTGCCTTTATTAATACACATGTTACCGGGCGTTCATATTCATTGGATGATGAACCCTTATGTTCAATTAGCATTTACCACTCCTGTATTCATAGTTGGGATGAGTTATTTTGGAAGAAGTGCATGGAATAGTATGACCAATGGTATTCCTAACATGAATGTATTAGTAGCCATTGGGGCCATTGCTTCTTTTGGATATAGTTTATATGGAACATTGATTGGACAAGGACAAGCCTTTGCCTATTATGAAACCACAGCTACTATTATTACATTAGTATTTTTTGGAAATTATTTAGAAGATAGTTCGGTTCAATCCACTCAACGTGCCTTAAAGGATTTAGTAAAAGCACAAAAAGTAATGGCGAATATGATTGTGTTTGACGACCAACACAAGGAAGTTATTTTTAATGTAGAAAGCAGTACTTTAAAAGTAGGCGATCTAGTTTTAATGAATACGGGAGAAACCGTTCCCATGGATTGTAAAATATTATGGGGAGAAGCCAATGTGAATGAATCCATTGTAACAGGAGAAAGTGTTCCAGTACATCGTACTATGAAAGACCCACTATTAGGTGGAAGTACGATTGAAAATGGAACCTTAAAAGCCTATATCACTGCGGTGGGAGATGATACGGTATTAGCGAATATTTTAAAAATGGTAAAGGCCGCTCAAGGCGAAAAACCACCGGTACAAATTTTGGCAGATAAAATTAGTGCAGTATTTGTTCCACTGGTATTAGGTATTGCACTCATCACACTTATAGGAAATTATTATTTCACTGCTATTGGATTTGGTGAAAGTATGTTACGAGCCATTGCTGTACTCGTGATTTCATGTCCCTGTGCCATGGGATTAGCCACTCCAGCTGCTATTGCAGTGGGATTGGGTCGTGGGGCGCGCAATGGAGTCTTATTTAAAAATGCGAAAAGTTTAGAAACCTTTAAAGATATCAAACAAGTCGTGTTTGATAAAACAGGAACCTTAACAACAGGACACTTTACGATTGCTGCGCATGAAGTCATAGGAAATATCACACGAGAAGCATTTAAAACATTAGTGTACTCCTTAGAGAAATATTCAAATCATCCCATTGCAAAATGTATTAGCAAGGAATGGAAATCCAATCAACCAATTGCTTGGAAAACGATTGAAGAGGTAAAAGGAATCGGTATTAAAGCTACAGACCATGAAGGAAATGAATATTGGGCTGGTTCTTATAAAGTGATTTCCCAAAATGTAACGGACAAGTCCCACAATATTTTTGTACTTAAAAATAATATTTTATTAGGTTGGTTAGATGTAGAAGATGAAATTAGAGAAGAAGCAAAAAATGTGATTGAAACTTTACACCATCAAGGTATTCATACTATTTTATTAAGCGGTGACCAAACATCCAAATGTGAAAAAGTAGGAAAAGCATTAGGCATTCAAGAAATTATCAGCGAACAAAGTCCTGCAGATAAATTAGCAAAACTAGAAGCCCTTACTTTACAAAGCCCTACTGCCATGGTGGGTGACGGCATTAATGATGCGCCAGCCTTAGCAAAAGCCACTATAGGAATCTCATTAAGCAATGCGTCCCATATTGCCATCCAAAGTGCTCAAGTTATTTTAATGAACCAAGGGTTGAAGAATTTACCTATGGCACTTGGATTAGGAAGACGTACCTATGAAACTATCAAAGAAAATTTAGCATGGGCCTTCTCTTATAATATAGTTGCTATTCCAGTGGCAGCATTTGGTTTATTAGGTACCTGGGGGCCCACTTATGGTGCCTTGATCATGGCTTTGAGTGATGTGGTATTGGCTATTAATTCATTAAGGTTATTCCGTAAAAAACTGGTATAACCTTTTGGAAAACGTATCTGAAATATTAAAAAAATATTGGGGCTATGATACATTCAGACCTCAACAATTAGCTGTCATCAATGCAGTACTGGAGGGAAAAGATGTGTTAACGCTTTTGCCTACCGGAGCAGGCAAATCACTTTGCTTTCAAATACCCACTTTATACCAACAAGGAATTTGTGTTATTATTAGTCCGCTCATTGCATTAATGCAGGACCAGGTGAAAGATCTAACCCATAAAAAAATTGCAGCCATTCAAATAGGAGGTCAATTAAGTAATGAGGAAGAGTCCTTCATTATGAAAGAGGCCATTGCAGGAAAGTATTCTTTTATTTATTGTTCTCCCGAAAAATTAGCTCAATCCAATTTTCAAGATTTTTTAAAACAACTCACTATTACTTTATTTGCAATAGATGAAGCCCATTGTATTTCACAATGGGGCTATGATTTTAGACCTTCCTATAGAAAGCTAAGTGTTATAAAAAAACTATTCCCTGCTGTTCCTGTTTTAGCTATGACGGCTTCCGCCATTCCAATGGTTCAAACAGATATATTAAAACAACTTGCACTTAAAGATGCTCGTATTATCACTGATAGTTTTTTACGCCCTCATTTAAAATATAGTGTTCAAAAAGTAGCTGTTAAATTACATACCTTAAGATCCTTACTCAATAAAGTGACTGGATCGGTGATTATTTATTGCAATACCCGAAACAATGTAAGTCAGTTAACACAATTACTCAAAGCGTATCAATATACTGTAGGCGAATATCATGCAGGGCTTCCCTTAGAAACCAGACAACATACCCAAGAACAATGGATGCAAGATAAAATTCAAATTGTGGTGAGTACGAGTGCCTTTGGCATGGGTATAAATAAATCTGGTGTAAGAGCTGTCATTCATTATGAAATACCAGGCAGTATTGAACAATATTATCAAGAAGCTGGAAGAGCAGGGCGCGATGGTCAACCTGCAGAAGCCATTTTATTATATCAGCCCAATGATTGGGACTATTGGTTATCGGTGCAAGAAAAAAAATTCCCTAGTATTGAAATGATTAAACAAGTATTTCAATATTTAGTAGATTATGTTCAACTCCCTATGGGATTAGGTGAGAAACAACAATTTTTATTTGATTTTGATATTTTTTGTGCCCGTTTTGAATTAGATAAAATGATTACGCGAAATGCTTTACAGTGGATTGAACAAGAAGGTCATGTTAAGTTTTCTGCGGCCTCCTTTAAACCCTCTTTAGTACATGTATATGCAGATCGATTTACCATCGAAAATTTTGAGCAGCAAAACCAAATATTAGGAATCGTTCTTCAAACTTTATTGCGCAGTTATGGCGGTATTTTAGACAGCCCACAATATATCAATGAGAATGTATTAGCAACGGTACTGCAAAGAGATATTTATTTTGTACAAACTAGTTTGAAAAAATTACAAGAGTATGGATTGCTTTCTTATGAACAAAAAGAAAACCAGCCTGTGGTTCAATTTAATTGGAACAGAGCTTCTGCGTCATTTATGAAATTAGATTTAGACAATTATACCTTACGTAAAAAAGCCTTTCAGGAAAGAATCCAACAATTTTGCAGGTACATCATAGGACAGGGCTTGGATTGCAGAAGTGTATTTTTAGCCCAATATTTTGGCGAAAACAACCCCCACCCCTGTAAAATTTGCGACCTTTGTACAAGTACGAAGAAATAGGTATATTTTTAACAAAACATTGGAAAACCATTTTTAGACAAGCCGCTTAAAAATCGTTTCTTTGAACAAAGCAATCATTATGGAAGAGAAAAAAATAAGCAAAATACTATTGTGCGAGGATGACAGTAATTTAGGTTTAGTACTTAAAAACTACCTCGAATTAAACGATTACGAAGTGACACTAGAACGTGATGGACGTTTAGGATTAGCAGCTTTTCAACGTGAAAAATTTGATTTGTGCTTACTTGATGTGATGATGCCCCATGTGGACGGATTCACTTTAGCCGAAGAAATTAGAGACATTGATCCCGATGTCCCTTTATTTTTTCTGAGTGCTAAAACTTTGAAGGAAGATATTATTCACGGTTATAAACTAGGCGCAGACGATTATATCACTAAACCTTTTGATAGCGAAGTATTATTACATAAGATAAAAGCCATCATTAAGCGAAACGAAGAAGATCATAAAATTACGGACAATCTTGAATTTGAATTAGGAGGCTATCACTTTAATCCTAAATTAAGAGAATTGACTTTTAAATTAAAAACTCAAATTTTAAGCCCTAAGGAAAATGAATTATTAAAAATGTTAGCAGAAAATAAAAATGATTTATTGACGCGCGAAAAAGCATTAAAAAAGATTTGGGGCAGTGATACTTATTTCAATGGTCGTAGCATGGACGTTTACATTGCTAAGCTTAGAAAATATTTAAAAGAAGACGACACCATTGAAATCGTAAATATTCACGGCAATGGATTTAGATTGGTCGTAGAATAATATTATCTAAATAATTCAGGATTCTCCATGGAAGGGCGAGGAGGTTTTTTACCTAAATGTTCATAGGCTTTGTGTGTCACTTCTCTGCCTCTGGGTGTTCTTTGTAAAAAACCTTCTTGAATTAAAAAAGGTTCATACACTTCCTCGATGGTTCCAGATTCTTCTCCTACCGCAGTCGCTATAGTTGATATCCCCACAGGACCTCCTTTGAATTTTTCAATAATGGCCAACAAAATACGATTATCCATTTCATCTAAACCATGCTCATCCACATTCAATGCTTTTAGCGCATGTTTGGTAATGCCTATATCCACTGTGCCATCATTGAGTACTTGCGCAAAATCACGCACACGTCTTAATAACCCATTGGCAATTCGGGGTGTTCCTCTACTACGACGTGCAATTTCACCTGCCGCATCACTTTGAATGGCCACGTCTAATATAGAGGCACTTCTTAAAATAATTTTTTCAATCACTGAAGCTGGATAATATTCCAATCTGGATTTTATCCCAAAACGAGAAAGCAATGGTGCCGTTAATAAACCACTTCTTGTAGTGGCTCCCACTAATGTAAATGGATTTAAATTAATTTGAATACTACGTGCATTGGGACCGCTATCAATCATGATATCAATCTTATAATCCTCCATCGCAGCATATAAATATTCTTCCACCACCGTACTCAAACGATGTATCTCATCAATAAACAAAACATCATTAGCTTCCAAACTAGTTAATAAGCCCGCTAAATCACTGGGCTTTTCAATGACAGGACCTGAGGTTTCTTTAATTTGAACCCC
Source organism: Chitinophagaceae bacterium (assembly GCA_037141925.1). GTDB lineage: Bacteria > Bacteroidota > Bacteroidia > Chitinophagales > Chitinophagaceae > Sediminibacterium. The sequence continues at coordinate 58,757 of JBAXBS010000003.1, forward strand.
CATTTCATTGGCAACAATTCTACTTAAAGTAGTTTTACCTAATCCTGGAGGGCCATGAAATAAAATATGATCCAAAGCCTCCCCTCTCATTTTAGCCGCCTTAATAAAGATGCTCAAGTTTTCAATCAATTGAGGTTGCCCAGTGAAGGCATCCATCTCTCTTGGACGAATACTATTTTCAAATTCTCGGTCCTGAGGATTTAAACCTGATGTATTGATATCTACTAAAGGATTGGGCATGAATGGGTGCTAAGGGTGACTAATTAATTATAAGTGATTATTTATTTAGCAGCCACATAAGGCTTCTCTAATAAATATTTATAAATAAATTTATTTTTTAAATCAGTAAAGTGTTTGCCTTTTGCCCCGCCCCAGCCATGTCTTCCTCCTGGGTATAACATAAATTCAACTTCTTTACCATTGTCTTCTAAGGCACTTAAAAACTGAATTGAATTTTGCATGTGAACATTGTCATCCATCGTGCCATGTACTAATTGTAAAACTCCTTTAAAGTTTTTGATATGTGTCATTACATTACTTGATTTATATCCTTCTGGATTTTCTTTAGGCGTATCCATGTATCTTTCGGTATAATGAGAATCATACAAATCCCATGATGTTACACTACCCCCCGCCATGGCATGTGTAAATACAGAAGCACCATAAGTTAATGCATAACAACTCATATAACCACCGTAGCTAAATCCTGTAATAGCCACTTTAGTGGGATCTGCTTGACCATTAGCAATAAACCATTTTGCCATTGTCATATAATCCTGCATTTCCCAATATCCTAAATTGCGATACATGTAATTCACACCTTCTTTTCCAAAATGTCCACTTGCACGATGATCAAATGCCACTTGAATCAGCCCTTCTTTCGCCCAATTTTCACGTGCACTAGAATAGTTCCAGCTATCCATCACTGTACCAGCATTAGGTCCTCCATAAATGCTTACCAATATTGGATACTTTTTAGTTGGATCCATATTTTTAGGCCATGTTACTAAGGCAGGTAATTCATATAAGCCATCATCACTTTTAATACGAATCAATTCTGTTTTAGCTACTTCCTCTGTTTTAAAATTGGCCTCCACGGAAGTTCCTAAAACCTCCATCGCTTTCGTTTTAGTGTCAATCAAACCAATACTAGTGGGGGTTTTCACATTACTATATACCGACACGACATGTTTCCCGTCTGGAGATAAATTAGTTTGACTATGATTGTAATCCCCTGCAGTCAATCTCTTTAAATTTTTTCCATCAAATCCTACTGCATATAAATCAATTCTAGCAGAGCTCTCTATTCCTCTTGCTGTAAAATAAATTGTTTTGTTTTTTTCGTCTATGGATTTAATTCCAGTGACAGTAAATTTACCAGAAGTAATAGAGTTTATGAATTGCCCATTCATTTGATACAAATACAATTGATTCCAACCCGTCGCATCCGATTGTGCGATGTAGCCTTTATTATTTGCTAAAAAATTAATACGGCCTCCTACTCTATCTTCTAAATCAATCCATGTTTTTTGATATTCTTTATACACTTCTTTTTTAGCACCTGTCGCCATATCTAATTCATAGATCTTTAAATTATTTTGGCCGCGATCCATCCAAGACAACCACATCGCATTCGTATTTGGATTCCAAATAGGCCATCCAAAATATTGATCCTCTTGATCATTAAAATCAGCCCAAGTAATATTGCCTCCTGTTGGCGTGGTCCAACCTATTTTAACAGTAGGATTTGCATCCCCCACTTTTGGATAACGTGTTTCTTCTACAAAACCATGCTGGCCTTCACTATTATAAATAGGGAACATAGGCACATTGCGTTCATCAAAACGCATAAAAGAAATAAACTTACTATCAGGGCTCCACCAAAAAGCACGGTATTGAGTGGGGCGACCAAAAATTTCTTCAAAATATACCCAGCTCGCATAACCGTTTAAAATCCCCTTTGTGGATTCATTGGTAATGGCAGTCACTTTTGCATCTGCTACCGAAACGGTATACAAATTATTATTTTGTGTGTACGCCACATATTGTCCATCAGGTGATAAAGTGGGATTTTTCTTTTCTTTTTTATCAGAAGTTATTTGCTTCTCTACTCCATTGACTTTTACAAAAATATCACCCTCCTTGACTGTCATCAACTTTTCTTCTTTAGCCACCGGTGGCGCAGGAGTATATTGTTTAGTATTGATATTATAAACATAATCGGCAGCAGTAGTATTGCCATTTATTTTGGTGTTAATCACAAATTCATCATTATTCAACCAACGATTAAATCGTGGTAAGCTAGAATAAGGCATTTGAGCAAACAAATACAATCCCAACAATAATTGACTTCCTAATAAAGCAATTTTTTTCATAGTTGATTTTTTGGAGGGTCCAGGAACCCCTTTTTAAAAAATAGAAAATATCGAAAACTTAAATTACAACATTTATCATCTTGCCTTTCACAAAAATGAGTTTTTTTAAGGGCTTGCCTTCCATCCATTTTTGAACTAAGGCATTGTCAAGTACCATATTACGAACTTCTTCCTCCGTTGCAGCCAAGTCTATGGCAATATTGGTCCTCATTTTACCATTAATACTTACCGGATATTCTTTGGAAGTTTCTAGCACATATTTTGCTTCAAATACAGGATAGGCAGCATTTACAACCAGCCCTTCATTTCCGAGTAATTGCCATAATTCTTCACAAAAATGCGGTGCATAAGGAGTCATTAAAACAAGCACTTGCGATAAAACCGATTTTTTATGGCATCCGAGATCAAATAATTCATTAATACATATCATGAAGGTGCTCACCGCAGTATTAAAGCTGTATCGTTCGGTGTCCTCTTCAATTTTTTTGATGGTTTTATGTAAGACTTTAAGTTCTTCGGCTGTCGGCTCCCCTTCCTCCCAAACCTTCCCTTTCATTTCATCATAAAATAATCTCCAAAACTTTTTCAAGAAGCGATGTACTCCTTCAATTCCCTTCGTATCCCATGGCTTGCTTTGTTCTACTGGGCCTAAGAACATTTCATACATTCTAAAAGTATCTGCTCCATATTTTTCAACTAATACATCTGGATTCACCGTATTAAATTTAGACTTCGACATTTTTTCAACTTCTACTCCACAAATGTATTTACCCTCTTCTAAAATAAATTCAGCATGCGCGTAATCTGGCTTCCATTTTTTAAATGCGTCCGTATCTAGTTCCAATCCATCCACTATGTTTACATCCACATGTAATGGATCTACTTGATGGAGATGAGCAAGACCTGCAGACACAAATGTTTGGGTCCCTCTTTTTCTAAAAACAAATCGGGAACTTCCTTGAATCATTCCTTGATTCAATAATTTTTTGAAAGGCTCTTCAAAACCAATATGGCCTAAATCATATAACACTTTCGTCCACATTCTGCTATATAACAAATGACCCACTGCATGTTCGGTCCCTCCAATATACAAATCCACTTGACCCCAATAATCACTTGCTTTTTTACTACAAAAAGCTTCCTCATTATGCGGATCCATATATCTTAAAAAATACCAACTACTTCCCGCATAACCCGGCATGGTATTGGTTTCATATTGCGCCTGTTTCCAAGCATCTATATTAGACAAAGGCCCTTCTCCTTCTGGGCCTGGACCATAATGATCTACTTCAGGTAATAATAAGGGTAATTCAGATTCCTTTAAAGGATACGCAATCCCCTCTTTCCATTGTATGGGAAAAGGTTCTCCCCAATATCTTTGACGGCTAAAAGCTGCATCACGCATTTTATAGTTCACTTTGCGTTTGCCAATCCCCATTGACTCTATTTTATCATTCACAATGGTAATTGCCTCTTTTTGTACTACCCCATTTAAAAAATCACTATTAAATAAAACGGCATCCTTAGTTGAATTTGCTTCCACTCCATTAAACGCATCTCCAATAATATTCGTTATAGGAATATTAAAATGTTGCGCAAATTTAAAGTCACGATCATCGCCACAAGGCACGGCCATAATGGCTCCTGTTCCATATCCCGCTAATACATATTCCGAAATCCAAATAGGAATTTCTTGTTGATTAAAAGGATTAATGACATAAGCGCCTGTAAAACATCCAGTTATTTTTTTCTCTGCAATACGCTCTCTTTCACTTCTGCTTTTTACATAGGTGATATACTCTTCCACTTCTTGTTGATGCGCATGGGGAACTATTTTAGAAATAAGTTCATGCTCTGGAGCTACAACCATAAAGTCGACTCCAAAAACAGTATCAGGTCTTGTGGTATAGACGCGTAATTTTTCGTTCGTGTTATGAATTGCAAATTCTATTTCAGCTCCTTCACTTTTTCCAATCCAATTAGATTGCATTTCCTTCATTGCGTCACTAAACTGAATGGTATCTAAACCACTTAATAATCGGTCAGCATATTCTGTAATGCGCAAATACCATTGACGTAATTTTTTCTTTTCTACCGGATGTCCGCCTCTTTCACTTAATCCATTGATCACTTCATCATTTGCCAACACCGTGCCCAAAGCCGCACACCAATTCACTTCTCCAAAACCACAAAACGCAATTCGATATTGCATTAAAATATCTTGTTGTTGTTTTTCTGTAAACCCTTTCCAATCATTGGCATTCAACTGCAACTTATTATCAGCAGGACATACATGATGCTTGTTGCCTTCTTTTTCAAAAGCGCTGATCAAATTTGCAATAGGAATTGCTTTTTGTTGCGCCCTATCAAAATAGCTATTGAATAATTGTAAAAAAATCCATTGTGTCCAATGATAATAATTAGGAAGACAAGTACGCACTTCTCTTTCCCAATCATAACTAAATCCAATATTATCTAACTGACTTCTAAAGTTGGCAATATTGTCGTGTGTACTTTTTGAAGGGTGTACTCCATTTTCAATAGCGTATTGTTCGGCAGGTAATCCAAATGCATCATATCCCATGGGATGTAATACATTAAAACCTTGAAGTCTTTTAAATCGACTATAAATATCTGAAGCAATATACCCTAATGGATGTCCTACATGCAAACCAGCACCACTTGGATAAGGAAACATATCCAATACATAGCACTTCGGTTTACTTGATTCATTTGAAACCTGATATGCTTTTTGCTCTTTCCAAATTGCTTGCCATTTTTTTTCAATGGCCCTAAATTGATACTCCATCTAATAACTTTTCTGAATGAACAGGTGGAATCCTAACATTTCTTTAACCAAAATTAAAAAACCAGCCAATTTGTGGTTAAAAAATGAATAATTCACCCTCTGCAAATGTAAGCCATTAGCGTTCAAAACCCTACATTTGCAATGTGAACAAGTAAAATTTTAATGCTATGGCAGCCAACGGATCCGCATCTCTCCAACGAAGTAAACCCAATTACATTTACAGCATTATTGGGGTTGCTATTGTTTTGTTTATTATGGGTATTATGGGATGGCTTTTTTTGAATCTTCATGCCATTGGCGATAATTTTAAGGAGGATATTCGCATCAGCGTTTATTTACGTAGTGTCGATAAAAATACCATTGGAAAAATCCAACAATATATTGCAACACAGGATTATGCCAAAAACGTGGAATATGTGGATAAGGAAAAAGCAAAAGCCATTTGGAACAAAGAAAATAATGAAGATTGGGCCAAAATTCTAGATGTTAACCCCCTCCCAGAAAGTGTTGATTTTTTCGCCAAAGCGAATTATGTTAATACCGATAGTTTAGAGCATATCAGCAGTAGTATTAAAGAATCTTTTAAATCGGAAGTGGCCGATATTCAATACCCTAAAAGTTTAGTAAGCAGCTTAAATGAAAGAACTACTAAAATTGGAGTGATCTTTTTAGTGATGTCCATCATTTTATGCATTATTGTTATTATTAGTATAGATAATACGATTCGTTTAGCGATGTTTAGCAATCGTTTTTTAATCAAAACCATGCAAATGGTGGGAGCCACTCGAAGTTTTATAGCAAAGCCTTTGGTGATTCGCGCACTTCTTAATGGACTTATTAGCGCTGGTATTGCTATCTTTTTAATGTTTAGTTTAATTCAGTGGTCTAGCTTACAATTTCCTCAAATAAAAACCATTCAAGGAATAGGAAATGACCTCATGTTATTCGGAGGATTAATTATCTTAGGGGTGGGTATTTCAGTCTTAAGCACCTACCGTAGTGTCGTGAAATATTTAAAAATGAAATTAGACGAACTATATTAAAATCTACTAAAAATAATTTAAACCAGATTATAAATTCAATCTCATGAATCAAAAAGAAACAAAAAAATCATTGGCTATTTTTGGAAAGTCAAATTACATATGGATGTTAGTAGGTGCCGCTTTAATCATAGCTGGTATGCTTTTAATGTCTGGCGGCAAAAGTGCCGATCCTAATGTATTTAATGAAAATGAAGTGTATAGTTTTAGACGTATTACCTTGGCACCAATTGTGATGATCGCAGGATTTTTAGTAGAAATCTATGCTTTATTTAAAAAGTCATAACATTTTATTAAAACAATTTACTAAAATTTCAACTTTAAGGTTTCATTGACGAGCATTCAAACTTATTAAATTTCATGTATGAATTTATTTCAGTCCATCATCATCGCTATCATTGAAGGTATCACCGAATTTTTGCCTATTTCAAGTACGGCTCACATGAAATTCGCGAACCCTTTTTTAGGAATTACCGCAAATCCTTTCGTGGACTTATATGAAATCGTGATTCAATTAGCAGCCATTGCATCGGTTGTAATTATTTATCGCAAACGTTTTTTTGATTTCAAACATATCAGCTTTTACTTGAAATTAATAGTAGCAGTGATACCTGCATTAATATTTGGTGCACTGTTAAAAAAACATATTGATGCAGCTTTAAGTAATTTATGGGTGATAGCGACTGTGATGTTAGTAGGGGGTATTGTTTTATTATTCATTGATCGATTGTTTGAAAAAAAGGAGACAGTGAATGAAGATGCTGAATTCAGCTATAAAAAATCATTTATAGTAGGGTGCTTTCAGGTTTTATCTATTTTATTTCCAGGATTAAGTCGAAGTGCTGCTACTATTATTGGCGGCATGAGCCAAAAGTGGAGTAAAAAAACAGCCTTAGAATTTTCTTTTTTTCTAGCAGTCCCTACCATGCTTGCTGCTTCTGCAAAAAGTACCCTAGACGTTTACAAAACCAATCCTGAAGTATTTGCAAGCAATAATCTAATGCTACTCTTAGTAGGTGCTATTGTTGCATTTATAGTGGCTTTGCTAAGTGTCCAATTTTTAATTCGCGTGGTTGAAAAGCAAGGATTTAGAATATTTGGATGGTATCGTATTGCATTAGGAGCCGTCATCTTGGTGTTATTGTTCACCCATCATATTTAGTAACCATCCCTACTCCCCCAGTTTGGACATTTATTTGTATTTTTAAAATACAAAATAATTGCCATGCAAACAGCTTCTAAAAAAGTAATTAATGGTTGGGCGATGTACGATTGGGCCAATAGTGTCTATAACCTAGTCATCACCAGCACCATATTCCCCGCTTATTATGAAGCAGTGACGGGAGATGGCAATGAAAATACGTTAATTGATAAAATCAAAATTGGATCTTTTGAGATTTCCAACACTGCACTATATAATTATGTTTTAGCAATTGCTTTTGTGATAGTCGCCCTATTATCTCCCATATTATCCTCCATTGCTGATTATAGAGGTAATAAAAAACAATTCCTTCGTTTTTTCTGTACCATGGGAAGTTTGGCTTGCGCTTCTCTTTATTTTTTTGATAGCAATCATATTATTGGTGGATTCATTTCAGTCATTATTGCTTGTGTGGGTTTTTGGGGAAGCTTAGTTTTTTACAATTCTTATTTGCCAGAAATTGCTGCTCCAGAAGATCGTGATAGCGTAAGCGCTAAAGGATTTATGATGGGCTATATTGGATCTGTCTTATTGCAATTAATTTGTTTCGTGTTTGTGTTAAAGCCGGATATCTTTGGCATAACCGTTGCAAAAGCATCTCAAATTTCTTTTTTATTAGTAGGAATTTGGTGGATTTGCTTTGGATGGTTTTCCATTTCTAGATTACCTGATGGAAGAGGCGCTAAAGGAGCACACAGCAATAAATTATTTGTACAAGGCTATAAGGAACTCCATAAGGTTTGGATAGAATTAAAATCACTCCCTATCTTAAAAAGATTTTTAGTTTCCTTTTTCTTTTATAATATGGGGGTACAAACGGTAATGTTAGCGGCCACTTTGTATGGCAAAAGTGAATTAAATATCCCTACAACTAATTTGATTATTGCCATATTAATTATTCAAATTGTAGCCATCCCTGGGGCACAATTAATGGCAAAATTGGCAAGCAAATGGGGTAACTTCAATACCATCATGATGGCTATAGTGATATGGATAGGTGGTTGTATCATGGGTTATTATCTACCTCGCAATAGTGTTGTCCCTTTTTATACTTTAGCCATTGTGGTGGGATTCGTAATGGGAGGTATTCAATCTGTTAGTAGAAGTACGTATTCCAAATTGATGCCAGAAACAGATGATACCACTAGCTATTTTAGCTTTTTTGATGTCACTGAAAAAATAGCGATAGTCATTGGAATGTTTAGCTTTGGATTCATTAACGAAATTACTGGATCCCAACGTAACTCGGTACTAGCACTTTGTATTTTCTTTGTGATTGGATTTGTTTTATTATATCGAACCTCTAAATTAAAGGGACATGAAGGTATTTAGTATACATACAGGAAAGTTTAAGTTAGATGGTGGCGCTATGTTTGGCGTAGTCCCTAAATCCCTATGGAATAAGCTGATTCCAGCAGATGAAAATAACTTATGCACTTGGGCTTTACGTTGTTTATTAGTGATAGAAGGAGATCGTAAAATATTAATTGACACAGGCATGGGTAATAAACAAGACGCTAAATTTTTTAGTCATTATGACCCGCATGAAACTAAATCACAAGAAGAAGCACTACAACCTCTTCATATTGCGCTATCTGATATTACTGATGTTTTACTTACGCATCTTCATTTTGATCATGTGGGAGGCGCTATTCAAAAAAAGGAAGAAAACTACTTTCCCACTTTCCCAAATGCTACTTATTGGGTAAGCCGAACGCAATGGGATCTTGCCTTACAACCCAATGCACGCGAAAAGGCCTCTTTTTTAAAAGAGAATATTATTCCGCTACAAACATCTGGTCAATTAAAACTAATTGAGCTCCCCTCCTTTAAGAGTGATTCAAGTTTACAAGAAATTCATTTTTCGGAATCCATCACTTGTATTGTGGTAAATGGACATACACAAGGCATGTTACTTCCTAAAATAAAAATCAATGGACAATATGTAGTGTTTATGGCTGATTTATTACCTTCTGTAGCACATATTCCATTACCTTATGTGATGGGTTATGACATGCAACCCTTAATTACTTTGCAAGAAAAAGAAATATTTTTGAAGGAAGCCTGTGCTAATAATTTTACTTTATTTTTCGAACATGACGCGACAAATGAATGTTGCTCATTACAAAATACTGAAAAAGGGATCAGGGTAAAAGAATGTTTTACTTTAGAACATTGGTTAACCGCTTAAGGTTATTCATTCACCAATTCTATCAAAGAAGTCAAAGGATGTCTTAAGTTTTCGTAGCCCACCATATCTACTTTAATACTACCCACGATGATAGGTGTTTCAATACGCACTGGTATATGATTTTCGTCGTCAGTGACCCAAACTGTCATTTTTTCGCCCCCCTCAAACATAGACCCTTTCACCAATAATGGTGCTAGTTTTATGACTTTAAAACGACCGTATCTAGTGGTAATTTCTGACCTACCTAAAAATTTAAAATAAGAGGGATATAATTCCTTGTCTAAGAAAAAGCTGAGAAAGAATTTATCATTTATTTGGCTATTAGAATAGTTGATATTTCTTGCTGCATAAATTGCGCTGATGACATCAAAAGTGCAATCTGCTCCTTTAAAAGTACCCGCTTCGGTAGTGACTGAATTTGCTTTTTGATTATATAATACTTCTTGCTTTTGATGAAAACCTCCCTCATTAATTTCACGTGTAAATTGATAAGGCAACAAGGTTTTAGCATCCACTATACTTTGATATTTATCTCTTACTTTAAAAATCCAATCATACTTCATGTTAGATTTTCCATTACAAGTCAAGGTATAAGCATCAGATCCATTCCAATTAGAATTTTTTACTGTAAAATCGGCTCTGCCTGCATTTACATAAAGTCCGATGACATTATAATAAATGATATAATTTACCTTTTCGCCTGCATTAAAGGAAGTATTGACCTGATTGCAAATGCCAGTATTATTCCCCCGAATAGGTTGGGTGAAAAAAAATAGAGATAAGAATATTTGTAAAAAAAACATAAAACGAATCGGCTATTGAGGTTGCCACAAAATTATTGTTTTAAACGGAAATTCAACAATAAGAAGGCCCCAATTATAGCAGGCAACAAAAAATTAACAGCCCATATAAGAGTACTTACACAAATGAGCATTAAGCTATTATCATACCAAGCTGCTAATAATACCACTATCAATTGCCCCCTAATCACCAAATCGGTCAAGCTTATAGCTGGAATAATACTTAAACATAAAAACATCACGGACAGTGCAATCCACAATTCAAACAAAGGAACTGGAATCGAAAATATTTTCACCACCCAAATATATTGAACCATAAAAATGATATACTTCAACAGGGACAATAATAATAATTTAATTTTTACATCTATGCCAATTTGTAAAGCAGTCATTTTTTGAAGCCACCCTTTAAATTGTCCAGGATGAAAATATATATAATAAGCCATCAATACTACCATAGGCCCTAACCATTTTAACCAAGGGAAAAAAGGTAAATTAAAAAACATTCCAAAAGCACCCATTGTTAATGTGATTATTAATTGAGCATAATTAGACCAAGCAAGTTGCGCCACTCCTTTCCATTTATGTCCTGTCTCTAAAAATAGAATACGCCCTACGTAATCTCCAGATCTTACAGGAGTAAAAAATGCAAAAGCTTGCCCTACTAAAACTGTTTTTAAGGATTTTAACATGCTCAATGGATTCCAATGAGCTAACAATATTTTCCATTTCAATGCTTCGGTTGCATAATTCAAGCAAAATAATAACACCAGTAAAAACCATTCCGAAAATGTGATTCGCTTAAATTGAAATTGAATGGCTTCCCCATGCGCTAGTAGGTTAGGATGATGTAATACTTTTTGATAGATGGCCCAGGCGCAAACAATAAATAAAATGAAGCCAATACTTTTATTGAGCAAGGAAAATATTTTATTGCCATCTACTTCTTTCATAGTGCGTAAAGTTCGGAATTTGAAGCGATATCTGTAACTTTAATCTTATGTCCCATAAATCCAAATCGCCTCTTATTCTAGGAATTGATCCAGGCACTCAAATATTAGGGTATGCCCTATTAAAAGGGGGGCCGCATCCTGAATTAATTGAGATGGATGTTTTAAAACTTACTAAGGAAAAAGATATCTATGCGCGTCTGGAAATGATTCATGTAAAAATGGTAGATGTCATTCAACAATATCACCCCACTCAATTTGCCATTGAAGCTCCTTTTTTTGGAAAGAATATTCAAAGTATGCTCAAACTAGGAAGAGCACAAGGCGTAGCGATTGCAGCGGCTATGCAGTTTAAATTGTCCGTCACCGAATATGCTCCCAAAAAAGTAAAGCAATCTATTACAGGTAATGGGAACGCAGATAAAGAAATGGTATGGAAAATGCTAGAGCGTACTTTAAAGCTTACAAAGCAACCCAAGTATTATGATGCTACCGATGCTTTAGCAGTTGCATTATGTCATTGGTATCAAATTAGTGGTCCTGTTTTACCCAGTGTGAAAGGGCTCAAAGGCTGGGATGCATTTTTAGCTAAAAATCCCGATAGAATTAAAAAATAGGATCCAACATAAAAGCTCACTTCCCATTTACAATACCCTTCTGTACAATTAGACTTTTAGCTTGCTTACAATTTCATTTTGAATGGCAATCATTTCTTCTGAAGTGAAGCTTAATTTAGGACCTGAAAATTCCATGTCTTTCGCTTGATTAATGGGAATCAAATGCAAATGTGCATGCGGCACTTCTAATCCCACAGTAACCATCCCTACTCTATTACATTCAAAGCTTGCCTCTATTGCTTTTGCAATGGGTTTGGCAAATAATAAAAGTTCGGCCAAGTATTCATCAGGCACATCAAATATTTTATCTATTTCCAATTTAGGAATAATAAGGGTATGCCCTTTTTGCAACGGGAAAATATCTAAAAAAGCAAAAAACTTTTCAGACTCTGCAATTGTATAGGAAGGAATAGTTCCTTGAATAATTTTAGTAAATAAAGTCATAAGGTTGTCGCATTAAATGATGATTAAAGTTACTACAAAATAAAGCGGCTATCATAACATGATAGCCGCCACAAAAAATATTTCTTACTCCTAAATAGAGATACCACTTCTATTTAAGATGCCGCTACTATTTAAATTGTAATATTTTCAATTGTAAATTTCATAGTGCCATTGGGCGCTTGTATTTCTGCCACTTCACCTACTTTCTTCCCAAGCAACCCTTTTCCAATGGGAGAGGAAGCAGAGATCTTACCCGCTTTTAAATCGGCTTCTTTTTCCCCTACTAAATGATAAGTAACTGTTTTTTTAGTCGCATGATTCGTAATAGTGACTTTCGTTAAAATGGTCACTTTACTCGTATCGATGGTACTGGTATCTACAATTTTAGCATTAGAAACAGCAACTTCTAATTGTTTAATTTTTGCTTCCAACATTCCTTGAGCTTCCTTCGCCGCATCATATTCAGCATTTTCCTTTAAATCACCTTTTTCACGCGCCTCCCCAATGGCTCTTGAAGCCGCTGGACGATCCACCGATTTCATGCGCTGTAATTCCTCACGCATTTTATCAAATGTCTCCTGCGTTACATACATGTTAATTTCACTCATGATCTTCCATTTGGTTATAAAAAAAATACAACGCCACAAAAATTGCAGCGTTGCACCTTACAAAGATATTAAATTAGGGTCAAATAATGGCTAATTTTTCTAATACCACTTTAGCCATTTTAAGGTAGGCCTCCTGACTATACCCCGCAATATGTGGGGTTAGAATAAATTGAGGGAACTTATATAATTCATTCATAAGTGATTGCTCCTCAGTAGTATAAGATTGTATAGCTTCATTTTCAAGCACATCCAAACCCACCCCCTTCACCCATTGATTTTGGAGGGCATGTAAGACCGAAAAAGTATCCGTAACCGCCCCTCTACAAGTGCTCAAAAAATAGGGTTTTTTAAGGCAGGCTTTGAAAAAATCATCATTCACATAATGTCGAGTCAAAGAAGTTAAAGGCAGATGAACACTTATGATATCAGATTGTTCTTGCACTTCTTGCAAGCTAGCTGGCCTCATTTGACCAAAGTCATTTTTGGATGATGCGACATCTTTATAAATATCATGTGCTAAAATTTGTACATCAAAACCTTGCAACACTTTAGCAAAAGCAGCTCCTGTATTTCCAAAACCAATAATACCCACGGTCTTCCCGGTTAATTCATCTGCTCTATTACTGGAGCGCAACCACTGTCCTGCTTTTATTTCTTCATAGGAACTAGGTATACGATTCATTAAGCTCAATAACAAACCTAAGGTATGCTCTCCTACGGTTGTTCTATTTCCCTCAGGACTACTTACACATTGTATCCCTTTTTTTTCGGCATACGCTACATCAATTAATTCCATACCACTTCCCAATCGACCAATCCATTTTAATTGATTCGCATGCTCAAGTAATGTGGCATCCATTTTTAATCGTGTTGTAACAATGAGACCCACAACATCTCCTACTATTGCATAGAGTGCTTCATACGTAATCTCAGGCTCATACACACATTGATACCCTTTTTGCTGGAGTGTTTCCAATAAAAAGGAATGAACCGGTGCTGTAATAATTATTTTACCTGACATCATTTAAATCATTATGCATTTTAAAAGTCAAAGCTGCATAGTCCTCATAGGTAAGGTTTTCAGCTCTTTTTGTAAAGATAGGATCTTCTAATTGAGCCGGAGTAAAAAAAGGCTTTAATGGATTGCGTAACATTTTTCTTCTTTGTCCAAAAGCCATTTTAACAATATGATAAAAGCTCTTTTCGGATGCTAACACAGGGAAAATATCTTTTCTCTTTAATAAAATAACACCACTCATTACTTTAGGAGGTGGCGTGAAGGATTCGGGAGGCACATCAAATAAATAAGTCACATCATAAAATGCCTGCGTCAATACACTTAAAATTCCGTAGGCTTTGGAATGAGGTTTTGCAACAATTCTTTCGGCCACTTCCTTTTGAAACATACCCATCATCATAGGTACTTGTTGTTTCCACTCTAAAATTTTAAAAACGATTTGCGTTGAAATATTATAGGGAAAATTACCCGCCACCACAAATTCACCTTCAAATGGAATATCCATATGTAAAAAATCGGCATTGATTATTTTACCCATTAATGCAGGATAAGTATGTTGTAAAAAGTTCACTTTTTCGGTATCCAGCTCGATCGCCTTAAATGATTCAATGGGCAAGTCCATGATAAATTGCGTCAAGGCACCTCCTCCAGGACCCACTTCCAAAAGTTGCTGTATGGGCTGCTCCTGCAATACTTGTTGCATTTTGATACATACCTGGTCATCCTTTAAAAAGTGCTGGCCCAGTGATTTTTTTAGCGTGTATTGCATGTAGCAAAGTTAGGTTTTTGTGCGTACTTTTACAGCCTAATCAATTGGATATGAGCCCGGACATCAGAAAACCTATTATTGGTATCACTTGTGGAGATTTAAATGGGATAGGTATAGAAATTATCATCAAATCCTTATCCGATAGTAGGATATTGGAATTTATGATCCCTGTCGTTTTTGCCAACAATAAGAGTCTTAATTTTTACCGCAAAAGTTTACCCGAATACGGTTTGAATTTTGCATCCATATCTGATGTAAGTAAAGTAAATCCAAAGCAAGTCAATGTTTTGAATTGTTGGGAGGAAGACGTGGCCATCACGCCTGGAGAGTCTAATGAATTGGGAGGGAAATATGCATTAATATCTTTAGAAAAAGCAACAGAGGCTTTAAAGAATAAACAAATTGATGGTATTGTTACTGCGCCCATTCATAAAAAAAATATTCAATCACCTAGTTTTCAATTTAGTGGACATACCCCTTATTTTCAACACGCCTTCGGAAACGTTGAAAACTTAATGTTACTCATTGCTGAAAATTTAAGAATGGCATTAGTCACCGAACATGTTACTTTACAAGAAGTACATAAATTCATTACTGCCGATAAGATTAAGCAAAAATTACAAATTTTAAATAATAGTCTTCAAAAGGATTTTGGAATAGATAAGCCTCGTATCGCGGTGTTAGCCTTGAACCCACATGCAGGAGACGATGGATTAATTGGGAAAGAAGAAATTGAAATTATCAAACCAGCAATCAAAGAAGCAAAAAATAATATGTTGGTATTTGGCCCTTATTCAGCGGATGCTTTCTTTGCTAGAGGTCAACATGAAAAATTTGATGGTGTTTTAGCCATGTATCACGATCAAGGTTTAATTCCATTCAAATCTTTAGCTTTTGGAGAAGGTGTGAATTATACTGCAGGATTACCTATTGTAAGAACCAGTCCCGACCACGGCACGGCTTTTGATATTGCAGGCAAAGGCAAAGCAGATGCGAGTTCCTTTACTGCAGCACTATTTGAATGTGTTCGTATTTTATATGCTCGTCAAGGATTTCATGAAATGCGATTGAACCCATTGAAAAAGATTAGTGCAAGAATGTTTGCCAATGCGGTAGATGAAAGATTATCCGAAAATGAATAATGGTTTATATTAATGAATCATATTAATGAATCATATTTATGAAACATATTTATGAAACATATTAATGAATCATTCTTACTAATTTCTCCAAACAATTATCCTATTGAATCAATGTATTTAAGTATCTAGCATACTTATGATACTTAATCAATCAAACAAGCTTTTACAATCTCATTTAAGATAGGCCTACCCCAATGCGGGTAAATGGTAAAATCATTTTTTTGCCGATCAAAAATGTTTTTTGCAGTAGCCGCTATTTCAGCAGCTTTTTGGCAACCTCCACCTAATAACATTGGCATCTTATATTGCAAGCTGGCTTTTAAAGTAAATGCTCTAGGATTATTTTTATTTAATTGAATAGCTTGCTCCAAAGGATTTTTTATTTTTTTTTCATAACTCATCCATCTCAAAGTGGGATTGATGGACATCTTTGCAGTATAGGCTAAACTTAATGCACATAAAACTTCATCGCTATTATGCAATTGTTGCGCTTTCAATATCCAAGCAATCGCTTCGTCTGCTGTGGCATCCGAATGGTCTAGCATTTTTTTCATGCTCAACCGCGATTTTACAAGTGAAATATAATAGGGAGGCAACCACTCATTGGGATAATTTAGATGCAACTCTTCCATTTTAGCAATTGCTGAAAGATATTGATCCTTGGTTTGACATTGATCAAAATATAAAACCGCCCCTTCCATATTTTTTTGAAAAGAACCCACTTGGGTATGACCTATTTGAGCAATGAGCAACAAAAAAAAGAGAATGGTTTTTGGAGACATGACACAATTTAAAACATATTACTGAAAAATAGAAGCAGGTATCCCTTTATTAATAGTATACTTGGAATAAGTGATTTCGATCGTTCCTTTTTTATTTTTAAGCGCTTTTTGTTTAGCTGCTGGGTCTTCGTCTCCAAATTCTAATGTAATACCATTAGGTAATTTATAATCTTTGGTATTAAAACTAAAAATAATTTTGCTAGCAAGACCCTGATTAGCATATTCACCATATTGCATTGTAATTTCATAACTACCGTTTTCCTTAGTAGTAGTAGCCGTCTTATACACGAGTGCTTCTTGAGGATCAATCCATAAAGTAGAAATTACCCAATCCAAATTATCGTCAGTAGGGATTAATTTAATTACGGTCAAGTTTTTTCCATTGAGTTGCTGGGTTCCGGCAGGTAGGGTAGTATATTGTTTGGTATTTAATAAACTATTGATCGTAAGCGAGACTCCTCCCCTAGGCAACAAGGATATCCCCCCGTCTTTTTTTACTTTTAATAAATTAGGCTTCTTAAAATACACTTTTACTTTTCCAAGAGATGCTTTTATAAAAGAAACATCTGTTTTCATAACACCTTCAGCCACATAGTCATTCACTTGCCCTAATTTTTGACTCACTTTTTCAATCAAAGGATCGGTTTGAGCCATTGCATTTAAAGAAATGAATACACTACACATCCAAACCGTGCAGTGTACTATGATTTGTTTATATTTTTTCATTCGCATCTTAACTGAGTATATCTTTTTTCTTAATAATAATGACAGAAGCCGTTACAAATAGAATAATGTGCATCGTGAGCACCCATAGTGAAGTCTTAATTTTAGGTATGTTTAAAATACTTCCTCTAATAGCTTCATTATTTATATTCACTTTAATATCAAAAAATTCTTTCCAATTATTCATATGGGTAGTAAACAAATAAGGTTTCACCAGGTTAAATAAAGGAATGTTTAAAGTACTTAGTATGGTAAAAAAAACAATAGCACTCATGGTTCCTACAATAGGCCCAATTGAATTGTTTGACATACTTGACATTAAAAATCCAAGGCTGGTAACGGTTAGCAAAGAAAAACTTGCAAATACAAAAGCTCCCACATATCTCCAAAGCACATCCGATTGCTCTATTAAGACTACATAATTAGACTTCATTAAAAACAAATCGTCTGTTCCAAAAATCCACATACTAACAAATAGCGCCAGAAAGGCCAACCATATTAAAAGCAAAATGGTGTAAATACTTGCTGCAATAAATTTAGCCAACACCCAATGGGTTCTACTATAAGGAGTCGTAAATAACAAACGAAGCGTGCCTAAATTAGCTTCCCCCGAAATCATATCTGCCGCAATCAACGCTACTAGCAAAGGAACATGCACTAGCAATAATTGTAATAAGATATAACAAATCAAATAACCGTTTAACACTTTGCCATCTACCGTTAAAGTGTCATTGATATCTTTCATCAAAAAACCCGCATAGGCATCTCCATCCATTTTTAAACCAAATTGTATCACGATAATCAATGCAGCTATAGCTCCAAAAGCAATATAGGTTCTAGGGCGTCTAAATATTTTATATAATTCTATTTGTATGAGCGACCACATAATTAAGCGTTTGAAGTAATTTGTAAAAAATAATCTTCTAAAGAATTCTTGGCTTCAATTCCTATGACGGATATTCCTGCTTTAACAAGGGAGTCGTTTAATAAAGGAATAGCCTGTGTAGGTAATTTCAAAAAGACACCTTCTTTTCGGGGTAAGATATAGGGACTAAAACTACTTGACAAAATAGTAGCTAATGCTTGCTCATCATTCAACGTTTTTATTTGCACCACTCTTTTTTCGGGATCTAATAATTCCTTCGTCACCCCTTCTACCATTTTTTTACCTTGATGTATTATTAAGATTTGATTGGCTACTTGTTCTATCTCCGAAAGTAAATGAGAGGAAACAAAAATAGTCTTCCCTTCTTCTTTAGCTAAATTTTGTATCAACGCTCTAATATCTGCAATGCCTTGTGGATCTAATCCATTGGTAGGTTCGTCTAAGATAATTAAGCTAGGATTATGCACTAGCGCAATCGCTATCCCTAAACGTTGTTTCATTCCCAATGAAAAACTTTGCACTTTATCATGGGCACGGTGGGCTAATCCCACTTGCTCTAATGTTTTAGTAATATTGCTAGCAGCTACTTTTTGTTTTCTTACTTTGGCAAATAATTGCAAATGTTCGGTCGCACTTAAATAAGGATATAAATCGGGCCGCTCAATGATTGCACCCACTTGTTCTAAAATAGCAGCTCTGTTTTTTTGTATAGACTTTCCAAATAACTCAATATTTCCACTACTAGGATGAATGAGGGATAAAAGCATACGAATGGTGGTACTCTTACCCGATCCATTTTGTCCCAAAAAACCAAAGACTTGACCAGCCTGCACTTCAAAGCTTACATCATCTACCGCTTTGAGAGCACCAAAATGCTTGCTAATATTATCTACTTTAATGACTGCCATACCCTTATAACAAAAAACCCCAAACTTAGTTCGGGGTTTTTATATCAATTTAATATTAACTAATATTATTTGTATTGAGGGATAATGCTATTGGCTAATTCCACCATTTGCTTTAATCCATCTTCAGGTAAATTACCTTTTTTGAACTCCGCTAAAACATTAGGTAACTTGTTGCTCATTTCTAATAAGAAATGTGCTTCAAACTCCTTCACCTTACGTACCGATACTTCTTTTAATAAACCATTGGTACCTAAATATATAATAGCTACTTGTTTTTCAACAGAGAAAGGAGAGTATTGAGCTTGTTTTAAAATTTCGACGTTTCTAGCTCCTTTATCAATTACATTTTTAGTAGCTGGATCCAAATCACCACCAAACTTAGAAAATGCTTCTAATTCACGGTATAAAGCCTGGTCTAATTTCAAAGTACCAGAAACTTTTTTCATGGATTTAATTTGCGCATTACCCCCCACACGACTAACAGATATACCTACGTTAATCGCTGGACGAATACCTGCGTTAAACAAGTTACCTTCCAAAAAGATTTGACCGTCAGTAATAGAAATTACGTTGGTAGGAATGTATGCAGAAACGTCACCCGCTTGTGTTTCAATGATAGGCAATGCAGTTAATGATCCTCCTCCTTTTACCAAATGCTTGATAGAAGCAGGTAAGTCATTCATATTTTTAGCGACATCATCATTTGCAATTACTTTTGCAGCACGCTCTAATAAACGACTATGCAAATAGAATACATCACCAGGATATGCTTCACGACCTGGAGGACGACGTAATAATAAAGAAACTTCACGATAGGCTACTGCTTGTTTTGACAAATCATCAAATACAATTAATGCAGGACGACCTGTATCACGGAAGAATTCGCCAATCGCTGCTCCCGCAAAGGGTGCGTAGAATTGCAATGGCGCAGGATCTGCAGCAGGTGCTGCTACAATCGTAGTATATGCCATCGCGCCATTGTCTTCCAATGTTTTCATCACACCTGCAATGGTAGATGCTTTTTGTCCAATCGCAACATAGATACAATACACCGGCTTCCCAGCATCAAAAAATTCTTTTTGATTTATGATAGTGTCTACACAAATAGCAGTCTTTCCTGTTTGACGATCACCAATAACCAACTCACGTTGACCACGTCCTATTGGAATCATCGCATCAATTGCTTTGATACCAGTTTGTAATGGTTCCTTTACTGGCTCTCGGAAAATAACCCCTGGTGCTTTACGCTCCAATGGCATTTCATATAAGTCACCTTGGATGGGACCTTTACCATCAATAGGTTCCCCTAAAGTATTAATAACACGACCTACTAAACCTTCTCCTACTTTAATAGAAGCGATTTCGCCCGTTCTTTTTACTTTGTTTCCTTCTTTAATGCCTTTGCTATCACCCATCAATACCACTCCCACATTATCTTCTTCCAAGTTCAAAGCAATTGCTTTGGTGCCGTTTTCAAACTCCACCAACTCACCACTTCTTACTCCATTTAAACCATACACACGGGCAATGCCATCACCCACTTGTAATACGGTTCCCACTTCTTCCAAATCAGCCGCTGCATTGAAATTACTTAGTTGTTGTCTAAGTATTGCTGAAATTTCATCTGGTTTAATGTCCGCCATAAATATATATTTTAATGTATTTTATTTTTTAAATTTTGCTCATAAACTCGTTATTCAAAAATTGCTTTTTAATATCTTTTAAATCTCTCAAAACACTTGCGTCTAATAAATTATTATTAAACTCAAGAACAAATCCACCAATTAAATCCGGATTCGTATGAGTGGTTAATTCTACAGAACCAAATTCATTGGAAGATTTCACTTTTTGCTCAATTGATTTTTTTATATCATCACTTACTTCCACTGCAGTTGTTAATGTGACTTGATGAATTCCTTTTAATGCATTGTATTGTTCAATAAAAGCATTTGCCACTTCTGGTAATTCTCCTTCTCTCCCTTTCTTCACTAATAAAACGTTAAAAGAAGCTGTCAAAACACTTACTTTATCCTTTGTAACTGCGGTAAGAATACTAATCTTTTGATCTGCTTTAATGATAGGGCTACGCAATAAATTCACCAACTCCATACTGGCTTTGCAAACCGCTTGCACATATTTCATATCTGCATAGACAATTTCTAATTGACCTTGCTCAATAGCCAAGTCAAGTAAACTTTTCGCATATCTGCCTGCTAAACGTGCATTCGACATTTTATTCTATTTAATTTAACTTAACTCCGTCCGCTAATTCTTTAATATACTTCTCTTGATCCGCTTTGTTGGATAATTCTCTTCTCAATACTTTCTCTGCCACTTCTACGACTAAACTACCCACTTGGTTTTTCACCTCGGTGATAGCCGCATTTTTTTGCTGCGTAATAGCCGCTTGCGCATCTGCTACAATTCTGTCGTATTCAGATTTTGCTTTATCCTTAGCTTCCGCTAACATTTTTTCAGAAGCTTCTTTAGCTTCCTTAATTAAGCTAGCTCTTTCTTCACGCGCTTTTGCCAACAATGCTTCATTTTCATTTTGCATAGCTGCAATTTCAGCTTTCATTTTATCCGCTTTTTTCAAAGCATCTTCAATTCCGCTTTCACGATCGTGAATGGCTTTCAAAATGGGCTTCCAAGCAAACTTGCCTAATACAACAAGTAGTCCAAGAAAGGCAACAGTGTTCCAAAATACCAATCCGATATCTGGCAACACTAATGGGTTTATTTCTAAAAACATAATCCTTAATTTATCTTAATGATGTAAAATCTTTTCTTTTTAAAATCTTTTTCTACAACGCTTTGTTTAAAAAATTATAGGCCCTTCGCCCTGTGCTAGGGCCTATAATACTTTGGGAAATCTTTTGATAGATTATCCGTTCCCCAATAGGGCTACCACCACCGCAAATAAGGCTACGGCCTCAACGAAGGCAGCCATTACGATCATGTTAGAACGAATATCATTCACTGCTTCTGGTTGACGAGCAATACTTTCTACCGCTCCTTTACCAATTAGACCGATGCCAATTCCAGCACCGATAGCAGCTAATCCAGCGCCGATTGCGGCAACACTTCCTACTACCATTTTTTTACGTTTTAATTGTTATTGAAAAAAAAATTTATAAATATTATTAATGATGATCATGATGTGCTTCCTCTGATGCCATTCCAATATACATGGCAGTGAGCATGGTAAAAATATAAGCTTGTAAAAAAGCAACTAGCAATTCTATCAAGAATATAAATATTACAAAAGGCACTGCTACTGCAGCTGCATATACTGTTTTGAAAATAAATATTAAACAAACCAAACTCAATACCAAGATATGACCCGCTGTAATGTTTGCGAAAAGTCGAATCATTAAAGAAATAGGTTTGTTGAATACCCCAATTAATTCAATGGGTGCTAAAAATAATTTCATAGACCAATGCATACCCGGCATCCAGAAGATATGCTCCCAATAGTTTTTATTAGAACTTAAGTTTACCACGATAAAAACACAAACGGCTAAAGTCATGGTAAAAGCAATATTACCACTCACATTGGCACCACCTGGAAATATAGGAATGAGACCTAAAAAATTATTCGTTAATATTAAAAAGAAAATAGTCAATAGAAAAGGCATGTACTTTGTATGACGCTTGGCCCCAATATTTGGAAGTGCAATTTCATCTCTTACAAATAAAACAATGGGCTCCATAAAAGACTGAAGTCCTTTGGGAGCTGAAGTCACTCCAGTAGTTTTATAAGCAGCGGCAGAAATTAATAACACAAACAATAAGATAAAAACAGAAACAAATAAACTTGCTACGTTTTTAGTAATTGATATATCCCAAAGTTGTTGGCTGGCTACTTTATCTAAATTGCCTTGTGCATCTACAATTTTAATTTTGCCTTCAAATAACTTGTAATCAAAATTTCCTTTGTACACGACTGGCTCATGATGTTCGTCTACTAATTTTTCGGAAGAAAAAGTTTCAAAGCCTTTGGTTGTTTTTAAAATGACAGGTAAGTGCACGGATACATGACCCCACAAATGCCAACTGTGATCATCCTTAATATGTTCCAAAATAGTTTCAGTTACATTAAAACTTCCTTCTTCTTTAGGTGCCGGAGATTCATTGGCAAAAAGAGGAGCTGAAAAAGCCATCGCGAAAAGGCTGAAAGTCGCTACTAGTATGGATTTAAAAGGGCTACAACGCATGTCTATCTCAAAATTTGCGGCAAATATAGGAATAAAGCCGCTTAAAAAGAGGAATTTTCAAAGGAAACTTTAGCACAAAAAGAGAAAAAATACGAGCTTGTAATTAATTGTAAATCAATGTATTAAGAAAGCGGGTTTTTACTTTTGTGCAAATTGCATCTCGCTTAATGTAGCATATGAACCCCCTAATTGCAAGAGCTCCTGATGAGTGCCCATTTCTTGAATTTTTCCTTTCTCCAAAACAATGATTTTAGAGGCTTTGCGAATCGTAGATAAACGATGTGCTATCACAATAGAAGTTCGCCCCTTAATAAGTGTATCAATTGCCTTTTCAATGAGCTGTTCACTTTCTGTATCTATGGAACTGGTCGCTTCATCTAAAATTAAAATGGACGGATTGTACAATAAAGCACGTATAAAACTGAGTAATTGTCTTTGCCCTAAACTCAGTGTAGCTCCTCTTTCCATCACTTGATAATGATATCCCCCTGGTAATTGCATAATAAAATCATGCATATCAATCATCTTCGCAGCTGCTTCTACTTGCTCTAACGTAATAGCCGGATTACGTAAAGTAATATTGTCGTACACCGATCCTGAAAATAAAAAAACATCTTGCAATACCACTCCAATACCTGCTCGCAATCTATCTAATGTATAAGATTCAATGGGTTGATCATCCAATAAGATTTGTCCATTCTGATAAGGATACAAACGATTCAATATACTAATGATAGAACTTTTACCGCTTCCCGTGTGTCCTACTAATGCGACAGTCTGACCCGCTTCTACCGTAAAACTTAAATCTTCCAAGACCCACTGTGGTGGCTGATACCCAAATTGCACCTGCTTGAATTCAATTTTACCAAGAATGTGTGTAGGAGATAAAGTCCCTTCATTTAATGTCACATCTTCATTATCTAGAACTTTAAAAACACGCTCCGCTGCTACCATCCCCATTTGTAAGACATTGAATTTATCAGCAATCATTCTTAGAGGTCTAAAAATTTGATTTAAAAATAAAATAAACGCAACCAGTAATCCAGCATCTAATGTTTGATCCGCCACCCACCAAACTATTAAACCAATGCTTACAGCTAATACCACTTCAACTACCGGAAAAAAAACAGAATAGGCAAAAATGGCTCTAATATTGGCCGCTTTATGGGTTTCATTAATTTGCGTGAATTTTTTCATTTCCTTTTCTTCTGCTGCAAAAGCTTGCACTACCGCCATCCCTGAGATATGCTCTTGTACAAAACTATTTAAAGCCGCTACTGCATTACGAACTTGAATAAAACTTTTATTGACGCTTTCTTTAAAAAAATAAGTGGCGACTAACATAATAGGAAAAGGTATCAAACAAATTAAAGTGAGTTGCCAACTAATAAAAAACATAGTGGTTAGAGTCACTACAATAGTAAGTAAATCAGCAATAATGGGAATTAATCCATCAGAGAAAATATCATTGATACTTTCAATATCGTTAATAGTTCGAGTCGTTAATGTTCCAATAGGTGTTTTATCAAACTGACGCATTTCCCAATGCATGATTTTATGATATACTTGATCTCTTAAATCACGAATTACTTGCTGCCCTAGCCAGGCCATACCGAAAGTGAAAAGAAATCTGCATATGGTTTCTATTATAATAAAAGCCACTTGAAATAAACTAATTGCCAATATGAGCTGAATGGCATTCCCAAAAGCATCTTTAGGTAAAAAAAAGTGAACCCAGGAAGGTAAACTCACTTGCTTTCCTATAGCTACATTGACAGTGGCTTGAATTAAATAAGGTCGTATAGGTGTAAAAAATGCCAACAAAACAGACAAAAAAAGATTGCCCCAGAAAATGAAACGATAGGGTTGTACAAATGAAAACACCCTTTTTAAGAGGGATATTTTAAAGACGGATTTAGTCGGAGCTGTAGACATAAGGTGCAAAGTTACAGTATAAGTGTATTTGATGTAAAAATCCTAGCCCTTTTACGTATTTTCGTTATCAAATGGAGTTATCGGAATCACATATGGACCCTACGGTAGCAGGCACTTACCAATTAAATGAAGAACAAGAAAAAAAAGAAATTGTTCGACATTATCGTGCCCTTTTGCGCACCATTCGATCTAAACTAAAAAAAGGAGACAAAGAATTATTACGTACTGCTTTTGAAATGGCTGCGGAAGCGCACCAAACCATGCGTCGAAAAAGTGGCGAGCCTTATATTTTACACCCCATTGCAGTGGCCATGATTTGTGTGGAAGAAATTGGATTAGGCGTTCGAAGTACCATTTGCGCTTTGCTTCATGATACTATTGAAGACACCGACCTCACCTTAGACGATGTTAAAAATGAATTTGGAAATGAGATTGCTAAAATTGTAGATGGTCTCACCAAAATTTCGGGGGTGATGGATGCGAATAGTAGTCAGCAAGCCGAAAATTTTAAAAAGATTTTACTCACTTTAACCGACGACCCTAGAGTGATCTTAATTAAGTTAGCAGATCGCTTGCACAATATGCGTACGATGGATTCCATGAAGCAAGAAAAGCAATTAAAAATTGCATCGGAAACCATTTGGGTGTATGCCCCCTTGGCTCATCGCATGGGTTTGTATAATATCAAGACAGAGCTGGAAGATTTATCCATGAAATATTTGGAGCCTGCTACCTATAAAGAAATTGCTAAAAAATTAGCAGAAACCAAAAGAGAACGTACCAAGTATATCAATGAATTTATTAGACCTTTAAAAGATAAATTATCGGAAGGTGATTTTGAGTATGAAATTCATGGACGTCCAAAAAGCATTCACTCTATTTGGAATAAAATAAAAAAGAAAGGAGTCAGCTTTGAAGAAGTATATGATCTTTTTGCAATTCGGATTATTTTAGATGTTCCCATAGATAAAGAAAAAGAAGCCTGCTGGAAAGTATACTCTTTAATTACAGATGAATATCTCCCCTCGCCCGAAAGACTTCGTGATTGGTTGAGCAATCCTAAAAGCAATGGCTATGAAGCCTTGCATACTACTGTGATGGGGCCACAAGGTAAATGGGTGGAAGTGCAAATACGTTCTAAAAGAATGAATGAAATTGCCGAGAAAGGTTTGGCAGCACATTTTAAATATAAAGAAGGAACTCAAAATGAAGATCGTTTTGATAAATGGTTTGTGCAAATAAGAGAAGCCTTAGGCAATCAACAAGAAGAAGGCATCGATTTTTTACAAGATTTTAAAACCTCTTTTTTAGCGGAAGAAATTTATGTATATACTCCTAAGGGAGAAGTGAAGATGCTACCCACCAATAGTTCTGCTTTAGACTTTGCCTTTTACATACACACAGCTATTGGTTCTAAATGTATTGGTGCTAAAGTGAATCATAAGCTAGTACCTATCTCCCATAAATTAAGAAGTGGGGATCAAATTGAGATCATTACGAGTAACAAACAAAAACCCAATGAAGATTGGCTAAATAATGTAGTCACTGCAAAAGCTAAGAATAGTATTAAAGATGCCTTAAGAGAAGAAAAAAAATCAATTGCAGAAGAAGGCAAATACACGCTTCAAAGAAAATTAGAAGGAATTGGAGCAGCCTATAGTTCATTCAATATTGATCATTTGGTGAATTACTATAAATTAACCAGCCATCTTGATTTACATTATTTAATTGCCAAAAAACAACTTGATTTAAAGGAACTGAAATTATTTCAAGTCATTGGAGATAAAATTGAAGCGCCTAAGCCCATTGTTGTTCCTCCAGAAATGGTTCCAGGAGATACGAATACTCCAAAACCTTTACCCAAGAAAGAATCCGAACTCATTATTTTTGGAGAATCTAGTGACAGAATCAAATATACTTTAGGAAAATGTTGCAACCCCATCCCGGGAGATGACGTTTTTGGATTTGTTAGTACCGGAAAAGGCTTAATTATACATCGAACCAATTGCCCTAATGCCACACAGCTGTTAGCTAATTATGGACATAGAGTGGTTAAAACCAAATGGGCTAAAAATAAAGAAATATCCTTCCTTACTGGCTTAAATATCATTGGAATGGATGATGTGGGGGTAGTGAATAAAATTACAACCATTATAAGCGGTGATCTTAAAATTAATATTGCGGCCTTAACAATCGAATCGAAAGATGGTTTATTTCAGGGGACCATCAAAGTGTATGTTCATGACAAGGATGAATTAGAAGCCCTGGTGTCTAAAATTAAAGACTTAGAAGGCATACAACAAGTTAACAGATTTGACACCGAAACTGTGTAAAACTTAATGCTTTTAGTGGAGGTTTAAATAGGTAATAAACTATCCAATACTTATTTTTGCTATCTCAAATACAAAATCATGGTAGACGTAATATTAGGACTTCAATGGGGTGACGAAGGAAAAGGAAAAATTGTTGATTATTTCGCACCCAAATACGATGTAATTGCAAGGTTCCAAGGAGGCCCTAATGCGGGGCATACCTTATATGTGAACGGAACTAAAATGGTATTACATCAAATTCCTTCGGGCATTTTTCATCAAGATAAAATTAATATCATCGGAAATGGAGTAGTGTTAGATCCAGTGACATTAAAAAAAGAATGTGATGCAGTAGCTGCCATGGGGGTAGATGTGAAAAAAAACTTATTCATTTCAGAACGCACTAATATTATTATCCCCTCCCACCGCGCCTTAGACAAGGCTTCGGAATTATCTAAAGGAGAAAGTAAAATTGGATCCACCCTCAAAGGAATTGGGCCTGCCTATATGGATAAGACAGGGCGCAACGCTATAAGAGTAGGCGACTTGCTGCATAAAAATTTTATTAGTAAATACATTGCGCTTCGCATGAAGCACCAAAAAATATTAGATAGTTTTAATTTCAATGAAGACATCAGTGAAATGGAAACCGAATTTTTTGAATGTCTTGAGTTTTTGAAAACACTGAACATTATTAATTGCGAATATTTTATTAACGATCAAATATCTAAAGGGAAAAAAGTATTAGCAGAAGGTGCCCAAGGATCCATGTTGGATATCGATTTTGGAACCTTCCCTTTTGTAACATCCTCCAACACCATTTCCGCAGGAGTATGTACCGGCTTAGGTATTTCTCCTAAATTAATTGGCGAAGTGTATGGTATTTCTAAAGCTTATTGTACACGCGTAGGTGGTGGACCCTTCCCTACCGAACTGCATGATGAAAAAGGGGAAGAATTAAGAAAAATTGGAAGTGAATTTGGAGCTACCACAGGTCGCCCACGCAGATGTGGCTGGATTGACTTAGTCGCATTAAAGTTTGCCTGCATGATTAATGGTGTAACACAAATTATCATGACCAAGGCTGATATTTTAGATTCTTTCAAAGAATTAGAGTTAGGCATCGCTTATGAAATGGAAGGCAAGCAAATAGACTATGTTCCTTTTCAAATAGTAGGCACCCCAGTCACTCCCATATGGAAAAAAATGGCAGGTTGGAATGTTGATTCCACAAAAATGAAAAACCTGAGCGAGTTGCCCGATACCATGCAATCATATATAAAATTTATAAATGAATATTTAGGGGTACCCGTAAAATATGTTTCTAATGGCCCTGGCCGAGATCAAATCATACATTTATAATGTATAGAATAAATACAAAAAATAATCCATTTTAGTCGCATTATTTTTTTTAAAAAAAAAGACTCATTTTTTTTGGTAAATAAAATTTTCAGTTGAAATTTTACAGCGTAATTTTGAACTACTTATGGCAGTAAAAACAATTAAGGAAAAAAAAGAATCCGCACCAAGTGCTGTTAAAGCGGATAAATTAAGTAAACCTACTTCAAAGAAAAAAGTGGAGGAGGAAGATGATGTAGATGAAGAGGAAGAAGTAAAAGATGATTGGGATGCATCAGAAGAGGAGGATAGCTGGGATCCGGATTTTGAAGAATTTGATATGCCTAAAAAAGCATCCAAAAAACCAGGCAAACTCAAGAAGGAAGATGACGATGATTTCTCCTTAGACGATGATATAAAAGGTTTGGACGACGACGATGATGATTTATTTGACGAGAAGGATGAATTTGACGACGACTATTAATCCTTGATTTGATACAAGGCCTTGATGGAAGCTTGAAGTATTTCATTTTTATGCGCCTCGAAAAAATCTAATTTATCCTTAGGCAACCTTAACTCGAAAGTTTTTCCTGTTGCTAATGTTTTTTCTATCTGCGGATTTAATTGCAATAATGTATTCAATGGGATACGAACCCACTCCGCAATCACTGCAACACTATATCTTCCTTTAATCATAAGCTTCGAGAGGTTGGCAATGGCTTCCGGTGAAGTGTACCCTTTTTTATCTGGAAGGATTTTGGTTTGGGTGGCTTGTATTTGATCTGTTTCAAATACATAATTGGTTGCAATAAACTTTTTTACATGATCCCGTGTCTCTAGAGGCAGTGAATATTGTATTTCCCAGAAATCCTTAGACTTCATTTTTTGAATCACCTGACGCATTCTTCCAGCGCCTCCATTATAGGCGGCAACTACTAATAACCAATCACCAAATTCATCATATAATTCTTTTAAAATAGTGGCGGCAGCAAGGGTGCTTTTTTGATAATCAGTCCGCTCATCTACAGGCATTAATTTAAGTCCTAATCTTTGTGCTTCATCGGGCATAATTTGCCAAGGGCCTACCGCACCCGCCGAAGAAACTATATTGCTGCTTAAATGACTTTCAATCACACTTAAATATTTCAATTGAGTGGGTATACCTCTACTTTCTAAAATCTGATCATACAAATTAAAATAAGGCTTTGCCCATGATTTCATTTTAATTAATTCTGGGCCTTGTTTATCCATATAAGTTTGAATAAAACTAATGGCTTTGTCATTGATCTGATATTGTAATGGATTGTTTTTCACATCCGTCTTCACCACCGTAAACAAACTTTCAAAATCTACCCTAGGTTGATGAGAACTATCTATTTTAAGATTGGGTTTTTGACTTTTAGCAAGAAGCGAATCTATTTTTGGGAGACTCTTCTCAGATTTTTTAAACCACTCCTCTTTTTTCTTAGCATCAAAAGTGGAATCATTTTGATATGCAAAAGCGCCCAATTGAAGGAGGATACAAATGCCCATTCCTGTTATTCTTACAAAGGATTTCCAATTTTTCATGCGCTATGGTTCTTGTTCATTTGGGTAGCACTGAATGCGAGTAAGGCTTCTTCATGAAAGGAGGCACTCATTACTTGCAAACCAAAAGGCATCCCATTGCTATGTTTGAATAAAGGTATCGAAATAGCAGGTATCCCCACTAAATTGGCATACACCGTGTATATGTCCGCCAAAAACATCTGAGTAGGTGTTTGATTTTTTTCGCCTAAATGAAATGCAGTACTTGGAACGGTAGGTGAAATAAGTATATCGTATTTTGAAAAAAGTTCTTCTGTAAAGTTAACTAATTGTTTGCGAACTTGTTGCGCCTTGGTGAAGTAGGCATCAAAATATTCGGCACTCAAAACAAATGTGCCTAATAAAATACGTCTTTGTACTTCTTCTCCAAAACCTTCTGTTCTGCTTAATTTATACAACTCCGTTAAGTCAGATACAGACTGTTGTGTTCTATGACCAAATTTTACTCCATCATATCGTGATAAATTACTAGAAGCTTCTGCGGTCGTTAAAATATAGTAAGTAGGTACTACATAAGATAATAATGAAAAATCAATAGCTTCCACTGTATATCCATTTTGTTCTAATTCTTTGATAGAAGCAATGAATTGAGATTTCATTTCAGGATCCAAATCCGGATGTGAAATAGTTTCTTTAAAGTATACTACCTTTTTGGGAGTCCCTATTGTAAGTGGAGAATAAGTGGGTACAGGTAAATTGGAAACCGTACTATCCATTTCATCTTGACCAGCAATCGTTTCTAAAACAATCGCTGCATCTTCTACCGATTTTGAAAAAATTCCAATTTGATCAAATGAAGAAGCATAGGCTATTAATCCATATCTTGAAATACGACCATAACTTGGTTTTAATCCTACCACTCCGCAAAAGTCGGCAGGCTGACGTACCGAACCACCCGTATCAGACCCTAAGCTCACCATACACATATCCATTTGCACTCCAACCGCTGAGCCACCAGAGGAACCACCTGGTACTTTATCAGGATCAAGTCCGTTTTTAACTGGACCAAATGCCGAATTTTCATTGCTACTTCCCATCGCAAATTCGTCGCAGTTTTGTCTTCCAATAATAATAGCACCTTCCACCAATAATTTTTCAATTGCAGAAGCGGAATACACAGCTGTATAATTTTCTAATATTTTGGAAGCGGCAGATACTTTATGATCTTTATAACATAGTACATCTTTGATACCCACTACTACCCCATGTAATTTTCCCATAGGAATCCCTTGCGCTCTTGATGCATCTAATTCAAGAGCACGTTTTTGGGCTTCTTCACTAAAAACTTCTAGAAAAGAATGAAGTGAACTATTTTTTTCAATTTGGGATAAATAAAAATCAACTACCTGCGCACAGGAAAGTTGATTGACTTGCAATGCAGCATGATAGTCTTTGATTGTAGTAAAACGAAACAAAGGCTAATAATTAAATAGATAAAAATAAATGGAGAACCGAATCAAAAAATAAAACTAGCAAATAAAAGTACTATGCCCCTTTTTCATCTTTTTCTTTAATCCCATCTTCGATTTCTTTCTTTACATTGTTTTTAGCATCGTTGAATTCACGGATACCCTTTCCTAATCCACGCATGAATTCAGGAATTTTACGTCCGCCAAACATCACTAAAATAACCACCCCGATAATTAATAATTCTTGAAATCCTAAGTTGCCCATAATGTTAAATTTAGAATAATAAAGGTAAGGTAATTATAAAACAGATACATCAATTTTTTAAGCCAATTAAGCTCATTAAAGCATAAAAAAGCGACCCAAAAATGAGTCGCTTTAGTATAAATTAATCTATTATATAATCTTTCAAGGAATCTATTGTCAGTTGGGGTGAAATTGCTCCTCGAAAAAATACTAGAATCTTTTTTCCTTGATACGTGCGCTTTTTCCGCTTCTGTCACGTAAGTAGTACAATTTAGCACGACGAACTTTACCAGATTTGTTTAACACGATAGAATCGATATTAGGGGATAAAAAAGGGAATAAACGTTCTACGCCTACTCCATCAGATATTTTACGTACTGTAAAAGACGCAGTAGCACCGGTTCCTTGTGATTTAATCACATCTCCACGGAAGCTTTGAATACGTTCTTTACCACCCTCTACGATTTTGTAGTTTACGGTAATATTATCACCAGCTTTAAATGCTGGGTAGTCTTTTTTTGCGGTCAATTGTTCGTGTACGAACTTTACGGCTGCGCTCATAATTCTTATTTTTTGCGGACGGCAAAGGTAGGCGAACCCTCCTTATTATCCAAATTATTTGATTCAAAATTAATTATCCCCCTATCTAGCAATGTTTACGGCTCTTTTCTCACGGATCACAGTGACCTTAATTTGACCAGGATAGGTCATTTCGGTCTGGATCTTTTGGGCTATTTCAAAGCTCAATTGGTCAGAAGTTTGATCAGACACTTTTTCAGCCTCCACAATCACCCTTAATTCACGTCCCGCTTGGATCGCATAAGCTTTTTCTACCCCTTGGTAGTTCATAGCCAAGTTTTCTAAGTCCTTGATTCTCTGAATGTATTGTTGCATAATTTCCCTTCTAGCCCCTGGTCTTGCCCCGCTAATAGCATCACAAGCTTGGATAATAGGTGAAATCACGTATTGCATTTCCATTTCATCGTGGTGGGCTCCAATGGCATTCACTACGGCAGGATTTTCCCCATATTTTTCAGCCAATTTAGCACCTAATAATGCGTGGCTTAATTCTGTTTCTTCGTCAGGTACTTTACCAATATCATGTAGTAATCCGGCACGTTTTGCTAATTTAGGATTCAATCCTAATTCAGCTGCCATAATTCCACATAAATTAGCTGTCTCACGACTATGCATCAATAAGTTTTGACCATAAGAAGAACGGAATCGCATTTTACCAATGATTCTAATTAACTCCTTATGTAAACCATGAATTCCTAATTCTATGACAGTTCGTTCTCCAATCTCAGCAATTTGATCTTCTAACTGACGACGCGTTTTTTCAACCACTTCTTCAATACGAGCAGGGTGAATACGACCGTCGGCAACTAAACGTTGCAAACTTAAACGAGCAATTTCACGACGCAATGGATCAAAAGAAGAAAGCAAGATGGCTTCTGGTGTATCATCTACAATTAAATCTACTCCAGTAGCTGCTTCAATGGCGCGAATGTTACGTCCTTCACGTCCAATGATTTGACCTTTCATTTCATCTGATTCCAAATTAAATACAGTCACTGTATTTTCAATAGCCACTTCGGCCGCAGTGCGTTGAATTGATTGTATAATAATTTTGCGTGCTTCTTTATTCGCCTTTTGTTTGGCATCTTCAATAATTTCTTGTTGAAGTGATAAAGCTTGTGTCTGAGCCTCATTCTTAAGGCTTTCAATTAATTGTTGTCTCGCATCATCCGCACTTAAGTTGGCAATTTTTTCCAAACGACGAATGTGCTCTTCTTGGTGTTTTTCTAATTCGGTGCGTTTCAAATTCACCAATTCAGTTTGGCGATTTAAGTTTTCCTTGATGGCTTCATTGTCTTTTACTTGCTTATCAATAGAAGCTTCTTTTTGATTGATCGTAATTTCTTTTTGCTTAATTCTATTTTCAGCTTCCCCCATTTTTTTGTTCTTATCTAAGACCTCACGATCATGATCGGCTTTCAATTGAACAAAACGTTCTTTTGCCTCCAGCTGCTTTTCCTTTTTAATAGTTTCAGCTCTGAGTTCGGTTTCCTTTAAAATGTTAGCAGCTTGTGCTTCAGCGTCTTCGACTTGTTTCTTGGTATTGCGGGCAAATACTAATTTCCCGACGAGCACCCCTCCCAATAAGGAGGCACCTCCAATGATGACAAATAATATTGTTTGATCCATTGTTTAATTCTTGTGTTTTTAAAATAATACATACTCCCCTTTTTCTTAGTTAATGAAGTTCCTACATTAAGCCAATATTATATATAAATCGTTGATAGTCACCTATAGCAAGCTTCGTTCACACAAAAATTACAAGATGACGTATTTTGATTTTTTATAATGCGTCAAAGGTTCAGGTACGAAGATAAATTAAATAATGGAAACTCAGAGCCCGAAGGGAGGCAATTATGTCATAGAAAGCGCCTTTTCTACCCAAGTAGT
Organism: Chitinophagaceae bacterium; assembly: GCA_037141925.1. GTDB lineage: Bacteria > Bacteroidota > Bacteroidia > Chitinophagales > Chitinophagaceae > Sediminibacterium. The sequence continues at coordinate 93,531 of JBAXBS010000003.1, forward strand.
AAGTGTTTCTATCTGATTTTGAGCATTTTCTATCTCATATAGGTTTTGTCCAGTCTTTTGTTGCTCGGTGGTGAACCATAAAAGGACCATAGAAATATAATCCTGCATATCCTTACCCGCATAGGCATTTTTGAATTCGACCATCTTCTGGTTAATCAAGGCGGCAGTATTACGCACTGTCTCCTCATCCTTTGCGTCAATTTTCACTCGATAGGTACGATCTGCAATTGTGATATTGATAGGAATCAAATTAGGTGAAGGGTTCGTATCGGACATGGTTTAGGGATTCAAGTTTTTAATAGCCGAATCAATTTCCTTAATGTATTGGTCAATTTTATGTACCATTTTTTCCTTCTCAGCAGGATTCATTTCGGAATGATTCATCATAGTGGCCGCTAATTTGGATTGTTCTTCTACTAATTTTTGCTGCAAGTCTTGGACCTGCTCTTCTTTTTTAGCAACCTGTACTTGCAATTGCTGATGCTCTTTTTCGAGGGAAGCAAACCGCTTTAGCAGCAGCTGTAGCTTTTCCTGTAATAGAGATAAAGAAGGTTGTAAATCAATCATGCACAAAATTTGATAGAATGAATTTAGTTATTTTCTGATTTCTGCTTGAATATTTTTTTCAAATAATGAAATCATTTTACCCATCATCTTTTCAATTTCACTATCAGTCAATGTTTTGTCTTCCCCATTGAATACAAAATTGATGGCCACCGATTTTTTTTGATACCCTAACTTTTCACTTTCAAACACATCAAATACTCGCGTATCTTTAAGTGCAGAAAGCTTTGCTTCTTTAATACAAGACTGAATGGCATCATAGGAAGTAGCCTGATCAAGAACTAAAGCAAGGTCTCTTTCAATGGAAGGGTACTTTGAAATTTCTTGATAGACCACTTTTTGTTGCTGATAACTTTGTAATAAAGCTGCAAGCTCCCATTGTATATATACAACCGGCTGCTTAATGCCAAATGCTTGTAATTTTTTACCCCCTACTACTTCTAAACAGCCGAGATTTTTTTTATTCCACACCAATGAAACTTTTCCTGGAGCTGCATTTTGAAAATCAACATTTTTAAGACCTAATAATTCAAAGATAGATTGAGCTATCCCTTTCGCCACAAAAAAATCTTGTTCTACCCCTTTACTTCTCCAACCTTCTTCAAAAGATTTTCCTGAAATATAAACGGCCAATTGTTCATTTTCATAATAATTTCCTGACTTCGATTTTCCATACACTTTTCCTATTTCAAAAAATGAAATGGAAGTATTTTTGCGATTCACATTGTAGGCAATACTCTCCAATCCAGTTTCTAACATAGAAGGTCGCATGACATCTAATTCAGCACTTAGATTATTCAACATTTTTACAGAAGAGGATAAAACTTCTTCAGAAAAATAAGCACTATGGGTAATGGAATTCGTCAAAATTTCGGTGTACCCACGCCCCACTAAAAATTGAGCAATTTTATCTTTAAACTTTTCTTTCGCCTCCAAAGGATCTATCGAAGGACTCATAGTGATAGAAGTAGGAATAGCAATATTATCTAAGCCATCAATTCTCAAAATTTCTTCCACAAGATCGGCAGGGATACTAATATCTGGTTTATGATAAGGCACTGCAACTTCAATGCCGGCTTCGGTTTCCTGTAAGATGTCAAACCCTAAACTTGTTAAAATAATTTTTACTTGTTGCGGCGTATATACTTTGCCTCCCAATTTTTTTAAGTAGGCAAAGGTGAATGTAACTTTTACTTTTTGTGCAGGTTGCGGATATACATCTACCACTTCACTACAAGTGCCTCCTGCAATATCTTGTATCATTTGCGCAGCTCGTTCAAGTACTTTGACGGTACCTGCAATATCCACTCCTTTTTCAAAACGAGTAGCCGCATCGGTTCTCAAACCATGATGAACCGATGTTTTACGAATATGTACATTTTCAAACCATGCACTTTCTAAAAAGATAGCAGTCGTTGTTTCTTTGACACCACTTGAAATGCCTCCAAACACACCTGCAATACACATCGGTTTATCGATATCATTGATTGTTAAATCATTTGCTGTTAAGGTTCTTTCAGTTCCGTCTAAAGTGGTGAACTTAGTGCCTGCTGCATTCTTTTTTACAACGATGGTTTGACCTTTTATTTGAGCTGCATCAAAAGCATGCATTGGTTGCCCTGTCTCATGTAAAATAAAATTAGTAATGTCTACTATGTTGTTGATAGACCTTACACCAATAGCTTGTAATTTATTTTTCAACCAAGTGGGTGATGCTTTTACAGTGACCCCTTGAATGACTAATCCACTATATCGCGCACATGCTTTTTCATCTTCAATCATCACTTTATACGGAGCTACGCTATTATCTTTTTGTAAAGTAATGTGGAGTGGACTTTTAGCTTGTACCGGACTTTCATGATAAGACAAATAGGCGCAAACATCTTTGGCAACTCCAAAATGACTCATGGCATCCATGCGATTAGGAGTCAATCCAATTTCATAAATCCAATCTTCATAATATTCATAAATGTCGGCTACTGAAGATCCTACTGCTATATCAGAAGATAAAACTATAATTCCTGCATGATCATCACTCACTCCAATTTCATCTTCGGCACAAATCATTCCTTCACTTTCCTCTCCTCTAATTTTTGCCAATTTCATGGTGACGCCTTCTTCTTTTCCATGAGGATAAATAGTAGCTCCCACAGGCGCCAGCACAACTTTTTGACCTACTGCTACATTGGAAGCGCCGCACACTACTTTTAAAGGAGCTTCTTTACCAATATTTACTTTTGTCAATTTTAATTTATCTGCATTGGGATGTTGCACCACTTCCAATACTTCACCTACCACTAAACCTGCCAAGCCACCCTTGAAGTTTTCGTAACGCTCCAAAGACTCTACTTCTAACCCTATCGAAGTTAATATAGTAGATAATTTCTCGGGATGAATGGTTTGCGGCAAATATTCGCTAAGCCAGCGATAACTAATGGTCATACTTCAACTTTATGGTATAGCTTCAAAAATACAAAAAAGGGGGTGAATAACCTCAAAGTTAGGGTGTACAACTAGGGGATAACTCGAATTTTATGTGAATTCCATATCTAGCCCCTTGTTAAAAACGGGGTTGCAAAACTAAATTTCATGAAGTCCTAATTTGGTTTGATTTTCGCAGTAGTAAAAATGCTTCTATTTATGGCCCTTCCCAATATCAATACCAACCGTACCAAAAAGAAACCCAGCGTTGATATCAGTAACATGATGTACGGAAAAATTCCGCCACAGGTGAGAGAATTAGAAGAAGCAGTTTTGGGTGCCATACTATTAGAAAAAAGTGCATTTGATACGGTTACAGAAATTTTAAAACCAGAATGTTTTTATGTCGAAGGGCATCAGTTGATATATAGATCTATGCAAAGCCTTCAGCAAAAAAATATGCCTATTGATATGTTGACGGTGGTGGAAGAATTAAAAATGCAAGAGCATCTAGATATAGTGGGGGGTGCTTATTACATTTCAAAATTAACCAATGTTGTGGTTTCTACTGCCAACATTGAAGCACATGCGCGTATCGTTTTACAAAAATTTATTCAAAGAGAATTAATACGTATCAGTGGCGAAGTCATTGCGAATGCTTACGAGGATAGCACGGACGTTTTTGACTTATTGGATGATAGTGAAACTAAAATGTTTAATATCACGAATAACTATTTAAAAAAGAATTTCGTTGATATTGGAAATGCATTAGCTACTGCGATTAATCGTATTGATGAACTCAGAACTAAGAAGGATGAAATTTCAGGGGTACCTAGTGGATACGCAAGCCTAGACAGAATTACCTACGGATGGCAACCCACCGATTTGATTATTTTAGCAGCTCGTCCTTCGGTAGGTAAAACTGCATTTGCTTTAAACTTAGCACGTAATGCTGCTTTACATCCTACCAAACCACAACCTGTTGGATTTTTTAGTTTGGAGATGAGTGCGTCTCAATTAGTACAAAGAATTTTAAGTGCTGAAAGTGAAATTAAAATGGAAAAAATTTCACGTGGTAAATTAGAGGATTACGAGTACCAACAATTGCATGCCAAAGGGATTAAAAAATTAGAGTCTGCTCCTATTTATATTGACGATACGGCTGCCTTAAATATTTTTGAATTTAGAGCGAAGGCCAGAAGATTGGTGAATAAACATCATGTTAAAATAATTATCATTGATTACTTGCAATTAATGAGTGGATCGGGTGATCGTAATTCAAATCGTGAACAAGAAATTAGTAATATCTCGCGAAGTTTAAAAGCTTTAGCAAAAGAATTAAATATTCCTATCATCGCATTATCTCAATTAAGTCGTGCGGTAGAAACCAGAAAGGAAAGTAAGATGCCGCAATTGAGTGACTTACGTGAATCAGGAGCCATTGAACAAGATGCCGATATGGTTATGTTTATTTATCGTCCCGAATATTACGAAGTAATGAGCAATGAAATGGGAGAAAGCACACAAGGTGAAACACATATTCGTATAGCGAAGCATCGTAATGGTTCCTTGGATTTAATCAAATTGAGAGCCCGATTAGATATTCAAAGATTTGAAGAATGGGATGGCGAATCTGGCATTCCAGGTTTAGGAAATAATTTCAAACCTATTTCATCCACAGGCAATACTGCAGCAGGAGATGGTGGCAGATTTTTTATTCAAGGAAGTAAAATGAATGAAGGAGAATTTGACGAAGGATTGAATGAAGACCAACCTTTTTAAAAGGAACCTCAACGAATAACTCATTTTATGTCTGTACCTTATTTTTACGAATCACTTGTCGCGCCCGGTCTGACTCATTTCACTTTAAGTGAGGAAAGTAGCAAACACGCCATTCAAGTATTAAGGTTGCAAGAAGGCGACCGCCTAGATATCACCAATGGTAAAGGAGATTTATTGGAAGCCACTGTACAAAGTGCAGATAAAAAAAATACCATTGTAAAAGTGCTTCAACAAAAAAGCATAGCAGCCCCTGCTCAAAAAATAATTTTAGGAATCTCTGTTTTAAAAAACGCTACAAGATTAGAATGGTTGTTTGAAAAAGCAACTGAAATGGGGGTGACACAAATCATTCCGATTATTTGTCATCGCACGATTCATGAAAGATTCAAGATGGAAAGAATGCAAGGCATTTTACAATCTGCCATGATTCAAAGTCAACAAGTATGGTTGCCTCAATTAGCAGCGCCCCAATCGTTTTCGGATTTTATCCAAAATACCCAAGCGACTCAAAAATTGATTGCCCATTGCGAAGAAGCGGAGAAAGTTAATATCAAAAATATAAAACCTTCTTCTGACTTGGCTTTACTCATTGGCCCCGAAGGCGATTTCACTCCAGATGAAATTCAAGCAGCCATTTTAGCTCAATATATTCCTATTCATTTAGGCCCTACCCGATTAAGAACAGAAACTGCAGGCATTTTTGCATTAAGTGTTTTGAAAATATTTTAATTTGCAATCATGAAACTGATCCAAGTTCATAATAATGTTACGGAAAAAGCTTTTGTAGAAGTGCATGCACTTTTAAACAAACGCAATCCTCATTTTATTAGACCCTTGGATAATGAAGTGATGCAAGTATTTGATCCTGCTAAAAATAAATTATTCAAAAACGGAGCAGCAGCAAGATGGATCTTACAAGATGATGCGGGAAACACTATAGGTAGAATAGCCGCATTTTATTACCAAGAATATATGAATAAGGGTACCGAATATCCTACAGGTTGTATGGGCTTTTTTGATTGTATCAATGATTCAAATGCCGCTACTATTTTATTAGATGCCGCTAAAACATGGTTGCAAGAAAATGGTATGGAAGCCATGGATGGCCCTGTAAATTTTGGTGATAGAGATAAGTGGTGGGGATTGATGGTAGAAGGATTTGAAGTGGAACCCATGTATGGCATGTCTTTTAATCCAGACTATTATGAAAGCCTGTTGACACAATATGGATTTCAAAACTTTTACAATCAATATTATTATAAAAAGAGTTTACTAGAACCACTCCCCGCTAGGTTTGAGGAACGCTACCATAAATTTGCTGCTAAAGCAGACTACCGTGCAGTGCATTTGGATAAAAATCAACTCTCCAAATTTGCGGAGGATTTTGTCACTATTTACAATACCGCTTGGGCACAACACGGTGAAGCAAAAGCAATCACATTGCCTCAAATATTAAAATTATTTAAGACCCTGAAACCTATCATGGACGAGAAAGTGATATGGTTTGCCTATTATAAAGAAGAGCCTATTGCTATGTTCATTAATATTCCAGATGTAAATCAATATTTCAAACATTTTAATGGCAAAATGGGTTTATTGCAAAAACTACATTTGTTATGGATGAAGTGGAATAAATCCAATGACAGATTAACAGGTTTGGCTTTTGGAGTAGTACCCAAATATCAAGCTTTAGGGGTAGATAGTTTTTTAATTAATGCTTGTCACAAACTCATCAATCTTACAAAAAGTTACGACCAATATGAAATGGGTTGGGCGGCCGATTGGAACCCTAAAATGTTGAATATTTATAAAAGCCTAGACGCTTCGCCAAGCCGTCATATGGTGACCTTCCGTTATATTTTTGACACCCAAAAACATCCTTTTGAGCGTCACCCCCAGATGGATTATACCCAAAAATAATCTTTCTAAAAAAGGGGGATAAGATTTAATTGCCAGAATAAAAGTTTTGATTTTGAATGTGTATATTGCGCGTCAAGTATGGATAATTTTGTAGTCTCCGCCCGTAAGTACCGTCCCCAAAACTTTAACACAGTGGTGGGTCAGTCTCCTATTACCACGACCCTCAAAAATGCGATTCTTAATAATCATTTAGCACACGCTTTTTTATTTTGTGGTCCTAGAGGAGTGGGTAAAACCACTTGTGCTCGAATTTTAGCGAAGACTATTAATTGTACCAAGATCACAAAGGACGGAGAAGCTTGTAATGAATGTGATAGTTGTGTTTCCTTTGAAAAAGGAGCCAGCTTAAATATTCATGAATTAGATGCCGCGAGCAATAACTCGGTGGATGATATCAGAACCTTAGTAGAACAAGTTCGTTTTGCACCACAAGCGGGTAAATACAAAGTATATATTGTGGATGAGGTCCACATGTTAAGTGCGAGTGCCTTTAATGCATTTTTAAAAACATTAGAAGAACCTCCTCCCTACGCCATTTTCATTTTAGCCACCACCGAAAAGCATAAAATTTTACCTACTATTTTAAGTAGATGTCAAATTTTTGATTTTAGACGCATTAATTCTAATGACACCGTAGCACATTTAGAGGAAATTGTAAAAAAAGAAAAAATCAAGGCAGAAAAAAATGCGCTTCAATTAATCGCTCAAAAAAGCGAAGGATGTATGCGTGACGCTTTGAGTATTTTAGATAAAATTGTAAGTTTTTCTAATGGCGCTTTAACGTATGCTAATACTTTAGAGCATTTAAATATTTTAGACGAAGCCTATTATTTTAAATTATTAGAATATTTAACCGATCAGGAGCTAACGAAGGCCATGTTGTTATATGACGAAATCAATCAAAAGGGTTTCGAGGGAGATATGGTTTTATATGGCTTTGCAAGCTTCATCCGTAATTTATTAGTGTGTAAGGATGCTGCAAGTGCTCATTTACTAGAATCTATAGAAGGTTGGAGAGACCAATACACCACTACCGCACAAAAAGTAAGTACTGCTTATTTAGTAAGCGCCTTAAATATTTTAAATGAGTCTGAGATTCAATTTAAAATGGCTCGTAATAAACGTTTACATGTGGAATTGGCTCTTATTAAACTCAATTTCTTACAACAAGCAATTGAACTTAGCATGGAAGACGGCCAAGTAGTAAAAAAAAAACTAGTTGACACTCACTACCCTATTAAAACAAAAAGAATTTTGCCTTTAGGTAAAATGGTGGTGAATGAACAGGCGAAATTAGTCATTGAAACGGCTCCCGTGAGTACTAAAAAGCCAACAGCTCCAATTACTTCCCCTACAACAAACAATTCTACTACAGCGCCATCTCAAATATCTGCTGTAGCAAGTGCCTCCACTGAATCTGGAAATAAAAAGAATTTATTAGCCGCACTTCAACAAAAATATGGCAGTCAATATAAAATTGAAGAAGTTAAAGAATCCATTCCATTAAATAGGGAAGCACTTCAACAATGCTGGAATGAGTATACTCAGTATTTAGAGAAAAGCTTAAAACATTCTTCTGCTGGCACTTTCAAATTAGCCCAACTTAATATTGAAGATGAAGTACATTTTACCGTGACAGTATCGGCCTTAACGGCACAAAAATTTGTGGAGCAAGAGCGCATGAATTTTATGGAAAAAGTTTGGGAACAATTTCAAAATAGAGGCATTCAGTTTAGTATATTAGTAGATGCGGGTGAAAAAGAAGATGTGCCCTTGCATTTAAAATTGAATAGCAAACAAAAGTTCGAGCGAATTGCCGAACAATATCCTTTGGTGAATGAATTAAAGACTCGATTGAATTTAGAAATATTCTATTAGTCGCTAGTCATTTACCAATACTTACCCTTTCTTCATAATCTAGCTTTTTGATACCCTTTTTGTTTCAGATATTGAAACACTTTTTGACGATGGTCTCCTTGAATAATAAGTTCTCCGTCTTTCACCGAACCTCCAGTTCCGCAATGATTTTTTAATGCCTTGCCTAATAATTCCATTTCGGATATTGCCCCTACAAAACCATACACAATGGTAACTGTTTTACCCGCTCTATGTTTGGTCTCTAAAATTACGCGAAGGGGTTGCTCTGCAGGCAATAAGGTTTCCACTTCCTCTGTATCAGGAGTTGCCATTGCTTGCGGATCGGTACTATACACAAAGGGGGATGTGATTTTATTTTTTTTACTCATGTTATTGGAATGAATAAGAATGAAAGATTAATATTTAGTATAAGTATTAGATAAGTATTGAATGAGAATTAGATGAGTATTGAATGAGAATTAGATTTAGTATTGGAATTATAAAAATATTTAATTCACACGAATACTTACTATCGCGATTCCTTTTTTGGATTCCTGCAACAGCATACTTATATTATATTTTGCTTGAGCTGATAATAATTTTCCAGTAATATAAATGGTGGTGCCTAATTTTCTTTCAGCACTTTTTTCAAAACCCACTATATTTTTGTTACTAAAAAAAAGCTGTAATTGTTGATTGGCTTGCAAGGAGGCTAATTGTTTTTGAGACACTTGATCTACTATATTCACTTCTGCCACTGCATCCCAGAATGACAACAAATTGCTAAAATTGGCTGTTTGCAAGGTTTGCACTAGGTTTTCAGTTTCATTTTGAGCCTTTCCACTCAAGGAACAAAAAAGAAAACTACTCATTAGGAGTATTTTGTAAATGAATTTCATTATTTAAAGGATTAGATCCGCTTTAAGTTTGTAATGTGCCTAGTATTTTGAAACTTTGTGGTACAATTGAATTTAAATCAAAGTTAAGGCTTTTAAAAAGTTTATAAGATGTCTAAAAAAGTAATTTTAGTGATCATGGATGGTTGGGGGTTAGGACAAGTGCCTAATGCAGATGCTATTCAGCATGCAAAAGTTCCTTTTGTGAGCAGTTTATACCAACAATACCCTCATAGTACATTAGTCACCTGCGGGGAAGCCGTGGGTTTACCAGAGGGGCAAATGGGAAATAGTGAAGTAGGTCATCTTAATTTAGGGGCTGGGCGCATTGTTTATCAAGAATTACAAAGAATCAATGTAGCGATCCGTTCAGGTGAGTTTACTCAAAATAAAAAATTAATTGGCGCCATTGAATATGCCAAACAAAACAATAAGCCATTACATTTATTAGGTTTAGTAAGTGATGGTGGGGTGCATTCTCATACCAGTCATTTAACTGCTATTTGTGAGTTATGTCAAGCACATGGTCTTACCCAAGTATACATTCATGCATTTACAGATGGTCGTGATACTGACCCCAAAAGCGGATTTGATTTTGTTCAAAAAGTAGAAAGCCATTTGTCAAAAAGTGTAGGAAAAATAGCCACTGTAAGTGGTAGATATTATGCGATGGATCGTGATAAAAGATGGGAAAGAATTCAATTGGCTTATGATGGTATAGTGAAAGGAGAAGGGCCTACTGCAAACAGTGCGTTGGAGGCTATACAATCCAATTATGCAAAAGACATCACAGATGAATTTATTAAACCTACCATCATTACCGAAAATGGCAAACCCATTGCTAGCATTCAAGAAGGAGATGCTGTGATTTGCTTTAATTTTAGAACAGATAGATGTAGAGAAATTACACAAGTATTATCACAACAAGATTTCCCTGAATTTGGAATGAAAAAATTATCGCTTCATTATACCACCCTTACGCGATATGACGAAACCTTTAAAGGAGTGGAAGTGGTATTTGAAAATGATAATTTAGTAAATACATTAGGAGATGTTTTAGCACAGAACCATAAAAAACAAATCAGAATAGCTGAAACTGAAAAATATCCGCATGTCACTTTCTTTTTTAATGGGGGACGCGAAGTTCCATTTGAAGGGGAAACAAGAATTATGGCCGCTTCTCCCAAAGTAGCTACCTATGATTTGCAGCCCGAAATGAGTGCAGAAGAATTAACCCATAAATTATTGCCTGAGATTCAAAAAGGAGAAGCCGACTTTATTTGTCTGAATTACGCCAATGCAGATATGGTGGGTCATACTGGCATATTTAGTGCAGTAGTGAAAGCGGTTGAAACAGTAGACACTTGTGTTCAAAAAATTGTAACGGCCGGTTTGGAGAACGGGTACACTTTATTGGTCACCGCCGACCATGGTAATGCCGATTTTATGATCAATGCCGACGGCAGCCCCAATACTGCTCACACCTTAAATTTAGTACCTCTATTTTTAATAGATAAAGATGGTCAAGGAAGCATTCAATCCGGTAAATTAGGGGACGTCGCTCCTACCATATTATCTATCATGGGACTTCCTATTCCATCGGAAATGACAGGAAATGTGTTAACTTAACAGCGTCAAATAATGGCACAAATTGTTATATAACTGCTTAACATAAATTTATGATCAAAAAAATACTTTTAGTACTTGTTGTTTTATTATTAATAGCACAATTTGTACGCCCTACTAAAAATAATTCAGGTGATGTTCAAAAGGATATTACCACTTTATACCCGATGCCTGATAGCGTAAAATTGATTGTGGCAAAAGCCTGTGCTGACTGCCATTCGAATAACACGAACTATCCATTATATGCAAGCATTCAACCTCTTGCTTACTGGATTGGAGATCATGTCAAAGATGGAAAAAGACATTTTAATTTTAATGAATTTGCCGGCTATAGAATCGCCAAACAAAATCATAAATTAGAAGAAGTCATTGAACAAATTAAGGAAGGCGAAATGCCATTATATTCTTACACTGTGATTCATAAAGAAGCCCGATTAACAGATGCCGAAAAAACAACATTAATGGATTGGGCCCAAAGTATTAGAGATTCACTTAAAGCGAATTACCCAGCGGATAGCCTGGTCATCAAAAAACAAACTGCACCTAAAAAATAGGTGGTACTCTTATGAAAATTGTGAAGGCTACTTATGTTATTTCAAGTCCAAATTTTGATCAATGCCCTGCAACCAGATTGCCAGAGTATGCTTTTATTGGTCGAAGCAATGTAGGAAAATCCTCCATTATCAATGCGATATGTCAACAAAAAAATCTGGCTAAAACATCTTCTACTCCTGGTAAAACACAATTGATTAATCATTTTGAGATTACGAGCATGTTGGCTACTAGAGGCAAACAAAGCAAATGGTTTATTGTGGATTTACCTGGATACGGATTTGCTAAGGTTTCTCAAAGTAGTAGAAGAAGATGGGAGCAAATGATTGAAAACTATTTAAGGAAAAGGCCGAATCTGAATCGTGTATTTGTTTTAGTAGATAGTCGTCATAGCCCGCAGAAAATTGATATTGAATTTATCCAACAATTAGTAGAATGGGAAATTCCCTACACCGTTATATTTACTAAATCTGATAAAGAAAAGCCTGGCGTGGTTGCACGTAACGTAAAAGATTTTTTTGAAACCCTTCGCAATACCCTTCCGTTTTTACCTGAAGGATTCGTTACAAGTGCGGAGAAAAAAACAGGCGTCGAAGAAGTACTGGATTGTATAGCACAATACAATGAATTGTACGAAGAACCCCAAAGCTAATTTAATTTATTACCGACCCCACAACATCGTACCTCCTTATGAAGATATTAATTCAATACATTAAACCTTTCAGAACACTCGTCATACTTGCTTTCATATTAGCAGCTATCAATCAAACTTTTTCTTTATTTGATCCCATGATATTTGGGAAGTTAATTGATGAATTTGCAAAAAGTCCTTTATTAGATAAATCTGGAGCAGTCCGCAACCAATCTCAGTTTTTAACAGGCGTAAGTACGATGTTATTGCTATTGGTGGGTACAGCTATGGTGAGTAGAATAGCAAAAGCATTCCAGGATTATATTGTGAATGTAATCATTCAAAAATTTGGCGCTGCTTTATTTACTGATGGATTAAAGCATTCTATGCAATTGCCTTATCAAGCTTTTGAAGATCAACGAAGTGGTGAAACCTTATCTATCCTAACCAAAGCGCGTACTGATTGTGAAAAATTTATTAGTTACGTGGTGAATGTGTTATTTGGAATTATAGTGAGTGTCATCTTTGTGTCTATTTATGCGACTCGATTGCATTGGTCTATTATTCCAATCTATATTGGGGGCGCCAGCATGATTGCTTATGTGACAAATTTATTGAGTAAGAAAATAAAATCAATTCAAAAAAATATTGTAAAGGAGACCACCACCCTAGCCGGGACCACCACCGAAAGCTTACGCAATATAGAATTGGTAAAAAGTTTAGGCTTAACCAATCAAGAAATTAATCGACTCAATAACAATACGTATAAAATTTTAGCCCTTGAATTAAAGAAAGTTAAAAACATTCGTTCTTTAAGTTTTATCCAAGGAACCATGGTTAACTTTTTAAGACAGGTCATCACTTTTACTTTAATGTGGTTGATCTTCAAACAAATATTAACTGTGGGTCAATTAATATCCTTACAGTTTTATAGCTTCTTCATATTTGGACCCTTACAAGAAATTGGAAGTATTATTATGAGCTACCGTGAAACAGAAGCTTCTCTTAATAATTTCAATGCGTTAATGCAAAAACCAATTGAAGAAACACCGGCTAACCCCATTGCGATTGGTCCCATTAATCATTTGGCTTTTAAAGGAGTGGGGTTTCAACATCAAACGGCTAATTTTAAAGCCATTGACGGCATTACATTCGAAGCAAGTATTGGCGAAACAGTTGCCTTTGTGGGGCCTTCTGGCGCTGGGAAAAGCACCTTAGTAAAATTATTGGTAGGATTGTATCAGCCTCAAGAAGGTGAAATTTTGGTCAACCAAGTGAATACGCAACAAATTGATATGAGTGACTTGCGCAATCAAATTAGTTTTGTGACGCAAGACACCCAACTTTTTGCAGGAACCATAAAGGAAAATTTAGCATTCGTAGCCCCTAATGCTACCGAAGAAGATATGTTTATAGCACTTACCAAAGCTAGTTGCACTAATATCTTAGATAAAGGAGGCAAGGGTTTAGCTACCTTAATTGGAGAGGGCGGATTGAAATTAAGTGGAGGCGAAAAGCAAAGACTTTCCATTGCTCGTGCTTTGTTGAGACATCCTCATTTATTGATATTTGATGAAGCTACTTCTAGCTTAGACAGTTTAACAGAAGAAAGCATTACCGATACTATCCGTCAACTTTCTGCTGAGCGTGCACAAATCACCATTATGATTGCGCATCGTTTAAGCACTATCATACATGCCAATAAAATTTATGTACTTGAAAAAGGGCAAGTGATTGAATCAGGGACACATGCTAGTTTGTTGGAAGAAAAAGGATTGTATTACGCCATGTGGCGTCAACAAATTGGAGAAAGACATTCAGCTTAATCGCGTTCAAATTTCTTTTGCAAATATTCCATAACGGAAGGATCTTCTAATCCTTCCATATCACTTAATTCCAATTCAATAGCACGAGTACTCAATCTAATTTCGATCAGCGATAAAAATATTGAAATGGAAAAGGTAATTAAGCTAAGTGCAAAAACAAACTTGGCAACTCCTTGATATTCAATAAAAATAAAAAACATAGATACAATAGATAATAGCAAACTGGCTACTCCATAGGTTTGCATGTTTTGAATTAATTTGATTCGGTACTTTAGGTTTTTGATTTGCCCAAAAATGATATGCTTTTGCTCTATTAACTGGTACTTATCATGCAACATGCGCACTCTATTGGATAAAGCCAAGAAACGATTGGTATAGGCCAACATGATCAGGCTAATGGCCGGAAAAAGTAAGGCGGGTATATTGACAGATAATTCCATAGCACAAAAATATAAAGTATTTTTGTGTTCTCAGCGCCTATTATGGAAAAAGCCGTTTTCAAACAAATACAATCTAGCATCCCGCAGGAACCCGGCATTTATCAATATTATGATGAAAAGGGTAAGCTTTTGTATGTAGGTAAGGCAAAGAATTTGAGGAAAAGAGTGAGTTCCTACTTTTTCGCCAAGCAACATAGCCTCAAAACCATTGAGTTAGTTCAAAAAATTAAAGATATTCAATTTACGATAGTGAATTCGGAACATGACGCCTTTATGTTGGAAAACGAGCTCATTAAAAATTATCAACCCAAATACAATATCAATTTAAAGGACGATAAAACCTACCCTTATATTGTTATTAAAAATGAACCCTTTCCTCGGGTATTTTTAACACGTCGTAAAATTAAAGATGGGTCTACTTATATTGGCCCCTTTACGCATGTATTGGCAGTAAGAGAACTCATTAGTCATATTAAGCAAACCATTCCTTTACGCAATTGCACTTTGCCTTTAACTCCTAAAAATATTGCACAAGGAAAATTTAAAGTTTGTTTAGAATATCATTTGGGAAATTGCTTAGGCCCTTGCCAAAACTTTCAAAGCCTTGATAACTATAATGAATCTATTGAGCAGGTTCAACATCTATTAAAGGGAAATATTAAACCAGTCGTGCAACATTTGAAGCAAAAAATGCAAGACGAATCGACTGCTTTGGCTTTTGAAAAAGCGGCTTTGACCAAAAAGAAAATAGAAGAATTAGCTCATTTTGAAAGCAAGTCGGTGGTTTTTACCAAACAACAGCACCCCATGGATGTTTTTAGTATTGCCATGGAGCAGGATCAAGCCTATGTAAGCTACTTGATGATTAGAGAAGGTAAAATAATTCAAACACATATTTTACCCTTAACCGTTCCATTAGAAGAAACCAAAGAAACCATATTATCATTTGCAATTCATTACTTTAGAAGTAATATGGGATTGGATGCCAATGAAATCATTTTGCCTTTTGAAATAGAAGATAAGGAAAATAATATCAAATACACTTTACCGCAATTAGGGGACAAAGAACAATTATTAGCCTTATCACAAAAAAATGCAGACTACGCTTTAAAGGAATGGAAGCATAAGCAACAATTATTATTAGTGAGTGAAACGCAAAACGAAGTGTTACTTGAATTGCAAAAAGTATTACACCTCCATCAAGTGCCTACACATATTGAATGTTTTGACAACTCTAATATTCAAGGGGCCTACCCTGTCTCTGCCATGGTGTGTTTTAGAAATGGACTTCCTAGTAAATCTGATTACAGGAAATTCAACATTAAGTCGGTGGTTGGGATCAATGACTTTGCGAGTATGAAGGAATCGGTTTACCGACGTTATGCTTCAGTATTAGATAAAAAATTAGCCCTTCCCCAATTAATTATTATTGATGGAGGAAAAGGGCAATTAAGCTCTGCGCTTGAAGCCATTACCGAATTAGGTATTCAAGACAAAGTCACCATGGTGGGATTGGCTAAAAATTTAGAAGAACTATTTTTCGTGAATGATTCCAACTCCATTCAATTGCAATGGAATAGTGAAGCGCATAGATTAATACGTAATATTAGGGATGAAGTACACCGTTTTGGAATTCAATTTCACAGAAGCAAAAGATCCAAGGGTGCCCTTGAAACGGGGCTTGATAACATTAAAGGCATTGGGCCTCAGACCAAAGAGATGCTATTACTTTATTTTAAATCGGTGAGCAAAATAAAAGCAGCCAGCCCGTCTTTATTAACTGAAATTATAGGCGCTAAAAAAGCGGCTATTTTAGTAGCCGCTTTTAATAACGTAGAAGAACAATAGGTTAATACACCCATCTATCTTGTTCGTAATCAAATATTTTTTGTCTAATTTTTTCTCCTTCTTGTAATCTTCTAATAGGATCCTTATAAATCGCATTTAATAGTTTATCATTGAAATTGTCAATGCTTGATTTTACGATATAGCTATTAAAGTACCTGCTTTCGAATAATTCTTCCCAAGTAATTCTACTAGAAATATTTTTAGGATTATATACTTCCGCCTTAGCCAACGTGGTTCTTAATTCAGGATAATACAACCAAAATAAAGTACGTTTAGTGGGCTTATTATTAATCACTAAAGTAGCCACCGGTGCAATACCAATAATACGGCAATACATACGGCTGGTTTTTTTATCAAAAATCCATTGTTCCTTTAAACGGAATGTATAAATAGAATCTGGATTAGGAGCTAACTTAGTATTATAAATAATGCTGGTATCGTAAATATTAGGATTGTCTACGTTTTGCACTAACTGAGTATCCAAGCTTCCTTTTAACATAGAAGATACTTCATCACTTGAAATAGGTTGTGTGAAACGATCATCTCCTCCTGCAGCTGAAAAAGGAACGACTTCTTGCTTGTCAATGGCTCTTAATAAAAGTGCGAAAAAACGTTGATCTCCATTATCATCATAAGCTTGATAAGTGAATGGACGATTTAATTTTTCACGACCATCTATTTCTTCCCATAAAAACTCACTAAATAAGGCATCTTCTTCTCTTAAATTTTCATAAGGCAAAGGTATTTTTTCTTGCACTCCTTTACGCTTACTGTTTTCGGAAAAGAAAGCATAGTTATTTCGTTGAGGCTTTTGTTTTTTATCATTAAAACCTCCCACTAAAGTAGTATCATAGGTTTTCACCGATTTTGCATTCGGATTTACCACCACTGGGGCTGTAGGCGTGACAGCAGCAGGTGTATTATCCGTTTTTGGTGCCACAGAATCCTTGGCAGCAGTCGCAGGTTTTTTCTTTGCAGCATAATTAAATTGTGCTTGCGCTAAATTTACCCACATCATACTTGCGAATGCAAGTCCAAAATAAAGTTGATACTTTTTCATCTTTTTTATTTTTTAAACCCCTCTTACGCTTTCAAAATTATTGAAGAATAAAAGTGATTGTTTGATCTAACTTACGCGTACCGCCACCTGGTTCAGTGACTTTAATTTCACCAATTGTAACAGTACTGCCTGGCTGACATCTTCTTAATAAAGCAGAAGCACCACCAGAAAATGCATTTCCAACTACTTCCGCAAATTCAGGTTCGTCAAACCCTTTACCTGTTGCAATTACTATAAACGAGGTTACATTAAATTTAATTCCGTCAAAAACGAAGTCTCTTAAATCGGCAATCACCCCTTTTTGAACTCTGAATACATTCGCTGACATATTTCCACCTGCACTACCGCCCACGATCGCTAATGGATCTGGAACACGCTTTACAGGGATCGTTATTTTTTGATTTTGTTTACCATCATTCACATTGATAGTGACTGAACCCAATTGAGTACAATTCACAATGTATTGACCAGGGCCTGCTTTTTTAATGCTTGCAGTAGTTCCTTCCACTGTTGCATTTACTTTTTCGGCACCACCGCCCCCTGTAATACTTAATGGATTATCTAAACCTTTATAAAATACTCTCGTTTTATCGGTAGATACGACTAATCCTGTAGGAGTTCCAACTGTATATTTTACAATTTTTTCAACTACTGCGGTTTCTCCACTTGGTTTCAAAAATGAAATACGAACACGTTTTGAATTTTCACCAGGAGTGGATGCAGTCGTTTTGTAAACAGCAGAACCATCCGCAGTGATTGGAACCACCGCTCCATCAATAGATATAGTTGGCTTTGCTGCACTACTAAAGGCACCTACGCCTGCTGTGATAATTAACTCTTCCCCAGACATTAAGTATTGAGAGTTGGTAGCAGCAAAGGCATTGAATTGATCGTATATTAATTCTACTTCACCAATTTGACGATGACAATATTCCACCACTTGTGATTCACTATTGCGAATATCATTTTGAAACTTAGTCAAAATAGTAATAGACGCGATTGTTGGAGTCATGTGGAAATAAGAGAATGCCCAGTCCTGATTGATATTTTTACTATTTGAAGTAGGTATGCTTAAATCCAGAGGTAAATTAGGTAACACTTCCTTTTCAATAGAAGGATCAATACCTCCTAATTCTTTTTTGAATGAAGTCAATCTTTCCAATAAATCCTGTCCTTTTGATTTTCCAGAAGCTCCTGGCTTAGTGAATAAACGAGTAGAAGCTTCTAAATCATCTTCATTAAAAACTTCTTTTCCATTTTCATTTTTTAATCTAGACTCTACTTTTAATTCATGTTTCAAAGATTCTACATAAGTATATAAAGCATCTGCCATAGCATGTGCCTTATCTGCTTTAGGTGCCCAGATTGCTGCTTTTTCTGCAGTCTTAGGATCCGCTAATTTTTTTTGTAAAGACTTAAGAATATCATCATTTTTTCTTTGAATAATACCATTGGCATTCATCAAACTTTGATCTATCGTCTTAAACGCATTTAAAATTTCGCTGGATACATTTAATGCCAAAAGCGCTGTCAACACCAAGTACATGATGTTGATCATTTTCTGCCTAGGCTCTTTAGGTAACGACATGTATACTAATTTTTTTTAGTGGATGAAATTTTAAAATATTATGCGCGGCCTTGCATTGCAGAAATCATGTTGCCATAAATCTGATTCAACTTAGTTAAGTTATCAGCCAATAACCCAATTTGCTCTTTGGCTCTCACTGCATCTTGTGCTGAACTTGACATAGCAGAAGAAGCCTCGGTTAATTTACTATAATATTGATTCATTGCTTCCATAGATTTGCTCATCATTTGAAATTGAGCATCTAATCCTTTGACAGATTCTGTTGCAGTTGAAAAGCTTCCTAAATTAGAAGCAACGCCGCTCACTGCATCTTTAATAGTACCTAAAGAAGCTGCTGCTGCAGCAGTATTGGTAGAAAAATCTTTACTTGCTTTAGACATATCAGCTAAATCACCTAAGTACATAGCAGTGTCATTTAAACGTTGGAAGCTATTGCTTAATTTATCAAAAGCAGCTTGATCAATTTTTGCAGCTTCTAATTTAGCGATCACCACATCTGTGATGCCATTACTAGAATCAGAAGATACACCTCCAATTTCTGGGGGAGGTAAAAAAGCGTAAATCACGAAAATTAATGCTTCGGTAGATAATCCCACAATCAAAGCGTAATCCGCCCATGATAAGTGAATAATTTTGGCAAGAGCACCAATAATAACTACGGCAGCTCCTAGTGAAATAACTACGTTAACAATTTTGTTGGTTCTAGGTGAAATCGAATTTGACATTATTCTGTTTTGTAGGTTTAAAAATGAGTATTTTAAAAAATGTTTTCTAAAGTGTTGAACGAATTGAACTAGATGAATGAATTATTTTTGGGTATTATCTAGTCTTGGGTGTCATTGAAAGTGCACATCTAAATCCAATATAAGATTTTGCAGTGTCTTGATATTCATAATTGCGCGTACTTACTTGACAATTGTATGCAATATCTTTCCAAGAGCCCCCACGAATCACTTTACGCTTCATAGAAACTGGATCGCTATCTTTTGCATTAAATTGTAAATCGGGACTCATGTCACCAATGAAGTTATATCCGCCTTCATAAAATACGGAACTGGTCCATTCTGCAACATTACCCGCCATATCAGCAAGTCCATATCCATTCAATGGATAGCTTTCCACTTTCATGGTATAAATATTATCCTTGCTTGGATTACCCCCAAAATAATCGCCGCGACCAGGTTTGAAATTAGCTAATAACCAACCTTGTTTCGTGCGTGTATTCGGGCTACCCCAAGGATACATAGTGTTCGTTTGCAAACCACCTCTTGCAGCATATTCCCATTCAGCTTCTGTTGGTAATCTGTAAATTCCATCAATTTTTAAATCTGCACGACCTGGACGGCCTGCAAAGTAATCGCTGTTATTCGTTCTCCAACGACAAAATGCTGTGGCTTGCTTCCAAGTAATTCCCACAACAGGATAATCGTTATATGAGCGATGGGAAAAATACAATCTAGTTTGAGGCTCATTGTAGGAATAAGAATAATCACGCATCCACACTAAACTATCTGGATAGATAGGTTGATTTTCAGTTACTACATATTTTCCAATGGCTTGTTCCAATCCTTTAGAGGCACGAGCTGCCGCTTTTAAATCCACATAAATACTTTTGTAAATTAATTTATTAGGATCAATTTCAATTCTTCCTTGAATACGATTATCAGGGGATAATAATAGTTCATTTAATTTTTCAATCACTGCTTTACTGCCATAATTGATACGTCTCACTTTAGCCCAATCCACTTTAATCATGGTATCTTCTGATTGATTAATACCGCCTGCATAGAGTGCCAAATAACATAAAGAATCACGAACATAATTCACAAAACGACGATATTGTTCATTGGTAATTTCGGTACGATCCATCCAAAATGCAGGTACAGAAACTAATTTTTTTCGATTGATCATAGCCATATCAACTTCCTCATCGCTAGCTCCTAAATAAAAAGCGCCTCCTTTAATTGAAACCATATTGGGGTCAGGTCGCCAAACCGCTTTTTTGGGTTTTTTGGCTTGAATAAATACGCAAGCGATGAATACTGTTAACAGTAAAAACGGAAACTTATATCTTGCTATTTTAAAATTTTTTATCATAGTCGAATTTTAACCCCTTCTAAAAATGAATAAATCGCGTTATTTTAAGCCTTTAAATTACATAATAAAATTAAAAAAATACCTCATTTCAGTGTTGAAATGTTTGATATTCAGCAACTTTATACGAAATGCAAATTAATACTTTAGTTGTTAGATTAATGCTAAAATATCAGACAATTGGCTGACAGGCGCTAAACAGGTATTATTAAAACATATATAATATTGATTATCAATACTATACCTTCCTTTTGTACTTAAAATAGTAGCATCCTCTAGTGGCGTCAGAATAACCCATTTAAAAGGTAAAAACGGGGCTAAAATCTGTTTTCGAAGTTCCGAACTATGAGGGCCTACCCCTACTAACTCCTTTTTTCCCATGGCCATAAGTGCGAAACTTTGCCCCCAAAAAGAAAAGGAGCTAGGGTATTGTAGGAGCATTTTACGCATCATTCGCATCATTTTTTCTGCCTGGGCAGTCCATGTAGTATTTAGAAAAATGGTTCCTAAGGCATTCAAATTCCAACACATCATCGAATTTCCACTAGGCTGTGCCCCATCATAGGTTTCTTTTTTTCTGACAATAATATCAGTTTGGTATTGAGGTGTGTAATAAAAAAAAGTGTCTTGTTCATCTATGAAATTTTCAAGCACATACTCCGTCCACTTTTTTGCTTTATGTAAATAGGAAAGATCTCCTGTGATTTCTTGTACATCCAAATACGCTTTAATCAAACTTGCATAGTCATCTAAAAAAGCAAAAGTTTTTTTAATGCCATTCGTATTGGTGTGAAATAAATGAGTTGCTGTGTCGTCTATAAAATTAAGTTCCACCCAATTCATATTTTCAACCGCTCTATTTTTATATTCTTCCTTCCCCAATGCTGCATAGCATTTACAAAATGCAGAAATCATTAAATTATTCCAACTTAGTATAATCTTATGATCCAATGCAGGTCTAATTCTTAATGATCTTTGTGCCAATAAATTATGCTTAGCTTTTACAAAGTTTTCCGAAAACCCAATCTCTAAGGATTCTTGTGTCCATAAAATATTAGTATGTTCCCAATTACCTTCTGGCTGCACTTGATAGTATTTACAAAAAGAAGTAAACAATTCATCCGGGATTATTTTTTTAATTTCATCATAAGACCAAGTATAAAATTTACCTTCTACCCCCTCACTATCTGCATCTAGAGCAGCATAATAAGCGCCTTCTCCATTAAAAAGTTCTCTTTGTAAAAAGACAATAGTATCATCAATCACTTTTCGATAAATTTCTTTTTTTGTGATTTGATAGGCTTCTGCTAACACTCCTAAAAGCAATGCATTATCGTACAACATTTTTTCAAAGTGAGGCGCTTGCCATTGTGTATCGGTGCTGTATCTTGAAAAGCCTCCCCCTATATGATCATAAATACCGCCTTGAATCATTTTGTCAATGGATCGAATGGCATGCACCATACTCGCTTCATCCTCATGAATGGCATAATTGCGCAATAGCATCTGCAAACAAAAGGTTTGGGGGAATTTGGGCGCATTTCCAAAACCACCCCACTGTGTATCTGCTGATTGTAGAATTCGTTGTGCCATCAAAGCCACTTCTTCCTTGGTAGCAAGCACTTCATTCATAGCGGCTAGATCCGATGAATCACTAGAAGTAGCTGTTGTTGTCTGTATTTTACTCGCCACAATATTGGTATTCACAATATGTTGTGTCAGCTGATTGGCTTGTTCTTGTAATTTTTCTAAGTTATTTTCAAAAGCCTCTTTGACTCCTTTTAACACTTCCATCCAAGATGCTCTTTGAGGCATTTTGATAGGCGGAAAATAAGTGCCCCCATAAAATGGTTTTCCATCGGGCAATAAAAAAATATTTAAAGGCCAGCCGCCAGAGCCAGTCATGGCTTGCAATGCATCCATGTAGATATGATCTACATCGGGACGCTCTTCTCTATCCACTTTTACATTTATAAAATGAGCATTCATATAATCGCCCACTTCCTGTTGTTCAAAACTTTCTCGTTCCATCACATGACACCAATGACAAGCAGCATACCCTATGCTTAATAAAATAGGCTTATTGTGTTGTTGGGATAATATAAAAATTTCTGGAGACCAAGCCTGCCAATGCACTGGATTATGCGCATGCTGTAATAAATAGGGACTGGTTTCTTTGCTTAAATTATTCAATAACTTTGGCAAGTTGGAGTGGGGTGAAGAAGGAGATAAATTGGAAGACATAGTAAATGGAGATGATTAAATGTGTTCAGTCCCAGTTACTTCTTCTTTGATTGTTGCGCTAAATATTGATCCAAGCCTGAATACATACTTGAAATTTGTGGACTCGGCACTTTAATATGTAAACTCAAACCTGCTTCTTCAACTGCTTTGCAAGTATTGGAGCCAAAAGCACCAATGATCGTTCCATTTTGTTTGAATTTAGGTTGATTGTCATACAAACTTCGTAAACCACTAGGTGTAAATAAACAAATAATGTCAAAAGTATGCTCTTCTAATAAACTGGCAATATCACTACTCACCGAACGATACATATACGCTAATTCAAATTGACAACTATGATCTTTTAACCAATTGACAATTTCGTTATCCTGTTGATTTTCGCTACACACATATAAAAACTTCTCGTTCGCCTTGTGTTTATTTAAAACATCAAATAATTTTTTATTCGTTCCGTCTGATCCAAAAAACACTTTACGTTTACGATACATAATAAATTTTTGCAAATACAAAGCAACAGACTCGGTAATGCAAAAATATTTAGTGTCCTGACTGATATTAATTTTTAATTCATCACAGGTTCTGAAAAAATGATCAATAGCATTTTTGCTTGTAAAAATTACGCCCGTATATAAAGGGATATCAATTTTAGTTTTTCTGAATTCCTTAGAAGGAATTGCCACTAATTGTATGAGGGGTTGAAAAAATAAAGAGACCGGATATTTACGCTCCAAGTCAAAATAAGGCGACTTTTCGCTTTCTGGCTTAGCTTGTGAAATTAGAATTTTTTTAATGGTCTTTTTGGTAGTCGATTTTTTTACTCCACTCATTTCTTTTGCCATTTATCATTCACGTTTCGAGATTAGTAAGTACCTCCAAAGTATTGTACAATAAATTTATACAACAAAGTTAGAGGCAATATTTCGAAAGCACAAAGGTATAGAAAAAAATGAAACGAGGAGATATGTAATTTGTTTCGTACAGACGTTAAAGAAAATAGATATCGGTATAATAGGAGTAATACTGCCGCCACCCCTGCACCCATGATGGCATAGGGATAAAATACAGGCTTAGCAAAAGCAAGTACTAAGACAAAAGGTACTAGTAAAACTCCTAATACTTTATTGATCATAAAAACTACGAAAATATAGGTACTTACCAATTCCTCAGTGTTAAAAATATAACCCGCAAATTTTAAACAAAGATATTTTCCTACATACAGTCCGATAAAAAATAAAATAATATAGAGAAAACCTTCCCAAAAAGATAAAGCGAGCAAGTGATTGTTGAAAATAAATAAAGTAGCTAATAAAGAAAAAGATAAAACGAAACAAAAATTAACAATAAGGGAACCTAAACTATTTTGCAAAAGCTGTTCCCTAAATTGGATCATTCTCAAAGAGGATTGACTAAACTGATTAAATAATTTAGGGAAATATTGTGGATAGACATTATTTACAAATCCATATAAAAAAATTAAAATTACGATCGTATAAAATAATACATCTTTATTAGGTACCGAAAAACGTTGTTCAATTTTATACAATACTTGATTACTTCCTTGTTCCGCCAAATGATCCATATATAATTTAAAACCATTGGACTTTTGTGTAAAGTAAGTTTTATACTCTTTTAAAATAGGAAGCAAAGAATCTTTCAAATTTAAATCGCGCAAAGACTGTAAAAAAATGCCATCTCTTTCTTGAAAACTAGGGGGAAGAACAGGAACATATTTAATGAGTAGGGTGTCTTTTACAATTGTAGAGTCTATTAAAGTAATGGGAGTGTCGGTAGTTAATAATGGAGTCTGTTTTTTTTGAAAAGAGCTGAATAATATCCAGCAACCGAGTAGTAAAAATGTATATTTTAAAAATGACTTCATCCTTGCAAAAATAAGTATCCTGATGCAGAATTAGTAACTTATAACTAGCTTTGTCCAATACACTTATTACTTCGCTATGGCAGGCATCTATATTCATATCCCATTTTGCAAAAAAGCCTGTCATTACTGCAATTTTCACTTTTCTACGCAAGTAAAATATATGGAGCCCTTTAATATGGCGCTTTTAAAAGAAATCGAACTTCAAAAAAATTACCTCCAGGACCCCATTGAAACCATTTACATAGGCGGAGGAACGCCTTCTCTATTAGCAATACAAGATATAGAAAACCTTATCCATCAAATTCAGCTTCATTTTCAGTTAGCCAATGATATCGAATTAACATTAGAAGCCAATCCCGATGATATTGATGTAGCAAAAGTGCAAAGTTGGAAAAATGTAGGCGTCAATAGATTAAGTATTGGGATTCAAAGTTTTCAGCAAAAGTCCCTGGATTGGATGAATAGGGCTCATACCACCCATCAATCGCATCAAGCCATTCAGGCTGCTTTGCAAGGAGGCATTCCTAATATTAGTGCCGATTTGATTTATGGCACCCCACATTTATCAGACGAGGATTTGATCGCTGATTTAAAAGAACTCACCCAATACGCTATCCCCCATATTTCTTGTTATGCTTTAACGGTAGAAGAAAAAACAGCCTTGCATACCATGATTCAACAAGAAAAGATGGAAGCCGTAGAGGTAGAAAAGCAAGCAAGACATTTTGAAATTATAGTGGAGATCTTAGAAAAAAACGGATTAGAACAATATGAAATTTCTAATTTCAGTCAACCACATTATAGAAGTAAACACAATAGCAATTACTGGAACGCTATTCCTTATTTAGGGCTAGGACCTTCGGCACATTCATTCAATAAAACATCCAGACAATGGAATGTAGCCAATAACGCGTTGTATATAAAATCGATTGAAGAAAATAAAGTTCCCTTTGAAATAGAGACCCTTTCTTTAGCTACCAGATATAATGAATATATGATGACTTCACTTAGATGCATCGAAGGCTTCGACAATCAATATATTGAAACAGCTTATGGTAAAGATTTTTTAGAACACACCATGACAATGCTCGGACCTATGTTAGAAAAAGAATTGCTCACCCCCACTTTGAAAGGATATGCAATCACTAAAAAAGCAAAGTTTTTAGCAGATGGCATTGCGAGTGACTTTTTTTGGATGTAGCAGATTTTAATAAAATATAAATAAAACTTGAATACTTATTAAATTAAAATCTGCTCCAATTGTTTAAAGGATTCCATTCTACAATTTCCTTCCCAAAGAATTTTATATATCGTAGTGATGATCGGCAGATCTAATTGCAATTGTTCGTTGATGGCCATGATACATTTGCTAGCATTGTATCCTTCCGCCACCATATTCAATTCTAATTCAGCTGACTTTACGGAATATCCTTTCCCAATCATATTTCCAAAAGTGCGATTTCGACTATGTAAAGAATAGCAAGTCACTAATAAGTCTCCCAAATACACCGAAGAAGCATAATTAATAGCGTTATCATTACCTCCTCCCTTTTCATAGATCGATTTTAATAATACTTGCATTTCATGGGCGCAATTTGCAATGTATACGCTTAAAAAATTATCTCCATATTCTAGTCCATGCGCAATACCCGCTCCTAAGGCATAAATATTTTTTACCACCCCTGCATATTGCACTCCAATCACATCATGATTCACAATGGTATTAATATAATCACATTTAAAATAAGAAGCAATTTGTTCTGTGACTGCAATATCTAATCCTGAAAAAGTTAAATAAGATAATTGTTCTGCTGCTACTTCTTCGGCATGGCTAGGACCTAATAAAGTATAATAATGAGAAAGCGGAAATTGATATTGCTTTTGTAAATATTCATGCAATAAAATATTGTGCTTGGGTAACACTCCCTTGATGGCAGAGACTATTTTTTTACCTTCCAGCATTTGAGCTGTCACACCTTGCAGGGAGGATTCCACATGAATAGAAGGCACTGCCATGACTATCATATCTGATGCTGCAATTATCTCAGTTACTTCACTTGAAAAATGTATACGTGAAGTATCAAAATAGGTATTTCTTAGATAGTGGGGATTATGATGTCGCTTTTTAAAATAGTCAATATTATTTGCCTGTCTCATCCACCAATGAATCGCATTACCATTATCCATTGCAATTTTTGCAATCGCTGTCGCCCAACTTCCACTTCCTATGATTCCAATTTGCATGTTGCCAAATTTTTACAAACATACGAAACTCAATAAAAAAGGGGCGCATTTTTTAAATGCGCCCCTTTTTAAACTGATTCACAGTGCACTATCTTACTTTTTCTCTTCAAATAATTTTTCTTTTGCAACTACTTTTACCAACATGCCGTCTTTTAAAGTTTTGCTTACTGTACTATAAGGTCCAGTGATCACCTTATCACCTACTTTTAATCCAGCTACTTCAATATAATTTAAATCTTGTATGTCTGTTTTTACTTTTACCATTTTTACTTTATTGTCTGGCTGCAATACATAAACCACTTCATTCAATTCATCTTTTGCTGCAGGTGCATCCCCATTTTTATTGTCCTCTTTTTTAGCAGCCATTTTAGTATCCTTGCCTTCGCCGTCTTTATCACGAGTCGTAACCGCATTTAAAGGAACAGTAATTACATTTGCTTTTGACTTAGTTTGAATATCAGCACTCGCTGTCATACCAGGACGGAAAGGGAAAATGCTATTCTCTTTTGTTAAGTCCTCATAACTTGTAGGTAATAAGCGAATGTGTACTTTATAGTTTGCTACTTCTGTACTTGCAGCCAAACCACTTGCAGCTGAAGTCACAGGATTTGCAATTTTATATACAACTCCTTTAAATTTACGCTTATTATACGCATCCACTTCTACTAATGCGGTATCGCCAATCTTTACTTTAGTAATATCATTCTCACCCACATCTACTCTTACTTCAATACTCTTCATATCTGCCACACGCATCATTTCGGTACCTGCCATTTGAGCTGTACCTACAACTCTCTCCCCTTTTTTTACATTCATTAAACTTACAATGCCATCCATAGGTGAAGTAATAGTAGTACGTGCTAAATCCTTTTCTGCACGGGCTAATTGTGCTTTCACACCTTGAATTTGAGCTTCTCCACTTTTGATAGATTCTTTAGCCGAATTATAACTTGATTCCGCAGAACGAAACACTTGTTCTGTTTGCTCATATTCCGATCTAGAAACTATTTTATCGGCGTATAATTTTTTGTAACGCTCATTAGTAGCTTTTGAATTTTCATACGCCGTTTTTAAACCACTTAAAGCAGCTTTTACATTTTCGTATTGCGCTTTTACTTGATTCACACTTGCTGTCACTTGATCACGTTGAGAGGAATAGATATCGGCATATATTTTAGCCAACACCTGACCCTTAGTAACTCTATCTCCTTCTTCTACAAAAAGATTGACGATTTCTCCAGAAATATCTGGACTCACTTTTACTTCAATTTCAGGATATACCTTACCACTCGCATTCACCGACTCGGTGATGGTTCTTAATTGTACAGCTTCTGAAGTGACTAATGTGCCTTCTTCTTTACCAATTACACCTGCTTTTTTCAAGCCTACCAAAAGCACAATTAAAAACACTAAACCACCTCCGATCCAGATTAACTTTTTGTTCATTTTATTTATTTTTTACTTCTGTAATTTTTTATATTTAAATTAAAGTGATAAAGATTCTCCTTTGTAAAATTCAAGGAGCTTAATTCTAAACACATACTCATACTGAGCAGATTTAAAATTCACTTTAGCCTTTAAAAAATTATTTTGATTGTTCAATAATTCAATAGTACCTAACAAACCTAGCTCATACCTTTTCTTTGCAAATTCGTAGGCTTTTTCGGCTGAAGTCACTGCCTTTTTATTGGCATTTAATTTGTTCAATGCTACAATGGCATTGGTATAAGCGGAATAAATGTCTTGCTTTAATTTACGATTGGTATTTTCTTGATTTAATTCAGCTGATTTGTAATTCAACTTTGCTTGTTGATAGGAAATACGAGCTTGTCCACCATTAAAAATAGGGATGGATAATTGAAAGCCAAAACTTTGACCAAAATTATTATTTACTTGTGTCCCCCACCCATTCCAAACATTCCCAAAATTACGCGTCCCAGTGGTAGTGGCATAAGTGGGACTTTGTACAAAATATTTAGTGTTATTCATGGTGACAAAAGGACTCGCAGGTGTAATAGCACTCAATCCTGTTAGTTCATAGCCGTTAATATATTTGAACTGATTTGAAAAATTAGAAGTTAAACTATATCCAAAACTTAAAGAAGGATAAAAATTCGCTTTGGCAGCCAACGAACTTTTCTCAGCCGCTTTAACTCTAAATTCAGCTGCTTTTACATTGGGTAGATTTTGTTGCGCAATTGCAAAAACATAATCAGGTTGCAAATCGGCAAAGCCTTGTAATTTAATTTGATCCACAGGTTGCACTAGAACATCAAAGTCGGTACCCGCATCTAAATTCAACAACGCTTTTAAACTTAATTTAGATTGTTCCACATTGGAAATAGCAGAAATATAAGTACTGCTATCATTGGCTAATTGAGTTTCTAGTTCTAATAAATTAATTTCGGGAAGTAAGCCTACTTCTACTCTTTTTTTAGTCGCATTTAATTGCTCTAAAGTTTGTTGAATTTGAATTTTAGAAATTTCAGATTGCTCAATAGTAGACAATACTTGTAAATAAAAAGTAGCCACGTTCAATGAAATATCATTAGAGGCATTTTGCAAGTCGGCTAGAGAAGCTTGCCAGTTATAATTAGTAGCGTCTGCGTTATTTTTTAACTTTCCTGCATTATATAATTGAATGCCCCCATTTAAACCAAAGTTATTATATAAGAATTGTGTATTTGCAAAACCATTGGTGGTTGGGTCAATGGATCTCCCTAATCTTAATCCCATACCAGAAGACCCCGTTAAACTGGGTAATCTGCTGGAGCTAGCCAATTCGGCTTGTAATTTAGCAAGACGCGTTTGTACATCGGCTTGCTTGATAGAAATATTATTTTTTATCGCATATTCCACGCATGTTTTTAAGTCCCATTGGGTGGACGGTTGCGCTTGAACTTGAAAAGCAAAACCCACGAAAAATAAAGAAAGTATGTATTTCATCTAGTATATATATATAAATTAAATAGCTTTTGACCCTACAAAAGTAAACTAATAATAAATAGGTCTCTAAATATTAGACAGGCGGAAGGGGGATCGGCTGAGCAGCGATTAGTATAGATGAAAGGTGTTAAATAGCCTTTTTATAATAAAATAACCTGTAAATCACTAAAACAACGGCCAATAAACACATCGCAGTGAGGGCAGAATAAGGCTTATCAATCACCACTGCCAATGCCACTAACGCATAGGATAATACAAAAATAACGCAGAAAATGGGGGTCCATTTTTTTAAGGCTCCCGTCACTGACTCATTCCCTTGATTTTTTTGTCTCAAAATAAGCAAGGTAGCCGCCGAGGTACTCATTCCCATGCAATCTAAAAAAATACTAAAGCTTAATACATCATCTACCCCTTTACCAAAAAAGGTCACTAATATAGTAGTGATGGCAAATAAAGTTAACCCAGGAACTAGGGCTTCTGTTGTAGGATGTTTTTGTTGAAAAATTTTAGGTAATACTTTATCCTCACTCATCGCAAACATGACGCGAGGATTACTCATTAAAATGACATTCACGTAAGCCAATACACTTAATACCATCGCAAAATCAAAAATCTTAGCGCCTAATTTGCCAAACCAAGCTTCAAAAAGAAGTGACCCAATAGCATTTGCATTTTTCATGGATTCAAACCCAATCACTTTAATATAAGTATAATTAATAGTGAGGTATAAAAACAAAACCACTAATATGCCCACTACAATACCACGCTGCATGGTTTTTGCGGATTTTACTTCGGATCCAAAATTGATGGTTTGTTGATAGCCTCCGTATGTAAAAAATACAGACACTAAACTGACTAATAAAAGTAAGGCTCCATTCGTTCCGTCATACACATAAATTTTTCCTTCATTCACTCCATGAGGCGGAACTGTCACCCCTTTGAATAAAGAAGAAATTAATAAAACAATTAAACTAATTTTCACCACTGTCAAAATGTTTTGTGTGCGACTGCTTGTTTTTAATCCCAATAAGTTCACTACATAAAATAATGCCACCGATAAAGAGGCTACTCCAATATTAAATAAGGTACCAGAAGGTTGTCCAAATAATAAATCACTGACATAGTCGGCTCCAATTAAAGCCACAACAGCTAAAGAAGCAGCATTGCTAATTAATATTAAAACATTAATGGTAAATCCTACTCCTGGATGATAACAATGCGCAAACACTTTATAATACCCTCCCATCACGGGTAAACGTTGTCCAATTTCAGCATAAGTTAATGCTCCAAACAAAGCAATCACCCCTCCTATTAACCAAGCCGTGAAAAAAATACCAGGTGTTCCTGACTTTGCAGCAATCGTAGCAGGAGTTTTAAAAATACCCATCCCTATTACCAAACTCACCACAATCATGGTTAAACTAAAAAAATTAATGCTTTGTTTTGATTTCATGCTTACGTTTTTAAGTATGCAAATACTTTAATTTAAAATAAAACTGTCTAGTGGATCTGCTTAAGCAACTACCCTATTTTTAATAAGCTTAAATATAACAAAAAGCGGTTAAGTTTTCAACAATGGGTTAATAATTAATGTATTCTGCAACATCATTTACACTTATGTTTGTCTTGGAATTAGGTTCATACAAATGATTAAAAGGGAACCCCGTTTAAATCGGGGGCTATTCCCGTAGCTGTGAGTTCATTGCCAAAAGCAATCAATGCAATATATCCACTGAAGCAATTTGGGAAGGATGCATTCAAAAAGAACAAGCCAGAAGACCTGCCTAATTAATAAATCAACAGCTTTCGGGTAAAAAGCAAGGATTGTAAAAAAAAGATTTGCGTTTGTATCACATTGGATCACTTAAATAGGGATTTTATGCTTTGTAACATGCACATCAATTAATTATGGTTCTCTTTCTCCAGGAAGCTCATTGTTAACAATAAAAAAACAAAACAATGAGCCAAAAATTATTTACGCTCTGGGTGTGCATTATGGCCGCCTTCCCTTCTGTATTGGGGCAAAAAAAAGACCTTTCTCTGAATGACACCACTCAATCTAACAATCGAACTTTAGAAGACGTTATCATTACTGCCAACAAAATTGTTCAAAAACAAAACAGTACTGGTAAAGTCATTACCGTAACAAATCAAGCACAGCTTATCGCAAATGCAGGAAGAACCGTTGCTCAAATACTCAATGAGCAAGTAGGATTATCCCTTCCCGGAAGTTTAAGTAATGCAGGTACAGTTCCTAGTATTTACATGCGAGGTGCTTCTAGTGGACGTACTTTGATTTTGATAGATGGAAATCCTGTGGGAGATCCTTCCATGATTAGTAATGAGTTTGATTTAAATTTAGTGCCCTTAGATCAAATTGAAAGAATTGAAATTTTAAAAGGATCGCAAAGTACTTTGTATGGATCAGACGCCATTGGCGGAGTGATTAATATTATCACTAAAAAAACTAGCGCCACTCATTGGAGCGGCGGTGCTAGCGCAGGCAGTTATGGTACTCAAAAATGGAATATTCAACATCATAACAATTGGGGTAAACTTAATTTGAATGCAGGCATTGACCAACAAACTGCCACTGGATTTTCTTCCGCCACCGACATCAAAAACACGGGTAAATTTGATCCAGATGGATATGACAATAAAAGTTGGTTTGTACAATTACAATATGAAATTAAACCTTCCCTGCAAGCTACCCTATTTACACGCAAAACGGCCTATACAGCTTCCATTGACTATGGTGCTTTTATGGATGATAAAGACGATCATTTTAAAAATGCGACTCAACTTACTGGAACTGAAATAAAATATCAAAAAAATAAGACTAAAGTTCAATTTCAATATCAAATGAGTACGCAAGATCGTAGTTATAAAAATGATAGCGTCGATAAAACGTATATGATTTATGAAGACAATCAATACGCAGGGAAATCTCATTTTGCCGACTTGTTAGTGGCACAACAAATTCACCCTAATATCCAATGGATTGTAGGTTCCGACTTTAGATATGGATCCTATCATCAAACTTATATTTCATTGAGCCAATGGGGGCCTTATAATGATCAATTCAAAGACACTTTCCAATTTCAAAATGCATTGTATAGTTCCCTATTACTGAATGACTCCAAAAACAAATGGTTACTTGAAATAGGCGGCAGATTTAATAAACAATCCAGATACGGAAACAATCAAACCTTCACGGTGAGTCCTTCTTATAAAATAAACAGTCAATGGAGGGTTTTAGCCAATATATCTTCTGGATTTAAAGCGCCTTCTTTATATCAATTAAGCTATAATGAAAAATTATTACCTGAGAAATCGGTAAACGCTGACATGGGTATCGAATATAAATCCAATACATTATATACCAGACTTGTCACTTATCACCGAACAATAGATAATGGAATTGATTATAATTATATTGACTATAATTTTTTCAACTTTATACAACAAAAAGTAAATGGTTTAGAATTAGAAGTAAAATGGAATCCCAATGAGCACCATCAAATTTCAGGCAACCTTAGTTGGATGGATGGAAAGGAAACTAATCAAAATAGAGTCACGACCACCGATACCATCACCTACCCATACTTATTAAAACGTCCTAAAAACACCATAGGCTTACAATGGCGTTTTGAACCCAACCAAAAATGGTCTTTCCAATTACATGCGCAGTATGTAGGTGCTAGATATGATGTTGGTGGTTATGCAACAGATGATGTAAAATTACACGACTATACTTTATTTAACGCGCATGTGCAATATAAAATGAGTAAGCATGTGTTGTTGTTTAGTGATATTCAAAATGTAACGAATACTCAATTCAATGAAATCAATGGGTACAATAGCATCGGTCGCATGTGGATGTTGGGTATTCAAATACATTAAATGACCATTTTTCAAAAAGCTTTGTATCTTCATACAAAGCTTTTTTTATGGAAATACATTTTGACCAACTGTTAACGATTGTATTCACCTTGTTTGCGGTGATTGATATTGTGGGATCTATTCCTTTGCTTATTTCCATGAAAGAAAAAGTGGGTGAAATTAAATCCTTCAAAGTGACCCTCATTTCAGGAGGATTAATGATATTATTTTTATTTCTTGGTAAACCTTTTTTGCAAATACTAGGGTTGGATGTAAAATCTTTTGCAGTGGGAGGTTCTATTGTGATATTTTTATTAGGGTTGGAGATGGTATTAGGACATGAAATATTTAAAGGAGATAAAAATGAACATAGCGGCGCCGTAGTTCCAATTGCTTTTCCCATTATCGCAGGAAGTGGAACACTAACAACCATCATGTCCTTGAAAGCCAACTTTGAAGAAGCTTATATTGCCGCAGGTATTATCATCAATCTAATTGTAGTCTATATCGTACTTAAATCACTCAATTATATTGAAAAATTATTAGGACCAGGTGGCTTACTAGCCGTACGTAAGTTTTTTGGAGTCATCTTGCTAGCCATTGCTGTTAAAATTTTCTCTAGCAATATTGGTGCTATTAAAAGATAGCAAATTAAATATTCCCTAAAAATGCAAATTAAATGATAATTTTGCGGGGATGATTCATTTCATTTTCAACCCTCATGCAGGGCATCAAAAAAGCACGCAAAAAAGTAAAATCTTACAATTATTGCGCGAAGTTCCCAATAGTTTGGTTTGGATCACTACGCAACCTTTGGAAGCCACTCAAATGACTCAAAAAGCCATTGCACAAAAAGCAGAAAAAGTAATTGCAGTAGGAGGTGATGGAACTATCAATGAAGTGGCTTCTGCTCTAATAGAAACCACCATTCCATTAGGCATTATACCTTTAGGATCCGGAAATGGATTAGCAAGACATTTAGCCATTCCGCTCCACCCTAAAGAGGCTTTATATGTCGCCTTACATGGAAAAGAAATCGCTATGGATGTGGGACTTATTAATAATCGACCTTTTTTTTGTACCATGGGGATTGGTTTTGACGCACAAGTAGCTACTCGATTTTCTAAATCTGCACAAAGAGGCTTTAAAAATTATGTAAAAGCAACTTTAAAAACTTTATTCCATTATCAACCCATCAAAATAAGTTTGAATCATGGGCCATTTGAAAAAGTTTTTTCTCTAACAAT
Organism: Chitinophagaceae bacterium; assembly: GCA_037141925.1. Classification (GTDB taxonomy): domain Bacteria; phylum Bacteroidota; class Bacteroidia; order Chitinophagales; family Chitinophagaceae; genus Sediminibacterium. Next base: position 129,078 of record JBAXBS010000003.1, read on the forward strand.
TGCCAATGCAAATCAGTTTGGGAATAACGCCTATATATCCCCCTACTCTGATGTTCAGGATGCTCAATTAGAAGTGGTTAAGATAAAACCTTTAAATATTTTTCAAGCAGGTTATATGGCGATCCAACTTTTTTCAAAAATAATTCACACTTCTAAAAATACCACTATACAATCTGTCAAATCATTGCATATACAATATGCCTCCAAGCAGCCTTTGCATATTGATGGAGAAGCGCTTTTGACAACCCAGGAAACAATTGAAATTACTATGGAACCCTTATCTCTTTTAGTAGTGGTTCCGTCTTAGTTTCTTTCTTAGATTCTTTCTTAGATTGTTTATTAGGTTCTTTCTTAGACTCCTTTTGTTCGGTTCCATTTTTGTATCACTACAGTCAATTATTCAATTATAAATTACATAAAAGGTGTGGTAATTTATTATGAAGCCATTATCTTTATTACCACCTATGAGAAAAATATATTTTTTAGCTATACTCTTTTTTAGTTTAAACGCCCAAAGCCAAAATAATGGGGAAAAACAAAAAGATACTATTGCAAATAAGTTTGCGAAATCAAATTCTTTAGAAGACGTCATTGTCACTGCTCAAAAAAAAGAAGAATTAGCACAAAAAATTCCATTGAGTTTAACCGTTTTTTCAAGTAATACTATTGAACAATTAAAACTCTGGAACAATAAAGATATTTCAGGACTTGTACCTAATTTATATAGTGCAGACCCAGGTGATCATCGGGATGCCATTAGCATTCGCGGCATCAGCACCACCTCCTATGACCCTGCTGTCATTACCTATATTGATGGTGTGGCCCAGTTTAATTTAGATACTTATATCCCCACTTTGAATGATATTGAACGCATTGAAGTTTTAAGAGGACCTCAAGGAACTTTATATGGACGCAATGCCATGGGAGGAGTGATTCATATTATTACAAAACAACCCAATAATACAACCAATGGGTATGCAGAAATCACTCAAGGAAATTTTGGTTTACAAAGAATCATGGGGAGTCTAAAAACTACTTTAGTAAAAAATAAATTATTTTTCGGAATTGGCATTTTACAACAACAAAGAAATGGATACTATACTAATACAGTGACCCAAAAAAGTTACGATCAGCAATCTGAATGGACAGGGAATTATTATATAAAATATCTACCCCTCCCCAATTGGCAAATTTTATGGAATATTAAAAACTATCAAAGTAATAATCAAGGTGCTTTCCCTTTAACTGCTAATGGCACAGAAGATGCATTCCAACAACCTTATCTATTAAGTCAAAATGCTGTGACAACTATGAAAGATAACACTTGGAATAGTTCATTACTCATTCAGCATAAAGGCAAACACATTGATTTTACAAGCACCACTGCATATCAACAAAATTATCGTTACTACACAAAGCCAATAGACGGAGATTTCTCCCCTTTAGACGCCATCAGTGTCATTAATAATTATGGAAAAAGCTGGAATAACATTAAAGCATTCACACAGGAATTTAAATTAAATTCCTCCCCTAGCATCAACCAAAAAATGAGTTGGACCGCAGGTGCATTTCTTTTTAATCAAGATGCCCCTTCTAAACAAGCTACTCGATTTGGGAAAGATGCTAACTTGATGATGATTGGAGATTCTTTATTTAGTATCATCAACGAAACTTCAGTTCAAAAAAAGGGAATAGCATTATTTGGTCAAATAAACTATACTATCCATCCCCAATGGCAGTTGACAATGGGTATAAGAAATGATTATGAAAAACAAAATCAAAACGTAGCGGGATATTATCAACATGACCCTAGCCCTAGTTTAATCAATATATTTCCCTCCACAAAAGGAAGTATCCATTTTAATTCTTTATCTCCTAAATTAGCAATGAACTATATGATGACTCCGCAAAGTATTATGTATGTTCAATATAGTCAAGGTTATCGAGTAGGTGGTTTATCTCCTCTTTCTTCCGACCCTTCTCAACCTCCCTTAATTTCATATCTACCAGAACATAGTCACAATTACGAATGGGGAATGAAAAATAGTTGGTTACAAGACAAAATAAGACTTCAACTTTCTGCATTTATCACCAATGTAAATGATGCACAAGTGCCCACTTTGTTATTACCTGATGCTATAACCGTGATTCAAAATATTGGCAAATTAGAAAGTAAAGGAGTAGAAGTTGAATTGTATGCTGCCCCTACAAAAGGTCTAACACTTAGTTATCATGGAGGTATCACAGATGCTAGTTATTTAAATTCTGGAAAACATCCTATTATCACACCACAACATACGCAAGCTATGACGATATATTATAACTATGCAATAACAACTTCCTGTTCTTTCTATATCCAAACTAGAATGCAATGGATAGGAGATACTTATTTTGACATCAAGAATGAAATTAAGCAAAGTCCTTATTTTGTTCAACATTTTAATATGGGCTGGAATCTAAAAGCAAACAATATTTCTATTTGGTGTAAAAATATATGGAACCAAAAATATATTGCATACGCATACGATTTTGGAGCCATTCATTTAGGAGATCCAGCCACATTTGGAATAAGTCTTTCCCGGAAATTTTAATAAAATAAAGCAAAAGAAGTAACTTGCTTGTTCAAAATTTAAAACCTTATGATACCTGTTAAATCTTATGCAGCCACTGCTCCCACTAGCCCTTTAGGGCCTTATGAATTTAATCGCAGAGCGGTGGGTGACAATGATGTACAAATTGAAATTTTATATTGTGGTGTTTGCCACAGTGATTTACACCAAGCAAGAGACGAATGGGGAGGTTCTCAATATCCTATGGTACCTGGTCATGAAATTGTAGGAAAAGTAGTTTCAGTAGGTTCTCATGTTTCTAAATTTAAAGTAGGTGATATTGCAGGTGTAGGTGTGATGGTAGATAGTTGTAAAACATGTAAAAGTTGTCAAGCCGATTTAGAACAATATTGTTTAGAAGGATTTGTAGGTACTTATAATAATAAAGAAAGAAACAGTGATGAGATTACTAAAGGGGGTTATTCTACTCAAATTGTAGTGGATGAATATTATACTTTTAAAATTTCACCTAATTTAAATTTAGCAGCCGTTGCTCCCTTGCTTTGTGCTGGGATTACGACTTACTCTCCATTAGTGTATGCAGGTGTTAAAAAAGGAATGAAAGTGGCTGTGATTGGATTAGGAGGATTGGGGCATATGGGTGTCAAATTCGCAGTATCCTTTGGTGCTGAAGTAGCTGTAATTAGCACTTCTCCTTCCAAAGAAGCAGATGCAAAAAAATTAGGAGCCACTCATTTTATTGTAAGCACGAATGAGGATCAAATGAAACAATACCAAGGTTATTTTGATGTCATTTTAGATGCGGTATCTGCCAATCATGATTATACGACTTACTTAAATTTATTAGGAGTAGATGGCAAGTTAATGGTTGTAGGTTTGCCTACGAATCCACCACAATTAACTCCATTTTCAATTGTAACCCACCGCAGAAGCGTGATTGGCTCTTGCATTGGAGGGATGAAAGAAACTCAAGAAATGTTAGACTATTGTGCAGCTCATAATATTGTATCTGAGGTAGAACTAATTCCTATGCAAGAAATTAATAATGCATATGAAAGAATGCTGAAAGGAGATGTCAAATATCGTTTTGTGATTGACTTGGCTTCCTTGAAATAATAGATTCATTATATAAAAATCTCTTTAAAGGCTTCATCACAAATGAAGCCTTTTTTATGCAATAATTGTTTAGTTTTGGAACACACCATGAGAAAATTACATTCTTTATTACTATTGATCTTCATCCCTGCATTGACATGGTGTCAAAATGCGCCAATGCATAAAATCACTGGGGTAATTTCAGGAAATATACAAGACGGGAAAACAGGCAAAGCGATACAAGGAGCAACTGTTATTTTATATTCGAAGGAAAATAAGAATGTGTTCAAAAATAGTATTACCGATAAAAATGGGGAATACATTTTTGACAAAACAAATTTCGGGTATTACCAATTATCCATAAAAATGATTGGTTATGCGCACTATCAGTTAGACAGCTTATGGTTGAGGTCCGAAAAAGATGAAATTTACTTAAGTGATATTCAATTAAAAGATTCCTCTAATGCATTAAATGAAGTAATCGTCTATGCTGAAAAAAAATTAATTGAAGAAAAAGATGGTGTATTAACTTATAATGTAGCTGAAAGCCCTCTCAATAATGGATCGAGCACTTCGGATATGCTTAAAAATATCCCCTTAGTAAATGCGAATCCGGATGGAAGTATTACCGTTAAAGGTAAAGGACCTTTAATATTGATTGACGAAAAGCCCACCAATTTAAATGCACAACAATTAGCAGATTTACTTGAAAGTTTACCCGCTAATATGGTGGAGAAGGTGGAAGTGATGCAAACTCCTCCTCCAGAATATGCCACTTACGATGGAAGTGTCATTAATATTGTGACTAAAAAAGGGAGAGTAGGTTTATACCAGCGATATGCTGCAAGTGCAGGTAGCAGTGGATCTAAGTCCATCAGCTCCCATGTGAATTACAAATCCAATAGTTTTTCATTTAGCAGTAATTTTAATATAGGCAATAATAAAGCGATAGGAAATTCTTGGTCACATCGGAAAAACACCTACGCCGACTCAGTGAATTATTTATATAATGAAAGCTCCTATATTAATAAAAGCATTAACCCCTCTTTACGTTTACAAGCAAGTGTGGATTATAATAAACAAAGTAATTCCGATTTTGTGTATCAGGGGAACTTAAATTATATTGATAATACCAGCCATACTTTATACAGTAATTTAAACAATCAAATGAAAGTATGGAAAGCCAGTAATCGTAATGTGAACTATGATGGCAATACCTATAGCCATGGATTGACAGGCTCCTATATGTGGAAATCCAAGACAGGTCTTGAAAAAATTCAAATTTATTCGGGCATCAATTTTGGTAAAAACGTAAATAATAAAAGCTTTTACCAACAATACTTACTGAGTGATTTACTCCCGAACGGATTAGATTCCACTCAGAATCAATTGATGGACAACTACTCTACTTCTTATTATGTAAGAGGGAACTATACCAAGCCATTCAATAAAAAGGGTAAAACATTATTTACAAGTGGTTTATCTTTTACCGAAAATGATTATCATACTATTTTAAATGCCAATTACTTAAATAAATTAGACAGCAGTTTTTACCCTAATGAATTATTAAATAGCGATTTCTTTTTTTATCAAGGAATACTAACAGCACGCATGGGGATTGTATTTATATTACCCAAAGGATGGAGAATTACAATCAATGAACAAGGGGAATATACGAATACCCACTTTCGTTTTGTCAAAGGCAATATCCCTAATTCTACAGCAGACTATTGGAGATTTCTACCCAGCATTACTATCAGAAAAGAATTTAGTAAACAATTCAATACCAGCTTTACTTATCGTGAAACTATTCGTCGTCCTGGCATCACCGAACTCAATCCTAATATTGATTATACCGACGTTTACAATATTCGTTTTGGAAATCCCTTTATTCAGCCAACACTGACACAAAATTTTGAATTTAATCTTAGTTATAGTCAACCTAAATTCAATGTAAACACCACCTATGGTTACAATAAAATAAATGACGTTTTTAGTTCGGTACGGACTTTACTCTCTACTGGGAAAACTCAAACTACTTACCAAAATATTTCAGATCAAGACGAATACCATGCTAATATATGGAGCGGTATTAACCTAAGCACAAAATTCAAATTAAATATTAGTTCGGGCATCAATTATAATAAGTATAGCCCCATTGAAAAATTATTGTATAAATATATTGATGGCAGCTCCTATTATGCGGGGTTAAACTATAGCTTTATGCCAAATAATTTAACGATGATAGAAGCAAGTAATAAATACAACAACTTCGCTTCCCCTCAAGGAAAAACAAGAAGTAATATTAGTATGTCGTTTAGCATACAAAGAAAAATGATGAATAAGCAATTAGTCCTTAACCTTGCCGCCATAGATCCTTTTGGCTTAACCACTTATACAGGATATACTGCGGGAAGTAATTTCACCATTGATAGCTATAGCCAAAACAACGTCAAAAATTTTAGATTCACTGTGAGTTATAATTTTAATAAAAATTATAGTAAGAAAATAAAGAGGTAGCGACTGGGACTGAGGCCTTACCCAAAACTTGTCCCGATTACTCGGGAGCCTTCCAACAAATCGCTTTGCTCTTTGTTGACTTTTTTAAAGCGCATCCGCTCGATCAAGCAAGCTTGTCTCGCGTCTTCGCTTTAAAAAAAGCCTTCTCGAATGCTCGAGAAGGCTTTGTAGCCTCGCCGGGAATCGAACCTGGATTAGGAGCTTCGGAAACTCATGTACTATCCATTGTACTACGAGGCTAGAGGTACAAACTTAAGAAAACTGGTAATAAGAAGAAGGGAATTTACCGCCGGAATAAGACATGCAAGGCAGCTGGTAAAAATATATTGGCAGGTAAGGAGCGCATGATTTGAATATCCTCCCAAAAAGTGGATGTATTAGACAAAAATTTAAACACGGTGGCTGCTTCGTTTTTCTCAAATATTTTTTTAAATATAACAGCTCCTGGCATTTTATGATGTTGCAATATATATAAAAGGACTGCATCATAAAATTGATGTCTTGAAGTGTGTACTTTAGTAGAAATGTTTTTATTCCTGACTAATTGATGTACAATTTGCTTAGACTGTTGTTGAATAAACTGAAAGGCATAACCGGTACTAGCTTTTATAGCAGCGCCTAAAGCTCCAATAGCATATATATTTTCCGCAGGGGATTCAAAATCAAATTGTGTCATGGGAATGGCTCCTTTTTCCTCATGTATAATCTCAAATGATTGATCTGGATAATTTTTTGATAAATAAGCAGCAATCACTTCGTCATATTCTGTATTGGCTAAAATAGTTTCTGAAAATAAAGTGTACTCTACTAATGCTTCTTTTTCATTGAGTGGAAGTAAATACATAAAAGCAGTAGCCTCTTTTTGTGGCACATTAAAATCCATCAACCTGGCGATGTTAGGCTTGAAAACAGATTTCTCAAATCTTACCACCTTCCCTTTAAAATGTTGCCATAAAAATGGTTGAATGTTAGGATGGGGTAAACTATATTTTTGCGCACTCAATAAATCATGCATTTGAAAAGGCAAGATACTCGTAAACACTTTAGATGCATAGACTTGCCCCCCTTCATACTGCACTATTGCGCCATTAGTAGAAGATGCTATTTGGCGCACTTTGGCCTGTAACCAACTAACATTTTTAGATTGTTTTGCATTCTCCATAATGAATTGATAGTAATCTAACCCTTGTATCATTTTATAGGTAAAAGGTGCAGTCGTGAGTTCTTTCTGGAAGGAAGGAGCTAGAATTGAAATTTTATCCCATGAATTTTTAACCAAATGTTCAAACGAACTAGTTGCAGTCTCCCAAAAACACCATGTACGGTCATTTGACTTTTCTAAATTCTGATCAATAACCAATATTTTCTTATCCTGTAATGTGGGTGCTTGTAAAATTTGATGCAATACTGAGAGGCCAGCACAGCCAGCTCCTGCAATGATATAATCGTAGGATGGTATACTTGAATCTGTTGGTTGATTATCCATTTTTTTGTAATTCCTCGTCTCTTCTTACTTTATCCCAATACTTTTTTGAAACATAGAGCATACCAAAACTTTCACTATCCTCTTTTCCTAAATTTTTATGATGCATTTTATGCGCCCAACGCAATACTTTAATGTATCTAATATTGGACCTCGTAAACCATTTGATTCTTTGATGAATAATCACTTCATGTACTACAAAATAAGCAAAGCCATACATTGCAATCCCTGTTCCTAATCCAGCTAACCAAGGCATTTGGTTAAATGTGCCATAAAAAATACACATCATGCTAGGAATGGCAAAAATTAGAAAGAAAGCATCATTTTTTTCTAAAACATGACCAGTAGGTTGATGATGATCTTCATGCAAGTACCACAAAAAACCATGCATCACATATTTATGTGTCAACCAAGTCACCCCTTCCATTGTTAAAAATGTCAATAACATAACTATTATAAAATCCATAAATAAATATTTATTTAATGTTAATTAAAATTTGATTCATGCCACTGCGCTACTTTCGGAAAAGCGATCTGGAACCATACTGTATATTTATCAGGATAGGTTTCTAAATTGCTTTTAACTTCCTCTATAGATTGATATACAAAGTTACCTACTTCCAAAGGATTAGGCGTCACTTCTCCATCATATTGTCCAATATAAACATGATCAAATTCGTGCTCGCTTAATTCATTGGGAAGAGCGGCTTTATAAATAAAATCAAAAGCCTTAGAAACAGTTGCTTCAATACCCATTTCCTCTTGTAATCTTCTTGTAACTGCATGGTCTAAAGACTCACCTGGTCGAGGATGACTGCAACAAGTATTGGTCCAAAGCCCTGGGCTATGATATTTTGAAAAAGCGCGTTGTTGCAGCAACATTTTACCTTGCTTGTTAAATAAAAAAACGCTAAAAGCACGATGCAATAAAGCTTGCTTGTGCGCCTCCATTTTTTCCATAATCCCTACTTCACTATCGTTAGTATCTACTAAGATGACTTGTTCCACTATGTTATATTTATTTAAAATAAATTTAATTGACTACGAATACTTGCTTTCGCTAAAATAAAAAGCTTCCCATAATCCGGTATTCTGATTCTTGTTTTTAGTATAGACTGAGGCTGTACTTTCTTTATTTTTTTAAATAAAGAATAGTAATATTTAAAAGCCACATACACCCCAAATCGAGCTTTTAAGGGCAAATGCTTAATGCCATGTAGCGCTTTTGAAAAATCATTTTGAATATCTTCCTCAATTTGTAATTTATCCTCTTGGGTGAACTTCGTAAAATCACAATCGGGGAAATACATACGTTCTAAACCTTCAAAGTCTGCTTTGATATCTCTTAAAAAATTAACTTTTTGAAAAGCAGCTCCCAAACTTCGAGCGGCTGGCTTTAACTCTTCAAATTGTTCTTGGTTGCCTTCACAAAATATATATAAACACATTAATCCTACCACTTCAGCACTTCCATAAATGTAATCGTTATATGTCTTTTGATCATATTCGTGTTTAGATAAATCCATTTCCATACTTACTAAAAATGCTTCTAATAAAGCAGGATCAATTTTATATTTATGATAGGTAAGTTGAAAACGATGTAGAATGGGATTCATACTTATCTTTTGATCCAAAGCTTGATAAGTATCAATTTTAAATTGATTGAATAATGCTACTTTATCGTAATCATGAAAAGTATCCACAATTTCATCTGCAAAACGAACAAAGCCATAAATATCAAAAATAGGTTGACGCAAATCCTTATGCAATAATTTTATAGCAGAGGAAAAGCTAGAACTGTATAATAAAGTAGTGTACTTACTACTATATGCAGCTACCTCATCATATAATTTTAGGGTTGACATAATTCAATTTAAGTTGTATAATTTTTATGAACCAAATCCGCTACTACTTCACCACTAATCAAACTTGGCGGCACCCCTGGCCCAGGGATCGTTAATTGGCCAGTGTAATATAAGTTTTTTACCTTTTTACTCCTACAACTTGGTTTAAAAATTGCAGTTTGCATTAAAGTATTGGCTAATCCATAGGCATTCCCCTTAAAAGAATGATAGTCATTTTTAAAATCGGCCACCGCGAAAGATCTTTTATACACTATGGCATCCCCAATGCTAGTACCCCATTTTTTTTCCAATCTATCTATTAATATCTTAAAATATCTTTCTCTGACTTCTTCCGTATCCCCTTCTAATCCGGCAGCTATGGGAATTAATAAAAATAAGTTTTCTCCCCCCGCTGGTGCGACTGAAGGATCGGTTACTGAAGGCACACTTGCATAAAACAATGGATTAGTAGGCCATTGGGGGTTATCATAAATCTCTTTTCCATGTACTCCAAAATCGGTATCAAAGAATAAGGAGTGATGTGTTACGCCTGGAATTTTTTTATTCAACCCTACGTAAAATAATAAAGAACTAGGTGCCATCACTCTGCTATCCCAATATTTTTGAGAGTAAGATTGATATTTTGCGGGTAGTAAATCGGTTTCAATGTGATGGTAGTCGCCTGCTCCAATTAAAACATCGAAGGAATATTCACTTTCAACACCAGTCATTAAAACTTTAGTATGCATTTTTTTAGCAACTCCATTATGGATATCAATTGACTTTACTTCTTCTCCTAATTTAAAATTGACCCCTAATTCCTTTGCCACTTGTACCATTCCATCTACGATACTGTACATTCCAAATTTAGGATACCAGGTGCCCCCTTTGATATCTGCATAATTCATTAAACTATATAATGCAGGTGTATTTTCGGGAAGTGCTCCTAAAAATAAAACCGGAAATTCCATTAAAAATTGAATATAGGGATGCTTAAAATAACGAGCTATGTGTTTTTTCATGGATTGAAAAACATCCAACTTAAATACGCCTTTCAATAAATCCAAATCCATAAATTCAGTGATAGATAAGCTAGGCTGATATACTAATTTACCTACACCTACTTCATATTTATATTTCGCTTCGGCTAAAAATAAATCCAATGCAGCTCCTGCACCAGGTTCTACCGATTCAAATAAATCTTTTAATTGTTCATAATTCGCTGGTAAATCCCAAGTAGCTGTTTCAAAGTAAACTCTATAAGAGGGATCTAATCGTTGTAAGGAATAATACTCACTTACTTTTTTACCAAAAGAGGCAAAATATTTTTCAAATACATCTGGCATCCAATACCAACTGGGACCCATGTCAAAAACAAAACCATCCACTTCAAATTTTCGCGCTCTCCCCCCTGGTAAAGTATTTTTTTCTACAACAGTAACGTCCCAACCTTTTTGCGCTAAAAAAGTAGCCGCTGAAATTCCTGCGAATCCAGCTCCAATCACAAAAGCTTTAGGAGCATTGTTTATCATGAATTAATAACGTTGTATTTTTTGTTTTAAAATTTTTCTAGCAAAGTGAATTCTACTTTTAATAGTTCCTAAAGGTTCATTCAATGCATCTGAAATCTCATTATACTTATACCCTTCATAATACAAAGTAAAGGGAGTTCTAAATAATTCTGGCAATTCATGAATCATTTCATGAACTTCTTTTAAATTGACATTATTGATTCCTTCATTTACTACTTTATTAGTAGTTTGATTGATCAAGAAATCATTAGGACTATGATCAAATACTAAAGACTGTTTTGACTTACGACGATAATCATTGATAAAAATATTACGCATAATGGTATATAACCATGCCTTAATATTAGTACCTACATTATATTTATCCTTATTGGAAAAGGCACGATATAAAGTGTCCTGATATAAATCCTTTGCTGCTTCATAATCCTTGGTAAGATTGATAGCAAAAGGTCTTAAAAACTCAGCATTTTCGGTCAGTAATAGACTAAACTCAGCGTTTGACATATAATAATGTTTAACTTTTAGAGTACAAAGCTAAACAAAATCGTAATACCAAGTCGAATTTTTGTTTAATATTTTTCACATATATTTAAACAAAATATGAATAACTGAGTAAGAAAATAGCAATAATTAAGGATCCCGATATGGTAACTAGATTTTAAAATATTGATTATCAATATTTTAAAATAAAAAATAGTCTTAATGGAGGAACTAAATGGATTTAAGAAAATCTATAGTCTCGGCTAAACTCTTCTTTAGATGGATATTAGGAGCAACCGCTCCTTTGTATATTTGAATCAATTGACCTGAAAGAATAATTGGTATGTTGATACTGATATCCTGTAAACCTTCAAAAAACTTGTTGACCTTGAAATTTTTCGCTGGAGACGTTAAATGACAATATAAATAATCTACCTTTTTTACTTCGGTTAGATACTTCAAATCCACTGTAGGAACATTGGTACCTAGATAATCTACAAAAATGCCTCGTTGTTTTAATAAAAAGTGGACATATAATAATCCAATTTCATGATGTTCTCCTTCGGGCATAAACAAGACCACTCTTTTGGTATATTGTAATAAGGATGGTAATTTTTCAATCCCCACAATAATTTTTTGTCGTAAAATATTGGTTGCTAAATGCTCTTGCGCAGGATTGATATGATTGGTTACCCAAAGAATACCCACTCTTTCCAAGAAATTAAAAATAACCTCTGTAATAGTTCTATCTATTCCTTTTTGAGCAATATTTAAATCTAATAATTTTTCAAAATTTGCCATATTTAAGGAAATCATTTCCTTAATAAGTCCATTCACAATACGCTCTCTTTGAGCTTCCATTTGATTCAAACTGAGGATTTTTTCTTCAATTTGATCTGTGGACATTTTATCAATATGGGAAATTTTAAACCCATATTTATTTAAAAGTGAAACGTTTAAAATGGTCTTTAACTCCTCCCCTGAATAGGTACGAATATTAGTTTCAGTACGCTTAGGCTGTAAGAAATTATAGCGCTGCTCCCAAATACGAATAGTATGGGCTTTTATCCCTGAAATAGTCTCTAAGTCTTTAATCGTGTACGTGGTCATACCCAAAAAACAAAAAGAAATGGGAATGGTTCAGTCAAAACCTCAAAAAAGTTAATTTTTATCCTTTTTAGGCTGAAAATTATTTTTTCAAGCCCCTTAGATATTCTCCGTAACCGCTTTTAGCATACTTGTCCGCTAATACTAATAATTGAGCCTTATCTATAAAGCCCATTCTAAAAGCCACTTCTTCTATACATCCAATTTTCTGACTTTGGCGCTTTTCAATCACTCTTACAAATTCACATGCATCTGCTAAGGACTCAAAAGTACCTGTGTCTAACCAAGCTGTGCCACGATTCATAATACCCACTTGCAATTGCTTGCGTTCTAAATACACTTTATTGACATCTGTGATTTCATATTCCCCACGAGGAGAAGCTGGTATATTTTTTGCAATTTCCACTACCTGATTATCATAAAAATACAATCCAGGTACTGCATAATTGGACTTAGGCACTTTTGGTTTTTCTTCTAATGACAAAGCATTGTTGTTGTCATCAAACTCCACTACTCCATAACGCTCAGGATCATTCACTTCATAAGCAAACACCGCAGCCCCTTCCACGTCATTGAAAGATTGCACCAACTTACTAAAGCCAGCACCATAAAAAATATTATCACCTAAAACTAAAGACACTTTATCCTTACCAATAAAATCGGCACCAATGACAAATGCTTGTGCCAACCCATTAGGAACTGCTTGCACTGCATATTGAAAAGAACATCCTATTTCAGAACCATCTCCCAATAATCTTTTAAATTGATCATTGTCTTCGGGGGTGGTGATAATTAATACTTCTTTAATCCCCGCTAACATTAACACGGACAAAGGATAATAAATCATGGGCTTATCATAGATAGGCATCAATTGTTTGCTGATTCCCTTGGTAATTGGATACAATCTTGATCCTGACCCACCTGCTAATATGATTCCTTTCATACACCTGATGTTTTATTTTTTTTATTTGTGTTTATGTTTTCGCACTTTGTGCTCAAATCATATCACTTATTATTTCATTATAAACTCGCCGCATACTCAGCGAAGCTTCCTAATATTTTATCTTTTTCGGATAATATGATTTCATGTGTAGCCAATTTCCAATCAATATTTAAATCGGCATCATTATACATAATCCCTACTTCATTTCCTGGTTCATAAAATTTATCTACCTTATAAAAGAAAGTCGCAGAATCACTCAACACCACAAAACCATGCGCAAATCCTGCAGGCACATAAAATTGTTTACGATTTTCTGAAGTTAATTCAATCGCAAAATGTTGTCCAAAACTGGGCGACCCTTTTCGTAAATCTACTGCAATATCTAAAACAGACCCTTCCAATACTCTTACTAGTTTTGCTTGTGCAGCAGCGCCTCTTTGCATATGCAATCCTCTTAATACGCCTTTAGAAGATCTGGATTGATTGTCTTGTACAAATTGTGTATCCAATCCACTGGCTGCTTTAAAATCACGTTGATTAAAGGTTTCAATAAAATAACCTCTAGCATCACCATGCACTTTTTCATGCACTATAAAACAATCTTGAAGGGGGGTCTGCTCAATTCTCATTCGACTCTTTATAAATTAATTAAATATGCAATGATTAACGATTCGTATACATTTCAGTATAATAAGTTTGGTAAGCACCACTTGTTACGTGTTCTAACCAATCGTTATTATTTAAATACCAATCGATGGTTTCTGCCAATCCTTGCTCAAAGGTAACCGAAGGAGCCCATCCTAATTCTTTATTTAATTTGGTTGCATCAATGGCATATCTGCGATCATGTCCAGGTCGGTCTTTGACATAAGTAATAAGCGCTTCGCTTTCGCCTACCGTTCTGCCTAATTTCACATCCATTTGCGCACACATCAATTTCACTAAATCAATATTAGTCCATTCATTAAAGCCGCCAATATTATAAGTATCACCACGTTTACCTTGATGAAATACCATATCTATAGCGCGAGCATGATCTTTCACATACAACCAATCACGTGTATACAAACCATCTCCATAAACAGGCAATGCTTTTTTGTGAATGATATTATGTATAAATAATGGGATTAATTTTTCAGGAAAATGATTAGGCCCGTAGTTATTAGAACAATTAGAAATCACTGTAGGTAAATGATAAGTTTCGCCATATGCTCTCACAAAATGATCACTCGCTGCTTTACTTGCTGAATAAGGTGAATTAGGATCATACGCTGTAGTTTCGGTAAATAATCCTTCTTTGCCTAAGCTACCATATACTTCATCGGTAGAAACATGATAAAATAAATGATCTCGTTTTTGTTCCCAAGATCCATCATGCGCTATCTCATAACTTAAATCGTTCTTCCAATATTCCTTCGCTGTATTTAATAAATTCACGGTACCAATCACATTGGTATATACAAAGTCCAAAGGTGAAACAATCGAACGGTCCACATGCGATTCTGCAGCCAAATGAATCACATCGGTAATGTGATGTTTTTGAAATATTTCTTTTAGGAAGTCTGCTTCTAAAATATTGGCTTTCACAAAATGATAATTAGGAGCTCCTTCGATATCTTTTAAATTTTCTAAATTACCTGCATAGGTTAATGCATCCAAGTTAAAGATTTGATAATCAGGATATTTGGTAACCATTAATCGGATCACATGGGAACCAATAAATCCTGCGCCTCCGGTGATTAAAATGTTTTTTTGCATCTGAATTTTGTATCTTACAAAGATATTAAAACAAGTATATATATTACGAAGTAATTTATAAAAATTTTAAGTCATGAAGCAACAACGCTATTATTCCCTAGATGTGTTTAGAGGTGCCACCGTGGCCCTCATGATTTTAGTGAACAACCCAGGTTCTTGGGGACATATTTTTAGCCCATTAGCCCATGCAAGTTGGCATGGCTGCACCCCCACCGATTTAGTATTCCCTTTCTTTTTATTTGCTGTGGGAAATGCCATGTCCTTTGTGATGCCTAAGTTGCAACAAGGAAATAATAGTGCTTTTTGGGGCAAAGTCATCCAACGTACTATCATGATTTTTGGAATTGGCTTATTTTTAAATTGGAGCCCCTTTGTTAAATTTTCAGAAGATGTATTGGTTTGGAAACCTTGGGAGAATGTGCGCATATTAGGAGTACTTCAACGAATTGCATTGAGTTACTTTTTTGCATCTGTTATTATTTATTATGGAAAATCTCGAATGGCTTTATTTATAGGAATGATGATATTAGTAATTTACTGGGTACTTAGTTTTTCACTAGGCCTACCAGGACATATGTATAGTTTATCCGGATATTTTGGCAACGCCATTGATCAACAAATTTTAGGACTCACTCATATTTATAAAGGAGAAGGAGTGCCTTTTGATCCAGAAGGACTTACTAGCACTTTGCCTGCCATTGTGCAAGTAATATTTGGATATTTAGTAGGCGAGTATATACAAATCAAAGGAAAAAACTTTGACATGTTAGCGCAATTATTGTTAACAGGAGTGGTATTAGTACTTGTTGGATACATCTGGGATTTTAGTTTCCCTATTAATAAAAAAATATGGACCAGCAGCTATGTATTTTACACTACCGGTTTAGCCATGATTACATTGGGCATGTTTATTTACTTATTAGAATTTAAAGAAGCCAAAGGAAGATGGAGTCAATTCTTTGATGTGTTTGGAAAAAACCCACTTTTCATTTTTGTACTCAGTGGATTTTTACCAAGAGTGTTGGCTTTATTAAGATGGGTAGATCATGTAGATGATAAAGGAGAAAAAGTATACACTTCAGCCCTACCTTGGTTTTACGAACATGTTTGTAAAAATATCGCAACCGATTTACGCATTGGATCATTGCTGTATGCTTTATGCATGATTGCATTTATGGGTTTACTAGCCTATATTTTAGATAAAAAGAAAATTTACATCAAAGTGTAAATAATAAAAGAGTGCAAAAAAATGATGCAAATTAAGCAAACAAAGTAGCTGCTTGTTCTAAACTCTCCGGCTTTCCCACATCTAATAAAATGCTATCGCTATGATCATAGCAACCAATGGTATGGGTAGCAGCTATTTGTAAGTAAGCATCAATGAGTGAAAATTTGCCTGTGAAGGAAAGGGCTTGATAAAAAGCTTGATGTATTATTTGAATACCGCTAAAAGCTTTGGCAGTATAGGGTTGAGTTGATGCACTTTGATTAACCCATTTTTCTTCGCCCGTTGTGTTATTTTTCCAACCTACTAAATGACCTGCATCATTAAATAATAAATTGCGACTCGATGTTCTATTAGTCACTGCTAGTGTCGCGATATAATGTTGAAATGCTGCTGAATGTATTTGATCCACTTGAATCAATGATGCCAAATTCATATTAGTAAGTATGTCGGCATTCATGACCAACCAACTCTTTTCATTTGCAAAATAAGTTGCTGCTTTTAAAACTCCTCCTCCTGTTTCTAACACTTCATTGGTTTCATCTGAAATGGTCACATTCGTTCCCCAACCACTTGCATTCGTAATGGCTTGTATTATTTGATCGCTAAAATGATGCACATTTATAATGACTTCTTGGATGCCTGCATGTCGTAAATATTCAATATTTCTTTGTAATAAAGATTTATCATTCACCACCGCTAATGCTTTGGGATGATGATCGGTGAAGGGTTTTAACCTAGTACCTAAACCTGCAGCTAAAATCATGGCACGCATACGCAAATTATTTAACCCAATTTTCTTGGTTCGTATGCAATAAAATAGTTTTCACTTTGTACTTATTTTTAAGATGTCTTGCAGTTTGTTCTGCCGCAAATACACTTCTATGTTGTCCACCAGTACATCCAAAATTAATATGCAAGGATTCAAATCCTCTTTCTAAATAATTTTCCACTGTAATATCTACTAAGTCCCACACACTATTTAAAAATACATTCATCTTGGTTCTTTGTTCTAAAAAATCTTGCACTGGCTTATCTAAACCTGATAATTTTTTATAATCATCAAACCTTCCTGGATTTAAAATACCACGCATATCAAAAACAAATCCACCGCCATTATCAGAAGCATCTTTAGGGATTCCTTTTTTATAACTAAAACTGTGAATGGTAATCACTAAAGGCGTTTCGTCTGTTGCCTTGGGCGGTGTGAATCGTCCAATCACTTCGTCGGTCACCATCCATTTTAAGATGGATGCGAATACGGGTGTTTTTGCATCAATGGCATGATGTGCTAAAAAGTTTTTGATATTATGTAAGCCCAAAGGAATACTCGTTAAAAAATGA
Source organism: Chitinophagaceae bacterium (assembly GCA_037141925.1). Classification (GTDB taxonomy): domain Bacteria; phylum Bacteroidota; class Bacteroidia; order Chitinophagales; family Chitinophagaceae; genus Sediminibacterium. The sequence goes on from JBAXBS010000003.1 coordinate 146,979, forward strand.
GCTTTGCGCTCAAACAAACCTCTAAATCCATAAGCACCCATCACTTGTAATAATCTTAATAAAACAAAACCTTGGTATTGTTTTTTAAGAGCTGGTATATTTAATGGGGTAGGAATTAATTTTTGAACTTCTTCTAAATAGTAATCTAATAATTTTTCTTTCCACTCTTGAGAAAGTTCAGCCTTTGCTTGCCACAATAAAGAAGCTACATCATAAGTCAAACCGCCTTGCATCCCTCCTTGGAAATCGATGAAAAAAACTTCGTCCTTAGCTACAATAATATTTCGGCTTTGGAAATCACGAAACATAAAATGATTCAATTCATTGGAAGCTAATTCATCACTTAGCCATTCAAATTCATCAATTAAGGCTTGTTTATCGTAAGGGTATTGTAAAGTGTCTAAGAAATAGTACTTATAATATAGTAAGTCAGTTAATATAGAATGCTTTCCAAATACTTTAGAAGTTAAGCACTTAGTATAATCTAAACCCTCCCCACCTTGTACTTGTAATTTTGCTAAGGCTGATAAGCTTTTTTGAAATAAAGAAAACACATGATCTGTCTTGCCTTCTTTTTCTAATACATCTAATAATGAAGTGGCCCCTAAGTCCTCTTGTAAGTAAACCGTTTTAGCCTCATTCATTGCCAATACTTTAGGAACTGGCAATCCTTTACTTTTAAAATGATCTGCGAAGTAAATGAAGGTATCGCTCTCTCTTATATTCAAACTATAAGTAGCCATCCAAGACTGGTTTCCTTGAATGATTCTATAATAAACACGGTCACCCCCACTTTGAGGAATCTTATGAATTTGATCCCAATCTTTCCCATGATAGGAAATATATAGATGATGTATCTGTTTTACAATATCCTCCATAGGCTTAAAATTACCTTTAAAGAACGAAATAAAAGCAAATAAATTATTCTATTTAAACTCTACAGTTTAAAAAAGCTTTAAATTTAAGTAAAACTAACCCCCTTATGTTTAAAAAGTTAATTCTACCCATTAGCCTCGTATTAACCTTATTATCCATGACTTCTTTTGCGCAAAAACAAACTGCAAAAGGAACTATTACCGACAATAAAGGAAATGCGCTAGAAGGTGTTACTGTAAAAGCAGTGACTAGTAAATCCATTTCAACTTCTGCAAAAAACGGAAGCTTTAGTATCAACTCAACTTTAAACGAATTGATTGAATTTAGTTTTGTTGGATTTGATAATAAAGTGGTCAAATTTACTGGAGGTAATATGAACATTATTTTAACATCAAGCACTGTCGAATTACAAGATGTTATTTTAGTGGGTAGCAGAGGAAATGGTCGTGTAAAAACAGAATCGCCCGTTCCGGTAGATGTGATTAAATTAAACGATGTGGGAATGAATACCGCACGCATGGATTTAACTTCTACTTTAAATTACGCAGCACCTTCTTTTAATTATAATAAACAATCAGGTGCCGATGGCGCGGATCATATTGATATTGGTACTTTACGTGGCTTAGGACCTGACCAAACTTTGGTTTTAGTAAACGGGAAACGCAGACATAGCACAGCTTTAGTAGGTTTATTTGGAACTAGAGGTCGTGGTAATTCAGGAGTGGACTTAAATGGATTTCCACAATCTGCAGTAGATAGAATTGAAATTTTAAGAGATGGCGCTTCTGCACAATATGGATCTGATGCGATTGCAGGTGTTATGAATATTGTGTTAAGAAAAAACACCAACGAATGGAATATCACTACTGGCTTGGCTGGTTACTATGATAAAAAATTTAACACGACTCAATTCAAAGATAATCATGATTATTTGTATGATGGCGCAATGGATGGTGTGACGAAATCCATTTCAATGAATCGCGGATTTGATTTGGGTAAAAAAGGTGGATTTATTAATTTGTCATTGGATGTTTTAGATCAAGGAAAAACTTTCCGTCAAGCCGCATCTTCAGACATTGCAAATAAAGATGGCTTACCTACCAATACTTGGAGACAAGGTTTTGGAGATGGCTCTGTAAAAACAATAGGCGCTATGTTTAATATGGAAGTACCATTGGGAGATGATATTAAATTTTATGCTTTTGGAAGTATTAATAATAAAAATTCAGACGCCTACGCCTACACTCGTAATTGGTCAGCGAAACCAACCCGTTTTCCTGTAAATAGCAAAGGCAAACTCATTTATGTTCCAGGTATCATGTTTGCTTCAGGATCGGGCGACACAAGTTACAACCCTCATATCCAAGCTCAAATACAGGACCTTTCATTCGTAACTGGTTTTTCTAAAACTAGTAAAAATGGATGGGATTGGGATTTTAGTAATGCTATAGGGAATAACAATTTCCATTATTTTGGAGACGGCACTTTTAACGCTTCTAATATTGGGAATGTAAGTCAAACACATTTTGATGATGGTGGATTTAATTTTTTACAAAACACTACTAACCTTGATGTATCCAAACAATTTGGAAGAGTCAATCATGGCGGAGTCAAAGTATCTTATGGTGCTGAGATGCGATTTGAACAATACAGTATTTTCAAAGGCGAGATTGCTTCTTATAAAGCTTACCCTAATTCTTACGGATTACAACAAGCTCCGGGATCTCAAGGATTTCCTGGTTTTAGCCCAGACGATAAAGTCACAGCGAACAGAATTGTAACTGGATTATATACCGATTTGGAATACACTCCTACTGAAGCCTTATTATTAACTGGAGCAGTTCGTGCCGAAAATTATTCTGATTTTGGATCCGTGGCTACTTTTAAAACTTCTGCTAGATTAAAAGTGACTGATAATTTTAATTTAAGAGGATCTTTTAGTACTGGCTATCGTGCACCTTCCTTACAACAAAAATATTTCAGTAATACCCTTACTTCTTTTTCTCAAGGACAATTAGTTCAATCCAGAGTTTCTAATAATGACGATCCTGTTACTAAACTAGCCGGCATCCCTTCTTTAAAACAAGAAACTTCCATTAATAGTAGCGTAGGTTTTTCATGGAAACCCGCTAAAGGATTCACTGTAACCGTAGATGGATATAGTATTAAAATGAAAGATCGTGTGGTATTATCTGGCTTGTTTAGTGCAAGCGATGCTACTTTACCTGCAGCATTAACTGCTAAACTAAATACTTTAGGTGTTGCTACTGCTCAGTTTTTTGCAAACGCTGTAAACACGACCAATTCTGGGGTTGACATTGTATTAGACTATCAAAAAAAGATTTCTGCTACAGAAAAGTTCAAGTTTTTATTAGTGGGTAACTTCCAAAGTATCACCATTGATGAAGTGCATGTTCCTGCCGCATTAAACACCAACGATTATAACGCGAACACTTTCTTTAATGATCGTGAAAAATATTTCTTAAAAGCTTCTGCTCCAAAATCTAAATTCTCTTTCAGCTTTGATTACACTAAAAACAAAGTAAGCCTAGGCACACGTATCACTTACTTTGGTAATTTAGCCTTAACTGGATTTGGATACAATGGAGATGGTATTGATCCACAAGTTCCATTAGATGTGGATGATACTAAATTTACTCCTGAAATATTTAATTACTCAGGTAAATTCACTACCGATATTTATGCCAAAATTCAATTGAGTAAAAAAACCTCTTGGATTTTGGGTGCCGACAATATCTTCAATGTACACCCTGACTTCGCTGTTGTTCCGCAATCAAAATGGTGGGCAGGTGATAATGAAACAGGTGGGCCTTGGGATGGCGTTCAAATGGGCTACAATGGTTTAAGAATATTTACCAAACTTGCTTTTAGATTTTAACGAACACATTTATTTGAATAACTTTAAAGCCTTCTCGTTCACTCGGGAAGGCTTTTTTAATTACACATACTGATTTATATAATTAAAATACAAAATACCTTTTCTGTGCTCTCAAATCGCTTCGCTCACAATGTTCGCCACGAAAAAGTATTATTGTATTTCGAATAAGGCTATTTATGTACGAATATTTAAAATAAAACGAAAATGAAAAAAATAATTACGAGCTCCGCCATTTTTTTATTGACAGCGATCACCGCAGTAGCACAAAATGGTATTGTTGTTTTTCAAACCGACTTTGGAACCAAGGATGGAGCGGTGTCTGCTATGAAAGGCGTGGCGAGTAGTGTTGATATCAACTTAAAATTATACGATTTAACGCATGACATTCCTGCTTATAATATTTGGGAGGCCGCGTATCGATTAGATCAAACCGTTGCCTATTGGCCGGCGGGTACTGTATTTGTATCGGTGGTAGATCCAGGAGTGGGCACGCAAAGAAAATCGGTAGTAGCTAAAACTAAAACAGGTCACTACATTGTGACGCCCGATAATGGAACACTTACTCTAATTGCTCTATCATTAGGTATTGACTCTTTGAGAGAAATTGATGAAGTCACCAATCGAAGAAAAAATTCAGGAGCGTCATATACTTTTCATGGACGCGATGTGTATGCATATACCGCTGCACGTTTAGCCTCACACACTATTCGATACGATCAAGTGGGCAGCGCAGTTTCTACTTCTATTCAATCTATTCTTTTTCAAAAAGCAGTTTTACAAAATCAAACTTTAAAAGGAACGATTCCTATTTTAGACATTCAATATGGAAATCTTTGGAGTAATATCGAAGCTTCTCTTTGGAAAAATTTTCTACTCATCCCACATGCTTCCAATAAATTAATGGTGCGCATTTATCATCAACAAAAATTAGTGTACCAAGGAACTATGCCTTTTGAAAATACTTTTGGTGCCGTTTCGGTGGGAAAACCACTCGCTTATTTAAATAGCCTCATGAATGTTTCGGTGGCACTCAACCAAGGCAGTTTTGCCCAACAATATAAAGTAGGTTCCGGCAATGATTGGACCCTCACCATCAACTGGGCCCAATAAGCTGCGCCAACCGTCCTACCCCTTAAAAAAGGTATAAATACGTTGAAAAAAGGGGGTAAATTAATGTATTAAATACTAAAATATTTAGTTAATATTGCTAATAAATTTAGTAATATGGATATTTTAGAGGAACATCACGCCACCTATACCGGAGCCAAAAAATTTGAATCCAGCCAAATTATACAAGCCAACGCTACAGGTTTTGGGGCTGCTTCGGACGACTTTATGGATCGAGGAATTGATTTAAACGAACAACTCATTCGCAATAAGCCCGCTACTTTTTTCTTTCGAGTCAACAGTGATGCGATGTTAGGAGCGGGCATTCATGTAGGAGATATTTTAATTGTAGACAGAAGCATTCAAGCGAGTTCAGGAAAAGTGGTGGTGGCGGTACTCAATGGAGAACTTCTGGTTCGTCGTTTACAAATACAAGAACATAGCATTAGTTTACTACCCGAAAATAAAAGATACGGCGCCATTCAAATAGAACAAATGGGGGAATATAGTACTTGGGGAGTGGTTACGTTCGTGATTCATAGTGTATAAAAATGCAAGCGATTGTTGACTGCAATAGTTTTTATTGTTCCTGCGAACGACTTTTTCAACCTCAATTAAAAAACGCACCCGTAGTGGTGTTGAGTAATAATGATGGTTGTATTGTGTCGCGTTCGGATGAAGCAAAACAGCTAGGCATTTCTATGGCCGTCCCTTATTTCCAAGCCAAAGAACTCATTGAAAAAAATAAAGTGCATGCTTTTTCTTCTAACTATCATTTATACGGCGACCTAAGTTGGCGTGTCATGGAAACCATGCGACAGCTAGTGCCACCGGGCTGTGTAGAAGTATATTCGGTAGATGAAGCTTTTTTAGATTTGGATCATGTACCCTTGAATGAATTACACAGCTACTGTACTAAAATCAAAAAACAAATTGAAACCTGGACAGGTATTTCAGTATCTATTGGTGTAGGTCCTAACAAAGTATTAAGTAAAGTTGCGAATAGATTAGCGAAAAAAAATAAATTACTCACTGGATGTGTAGTGATTTTACATGATACTAAAACCACACAAGCTGCTTTACAAAAAACACCTATCGAAGATGTATGGGGCATTGGATATAGTTATAGTGAAAAATTAAAAACCTATGGCATACACAACGCCTATCAATTAAGTATTAAAGATCTGAGTTGGGGGAAACGTTTTTTAGGAGGTGTCGTTGGCATGCGATTAATACGAGAATTAAAAGGCATGAAAAGTCACTCCATGCAAGCCCCTCGAACCGAAAAAAAAATGATTGCTACGACACGTATGTTTGGACGCGAAGTAACCCAATGGCAGGAAATAGAAGAAGCCTTGGCTACTTATGCCACTAGGGCCAGTGAAAAACTAAGAAGACAACATAGTGCGGCTTATGGAGTAGCTGTTTTTTTATTAAAAAAAGCCCCCGTGAATTTAGATGCCACTTATTATCATCGAGGCCGACAAGTAAGTGGCTATGTAAAATTGGACAACCCCACCCACCTAACCCCAGATATTATCAAAGCGGTCGTAGCCTTGGGGAAAAGTTTGTTTGAGCAAGGCGATATTTATAAAAAGGCCGGGGTGATTTTGAGTGATTTTGTACCAGACAGCGCGCTCCAAACCAACTTATTTGTGCCGCCTGCCGACCAAAAACGAAAAAAACTAATGAATGTAATAGATAATATGAATGCGGCTTACAGGGATGATATCCTCAAATTTGGGACTAGCGGGACACACAAAAACTGGAAAATGCGCAGTGAAAGACGTAGTAAACGCTACACAACACGCTGGGATGAGCTTTGTGGGGTACGATAATGAGGATTCGTGGAAAACCATTGGCTAAAAATTCGTAGAAATGATTTCGCTGATGTATTTTTGCCCAATTTTATACTTATGAGCCACTCTTTATCATCCAACGAATCTATTCGCTCTTCCAGAAAAAAAATTATTGTATTAGGTAGCGGTCCCAATAGAATTGGACAAGGTATTGAATTTGATTATTGTTGTGTTCACGGATTATTAGCAGTCAAGGAAGCAGGTTATGAAGCCATCATGGTGAATTGCAATCCTGAAACTGTTTCTACCGATTTCGACATGGCCGATAAATTATATTTCGAGCCTGTATTTTGGGAGCACTTATGGGAAATCATCGAACTAGAACAACCCGAAGGTGTGATTGTACAATTAGGTGGACAAACTGCTTTAAAATTAGCTAAACGTTTAACCGAAAGAGGTGTAAAAATTATAGGGACTTCCTTTGATAGTTTAGACATCGCGGAAGATCGTGGTCGCTTTAGTGATTTATTAAAAGAATTAAAGATTCCTTACCCCGATTACGGAACAGCTTACACAGCCGAAGAAGCCATTGATGTAGCGAATAAAGTAGGCTATCCTGTTTTGGTGCGTCCTAGTTATGTCATTGGTGGACAAAGAATGCGTATTGTTATTAATGATGCAGAAGTAGAAACTGCAGTAGTTAGTATTTTAAAACATATCCCTGATAATAAAATTTTGATTGATCATTTTTTAGATCGTTGTCAAGAAGCAGAAGTAGATGCCATTTTTGATGGAGAAACTTTTCACATCATGGGTGTGATGGAACATATTGAACCAGCGGGAATACATAGTGGTGATAGCAATGCGGTACTACCTGCATTTAACCTTACTCCATTGATTGTAGAAACTATGGAATTTTATAGTGAGAAAATTGCAAGAGCTTTAAATATCAAAGGATTGATTAATGTTCAATTCGCGATTAAAGATGGTAAAGTGTTTGTGATTGAAGCTAATCCAAGAGCTTCTCGTACCACTCCTTTCATTGCAAAAGCATATCAAATACCTTACTTAAATATTGCGACTAAAATTATGTTAGGCGCAGCGAAGTTGACCGACTTTACCATGGAGAAAAAACTAGACGGTTATGCTATTAAAGAGCCTGTATTTAGTTTTGATAAATTCCCTGGAGTGAATAAAGAATTAGGACCAGAAATGAAAAGTACAGGAGAAGCCATCCGATTCATCAAGGATTTACGCGACCCTTACTTTAGAACTTTATATAAAGAACGTTCTATGAACTTGTCTCGATAAAATACAAATTCATATTAGCGATTATAAAAAAGCCCTTAGATTTAATCAAGGGCTTTTTTATTGGGAAAAATAATAAGAAAAGTAAGATGCTAGCCCTTATATTTTATAAAGGGCATATATATAAAATCAAGGCCACCGTTTATG